>JAVRCH010000075.1:0-81051 GCA_034530795.1 Nostoc sp. DedQUE12a
TAAGTAGAACGACTTGAAAAAACCAAACTATGTGAAGTAATGTAAACTTGCCGAAATTCAGTTCGTAGTCAGGACTTTAGTCCTTTTTTGAGAACTGAAGTTCTCACTACAAACCTTTAATTATTTACCCTGTTCTACTTAGTAGCGATCACTCAACACACAAAAATCGATTGAAAAGCAGATTCCAAATAGATTTGGTGGATTGTGTACATTCCAATCAACTGAAAAACTTTTCTTCTACTGACTTTTTCTCTAACTAATTTCTCTAACTAATAGAAATAGTACCCTCAGGGGTACTATCATCACCTGTTATTCTGACATAAAGTAAAAACATCTCAAAAACGCACACAGTTGCAGACGAGAAAAGCTGCTTCTTTCTTCACAGTCTGGTTTTATAACCAATAAAAATATAAGGATACAACATGACTGGTGGCACAGTTTTTCATGCCAACATTGTTGATATATGCAGTGCTTCTCAAACAACGGTAACGATCTGCTTCAATCAGGTCTGATGAAACTGTTTATTCATTTTTCTTCCTTTTTTGCTTGTGAACAAGTGATTTCTTGAGCGTGCCAATTTTAGATTTTAGATTAAAAATTATTTCGGTTCATGTCCTCTTTAAATCTAAAAGACGCTCCTACGTCACTAACGCTACGCTATCGGCAATCTGTCTTGAAAAGCTTTGATGGTCGGAAACCTCCGCTCAAACTTTTCGCAAAATCCAAAATTGATTGACTCTATAAATTTAAGGAGAACTCATTATGGCAACTTATAACGGTACTAACGGCGCTGACTTCCTACCTTTCTTTGGTTTCGATCTAGATCCAGGCGTTGCTGATACCTTCAATGGATTTGACGGTAACGATACTATCAATGCTTTTAACACCAACGATACAATTAATCCAGGCAGTGGGAGTGACCTAACCAACGCAGGTGCTGGCAACGATCGCGTCATTGATGATGACTTTGTGAACTTTGATAATCATAACGGTGGAAGTGGTACTGACACAATTGATTATTCAGGTATCACCTTCAGCGATGGAGTAGTCACCATAAACTTGGCGACGGGCGTTACCTCTGTTAATATTCCTGGTGGTGGTAATACTGAAATCATCAGTAACTTTGAAAACGTGGAAGGGAGCCAGGGTGGTGAGACAATTATTGGCTCCTCTGCTAATAACGTCCTCAACGGTAATGGCGGTAACGATACAATTAATGGCGGTGGTGGCAACGATACAATTGATGGCGGTAGTGGTAACGATACAATTAATGGCGGTAGTGGTAACGATAGCCTGCTTGGCGGTACTGGCAGTGACACATTCATAGCCAGTCAAGGTAATGACAGGATTAATGGTGGAGATGGCTTTGATACCGCAGACTACAGTCAACTAAATCAAAGCATTACCTTGTCAGGTGTCGGAACTGTTCAAAAAGGTGGGGGATTAGGGCAAGACCAACTCTTTAGAGTCGAAAGAGTTGTTGCGAATGCGGCTGTTGCTAATAACACCATAGATGCATCGGCATCTTTGGCTGGGGTATCTATCACCGTTAACCTGGCAACCCAAAGTTTGACTGCAAATAACGTTCCTTTTTTGGGAACACTGTCATTTACTGCGGTCAACTTTGATAATGTCATTGGTACAAATGCAAATGACAACATTGTTGGCGACGGCCAAGCTAACCGATTAGTTGGTGGTAATGGCAACGATATCATCATAGGCGGTGCTGGCAACGATACCCTCAGAGGCGAAAATGGCAACGATAACATTATCGGTGATGCTGGCAACGATCGCATCACTGGTGGTAATGGAACTGATGTTCTCACTGGAGGAACAGGTAACGATGTTTTCAATTACGACTCAGTTTCAGAAAGTCAACCTGGTCTGTTGCGCGATGTAATCAATGACTTTGTTGGCAATGGTGTTGGATTAGGCGATCAATTCGATTTATCTGACATTGATGCTAACCCATTTTTAGCAGGCAACCAAGCCTTCACTTTCGGTGGTGCATTCGCACTCGGTAGTCTCCGTTATGCTGGCGGCATTCTTCAAGGTAATACCGATTTCGATGCTGCTGCTGAATTTGAAGTTCGGCTTGTAGGAGCGCCAGCGCTGTTCGTAGCGGCAGGAAATCCTGGAAGCGACATTATCCTTTAATTAAGTAAAGATAATTGAATAGTCGGGGGGAGAGGTGAACTTACCTCTCCCTTTTTATTGCTCGTGCGTAAAACCCCGTCCCCACAAGGGTGTGGCAGTTGACTTCTATAGATTTCTGTACCAAGATTTACGCACAAAGGTTTTCTGTTGAGACTGAGTGTAAGGGTTTCGGTTACCTACACCCATATACCCCTATACTCTTACACCCCCTGTCCAAACCCTTGATTTTTCGTATTGCTGCGTAACTTTTATTGCAAATGAAGTGTTATCTATTTTTTTAAAACCTAAGTATAAAGACCAGTTAAAAACCGTAAAAAGCCCATTTGATAAGACTTATGATCCCGCCTTATGCTATTTGTTAGTTTTGTATCATAGCTAAAAAAGTACCCTTAGGGGTACTATTATTACCTTTTGATTTTGATATAGAGTAAAAACATTCCCAAGCAATCACAGTTGAGACGAAAGAATCTCCTTGTTCTCTTAGAAAACTAGTCTTACAACTAGCAAAGACATGAGGGCACAAGGATACAGCATCATTCATAAGATAATTTTAGGCGTTGCTGATTGAAAGTATAAATTTGCCTCATCCTACGGTGAAGCAAATCATTCATGCAGCCTTTGTCTTAACAGGTTTCTATCATTAGCAAGTCCTCAAGTGTATGGGGGCTGTGGTTAGCAACTGTATGTAATGTCCTTTTTAGTTTCCATCAAAGAATGACTCCCTTCGTCAAGGCTCAAACAATTGTTGTTTACTGATATCGAAAATGTCAATTTATGCTTTCGATTCAGCAAGCCAAATTTTTGATGCCAGCACCGTTGATATGTGCAGTAGTTTTCAAACGATCGAACTTGAGTGCGATCGCTTATTCCAATCATGTCTGATTCAACTGTTTTTTGATTTCTCCACCTCATTTCCCCATCAGGAAGTCGTGGGATAGTTCTTTACCTGACAAATTCAACGATAAACCTAATTATGGCAACTATTGACGGTACTAATTTCAATGACAATCTCGTTGGTGTATTTGATTTTCCTTTTTTCGGTATTGATGTCGGTGATGTCATCAACGGATTTGACGGTAACGACAGTCTCACTGGTTTTGCTGCTACTAACGATACCCTCAATGGAGGCAATGGCAACGACACCCTCAATGGAGGTGCGGGTGTTGACAGTTTAGAGGGTGGTGACAACGATGACCTCTACATCGTAGACAACGTTGGAGATATAGCTACTGAATTCTTTGGTGATGCTTTGGGCGGTGTAGACACCGTACAGTCTTCAGTCAGCTACACCTTGAGTGCTAACCTGGAAAACCTAACTTTAACAGGGTTTGCAGCAATTAACGGTACAGGCAACTTCCGCAACAACGTTATCAACGGCAACAGTGGCAATAATAGCCTCTTTGGGTTGGATGGTAACGATACTATTAACGGTGGATTGGGCAACGACTTTTTAGATGGCGGCATAGGTGCTGACATCATGGACGGTGGTGACAATGATGACATCTACATCGTAGATAGCATTTTCGATGTCGCTAGCGAAGTATTTGGTGATGCTTTAGGCGGTGTAGACACTGTACAGTCTTCAGTCGGCTACACCTTGAGTGATAATCTGGAAAACCTGACTTTAACAGGGTTTGCAGCAATTAACGGTTCAGGCAACTTCCGCAACAACGTTATCAACGGCAACGGTGGCAATAATTTCCTCTCTGGGTTGGGTGGTAACGATACTATCTTTGGTGGGAATGGCAACGATACTGTCGATGGAGGCACAGATGCTGACAGACTAGACGGTGGTGATAACGATGACCTCTACATCGTAGACAACGTTGGAGATGTAGCTACCGAATTCTTTGGTGATGCTTTAGGCGGTGTAGACACCGTACAGTCTTCAGTCAGCTATACCTTGAGTGCTAACCTGGAAAACCTAACTTTAACAGGCTCATCAGCAATTAACGGCACAGGCAACTTCCGCAACAACGTTATCAACGGCAACAGTGGCAATAATAGCCTCTTTGGGTTAGATGGTAACGATACTATCTTTGGTGGCAATGGTAACGACACCGTAAATGGCGGCACAGGTGCTGACAGTTTAGACGGTGGTGACAACAATGACCTCTACATCGTAGACAACGTTGGAGATATCGCTACCGAATTCTTTGGTGATGCTTTGGGTGGTGTAGATACTGTACAGGCTTCAGTCAGCTACACCTTAAGTGCTAACTTAGAGAACCTAACTTTGACAGGGTTTGGATTAATTAACGGTACAGGCAACGCTCGCAACAACGTCATCAACGGTAACGGTGCTAATAACACCCTCTCTGGCTTAGATGGTAACGATACTATTAATGGTGGTGGTGGCAACGACACCATCATTGGAGGCAATGGTAACGACAGCATTGATGGCGGTGCTGGCAACGACAGCCTCAATGGCGGTGCTGGCAGTGACACATTCAAAGGCAGTGCTGGTAATGACAATATTAATGGTGGAGATGGCTTTGATACCGCAGACTACAGTCTACTAGGTCAAACCATTACCTTGTCAGGTGTCGGCACCGTTCAAAAAGGTGGAGGATTGGGGCAAGACCAACTCTTTAGAGTCGAGAGAGTTGTTGCGAGTGCGGCTGTTGCTAATAACACCATAGATGCATCTGCATCTTTGGCTGGGGTATTTATTAACGTTAACTTGCAAACTCAAAGTTTATCTGCTAACAACGTTCCTGGTTTGGGAGTATTGTCATTTACTGCGGTCAACTTTGATAATGTCATCGGTACAAATGCAAATGACAGCATTACTGGCGATACCCAAAGTAACCAGTTATCCGGTGGTAATGGCAACGATAATATTAACGGTGGTGCTGGCAACGATACCCTCAGAGGCGATAGTGGCAACGATAACATTAACGGTGGTGCTGGCAACGATCGCATCACTGGTGGTAATGGAACTGATGTTCTCACTGGAGGAACAGGTAACGATGTTTTCAATTACGACTCAGTTTCAGAAAGTCTACCTGGTTTGTTGCGAGATACAATCAATGACTTTGTTGGCAATGGTGTTGGATTAGGCGATCAACTCGATTTATCTGACATTGACGCTAACCAAGTTTTAGCAGGCAACCAAGCCTTCACTTTCGGTGGTGCATTCGGAGTCGGTAGTCTCCGTTATGCTGGCGGCATTCTTCAAGGTAACCTCGATTTAGATGCTTCTGCTGAATTTGAAATTCGGCTTGTAGGAGCACCAGCACTATTTGTAGCGGCAGGAAATCCTGGAAGCGACATTATCCTTTAATTAAGTAAAGATAATTGAATAGTCGGGAGGAGAGGTAAACTTACCTCTCCCTTTTTTATCTTCATTCACTGCCTAGTGGGCACTTTTTTGATGAAACATTGAGAATTACTCAAGCTCCATCGCGCCCCCCAACCATGAGAAAATCAGGTAATACAATCGCGACAGTTGCGATGATGGCACGAAAGGAAAAAAGATGTCGGAGAACTTGAGAAGCCAAATTGTCACCAAAGGGGTGCAGCGATCGCCTAATCGAGCTATGCTGCGTGCAGTTGGTTTTAAAGATGAAGATTTCAACAAAGCCATTGTGGGCATTGCCAATGGTTATAGTACAATCACTCCCTGTAATATGGGAATCAATATACTCGCACAACGAGCAGAAGTTGGGATTAAAACTGCTGGGGCGATGCCGCAATTGTTCGGGACGATTACCATTAGCGATGGTATTTCAATGGGAACTGAAGGGATGAAATATTCCCTAGTGTCGCGGGAAGTTATTGCTGATTCCATTGAAACCGCCTGCACTGGACAAAGTATGGATGGTGTACTGGCGATTGGTGGTTGTGATAAAAATATGCCAGGGGCAATGCTGGCAATGGCGCGGATGAATATTCCGGCTATCTTTGTTTACGGTGGCACCATCAAACCCGGTCACTACAATGGACGCGATTTAACGGTTGTTAGTTCTTTTGAAGCTGTTGGTCAATACAGTGCTGGGAAAATTGACGAAAAGGAATTATTAGAAGTTGAAAGTCGGGCTTGTCCTGGTGCTGGTTCCTGTGGTGGGATGTATACAGCTAATACCATGTCTTCTGCTTTCGAGGCGCTGGGTATGAGTTTGCCCTATTCCTCCACAATGGCAGCCGAAGATGCCGAAAAAGCTGACAGTACAGAAAAATCGGCATTTGTTTTAGTCGAAGCCATCAAGAAACAAATCTTACCCCGACAAATTATCACTCGCAAATCTATAGAGAACGCTATTTCTGTAATTATGGCGGTGGGTGGTTCCACAAATGCAGTGTTGCATTTCTTGGCGATCGCTCGTGCCGCAGAGGTAGAGTTAACTATAGACGATTTTGAAACTATTCGCGGTCGCGTCCCCGTTTTGTGCGATTTAAAACCAAGTGGTAAATATGTAGCTACAGACTTGCACAAAGCTGGAGGCATTCCCCAAGTGATGAAAATGCTACTTGTGCATGATTTACTGCATGGGGATTGCATTACGATCTCTGGACAAACTATTGCAGAGATATTAGCAGATATCCCAGAAGAACCGTCTGCCAACCAAGATGTAATTCGTCCTTGGAATAACCCGATGTATGCCCAAGGGCATTTGGCTATTCTTAGAGGCAATCTGGCAACGGAAGGTGCTGTCGCTAAAATTACCGGGGTGAAAAAGCCAGTAATCACTGGGCCTGCACGGGTATTTGAATCGGAAGAAGCTTCCTTAGATGCAATTTTGGCGGGTAAGATTCAACCAGGGGATATTTTAGTTATCCGTTACGAAGGGCCTAAAGGCGGCCCTGGAATGCGAGAAATGTTAGCTCCCACCTCCGCAATTATTGGTGCTGGCTTGGGGGATGCTGTGGGATTAATTACTGACGGGCGGTTTTCTGGTGGTACTTATGGGATGGTGGTTGGTCACGTTGCACCAGAAGCAGCTGTTGGAGGAGCGATCGCTCTTGTAGAAGAAGGCGATACCATTACCATTGATGCACCAGCTCGTTTATTACAGTTAAACATCTCTGATGAAGAATTAGCTCGCCGTCGTGCTAATTGGCAACCTCCTGCACCACGTTACACTAAAGGCGTGTTGGCGAAATATGCCAAGTTAGTATCTTCTAGTAGTGTCGGTGCTGTGACGGATTTAGATTTGTTTTAAACTAGGGAGTGGGGACTAGGGATTAAATTCTTCCCTAATCCCCAATTACTGGGAAATGTTTTTACAAAATACTTGTCATCCTGCCAAATAATTTTATTGCGAAACTATTAGCAGCAACTTCAACACAACGCTAGCAAATTGAAAACAGTATTTAATACCATTCAGTGAAAGACAGGGCAAACAAGGATTCAGCTTTTTTCTGTTGGAGGCTCATCTCCTCTTTATAGCATTTATTACTAGGACTAAGCGCCGAAGGACGGTTACAGGTTCCAGGTGGTGAATCTGTATCGTAAACAGTGCCTGGCCCACAGTCAAAGTTGTATTGTACGAATGACCCTTTATCATCTGGGACGCAGCGGATGAATTTGGTACATTCCTCAGGATTGGGGAAAAATCCCTCCTCTTGACATATGTTGCCGCCATCCGCTGCGAGTGCGGGGCTGATGGCAACCCACATTGCTAAAATCATTGCACAACAACACAACAGTAATTTTTTCATGGTTACTTTTTTTGTAAATTTATGAGTTGGCGTACCAATGTGGATATGTTCTCAGCATTAAAGCAATTATGCAAGGACAGATAAGACAGTTAAGTAAAAAAGAAGAGACTGTTAATAAAATTTCATGGATGGCTTGCCATGATTTGAGCTTTGAGATATCCTGAAAAGTCAGGTTTAAATAAATATTCGGTGAATTTATTAGTATTTTGAAATTCTAAAACGGTAAATGTCGTTCCTGTGAAATTATTTAGATGCTTTGGTGAAATAGTTGGTTATTTTGACGGCAGAACTACGAGTCGTACTGTAGAAGGAATTAATAATAAACTGAAGTTAATTAAAAGGCTTGGCTATGGCTTTCGTAATGTTAGCAATTTTCGCTGATACAATTTATTAAAATAGTACTTTACTATTAATTCTCCATTAAATTAGCCGAAGAAGCATAACTTTTGTAATAACTTAAGGCATGAAAAATAATCAAATTCCTCCTGGAAGCTTTGGTTTACCTGTATTAGGTGAAACACTTTCCTTTTTTTTTGACCGCGATTTTAGCAAAAAGCGCTATTACCAGTATGGGCCTATCTTCAAAACTTATCTTCTTGGCAGGCCAACTGTGGTGATGGTAGGCCCAGAGGCATTGGAGTTTGTTTTGTCAAGCCATATGGAGAATTTTTCTTGGCGCGAGGGATGGCCTGCTAATTTCAAGATCTTGCTGGGTGAATCACTTTTTTTGCAAGATGGAAAGGAACATCGTCAAAATCGCCGTTTGATGATGCCAGCTTTGCACGGCCCAGCATTGGTGAATTATGTTGCCACTATGGAAGATATCACACGTAGTTATCTGCAAAAGTGGGAAAAGCAGCAGGAACTTACCTGGTTTGGGGAGTTTAAACAACTGACGTTTGATATTGCTAGCCAATTATTGTTGGGTACGCCTCCTGGCACCGAAGGTATGCACCTGAGTAATTTATTTACAACCCTATCAAATGGATTATTTGCTATTAATCCATTGCCTTTACCATTTACTAAATTTAGTAAAGCATTAGCAGCTCGTAATCAAATTTTAGAGCATGTAACTAAGGTCGTCAGAGAACGGCGGCAAAATCCAACTAAAGATGCTCTGAGTTTGCTAGTGCAAGCGCAAGATGAAGATGGTAACACTCTGAGCGAACAAGAACTCATTGCCCAAGCGGTACTACTACTTTTTGCTGGACATGACACTACAACTACAATGTTGACTTGGTTGTGTTTAGAATTAGCCCGTCATCCAGAGGTACTGCAACGTGCTAGGGAAGAACAACTAAAATTTGCTGATGTTAATTCTTTAACTTTAGAACAACTGGGGCAAATGCCTTATTTAGACCAAGTTTTATGGGAAGTTGAAAGGCTACGTCCGTCAGTTGGTGCGGGATTTCGTGGTGTTGTGAAAGAATTTGAATTTAAAGGCTTTTATGTTCCTGCTGGTTGGCAACTATATTATTCCATTGCACTGACTCATCGCCTGCCAGAAATTTACTCTCAGCCAGAGCGTTTTGACCCAGACCGCTTCAGCCCCCAGCGTCAAGAACACAAACAGTATCCCTTTAGTTTGGTTGGTTTTGGTGGTGGCCCGCGTATTTGTATTGGTATAGCTTTTGCCAAAATGGAAATGAAGATTATCGCTGCCCATCTTCTACGGAGCTATGATTGGGAAATCTTACCCAATCAAAGTTTAGATACAATGGGAATTCCTAATCGGCCTAAAGATGGGTTGCGAGTTCGATTTAAACGTCGGTGATAAGCTGATGCGCTTTTAAATTGCATAACTCTACTCGCCAAAAAGACGCGGGGACACGGAGATGCAATAGACATCTACAGAAATTAAATATGCGTTAACCACAGCCCTTGTAGAGACGTAGCAGTGCTACGTCTCTACATTCTTTTTCGGAGATGTCTAATTTGAATGACGATTAGCTTATCATGTCTGCTTAAGGGGACAAGGAGACAAGGCGAAAATATGCCTATTATGCATATTAGTTGTTATATTAAGTTTGCCTAATTACTTGTAATTCAAAATTCTCGTGTCCCCATGTCTTTGGGTCAGCCCTAATCATAAGTGTTCAACCGAACCTGATATTAAGCAAAGGCGAGAGGATAATGATAAGTGATTAGCAGAACTTGATAGGAAATGTTTTATGGTACTTCCTATACAGATAAATTTGCCTGAACAAGTTTTACAGCGCTTACAAACAGCGAAAGATCTCGTTAACCAAAACGTTAACTCTTTGACTAACTCAGTACAACAAGTTGGCGAGTCTTTAAAAGCACAAGTGACTACAAGCACTAATACAGCAATTGATACAGTTACGACAAGTTTAGAACAAACTTGGCAAACGGCTGAACAGTTGAAAAGTACTACATCAGGGGCGATTGAAACAGCAATTAATTCTTCTTTTAATGATTGGCTGATACAACACCCTGTAATTTTTCGGTTAATTCAAATAGTCAGTTGGGGAGCTAACCATCCGATTATTAGTGTTGTAATTCTAATTTTTGTGCTGGCTTTACTTTGGAGTATTATCAAAACAATTGTCAGTCTCATTGAAACAGCTAGTTGGTCAATACTCCAATTTCCAGTAAAGTTCGTTCTAGCTTTAGTTAAAGCTAGCTTTTTTTCTTTAACTAAAGTTGGTAGTTTTGTTGTGCAAAAAATGAAAATTACTAAAACAACTGATAATCTACCAGTTTTATTAGCTGAGAATTTGCCAATAAATAAACAACTAAGATTGGCAGAAATTTCTAGTCGTTTAGAGGAAATTCAAAAGGAACAACATGAGCTTTTAGAAGAAGCCGCAAATTTAATTGCCTCTCATAAAGCTGAGATAAAAATATCAGAAATTAAACCGCTAAAAAACGTTGAATCACATCTTGGCTGAGTTCGTCGGTGGAACCGGAGGCGACAATACCGCCTTTTTGCATGGCGTAATAGTAATCGGCTTGACGGACAAAGTGTAAATGTTGCTCTACTAATAACACAGAAATGCCTGTGGTTTGGACGATGCGACGGACTGCGGCTTCAATTTCTAGGATGATTGAGGGTTGAATACCTTCGGTGGGTTCATCTAAGACGAGTAGTTGAGGTTCTCCCATTAAAGCACGAGCGATCGCCAACTGTTGCTGTTGTCCTCCACTCAAATCTCCGCCCATCCGCGAAAGCATAGTTTTTAACACCGGAAATAAGCTAAAAATTTCTTCGGGAATTTCTACTTTTTTAACTGGTTTGCGTCTGGCTTCTAACCCCAGCAGTAGATTTTCTTTGACTGTTAAACGGGGAATAATTTCTCGCCCTTGGGGGACATAACCAATTCCTAATTTTGCTCTCTGGTCTGGAGATTTGGAGTTGATTAATTGTTCTGCGAAATTAATTGTACCGATGCGCGGTTTGAGTAAACCCATGATGGTCTTAAGTAGGGTTGTTTTACCGACACCATTGCGTCCAATTAGGCAGACCATTTGTCCGGATGGTACGGTTAAATCTACATTGCGGAGAATGTGGCTTTCGCCGTAGTAAACGTTGAGGTTAGAGATTTTTAACATTATAAAAATGACTGTAAATTAATTTTGCTTAGGCTTCATTTATAAACCAATAATACTAATAAGTACTATACCACTAAGTGAAAGTCGTTCAATAATACCAACTCCAGGTAATATTTTCAAAATATTAAAACTCAATATCCAGAAAAAAACACACTTCTATTTTTTGTAAACTCTGATTAACGGTGTCACCTTTGGTTGATTGGGATTAGTTAAGTTTAATCTATAAATTGTTTTTAATATATCTTCAGTTTTATCGCCTCTGACCGTAACTATATAATTTGCTGGTTTATAAACATCTTTTTCAATTTTTTCAATTACCTTGTCTTGAATAACTGACAAATCTGTTAATCTTTCTAGCCGCCGAGCATTAGGTTTCCAGAGGCACAAAACACCTGTAGAGTTAGGAAATTTTAGCAATTGTAGAGCATATTTTTGATTATTAACTTGAAATGCAGATGCCTGGAATGTTGTACCTTGATTTTGTGGTGGAATTTTCTGAAACGTTTCTTGTGTTCTCTCATGATATTGGCAGTTTTTATCGAGAATTGGCTCCCCAGCAAGAACAGGTTTTAGTAACGTTAATATACTTGCACTATAAAAACCTACGCTTGTTAAAGCAAAAGCAATAATTTTAGAAAAATTAGGCATAATTTAAATTTTACGTTTTTGTATTAACGACCGAGTAAATATTTGGATTGTTCCTAAAATAAGTGATTAGACGGACATGATATCAGATCCAATATAGAGGAGTGATCAGGGAGTCGTGTTCATCCTATAAGCTTACTTACTTGGATGATATGAAGACAGGACAGCACTTAATATTGCGATCCAGTCCTTAATTTCCAGTTCATTCTTCTTGTTTTCCTAAATATACTTCAATCACGCGGGAGTCATTTTGCACTTCTTCAAAATTGCCTTCACACAGCACAGAACCCTCATGTAATACTGTTACTTTCCGAGCAATTTGACGCACAAATTCCATATCGTGTTCAATGACTAAGATTGAATGACTTTGAGCTAAAGTTAAAAGTAATTCGCCAATATTATAGGTTTCTTCATCTGTTAAACCAGCAACAGGTTCATCAACGAGTAGTAAATCAGGAGACTGTGCTACTAACATCCCAATTTCTAAACGTTGCTTTTCGCCGTGGGAAAGTAAAGCCGCTGGAATATCTGCTTTGGGAGTTAAACCGATGGTTTCTAATAAGCCTTTAATACTATTCTCCTCCGTAGGACTAGAACTGCCAAACAAGGTAGAAAAGACATTTTTATTGCGGTTGTTAGTAATTTCTAAATTTTCATGGGGCGTTAAATTCAGATAAACTCTGGGTGTTTGGAATTTGCGCCCAATTCCTAATCTGGCAATTTGATGTTCAGAGAAAGAACGCAGGTTTTTACCTTTGAATAGAACTCGCCCAATGGTTGGTTTTACTTTCCCGGTAA
Organism: Nostoc sp. DedQUE12a; assembly: GCA_034530795.1. GTDB lineage: Bacteria > Cyanobacteriota > Cyanobacteriia > Cyanobacteriales > Nostocaceae > Nostoc. Next base: position 12,838 of record JAVRCH010000075.1, read on the forward strand.
TTACATCTAAAAATGTTGTCTTTCCCGCACCATTGGGGCCAATTACTACTCGTAATTCTCCCACATCCATGCTAAAATTTAGCTTATTTATAGCTTTAAAACCATCAAAGCTAACAGTTACATTTTCAGTTTCTAATATTTTGGCGTTCATGTTGCACTTCGGCGTCTTCTTCTAAAGCAGGATATGTAGCAATTTCTTGATGGCGTTTGAAAAGAGAAATATTCTGACTACGCAACCAGCCTACTATACCGTCAGGAAGTACTGTGACGACTATCAAAAATAGTGCGCCTTGGAAAAATAGCCAGATTTCAGCAAATTGTTCGCTTAAAAAAGTCCGGGCATAATTGACTAATAAAGTACCAACAATTGCGCCAATTAAAGTAGCGCGTCCTCCTACAGCTACCCAAATTACCATTTCAATGGAAAAGGCAATATCCATTACTCTAGGTGAAACAGAACCACTTTGGATGGTGTAAAATGCTCCTGCGATGCCTGCGATCGCCCCGGAAACAGCAAACACTAAAACTTTAAAATCTGTAGGGTCATAGCCAGAAAATCTAACTCTACTTTCATCATCTCGAATCGCTATTAATAATCTGCCAAAACGTCCGCTTGTCAACCAGCGACAAATACCGTAGGTAACGGCAAGAAACACCACCGTCAACGCGTAAAAAACAAATTGTGTTTTGGCATCGCTCACCGTTGCCCCGAATAAAGTTGTAAAATCTATCAGCCCATTTGTACCATTAAATAACTTTTGTTGCCCATTAAAAAAGTTGAAAAATACAATCGTCCCTGCTTGAGTCAAAATAGAAAAATAAACTCCCTTGAGACGATTTCTAAATACTAAATATCCTAACAATCCTGCTAATAACCCCGGAATTAATACCACAGCAGCTATTGTTAAAGGAAAAGAATAAAAAGGTTGCCAAAATGCTGGAAGTTCCGTAACTCCATAAAGCCCCATGAAATCAGGTAATTCACCAGTTGGAACTTGCAGTTTCAGGTACATGGCGATGGCATATCCACCCAAACCAAAGAAAATACCATGTCCCAAACTCAGTAAACCAGTATAACCCCAAATCAAATCAATACCCAAAGCTACGATCGCCAGCGATAAAAACCTGCCCAACAAATTCAGGCGAAATTCTGAAAGTAGCAATGGTACGATCGCAATTAGGAAAAGTGCGATCGTCACCACCACCCCCACCTCAATAAATAACCCTCTTTTCTTCCTCATCCTCTGCGCCTCCGCGCCTCTGCGTGAAATTTAAACATCAATAGTACGTCCCTTCTGCGGAAAAATCCCCCCAGGCTTCCACTGTAAAAACACAATAATCAGCGCAAATACCATCACCTTCGCCATACTCGTCGTGGCAAAAAAGGTAAAAAAATCTGCCAAAGGTTTCACAGAACTCAACAAAAAAGCCAAAGTTCCAGAACCGATTAAAAAATTAGCCGTACCAATTGCCAAAGCTGCGACAATACTACCTGCTAAATTTCCTACACCCCCAACGACAACAACCATAAAAGTGTCAATAATATAGTTTTGTCCGGTGTTCGGCCCTACAGAACCGAGTAAACTAATCGCACATCCAGCCACACCAGCTAAACCCGAACCGAGTGCAAAAGTAACCGCATCAACTTTTTCAGTCGCGATACCCAAACAAGCACTCATACTGCGGTTTTGCGTTACAGACCTAATTCTTAAACCCCAGCTAGAACGTTGCAGAAATACATAAATACCCGCCACACAAATTATTGTTAAAGCAATAATAAATAACCTGGCAAAAGGTAATTGCACCCCACCCAAAGACATCCCTGATTGTAACCAAGTAGGTGCAGTTACATCCACATTTTGAGCGCCAAACCAAGGTTGAGTTACTGCCAGCTGATAAGTTTGGCTTAATAAATTGCCCGCGATGATTGTTATCCCCAGCGATAGCAATAATAAGACAGCGACAACCCAGTTACGAACTCTTTCTAAATTCGTGCGAGAATTTAAAATCCATAAACCGCCAAAAAACAACAGAGAAAATATTGCTATGCCAATTATTAAAACCCAATTTACACTGCGAACAAATTGCTGAAAAATCAAACTCACTCCCCAAGTTGCCAGTAAAGTTTCTAGGGGACGCCCATATAGATAGCGAATTACACCTTTTTCTAAAATTAATCCCACAAAGGCTGTGAAAATAAAAGCGATAATCAAAGCCAAAAATATATAACCTTCAAACCATATACCGCCCAATTGTTTACAGCCATTCTGCACAACAAATGTTGTGTATGCACCAAACATCATCAATTCGCCATGTGCCATATTAATGACACCCATCAATCCAAATACAATGGCTAATCCCAACGCTGCAATTAATAATACAGCGCCAATACTAATGCCATTAAAGATAGCTTCTAAGAAACCTGCTAACACTTGTTTATTAATCCGTTTTGATTGTTGTGTATGTGGGGAGTGTGGGGAGATGGGGAAGTGTGGGAGAAAGAGAATTTATGCCCCCCTCTCCTCCCTCTCTTCCCACACCTCCCACACTTCTCAATGCCCCATGCCCTAGATTTTCTTATATTTACCGCCCTTGGCTGGGTCAGTCCAATCACAAGCAAATCCCTTAGTTTCTTTCACAAATTGATTCCAAGGAACTGGTTCAACTGCCGCAGGTGTAGCATAGACAATATCAAACAAACCATCTTGTCTAACTTGGCCAATTCGCACAACTTTAGAGATGTGATGATTGGCATCCATCGTCACTTTACCTTCAGGTGCATCTAGAGTTTGACCGACTGCGGCAGCACGCACTTTCTCTAAATCAGTAGTCCCAGCTTTTTCTACTGCTTGTTTCCACAAATAAACTGCGATATATGCTGCTTCCATTGGGTCATTTGTAACCCGATTTTCACCATACTCTTTCTTGAATGCAGCAACAAACTTTTTGTTAGCAGGTGTGTCTACTGTCTGGAAGTAATTCCAAGCAGCATAGTGACCTTTAAGATACTCTACACCAATTGCTTTAACTTCTTCTTCGGCAATACTTACAGACATGGAAGGGTATTTATCTGGTGTTAATCCAGCACCTTTTAATTGTTTGAAGAAAGCAACGTTACTATCACCATTTAAAGTGTTATAAATCACGCCACCGTTGGGTAAATTTTGTTTTATTTTAGTGATAATTGGTGTAACTTCTGTGTTAGCCAGAGGTAAGTAATCTTCGCCGACTATTTTACCACCTAAAGCTTCTATTTGCGCTTTAACAATTGTGTTAGCTGTGCGAGGAAAAACGTAATCAGAACCAACTAAAAAGAATTCTTTACCCTTATTTTTCAACAGCCAATCTACTGATGGTTCAATTTGTTGATTTGGCGCCGCGCCAGTATAAAAAATATTTTTAGAACACTCTTGACCTTCGTATTGTACCGGATACCAGAGCATGTGATTTTTGCTCTCAAATACTGGCTTGACATTCTTGCGGCTAGCAGAAGTCCAACAACCAAAAACTACAGCGACTTTATCTTGGTCGATTAACTTGGTTGCCTTTTCTCTAAATGTATCCCAGTTAGAAGCACCATCTTCAGTAATAGCTTCAATTTGTTTGCCTAAAACACCGCCAGCAGCGTTAATTTCTTTGATTGCTAATTTTTCAGCATCAACAACGCTTTTTTCACTAATAGCCATTGTGCCGCTGAGAGAATGCAATATACCTACTTTGATAGTCTCACCAGTAGTAGCCGCCGCTGGAGAAGCAGCAGGCGCAGCTGGGTTTTCTGTCGCAATTGGGGTATTGTTGGCGCAAGCTTTCAGAAAAATGCTGGTTGTAAAAGTTGCAGAGCCGTAGATTAAAAATCTGCGTCGGTTAAATTCCCTTCTCATCTGTTTATAAATTTTCCTCTTGATAAATCAGCCAATTCATAAAAAGCTGACAATTTAATCATTAAATTGTGATATTAGTGCCATAGGTTACTATAAAAAAGTAACCTGGTATACAAAATTTTTGTTTTCGTTATCACAAATTAAAATTTTTAAGTAAGTTGGCGGGAAAATTTATAAGTATGTAACGAAAATTTAACCATAACTATTTGAGTTAAATTTCACCTAGTTCTTTGTTGAGTCATTCTTCCAAAAACACTATGTTAACTTCAGTCCGTATTGACTGAGATTGACATAGTATGTTTTTTACGTACCTACTGACTTAATATTAAAATTTGTTGAGTCGATCGCATTATCATGTTAATACAATAATAGAGGATAGTATTTTAGTACTATCCTCTGATTCAGTTTCAAACCTGTCGATCGCATACTGACGACAAAGTTGATTTTGCAGTCAACTAACTAAAAACGTAAATATTAGCATTAGTTAAAGAAAGCCCAGTATTGAGAGTAGCAATTTGGGTTTGAGCGATCGCTCCTGTTCCATCTGCATCGAAGAATAAAGAACCGTTATCTTGATTTAAGATAAATCTAGTATCATTTGTTGTAGCTGCCGTACCTAAAGCGAATTGATTAACAGCGATGGCACCACCAGCAATTAGCCCACCGCCAAAACCAGGCGCATAGATGCAAATTGTATCATCAAAGGCGTTAAAATCTGTAATTGCGTCAATTTCTTCAGTGGGAGAATAGAAACTAAATAAATCATATCCCGTTCCACCAGTTAGCGTATCGTTGCCAACTCCGCCAACTAGAATGTCATTACCTCTGCCACCATACAAAAAGTTAGCAGCACTATTACCAATAATGATGTCATCGCCATCGCCACCCAAGGCATTTTCAATGATGGTTTCGCCACTAATAGTTAGGAAAGTTCCGTCTAAAGTACTCACAGAACCTGGAGTCAGATCGAGGTAGGAATTGGAAGTAATGGCCGCAGCGTTAATTGTATCGATACCGGAAGTATCAGTTAGAGTTGTGGCGCCATAAATGCCATACTCATTGGTGTAGAAATAAGTATCATTAACAGTATCTGCATCGCCATATATATTTAATTTCCAACTATTAAAGATACCAATATCTGTAGGGCCTAAATCTTTAATTGTAAGTGTCCAGTTCCCGCCACTATTTTCTCCCCAGTGTTGCGTGCTAGAAAACTTAAAGACGATATTATCTCCATCATCTTCCTTATTCCCAGGTTGGTGAACGAGAACGCTTTCGGTTCCATTGGGAGAAGTTAGATAAACAATTAAATCACCACGATAGGGATGAGTCAGATCGAGTTCTACCTCAACAGTGTCAATATCTAAATCTGCGCCGACAGTAAAAGTATGGCTGATACCTGCGTTATCATTGTCTGGGATAAACCAGCCTAAATTACCGGAACTCAAAGAAAGACTCTGCTCGTTATCTAATCGACTTTGCTGATGCCAAGTTTCAGCTAAACGCACAGCAGCATGAGCATCTATCAAGCCAAATCCATAGTCTTGGCTAACATGTAAGCCTCCACCATTCCAATTTTTAGCACCGTTGTATTGCCAAATATAATCTCCTCCCCATGCATAAGGATCGTTTTGACGAGCAGAATAGGTGAGAATTTCTTGGATATCTCGATAACCTAAATTGGGATTTGCTTCCAACATTAAAGCAATTACCCCAGAAACCATTGGGGCGGCGGCTGAAGTGCCGTTAAAACTGTAGTTATAATCGCCGTAATCAGAGCCGTCATATCCGATGCGGTCGGTGGTTATAATGCTGCCAGGTATACCGCTACCAAAGGCGGAAACAAGAATAGAAGCGCCTGGAGTACTGTATGTAGATGCCGAACCATCAGAATTGAGGGCTGCTACGGTAATAACGTGGCGGGAGTTCTGAAAATTGTGATAGTTAGTATTATTTCCGCTTTGGCGATCGTTACCAGCTGAAAATACGATCGCTGTTCCCAATCCATTACGTCCATTAGCAACAGCATTTACAATAGCTTGCTTTGCTGAGAGGAACGAATAATCGTTGAAATTATCATAAAAGCGGTTATAAGGAGAATCCAGCCCTCCAAATCCCCAACTATTATTAACAACATCAACGTTAACTGAGTTCCACAAAGCATTAGTAACCCCACCAATTATTCCATCAATTGAAGTACTAGAAATAGCCCGAAAGCCTGTAACTGTGGCATTATAGGCGACTCCAACACTACCAAGCCCATTATTTTCGGCAGCAATGATACCTGCTACTGATGTCCCGTGATTATCATTTAAATTGCCGTAGGCAGAGAAATTGTTATCGTTAAAGTCATAATCAATTGTTGTGTCATAATTACCATCCAGGTCGTAGTGGAGATAATCAAATCCATCATCAATAACACCAACAATAACACCATTTCCTGTATAGTCATCCCATACATTCACAACGTTAAGATCTAAACCACCAGGGTTATACAAATGCCATTGATAAGAGAATAAATAATCAGAAGGGAAAGTAACCATATATTTATCTCCTTAATTGTAGTAAATCTCCGAGAAAATGTAGAGGCGTAAAGTTATACGCCCCCACACGCGAGTCATTTGTTAGGAACAATTCTGACAATTAGTAATGTACTTACGTACACAAAATATAATAGAGAAAGCATTAATATAATTCACGCACCTTTGCTGCTTGCTGAGATACAGCATGGTGTATGCAAGATTGCAGAAAACTGCATTGTAATTTCAAAAACCTGTTGCGAAAATTACAATACCCTCGTTAATTGTTACTGTGTTGGCGTAGCCTCTCGTAGAGAAGCATTCCCGTAACTTTACGAAAAACTCAGCTATGTGCAGCGTTCTGCATTCTAGGGTAGAAGGGATAGACAGGCTTGGTTTTATAGCCCCAGGCTTTAGCTTGTGGGCTAAACCTCAGCCTGGTTAACGATTTAGTTATAAAGTAAATATAAAAACAAGGAGTAAGTAAAGTGCGATCGTATAGGATGCAATATATCAAGGTATAAAACGTTAATTAAGTAAGCTAAAAAAAATAAACTAGCTAAAACCCTTATTCCTATTGCCTATTGCCTTATTCCAACGATAACTATTTACCCCGACTTACTTACCCACAGAGATATGATTAAAGTTTATGCTGATACATCGATCAAAAGTCAAGATTTATCTCAATCACCAGCGATGAAAATTCTACTTATTGATGACCACCAATTAATCTTGACTGCAACCTTTAATTTACTGCAACAAGAATATCCAAATGCAAATATTATCAAGGTTAGAAGCGCATTTGAGGCTCTTAGTAAAATTGGAACTGAGGCTATCAATAAGAGTGGGACTTCTTGCTTTGACTTGATTGTGATGGATTTATCTATACCAGAAGACACAGGAATGACAGCCCAAATTGATACAGGTATCAACTTAATTCAACACCTACTCAAGCAATATCCCCAGCAGAATTTGATGGTGCAAAGCAGTTATGTAAAGGCTTTAGTAAGGATAAAACACGAGATTGATGAGCATCAAGGTGGATTTGCGATCGCAGATAAAGGATTATCAGAACAGGAAATGTTATCTCGCGTCTATATAGCACTCCAAGGCGCAACTCATACACAAGATATCAAAAACGGTTTAGAACTCAAACCAGAGTGGTTAGAAGTTTTAAGATTGGCCTTTGAAGAAGGATTAACAGATAAATTAATATCCGAACGGATGTATAGATCTGAACGTGCAGTCAGGGCATATTGGACAAAAATTCAAGATGTTCTCGCACTTTATCCAGAAGACTGTAAAAAGGAAGGTAAAAATATTCGCATTCAAACAGAAATCCGCGCTCGACAAGAAGGATTAATTGATTAATTACCGATGGGGAAAAATGCGATTTTTTAAGCTGATGAATTATAATTTGTTGCTTTGTTCGCCGAAACATAAGTGAAAGCCTAAATATTTATGGTGTGGGTTAATTGGAGAAGAATTAAAAATGAAATCAATATTCTGCTACTGGCATCACTTCCAGGATTAACATTTGTATTTGTGATAGTAATTGCACGTTTATATGGATTTTTACAAGACTTTGAATTGACAGCATTGGACACATTTTTGCGTTTGCGTTCTGCGGAAGTAACTGACGATAAAGTTGTGATTGTCGGTATTAACGAAGAAGATATTCGTAGACTTGGTAAGTATCCCATTCCAGATGGAGAAATTGCAACACTGATACAAACAATACAAAAATATAAACCCATCGCTATTGGTCTGGATATAGTTAGAAATTTACCTGTTGAACCCGGTAATCAAGAATTAGTACAAGTATTTCAAAATTCTCAAAATATCATTGGAATTGAAAAAGTATTACCTCCAGATCCAATTTCACCACCACCACAATTACCATCAAAGCAAATAGGTTTTTCTGACATCGTAGTAGATAAGGATAATAAATATCGTCGCTACTTACTTTGGACGCCATCACCGAAAAACCCTCAAAATCCTGAAGAAGATAAATATTCCTTTGGGCTACAGTTAGCACAAGCTTATTTATCTCATCAAAATATTAATATTGAAACTGGAATAATTGACCGTAATACCATCAGATTTAAAACTACAGAACTCCCGCGTTTTATATCTAATACTGGAGGATATGTTAACGAAAATAGTAGTGGGTTAAAGATATTAATGAATTTTCGTTCGGGTAAAAAACCTTTTCAAGTTTTATCCTTAAAAGATATTAAAAATGAAAAATTCAATCCTGATTTGTTAAAAAATAAAGTAGTGATAATTGGGATTGTTGCTACCAGTGTGACTGATTTTGTAAATACTTCTGCAACTGTTTATCAAAAAATACCTGGTCAAATATATGGAGTAGAATTTCATGCTCACGCTTGTTCTCAGATAATTAATGCAGTGATTAGCGGACGACCGCTGTTAAAAGTTTGGTCAGACCAATGGGAATATATATGGATAATAGTTTGCGGCTGCTATCCGATAATTCTTTTTTGGTTAGCACAATCTTTATGGAAAAATTTACTGGCGGTTCTAGTAGTCGCTTTAGCCTTATTTTGTTTAGGTTTAGTACTGATTTCATACGGCTGGTGGATTCCCATCGCGCCGGGTTTATTAACTTTAATAATAAATGGTTTAGGATTGAACGGTTTTGCATTTGCTTTATATCAAAATAATCAACTATTTAAAGTTAAAATGAACGAACGCCAACACACAATTGAACATGCATTTACTGTAATTCATAATGGCCCTCTACAAACTTTAGCCAATGTTTTAAGACAGATGCAAGCTCAAGATTGGCCGCATCAAGAGTTAAAATTACAGTTAGAAAAACTTAATTATGAAATTCGAGAAATTGGCGAATATCTAAAGCTTGAGGCTTTATCTCAAGATGAGAGTCTGCGTTTGGGTAGCGGCTTAAAGCTTGATTTAAAATGCCCAATACATGAGCTTTTTTATGCAGTGTATACTAGCACCCTTGAACGGCATGATTTAGAATATTTGAAAAATATTAAGGTAAAAATTCGCACTTTTGAACCAGTAGATGATAAATACTTGAGTGTGAATAACAAACAAGAACTTTGTTTATTTCTGGAAGAGGCCTTATGCAATGTAGGTAAACATGCTAAAGGCGTCAAACGTATCGAAGCTATTGGCAAAAAATATGAAGATTTTTATATTCTGAAAATTCAGGATAATGGGCCGGGACTTATTTCATCTGTTGAAAGTAAAGGAACAAAACAACTGAGAAATATTGCTAAAAACTTAGGAGGTGATTTTAGGCGTGAAAGCATTGCTCCCAAAGGAACGGTCTGTGAAATAAGTTGGAAATTAAGAAAATAGCAATAGTGGGAATAGTAGTAACTGGAGGGTGATAAATTTATTTCAATATTCCCTTGCTCAAAATATGAGGCATAAAATGTCACAAGTTTTTAACAAAACTATCAATACCAAATTAGCAACTAGTTCTGTTGTAAGCTTGTTATTGTTTTTCACACCAGTAGCAAGTGCTAATTTTAGACCAAGCGATCGCCAACCTGCAAGCGACTACACCAGAAGCGGAGGTAGTAGAGGATGTCCGAATTCAGATAATCAAATTCCTTTGACATTACTTGCGCCTAAAACATACATTGCCTATACAGCTTCTACACGTCCGACTTTTGCAGGTTATCTGTCTAGTTCTCAGGAAATAGAATTTCAAATTTTTGAGTTTGTTTCCAACAATACAGTCACTGCATTCAGTAATCCTATCAAGCAGAAAACATCACCAGGGATTTTTCAAGTATCTCTCCCTGAAAATTATCCAAAATTAACTGTTGGCAAAAAATATTTTTGGCAAGTAGCAATCAGTTGTCCAGGAGACGATTTAGTAGAAAGAGCAGAATTTATGGTTGTAGAAATTCCATCTACAGTTCAAAACAAATTATTAACTACAGACAATGGTTTACAAAAATCCAATACCTACGCCGCAGCGAATTTGTGGTATGAAGCTTTAGCTGAAGCACTCAAATCAGCTAATCCTGGAAAGCTGGGACAAGTCGGTTCAAATCTTGTACAAGAGTTTGCCAAATATGAGTCAGTCAGACCCAAAGATAATGAACAATTAGTCAAAAAGCGAATAGGGAATTTACAAATAATCGCAAATGAAGAAAAGTAATATGTCGTGCATCTTTTTATGTGGACTGTTGACTGTTATAGGACTACTATTTGATTGCGTGAAAATATACATAGGGGAGCCAGTCACGTGGGCAGGTTTCCCACGCCAATTGCTACAACTCTTGGAACCACGCGCAGTGGCTCGACTTGAGTGTAGACGCTCGGAGGGCGGCTTCTCGTAGAGTACTGGCGTTGTGTTAGCGCAAACAGTACGGCACCATTCGTAACGATTTGGTGCGTTACGAATTTCATCCTAACGTACCCTACATTACTCATTAGACCTCTTGCAAAAGTGCTTTTTGCAAGAGATGGGAAAAGGTTAAAGGGGAAAGGGAAAATACCAAACCTTTCCCCCTTTCCCCTTCCCCTTTTCCCGACTTCTGCAATAAGTCTATTATGATAGTCTGAAATTAATTTAATAAAAAATATTATTTGTGTTCAAAACTAACTTAAAATTTGTGAAAAATATTGATTTACAGTTGAATAATAAACAGAAAAAACCAAGATTTAAGCGCTACAGTATCTCTTTAATCTTGAGTTTAATTATTTTTCCAAGTGTTGTATCTGCTCAATCTACTCCGCCACCTGGAGTTAATATTCCGCCAACAACACCAGAAACCCTTGACCAAACGATTCCTAAACCAACCCCCTCACCAGTTCCTCCTCCGACTCCACCTACTACTTCTCCTGAAATTCTGACTCCTCCTGAGATACCAACACCACCGGATACGAGTTTTCCCAGTAGTGAAAGTTTTCTGGTGAAAAAAGTCGAAATTCTGGGAGCTACAGTTTTAAAAGATGAAATTGCAGAGTTAATCAAGTTATTTGAAAATCGTCAAGTGGCTTTTGCAGACTTGGTTCAACTACGTTCGGATATCACCGAACTTTACATTAGAAATGGCTACGTCACCAGCGGTGCATTTTTACCCAACAATCAAAATCTGACTGATGGTGTAGTACAAATTCAAGTAGTAGAAGGTGAGCTAGAAAATATCGAACTAGGAGGATTAAGAAGATTACAACCAGTATACGTGCGATCGCGCCTGCGAAAAGCTTCGTCTGCACCCTTGAATCAAAAACGTTTAGAAGAAGCGCTGCAACTATTACAACTCGACCCTTTAATTGAACGGGTAAACGCACAATTAACCGCTGGGAGTACTCCCGGTAGTAACATCTTACAAGTAACAATTACCGAAGCACCTGCATTTCATGGCGGAGTATTTGTGGCAAACAATCAAACTCCTAGTATTGGTTCTACTCAAGCAGGAATATTTCTCAGCCATGATAATTTGTCGGGTTTTGGAGATAGTTTCAGTGCTGAATATGGAATTACAGAAGGACTGAATATATATAATTTCAGCTATACAATTCCCCTAAATCCGAATAACGGTACTCTTGCTTTTCGCGTCAACAATAGTGACAGCCGCATCATTGAAGATGAATTTAGCGAGTTAGATATTAAAAGTGACGCGCAAACTTATTCTTTTAATTATCGTCAACCTTTGTATCGCAAACCCCAATCCGAATTTGCTATTGCTTTAGGATTAGATTTACGCCGCAGTCAAACATTTTTACTCAATGACATTCCTTTTTCTTTTTCTGAAGGCCCAGAAAACGGTTTATCAAAAGTGACAGTCATTCGTTTTTCACAAGATTGGGTAGAACGCAGTGCTAGTAGAGTTTTAGCTGCACGTTCTCAATTTAGTGTTGGTATTGATGCTTTTGATGCTACAGTTAACGACTCAGGAACTGACGGACGATTCTTTTCTTGGCTAGGACAATTTCAATGGGTACAGCGCTTATCACCAGGAACGATTTTATTAGCCAGAGTAAATGCACAACTCACAGGAGATTCTTTATTATCTTTAGAAAAATTTAGTATTGGTGGAGCTGATACAGTCCGCGGCTACCGTCAAAATGAATTTGTAGCGGACAATGGAATTACAGCTTCAGTTGAAGCTCGTATTCCTTTAACATCTTCCAATACATTGCAAGTCGCACCGTTTTTTGATGTCGGTACAGCGTGGAATAATCGTGGTGCTAATTCCAGTTCACAGACTCTTGCTAGTTTGGGATTAGGTTTAATTTGGCAACCAATTCAAAATTTAAATTTGCGTTTAGATTATGGTATTCCGCTAATAGACGTGAATAGTGGAGGAAATACTCTGCAAGATAATGGTCTTACTTTTTCCCTGCGATATCAAGCCTTTTAATACCAAGAATTGTGAAAGATAATTGCATAATTTTGAATTCTCAATTCTGTTGTAATATCGTGTTCGGGTAATTAGTTATGATTTTGGTAATTATTAGACCCCACCCCTTAATCCCCTAAGAGCAAGCGGGGAGGGGAGACAAAATTTTAAAAATCCGAGTTTTGTCTACTCCCGTAGCAATTTTAATTACTTTATTGTGGCGATCGCCCATTCTTGGACAACAGTCTTCGCCAGAGCGTGCAATCATAGAATTAGCGATCGCTTTTTGAGAATTTGCAGATGCCGTCACACTCACTCTTCCACAACAGGCGATGTCTGTTGAAGTTGTTCAATTAGCTGAATAATTTGTTGATAATACTGGATATTTCCTTCTTGATAATACAAGTCTGCAGATTTTTGAAAATCGGCAATTGCTTGTTGCAAATTACCCAAATTTCGGTAGACATCTGCTCGCAGGATGTAAGCTGAAGCCCAATTAGGTTGACGTTGTAGGGCTTCGTTTAAATCTGCTAAGGCTAAGTTGAAGTCTTCTAAAAGAGAATAGCTACGCCCCCGATTGTACCAGTCTTCAGCAAAGCTGGGGTCGATGGCAATTGCTTGAGTGTAATCTTTTATCGCACCATAATAGTCTTCTATGGCGTAGCGAGCGTTAGCCCGATCGCTGTAAAATGCAGCAGATTGAGGATTGATTTGTAATGCTTGGGTGTAATCTGCGATGGCACTTTCATATTTTTCTAAAGCATAGTTGGTAGAAGCCCGGTTATAATAAGCTTCGATTAAATCGGGATTGATTGCTAAAGCTTTGTCATAATCTGCAATGGCTCCATATTCATCCCCTAAAAGACGACGAGCATTGCCCCGATTGCAGTAAGCTTGGGAAAAGTCAGGCATCAACTCTATGGCTGTTGTGTTATCTTCAATTACTCCTTGGAAATCTTGCAAAGCTTCACGGGCGATACCCCGGCCATAATAAGCTGCGGCTAAGTTATCATTAATCTGCAATGCCTTATCGTAATCTTTAATTGCCCCTTTATGATCTCCAATAGAACGACGAGCTGCGGCGCGATCGCAATATCCTTCAGCTAAATTAGGATTGAGTTGTAATAAGCGATTACTATCTTCAATTGCACTTTGATAGTTTCCCAATCGGCGAAGCGCATTCGCCCGAAAGCCATATACTAAAGCTAGTGTCGGATTTTCTTGCAATGCTCGGTCATAATCTGCAATTGCACCTTCATAGTCTTCAAGGGTGCTACGCACCAGACCGCGTTCGCAATAAGCTTGCACATCATCAGGATTGAGTTTCAGTGCTTGGTTAAAATCTTCAATTGCGGCTTGATAATTTTGCAGGTGAGACAGAATTAAACCCCGATTGTAATATGCGCTGGCAAAGTTGGGGTTAATTTTTAAGGCGCGATTGTAATCTGCCATTGCACTTTCATAATCTGCTAGAGCGTAGTAGGCATTACCCCGGTTATGATAAGCCTCTGCCAAGTTAGGATCTAATTTTAATGCCCGATGGTGATCGGCGATCGCTTCGTGATAATTTCCTAAAAGGTGGTGAATATTACCCCGATTGCTGTAAGCTGCGGCAAAATCAGGATACCACTGTAAAGCTTGGTGAAAATCTGCGAGCGCTCCTTGAGAATCCCCGCGATCGAAACGAGCTACGCCGCGATTATGATAGGCATTGGCAATATCAATATTGATGTTATCAGCTAATTGGGTACTGATTTCTATGGTTTGGATATAATCGGCGATCGCTTTGTCGTAATCTGCTAAGGCAAAGTAGGCATTGCCGCGACTGTGGTAGGATTGGGCGAGATTTGGGTCAATTGCTAATGCTTGGTTATGGTCGGCTATGGCTTTTTCATAATCTCCTAAAAAGTAGTATGCATTGGCGCGGTGATAGTAGGCTGTGGCAAAATTAGGGTTGATTTCTATGGCGCGATTGAAATTGGCGATCGCACTGTGATAATCTGTGAGATTACTTAAAATAATTCCTCGATTATGGTAGGCTTCGGCGTAATCAGGATTGAGTTTGATTGCTTGGGTGTAAGCTGTAATGGCTGCTTGATACTTCTGTTGTAAATTATTGTTGAATCCTTGGTTGAAAAAATCTTCAGCATTCATATAAATAATTTTTTTGACTTATGATAGCCCCTAACCTTCAACTAGGGAAATTTTTAATGAAATGATTTTCAAATCATTTTAAATACTATTGTGCCTAGTGTTGGAATTTTTGGTTGCAAAAGGGCGATCCAATACTACTCGCTTTGTGCATTTTGAACTCAGAATTTGGTTTGGGGAAAAGGTTAAAGGGTAAGGGTTAAAGGTTTTTTCTTTCCCTTTTCCCCTTAACCGACAAATATTGGAGGGCGATCGGGTTTTATCCTTTTTTCAGTAATTTCACTTATAGACGATGAAATAATAAATAATATACTGAAGTTTTCTCAGCTAGACTTTATCCAAAATTGAGAACTTGGTTCCCTTGATACGGCAAAACCCCTGGCTTTTTAGCAAATACTTTTTCTACGTCACAGATTATCGATGAAGTTAAAAAAGTAAAACTACTGCCCCACAGAGGTTTCAGCGATAGCGTTAGTGCAACGACTCCGTAGGAGTATCGCGTTGCGAAGAAAAATGGATAAAGTCGAGCTAATGACTTCATAATTTATAGGGGCAAAAATATGAAAGTTTTTCATAAAAGTGCTTTGTTTATTTTAGGCTTAATCTCGACAAGTATATTCGTTTCTATCACAAGAATTGGTGAGTTTAATCAGATTGGAAAAGCGCAAATAAGCCCTAGCAAGAATACCCTACGTGTTGCATTATTTCCATATATTCCTGATACTGCTGACGATAAATACAGCAAACTAGTTCAAAGAATAGAAACGGAATTTGAGCAAAAAAACCCTTCCATTGATTTAGTTTTAAAGCCTCTTACCAACGATGATGGTTTTTATGAGCCAGATACTTTAAAAAAATGGCTAACTGAAACTCCAACAAATAATGGCTATCACCTTGTAGAAATAGATACTTTGTTATTAGGAGACCTTGTAAAATCAAACGTGATTCAAGGGTGGAATGCGCCACCAACCCAACGTGACTGGCATCCAGCAGCCCGAAGTGCTGTAACAGTGAATAACCAAATATATGGGATTCCACATTGGCTTTGTAGTCACTTTATCTTTTCTCGCGATAAATCAGTTGTAGAAGCAAAATCAATTTCTCAGCTGATTACCGCTCTCAACCGACTCAATCCAAAGATACCAAATATAGCAGGAGATTTGAGAGGTAGTTGGAATCTACCAGCCCTTTATCTAGATGCATGGGCTGATACGTATGGTTTAAATAAAGTTTCCTCAGCTATATCGCCTAATCTCGATCCAGTTGCCATGCAGTCATTGAAAGCTTTTTCTAAAGAATGTGTAACCAACGGAAAAAATCCCTGCTTAGATGAAACTTATCATGATGATTTTGATTTGAGCGCTAAAGATTTTGCTAAAGGTAAAGTCGATGCTTTTTTTGGATATTCAGAAAGGCTAAATTTTATATTGACACAAGGAGCAAGCGCTAGAGATATTAAAATAGCTTCTGCACCATTTGGTCGAGGCAAACATCCGCTTGTATTTGTTGACGCCTTTGTATTACGAAAAGATTGCAATCAAGCGTGTCAAAAAGCTGCCTCAAGCTTTGTTGCGTATATAAATGCACCATCTACTCAAGAATGGATTTTGATGAGTCAAGATGCTGGTAAAAAAGCTATTCCTAGATACTTACTTCCAGCAACACTCAGCGCGTTTCAAACACCCAAAGTCAAGCAAGATCCATATTACAAAGTTCTAAAATCAGAAATTACAAACGCTTTACCTTATCCTAATTCTGGGTTTCCAGGTATTCGAGAACAAATGAACAATAGCATTCTTAAGGAACTTCAATAGGCCTGTCTTGAAAATAAACAGTTAATACCATTTCACTTTAAAATTGATACAAATAGGCGGTAGGGGAGCAGGGGTAAAGAATTAGAAACTAATCATTTGTATCAGGTATTTCGTGAAATGGTATAAGACAGTAATTAGAGAAACTTCCCAGTATTTGTATCAGAATTTATTAAAGCCAGCAGAACGACGATAAAGTAACCAGATAAAAAGTGGCGAACCTAGCAAGGCGGTGACAGAACCTACTGGAAGTTCTACTGCTCCTAATCTTGAGAGTAAGTCTGCAAAGGTCAGTAACCATGCACCAGCAAGGGCGGAAAGTGGCAAAACAAACCGGTGATCTGTACCAACGAGCAGCCGGACGCCGTGAGGGACGACAAGGCCGACAAATCCAATTAAGCCGCTGATGCTGACTGCACCTGCGGCTAATAATGTGGCGACACCACCAATTAATAGGCGCGATCGCGTTAATGAAATTCCCAACCCCACAGCCAAATCATCACCCAAAGCCAACACGTTTACCGATCGCGCCAGCAAGCACCCCGCCACTAATGCAACGATGATGTAAGCACTAGGAATAGAAATTTCTTGCCAACCCCGTCCATTCAGGCTACCAACTAACCAACTCAGGGCAATTTGGATTTGTCCGTCTTCAGCTAAAAGCAGCAAGGTGGTTTGCACAGCGCCAAATAAAGAACTCACTGCTACCCCGCCTAAAATCAATCGCTCAACTGAAATTCCCGACCCCGCACGACCCAGTAAAATTACGATCGCTGAAGTCAAGATTGCGCCTATCCACGCAGCTAGAGGAATGGCGATCGGAAATATTTGCCAGGCAATCATTAAAATTACAATTAATCCTGCACCCGCAGAAATACCGAGAATAAAAGGATCGGCAAGGCTATTGCGTAACATTCCTTGCAGCAATGCCCCGGACATACCCAAAGCAGCACCCACGATGAGAGCCGCACAAATGCGTGGAAGACGCAAATCCCAGAGAATTGTCTGTTTAGTCGAATCGCCTTGGTGAAGAATCGCTTGCCAAAACTCAGACACACTAAAAGGTACTGCTCCTTGGGAAAGGGACAACGCTAGCGTAACCACTAGTCCTACACCAAATAGCAAAACAGCCCAAAATACACGGTATTGACTGAAAATTGTCTGAAATAGTCTTTTCATTAATCGAGGGGGAGTAGGGAGACAAGGAAAATAAATTTTAACTCTTGTACAAACACGTAGACGCTCGAACAGCGGCTTCTCGTAATACCATTTCACGAAATGGCTGATACAAATGATTGGTCTTTAATTCTTCCGCCTGCTCCCTGCCCCCCTAGCCCCTACCCCTGAAGCCTCTTCCCATGCCCCATGCCCAATGCCCCATGCCCAATTACATCAATTCCAGTCCACCTCGATAGCCAGTGACAATGCGGCTACCATCCTTGAGAATGTGAACTTCGATTTGGTCGCTAGCCCAGGTAATCTGGTCAGATAAAGCAGGGTTAAATATATGAATCCTCTGGTTACTAGAAGAAACTGGAGAATTAGGAGAATTAATTGCCAGAGATTGCACAAAAGGCCCGTCAATTAAGATATCAAGTTGTTCTAACAATTCTTGGGAGCCTGGCGGTGCAGATTCAGACTGTAGCTGCTTGAGAGTGAACCCAGTAAAAGACATTACATTCAAGCCAGCAGCTTTTAGCTTACGAGCTAAAGACGCTAGCGTAGGCGCTTGCCAAAATGGTTCTCCACCAGAGAACGTTACACCAGTGTTGCGAGGATTATTGAGGATGTTCTCTGCAAGAGTATCAACGGCAACAATTTGGTTAGCCTCAAAAGACCAGGAGTCAGGATTAAAGCAGCCAGGACATTCACGCGGACAACCTTGCACCCAGATAACTGCACGACAACCAGGGCCATTGACTTCTGACTCATCAACGTAACCCATGATGTTGAGATATCCAGAGGGAATTTCTGTGAGTGCTAGTGATGGGTCAGTTGGCTTAGTTTCCATCTCTTTAACTCCTTTTAAAACCGTTGCCTGTTAACTATATAACTATAGCGAAATATTGTAATACTCCACCTTAGTAAGGAACTCAGGCTTTTTTGTCGGCGTTTGTACTCGATCGCTACTTAAAATGGGTGTTTTTCATGCCGAATTTTGCTACCAACACCAATTTTAAGAATGATTGTGAGACATGGAATACTTAGAGCAATTACTAGCAAGTTTGTATCAAAAAAATGAAAGTGATAAATTAACTTGCGTGTTCCCAATCACTGAGTAATTCATGCTGCTGTACTATTTTCTTGGACTTGCGGAATGGTACTTTCGGAGTACCAATATTCATTCCAGGAAAAGACTGTTTTTTAGTCTTGGTGGGTCTATTTTCTTGTGTTGTTGAACTGATTTGTGTGGTTTTCATTGCAAATTTGATGTTTGATTAAAACTTCAGCACCAATCTATAACATCAATTTTCAAATGGCAAATTTCTAAAGAGAGAAAAAAATATATTGGGCATTGGGCATTGGGTATCAATACTGCTCAGGTTTTGCATTTTGAACTCGGAATTTGGTTTGGGGAAAGGGGAAGGGGAAAGGGGGAAAGGTTTGGTATTTTCCCTTTCCCCTTTAACCTTTTCCCTTTTCCCATCTCCTGTGCCCCATGCCCAGTTTACATAACTCCCATCTCTTTTAACCCTTGGCTTAGTCTTTTGGCTTCTTGGGGGTTATGCTTTTCATGAAGGGCGATCGCTTTTTTGAATGCTGTTACACTTTCTTGATGATTGCCGACTTTTAGCAGGACTATACCTAAATTTTGATAGGCCTCGGCGTAGTTGGGATTTAAGACGATGGCATTTTGATAACAAGCGATGGCATCTGTAAATAAACCCAAAGCTTTAAACGTCATCGCCAGATTATAATATCCCGCAGCAAAACTCGGATCGATTTTCAAAGCTGCGATATAAGCAGTTTTCGCGCCATTAAAATCTCCTGCGGCTTTGAGTAAGTTTCCCAGGTTGTTGTATCCTCCTAGTTTGAGCATGGGATAAATTGGCAATTTAATTGCTGTTTGATAATGAGAAATAGCCACTGGGAAATTTTTTAACCGACTGTAGGCAATGCCTAAATGATAGTGAAGTTCGTACAAAATATCGTAGTTTTCTTCGCCAGCTGCGTGACTTTCGTTTATGCGTTGTAATCCTCGTCTAAGTAACTCCATTCCTTGGGTAATTTTCCCAGTTTCCACATACAATGCTCCTAATTTACTGCAAACATAGGGATCGTCAGGATGAGTAGCGAAAAATCCTTCCATCGCTGCTGCGGCTTTGGCATATTTATTATTTTTAGCGATCGCACTTTTTTGATATCCTGTGTGGAGAATTGCTACTCCTGGTAAATAACCCACCTGCCAGTGTGGTTCTTTGGTTAAAATTGCCGACACGCTATCATCAACTAAGGCGTGGTAAGGACGGTCAAAGCGAATATCTGGATGATTGCGGAATAATCTTGAAACCAGAGAATAAGGAGATTGTTCTGCACCAACTTCCTGGCGGACAAGGTTGAGTAACAGATATTCCTCCCTAGCAATGGTGTCTTGCAATAGCGGTACAATTCCTGGCGTGAGAGTTTCATCAGCATCTAACACCAAAACCCAATCACCAGTTACATATTTTAAAGCTGCATTGCGGGCGGCACTGAAATCATCGCACCATTTAAAATGGTGGACTTTCGCCCCGAGCTCTTGGGCAACATAAGGAGTGCGATCGATTGAGCCTGTATCCAGCACTACCATTTCATCTACCACTTTGTTGACACTGCTTAGGCATTTGGGCAGTGTTGCTGCTTCGTTTTTTACAATCATGCACAGACTCAGACTCATAGGCTAATCTTCGTTTAACTTATTGTTTAAAAAATTGGGAATGGGAAATAGGACATGGAGCATTCCAGGAAGTGTGGGAGGTGTGGGAGGATGGGGAAGAAATCTTTCCCCCCACACTCCCCACACTCCCCTCTCTCCCCACACCCCCCACACTCCCCCATCTCCTATACCCCATGCCCCACTCAATTATGTGTAAAAATCAAGATTAACAAAATTAGTGAATAGACCTCTCGCACGTATGCAGAATTTGTCCTCATCCCCCACCCAATCCCTTCTCCCAATTGTGGGAGAAGGAGAGCAAATTTCAAAGTCCCT
The DNA here is from genome assembly GCA_034530795.1 of Nostoc sp. DedQUE12a. GTDB lineage: Bacteria > Cyanobacteriota > Cyanobacteriia > Cyanobacteriales > Nostocaceae > Nostoc. Next base: position 33,751 of record JAVRCH010000075.1, read on the forward strand.
CTCCTACTCTTGGGAGAGGGATTTAGGGTGAGGGCTTTTGATTCATGCAACAAGTCTAATGAGTAATTCCAGCAGCAAGGGGGAATTTAATGCAGGGCCAAACCATCGGTGGACGCTACCAAATTCTCACCCAACTGGGACAAGGGGGATTTGGTACGACTTTTTTAGCTCAAGACATGCAAAGGCCAGGAAATCCGCAGTGCGTTGTTAAGCATTTTAAACCACTCTCTACTGATGCATACACTTTAGTGGAAGCCAAACGTTTGTTCGATAGCGAAGCATTAATTCTGGAAATGTTAGGAAAGCATGACCAAATTCCTCAATTATTGGCTCACTTTGAAGAAAATCAACAATTTTATTTAGTTCAAGAGTTTATTCCAGGTCATGACATTACTCAAGAAATACCTCCTCTAGGTGAGCGATTAAGTGAATCTGAAACTATTAAACTTCTAAAAGAAATTTTGGAAATTTTAGCATTTGTTCATCAATACAATGTAATTCATCGGGATCTTAAACCTGCTAATATTCGGCGTAGAAAGTTAGATAACAAAATAGTACTAATTGACTTTGGGGCTGTAAAACAAATTACTACCCAAATGACTAATTCTCAAGGGCAAACAAGTTTTACAGTTGCCATTGGTACTTATGGTTATATGCCAAGCGAACAAGCTAGTGGCACTCCACAGTTGAGCAGTGATATCTATGCAGTGGGAATTATTGCTATCCAAGCTTTGACAGGAATTAATCCTGCTGACTTTGGCATTCAAGGACTTCCAAGAAACCCGCATACAGGAGAAATTGATTGGCGCAATCAAATACAAGTGAGTCAGCAGCTAGCAGAAATTATAGACACAATGGTGCTGTATGATTTCCGCCAGCGTTGTCCTACAGCGACATCGGCATTGCAAGCTTTAGAAATGCTAGAGAAAATACCAGATACTACAATTCAGAAAACCTTACAATTGCCACGACCACAAAAATTTTTCCTCAGTGCAGGAATAACGGCAGTAATCGCTACTATCAGTCTATGGTTATTGCAATTACAAACTTCTAGCCAAAATTTTTTGATGTATCAAGATTCTAGCTATGGCATAAAAATTCAATATCCAGAAACTTGGAAAATTCAAGAGACACCGAATCTAATCACTAAAGAGTTAGTAACATTCTTATCACCTCAACAAACTGAAAAAGATAACTTTCGAGAACTTTTGACTATAAGTGTTGAAAATTTTTCTGGGACATTACAAGAATCGCAAGATTTATTTATTAAGGGAGTAAAAGCTACTTTATCTGATGCAACTATTGTAAACATCAGTGAAAGGAGTTTAGCAAAAAAAAGAGCTAATCAATTGATTTTTATGGGCAAAGATGGAAACAATAATCTAAAAAGTTTACAAGTTTGGACTTTAAAGGGGAATCAAGCATATATCATTACTTATTCCGCTGCAATAGATGATTACGATCGCTTCTTATCCACCGCAGAAAAAATGATTGAATCCTTTGAAATTCATTAATGATTTTGTCAGTCTAAAATTAGACAGATGGCTGTGAGTTGAAAATGTAGCTAAAGCGCAATCTTAATCAAAAATATGGGGTAAAAATAGTGTCCACCGCACCACTATTTGAGATAAATCATGGCTCAAGCTTTACTTAAAAAAATAACTTTTGATGAGTTTATCGAGTGGCTGCTGACCGGATTTTTCAAGCAGGAGGATGAGAAAAGCGATCCAAATCAGCGCGGGTAGGGGCTGGTAAAAATTTGTACTTCCAGCATAGCTAGGTTTATTGATAGTTACAATTGTAGTAAATGCACTCAGCGAACCTACAGCAGTTTGCAACTAAATGAGATACAGAACCAAGGATTCACAAATCAAATTATTCTTCTCCCTCCAGCATAGCTGCCTTCTGCCTCCTGCCTCAAAACCAGTGACTTTGTACTTCATGCAAAAGAAAACTGCTGTATAACAATCCCTATCAATCTTTGACCAAATAACTTGAATTTCATCATTTTGTTTACCATGTGGATACGCTTGAGTTTAAAATTTTATAAAATCGCCCTTTGCCTGTACCTAATCATTCAATAGGTGTACAATCAAAATAACAGATTTACCTTATAAGTATTGGGTAATAGCGAATAATGTCTTTAACTAACTATTAGCCATTATTAATGCTTATTTAAATCTGCTAAATATTGTAAATTAATAATTATATATAATGAAAAAGTCATTCGCAATCAGAGCAGAATTACTTTATCAAAAGCTGAAGGAATATTGGCGATCGCCAAATCGTTGGTTTGTAGATACACCAGAAAGGGCACTCTTGGATGCTTACGAAGCAGCCGAGAGAATTAAAAACATTGAAATTGAACATTTTGATGGCAAAAAAATCTCTTCTGCTTCAGGAAAATATACTGAAAATGTCATGTCTTATTGGCAAGTATACCTTGATAAAAACTTAACTATTATCAAGATTAGACTGGCAGAATTTACATTGAGTCGGGCAATTATCGATATCTCTAATTCTACCTTGTTAGAAAAACTGCACGTTATTGATGAAGTTGTAGAAAAGTACGCCATCAAAAATCAACTCATTGATTCTCAACCCCAGACAATTAACCAAAGCAAAATCAAAAATTCGTCAAACTCATTTGATATTAATGAAATTAAAACTACATCTCCATTTCAAAAGACTGGAGTCTTTCCTGGGTCTATTGGTAGAAGTATTAATGTAATTAAAGGAGATTTTTCACCCCATGCAGAAGAAAATTTTACCAGAAATTATCGATTATCTAGAAATAGGACAAGAATTGCCCTGAGATTTTTCCTGATCCTAATTCTTGTACCCCTTGTAACTCAGCATTTATCTAAAGAATTGTTAGTAAATCCCATAGTAGAAAAAATCCGAGGAGAGAATACAACTCAAATTTTCATTAATTCTGACATGGAAAAAGAGGCTCTCCAAGAATTACGTAATTTTCAAGCAGAATTAAGATTTGAATATTTATTGCATCAAGCACCACAATTATCATCCGAAGCCGTACAACAAAAGATCAAAGACAGAGCATTTGAGATAGCTGAACAATTTCGCATTAAAAGTAGTAGCAGTATTAGTAATATTTTTGCTGATCTAATATCACTAATTTCTTTTGGCTTAGTTATTAGTCTCAGTAAAATAGAAATTGTGATTGTTAAGTCGTTTATAGATAATATTGTCTACGGACTTAGCGATAGTGCTAAAGCCTTTTTAATTATTCTGTTTACAGACATATTTGTAGGATTCCACTCCCCGCATGGATGGGAAATTGTTCTAGAAGGATTCTCAGAACATTTAGGATTGCCAGACAATAACAGCGCAATATTTTTATTTATTGCTACATTTCCTGTAATTTTAAATACTATCTTTAAATACTGGATATTCCGGTATCTGAGTCGCTTATCTCCGTCAGCATTAGCTACATTAAAAGAGATGGATGAATAATTGCAATTATTTAGAATTCACAATTCAAAATTAATAAGACTTGGGTATCAAAGCTCAATAATTTGAATAAAATGTAGTAATCAACATGACAAGCCTCTATCTTTATATATGAGTTTATCCGCTTGTCCCTTTCCTTTTCTCCTTGTCCCCTTGTCCTTGTGAGGCGTGGTATGGATTTTGAAAGCAAAGCTAAGACTTCAACTGCTACAAATAAGATAGATTTTGCTCAACCAACTACTCGTAAGCCACTAGAATTGCTGCGAGACACCGAGGCTTTGTTACGCCGCCCAACTGTAACAACACTAGTGCCGATTTTACCACCAAAACTCAGCAATAGGTTGCAAACAGCCTCATCTTTAGCAGATGATTCTTTTAAAGAACTGTCAGAAATTGACCTAGACAATATTAGTGATTTTGAACTGCGACCGGCGCGAATTTGTCTTGGCTTAAGCTTTATCGGTTTTGGAGCGCTGATGATATTAGTGCTAGTGTTGTACTTAAACACTTTGCATCCAGAACTTAATGCAATAGAGCAGATTCGGCAATACTGGTATCAATATGTTTGGTTTGTCAGTTTAGGTATCACAGGAATGTTTATGTTAGGTCGTGAAGCCATGCGTCCGGCCCCAAAACGCCGAAAATGAGGAGATTTTATACATGAATCATGATGCTTTTATTGTTCCACCAGGTTCAAAGATTTCTTTGAAAAAAAACTATGACCCAGCTTATAAAACTGATTTTTATCAAAAAGTCGATGCTCTAACTAAATTAAAATCAGATATTGAACGACTAGCAAATTACCAAAATATTCTCTATGCTCAAAATACTTATGCCTTGTTAATTATTTTTCAGGCTATGGACGCTGCTGGTAAAGACAGCACAATTAAACACGTGATGTCTGGCGTGAACCCACAAGGATTTCAAGTATTTAGCTTTAAAGGGCCGAGTGCAGAAGAATTAGACCATGACTACCTGTGGCGAACAACGAAGGCTTTGCCAGAGAGAGGTAGAATTGGTATATTTAACCGTTCCTACTATGAAGAAACTTTAGTGGTTCGCGTCCATCCAGAAATGCTCAAAAAGCAACAATTACCGAAATTTCCTGAAGGTAATCAGATATGGAAACAGCGCTTTCAAGAAATTAACAATTTTGAAAAATATTTAGTAGATAATGGTGTAATTATTTTAAAGTTTTTTTTGAATGTCTCAAAATCAGAGCAGAAAAAACGATTTTTGCAAAGGATTGAATTCCCGGAAAAAAATTGGAAATTTTCAGCTAGCGATGTTCGGGAAAGAGCTTTTTGGAATGATTATATGGATGCTTATGAAGAAGTTTTTAATCAAACTAGCACAAAATGGGCACCGTGGTATATTATTCCTGCCGATCGCAAATGGTTTACACGCTTGATAGTTGCCGATATCATCTGCACAAAACTAGAAGAATTAAATCTAAAATACCCAACAGTTACAGAGGAACATAAACAGCAACTTTTAGAAGCAAAACGCATTTTAGAACAAGAAGATTCTTAAATAATTCGTAATTGATAATTCGTAATTCGTAATTGAATTAATTGAGTATTCAGACCCCAACTAATTTAAGACCACTAAATTGAAATTTTACAACGCCTTTAATTACGAATTACGAATTACGAATTACGAATTAGTAATTATGTTGATTACCAGGGCCCCCAAATAGCAAAGGTTATTCCTGGACTTTGTATGTTGACAAACATTGTCTGGCCATCGGCGGAGAAGCAAACCCCAGCGAACTCTGATGTATTGAGAGCATTCTTGGCAAACTTGTAAAGACTGCCAGTTGGAGTGATGCCCAGAATGTAATCCGTTCCATCCCCATCTTCACAGAGAAAGATGTCCCGGTTGGGGACAACCACAATATTGTCTGGATTGTCTAAAACACCAGAATTGTTGGGTTCAATATAAAGTTCAACAGTATTGTTAGCGGGCGAATAACGCCAAATCTGCCCATTTCCAGAACTACTCCCACTCTTGCAAGTGAAGTAGACATAACCACCGCCATAAAAGATGCCTTCCCCACCTGAAAACCTGGCGGCACCTTTGTTATATCCTTCTGTTCTGACGGTATCAGTGCTGGGATCGGGATTGGTAATCTGTACCCATTCCACCGCCCTGGGAGTATTTTTTGGGAAATTTGTAGCTGTATTGATTCCAAACGACCCCGTAATCCTTAAGGCCTGTAGCGAACCGCCAGCACTGAGGTTGCTGCTTTGGTTGGGAATGAAGCGGTAGAAAAGCCCGTCCCCCCGGTCTTCCGTCATATAGATATAGCCTGTGTTGGGGTCTACAGCGGCAGCCTCGTGATTAAAACGCCCCATCGCTGTTAGTGGAACGGGGGTAACAAAAGTAGTTGCACTACTGGGAACTTCAAAAACATAGCCATGCCTCTTGGTGTTATTGGTTTCAAAGGTTTCCTCACAGGTTAACCAAGACCCTGAAGGCGTAGGGCCACCGGCACAATTACGAATGGTTCCTGCTAGGACTCCTCGATGTTCTATCAAGGTGCGGGAAGAACTAACAACCAATTTAGTGCAACCGCCCCTCGCATTTGTGTTGTATTTCCTGTTATTGGGAGCACTCAGACCATTGCTAGAAGAGGGAGCGAGTTCGTGATTGCGAATTAGAATCGTATTGCCATTGGAACCTGGAAACGCACCCATACCATCGTGACCACCGGGTACTCGGTAATTATCATTCATCGTTTGACCTGTTTCGGACAGTCTGCGGTAGGTGAATCCAGCTGGTAAATCTAATACTCCGTTGGGGTCGGCCACTAAATTGCCGTAGGGGCCCGCAGCGATCGCCGGTTTAGCATAAAAGGCTTGCAAAGGAGATAGGAGAACAGCACCTGTAGCCGATGCCCCTGCCAAGGTAAAAAACTCGCGTCTTGATAGATTCAATGTATGCTCCCTAATATTTTTGATCGGGCTTAATTTGTTGCAAGTAGCCAGGCTCAATTATCTAGGATGAGCAGTTTATTTGAATTTAATAGAAGGTTAAAAACAGTTTATTTAATACATTTAATTAATCTAGGAAATATATAAATTTCTAATAACTTTTTTGAATAAAAAACTAATTAAACTAAGAGTTTCCCAGATAAAAAAGCGTCTCGAAGAGAAGTGTTGCCCGTTCCCTATTTCCTTTTAACGCTCAAGCTGTGAATTCTGCTGTAAAATCGGTTTGCTGGGGTACTCAGCAAAATTGCAATTCTAGATTTTTGTGATGTGCTTACTCAGTTACCGACTATCAACGCCCTAAAGCAGCCCACGAGTTCTGCTTGGATCGAACAAGCGATCGCTAACTTAGATATCATCTTACTCGACCACTCCCACTGCGAACGTAAAGCCGCAGGCGTGGCCTTGAACTTTATGTTCCGCTACCCTTCTAATACTAAAATGGTGCGGGAACTAACGGCGATCGCCCGCGAAGAACTAGAACACTTCGAGCTAGTTAACCAATGGCTAGAACGGCGGAATATTCCTCTGGCTCCCTTACCACCACCTCCTTACGGAGCAGGTTTAAAAGCTGCTGTACGCCCTCAAGAACCCCAGCGATTTTTAGATTCCTTACTAGTCACTGGTTTAATCGAAGCTCGCAGCCACGAACGCCTGGGATTATTAGCTGCTTACTGTCCAGAGCCAGAATTAGCAAAATTTTATCGTGGCCTTATGGCGTCCGAAGCACGTCACTACGGTATATATTGGGTTTTAGCTGCTACTTACTTCGACAAAGAAATTGTCATGCAACGCCTTGATGAATTAGCAATTGTTGAAAGTGAGCTGCTGGCAACTTTGCATCCAGAACCTAGAATCCACAGTTAGTAGACCAAGGCCACTATGAAGCTTCAGCTAACACACTTGAGACTGCTTGTTTCCAATTACAAAGATTCTTTTTTGTTTTACCGAGATTTGCTAAAATTCGATGTCGATTGGGGCGATGAAAATAGCGGATATGCTGAGTTTAATAGCGGACATCTCAAACTCGGTTTGTTCAAACAAGAATTAATGGCCCAAGTAGTCCCAAGAATCGATCAGCCTTCGTATGTTGCCAATCGAGATAAAATTGTCTTGATTTTCGCAGTGGATAACGTGGATGAGGTCTATGAAGAAGTAAAAAATGGTAATGCGATCGTTGTCACTCCACCAACAGACCGTCCAGATTGGGGAATTCGCACAGCCCATTTTCGCGATCCTGACGGAAATTTAATCGAAGTTTACAGCAATTTGGGAATTGTTAGTTAAAAGCAACTCACAAAATTTTAGATTTTAAATTTTGGATTTTAGATTAAAAATTCAAAATTAATAGCAGTTGAAGCATAGTTTAGGACATAAACTGCTCAAAAAACCTCTACATCCAGAAAATTTCGCAAGCCTATTGCCTATTGCCTATTGCCTATTGCCTGTTAAGAGTTCCCTGTATTGGCATTTTTGATTCAAACAAACGCACAGGTTTAGTCTGCAAATTAGAAGCAATTAAACTTACTCGGTCTACCACAGAAATCATATATTTGTAATCCGGTACTTGTCCGTTAGGTACATAGCCAACTTCTTGAGCTAAACCTGAAGGTAACTCGCTCATTACTTTGCGGATGAATTCTTGACGGTTGCGCTCTATATTAGGCCCAATCAAAACCACACCCAGTGGTACATAGTGGGGATCTTTAAAGAGTACGCGGAATTCGGTCGGACTAAACTGTGAAGCGTGGAGACTCAAATCAGCCTCCGAAATTGCACAGGCGCTAGCTTTTCCTTGAGCTACAAATTCCAGCCCTGCTTTTGGTGTGGGTGCAAACAATATTTCAGCCAGTGTTGTACCATAAAGGTTGTAAAGAGGAAAATAATATCCTGTTGCCGAGCCTAACTGACCTAAAGCTACTGTTTGACCTTGTAGTTGTTTTAATTCAGATATTGAACTGTCTTTGCGAACAACAAAAATTGAACGCAAATTACTAATACCTACTAAAGGAAACAAAGGAATATATTGATGCCGTGCGATGGCAATAGCCGCTAAACCTGGCGGCGCAAAGACCAACGACCAAGCACGAGCCTCAAGGCGTTCAACAGCTTTGTTTTCATTAAAAGCAGGCTCTAATTGAATATATGAGTTTGTTTTTTCACCTAAATAAGTATTGAATTTAGCATATTGGTTAATTATTTGTTCGCCTCCACCATAGTTAATAACGCCGATAGTTAACGGGCCTTCAAACTTACGTCTTGGTTGGCAACTAGCAAATGCCAAACCTAGTAAATGAAATAGAAATAAACGGCGGGGAAATCGGAAAACCATCACTAATTATGATTGAGAAAATAATTTGGGTTAGAGAACTAATTTAAATAAACTTATTTACAGCTTAAATAAACAAAATTTAAACAAAAAATTAATATTTATTAATTAAGCGATCGCCAGTTTTGTAATAGGTATAAATAGATATTAAACAAACTCATATACCAACTTCGTTGCTTAGGTTATGTTAAACAACATTACTTTAAAAAACTTAAAAATAAGTGCTAAATTTAATCTACTTTTAATATTAGTTTTCATAGTCAGTATTTTGGGAAGTGGCATTGCCTTATCTAGTGTACTTCAGGGGAGAGCGCAAAATGAAGTAACTTCTCAAGCGCAGATTCTCATCCAAATGGTGAATGCAGTTAGAAACTATACACAGGTTCGGATTGATCCCTTATTAGCACCTAGACTAGAAACCAATCCAACATTCACGCCTGAAATAGTGCCAACTTTTTCCTCAAAAGAGGTTTTTGAAAATTTTCGCAAAAAGCCTGAATATAAAAACTTTTTTCATAAAGATGCGACACTTAATCCCACAAATTTAGCAGATAAAGCTGATAGCTTTGAAACTGAACTTGTACAGCGTTTTCGCAACGAACCAAAAACTTTAGAAATTACTGGCTTTCGAGACTTGCCAGAAGGTGAGGTATTTTACATTGCCCAACCACTCAAGATTACACAGCAGCAATGTTTACGATGTCATTCTACACCAGATCAGGCCCCTAAAAGCCAATTAGCAACTTATGGTTCTGAAAATGGCTTTGGCTGGAAACTGAACGACATTGTTTCTGCTCAAATAATTTCTGTTCCTTCAGAAGAAATTTTTGCCAATGCCAAACGTACTTGGATATTGATTATGGGGCTTTTGATTACTATCTTTGCAATTATAGTTTTCTTGATTAACTTTTTAATCAAAAAAGCTGTAATTCAAAGAATAAAAAGAATCGAAAAAATCGCACAAAGAGTCAGTACTGGTGACATGACTGCTGATTTTGAAGAAATGTCTAATGATGAGATTGGTGGATTAGCAGAAGCATTTAATCGGATGAAATCTAGCTTAAGAATAGCTATGGATATACTTAATAATCAGAGTTAAAGAGTTGTGGGCAGGGGAAAAGGTTAAAGGGAAAAGGGAAAAGGTTAAAGCAGGGATCTTTCTTTTCCCCTTTGCCCTTTGTTTACCCAATTCAAGAAAGTAAACGTTGTTCAAATTGTAAGGCTTTTTGAGCTTCAGGAATTTTTGAGGCTAAAATTTTTACTAGTTCTGCACGAGAAATTTGTCCAGAAGATTTAACAGTTTTCTGGACTAGGAATTTAGCTATTGGGCCTATTAAATTAGCTAATTCCTGTTCGCATTTTTCTACAAATTTGTCGCTGATAGCTTCTTCTTGATTTTGTAAATTATTTGGGTTAATTTCCGAGCGATCGGTTTTAACAGTAACATCTTGGAGTAAAGTGGGTTTCTCGAATAAAAATTTTGTTTTATTGTGAAAATCAACTTGCTCATTTCCTCGCAAATGAAGTTCCAATTGACTAATCAATTCTTCGCAGTTCCCTGCTGAGAGTGCAACTTGTTGGAGTAATCTTGGGGCAACAGGCCCGACTAATTCCAAGAGAATTTTTTCTAAGCGATTGTAATTTTCTGGAGACAAAATAGAAGCAGATGAATATCCAATTGAATTTTGTTGAGAAAGTGAAGCTTGAGGGGGTTCTGTAAAATCTGAAGGTTGAGGTAATTGGGCTTCTACTTTGGTATTAAGATGCTCAAGCACGCGTAGAACTTCAGCCGCAGACTGATAGCGCTGTTTAAAGTGGTGTAACACCATCTTAGATAGCACAAATGCCAATTCAGAACTAACATTAGCCTGATGCTGCCAAGAAATTTCTCCTGTATCTGGGTCTTCCTCAAAGTTTGTCGGATGTATACCTGTCAACGCTTGAATAGCAATAATGCCCAACGAATAAATATCACTGTTGGGTCGGGGCTTACCTTGCCCCTGTTCTGTAGACATGTATCCTGGGGTGCCAATGATAATACTAGCGCTGCTGTGACCTGAAACTGTAAGTAGTTGAGTTTCCATTTGTTTGACCGCACCAAAGTCAATTAGCACTAACTTACCGTCTTGTTGCCGCCTAATTATATTGTCTGGCTTGATATCTCGATGAATAACGTTATGGCTGTGAATAAATTGCAGAATACTTAATGTTTGTTGGAGGAGTTGAATTACTCGATCTTCTGTCCAACGTCCGTTGGGAGGTAGTTCTGCTTTGAGAGTATGCCCTTCAATGAAATCTTGCACCAAGAAAAACTCTTGGTTGTGTTCAAAATAGGCTAAAAGTCGAGGAATTTGGTCATGGGTTCCAAGTTGTTCTAGTGTTTCTGCCTCACTAGTAAATAGCCGTCTGGCAGTTTCCAGAAATTCAACACTGCGAGTGGCTGGCTTGAGGTGTTTGACTACGCATTTCGGGAAACCTGGCCTGTGGGTATCTTGGGCAATGTAGGTTTGACCGAACCCTCCTCCACCTAAAACTTGAAGGACTTGGTAACGTCCGTCTAATAATTGTCCTAGCATTGTGTTACTTGCTTAAGTCCTCAAATTAATCTTGGCACAACTACCAGCTTTAGAAAGATTTTTGAAAAAGGAAATATGTAACTAGTGCTGAAATTCCAAAGTTTTTTGAGGATTTTACTACAAGTTTTTGACTCCCTAAACTCCAAATCCGCTTAATGCCATATTATTGTTGAAACTTTGAATTTATGAGATAGTATTCCAAGTTTTTTAGTACTTGCTGCTTCGAGGACTAAAGTAACTTGTGTTTACGCAGTTTTATTTACAAAGTAATCGATTCCCCTAAAGCTCAACTTATAAGCTATTGGTGCTTCGGGAACTTCGTCCAATTTGAAATTTGGTTCAACATGATAGCTAACGCCACGGTATGTCAAATTATTACCTGACGTAAAGGCCTGTTGTGTTTTTTTGTCGCCTACTTGGCTTGGGTTATATTCATAACTCAAACCACGATAGTAAAGTTTCATAATTTTTGCCTCCTGAATAACTGTTGTTCAATAATGTTGATGAATTATCAGAGGTTAATTGAACAGTTATGCAAACTTTTTCAGGAACTGGTTCAACGATTAGTCGTCTTGGGGCATGGGGCATTGGGCATTGGGCATTGGGTATGGGAAAAGGGAAAGGTTAAATTTATCCCTTTTCCCTTTTCCCTTTAACCTTTTCCCCTACCTCTTCATCTCTCTCATCTGCCCCATCCCCCACTCCCCCCATCTCCCGTATGCCTACCCTTTTCATTCTGGGGTAACGTGGTTAACAATGGGTTGAATGTTTTTTAAATGATTCAATCTTATGCCTAGAACTCCAAATGAATACGCCGTATACCTCCTACTGGAAACCGGCCACCGGGAAGAAGTACGTTTTCCTACTATTCAAGAGTTTCAAAAGTGGTATAGTGGCGAACTTGTGCCAAAATCTGCTTCAAGTGACTTTATTAGCGTCCCGATCAAGAATATTCAGGGAGAGTATATGGTAGTACGCCCTTCTCGGATCGTGGCAATCCGGGTAGAACCTGTTTTTAGTTCCAGCGTTGAAAGATTCAACTAAATGATGAGAAAAACCCTTGCTTTACTTTCCTTGAGTCTGGGAATTGCCTTTGTAAATCCTCTTTTGTCGGGTGTTGCTCAGGTTCCTAATTTACAGCCCTTGCCAATACCGACTACTCCCGAACTGCCGCCTCTGCCAGCACCAACTACCCCTGAGTTTACGCTGCCGCTAAAACCAGTGGCTATCGGAGGTGATTGTACGCTGCGGCAGAGTTGCTTGGGTTGGGATGACCAACTTTGGGGTCAAAGGGGTAAAACAGGCGATCGCCTTGCTCTATTGGCTTCTATTGACAATAGTTTACGTTATCTAGCTAAGGATGAGGCGATCGCAGCATATCAAAATTACCCCATCAAGGAAATTACGCTCGATCGCGTCCGCCGCAGTTTATTACGTTTTCGCCAACTAGTTGTCAGTTCTAAGTCTCCAGCGCAATTACAAGCTGCTGTCCGGCGAGAGTTTGATTTTTACCAGTCTGTAGGCAATGATGGCAAGGGTACTGTTAAATTCACTGCTTACTACGAACCTGTTTACACCGCTAGCCGTGTCAAGACTGCAACATATAAGTATCCTCTTTATCAGCTACCACCTGATTTCAGCCAATGGGCGAAACCCCATCCCAAACGAATTGATTTGGAAGGAAAAGATGGTTTACTAGGAAAAAAGAGCCAACTGAGCGGTTTAGAAATACTTTGGTTTCGCGATCGCTTAGATGCATATATGATACATATCCAAGGTTCTGCCCAAATTAAATTAACTAATGGCAAAACTACGTCTGTTGGTTATGCAGGTGGAACCGATTACCCTTGGACTAGTATCGGCAAAGAACTAGCCAAAGATGGCAAACTACCCTTAGAAGGTTTGACAATGCCACGTTTGGTTAGTTACTTCCGGCAAAAACCCCAGGAGTTGAATAATTATCTGCCACGCTGGGAAAGATTTATTTTCTTCCAAGAAACAAACGGTAGACCAGCTACCGGCAGTATTCATGTACCAGTAACAGCAGAACGTTCCATTGCCACAGATAAGTCTCTCATGCCTCCGGGAGCGCTAGCCCTAATTTATAACTCATTTCCCTATCCAGCCACTGGTGGCAAACTCGAAAGGCGGACTGTCAGCCGCTTTGTCCTTGATCAGGATACAGGAAGTGCCATTAAAGGCCCAGGACGAGTAGATTACTTTATGGGATCTGGGAAATTAGCAGGCGATCGTGCTGGCATCACAGGCGGTAATGGTTCACTATATTATCTATTGCTCAAGGAATAAATTTAGGAGTTACGAGTTAAGAGTTAAGAGTTAGGAATTACCAGTTAAGAGTTAGGAGTTAAGAGTTAGGAATTACCAGTTATTAATTCATAACTCCTAACTCCTCACTCCTCACTCCTCACTTTTAACTCTCCTAATACGGCGGATAAGCAAAATCATCTTCATCAGCGTACACATAAGAACTAGAAACCCCTGCCATTGCCATTTTGGGGGTTTCTGATTTGACAGGTTCCTTGGCAAATTCTTTGTATTCTTCAAAAGTCTTACAGATAATTGCAGACTCCAGAGAATCAGAAGCAATTAAATATTGTGTTAAACTTCCTACCGTCGGATGTTTGTAATCTACAGTTGAAGCTACTAAAACTGTATTTGGTTCAATGCCTCTTTCTTCACACTCAATTATCGGGCAAAAAATTCCGTGAGCGTGGAATAAAGGGCCTTTTGGCGTTAACGGTTGCTTGCGATAGACAGCATAAGCCTTTTCTAGTTCTGCAACGAATCCACTAACTACTTTCCCTTGCTGGAATTCGCAGTAAGTTTTGCTGAAACTTGCTCCTGCTGCACCATTCAGTGTTAATTGTAGTGGTGATTGATGTAAAAACTTTTTATTCTCTCCCACTATAAAAATTAAATAACGAGTAAAGGTTTTAAATTTAAGTTTGTCTGCTAAAAAAGCATCATAGTTATCTTTAAGCGTACCCAATTTGAGACCCGTTTCTCGGTCTTTTACAGACAATGGCCCCCGCCGCACTATAACTAAGCGTGGAGTAGTGCTCATAAAGACAGTTTCCACTCCAGAAGAAAATTCATGCTCTACCTGCTGCCAATTTTCATCTGGTACAAAGCCGACAGCATTGGCATTGTCAAGCTTCAGCGCCAAACCGTAAGATTGCATACCATCTGCGCCATACCGAGGATTAATCATCTGACACCAGGGGATGACTTGAGAAGGCGGTGCATTGAATTTCTCGTCTTCAAAGTCGAAATTAGCAGATGCTTTCATCGTTTTAGGCTATCAAAGTGTTTTCTTGAACAAGTTTATCGGCAGGAAGTTGATTTTAGTAGGACAGTTATATCCTGTTCTCAAGTTTACAAACAACTACGTTACGGTTAGTCCAACGCTATGGTATAATTCATTGCCCCAAAGGACTGCCGAACGTTACGCCAAACTGCCATAGTAGTTTTTCCAGAGTAAGGCAGAATTAATCTATGTTGCAATCCCTGTTTCGTTTTTTAACAACAGTCATTAGTCATAGCCATTTGTTTTTCTTTGCGTCCCTGTGTCCCCCATCTTCCCCGCTCCCGCAAAGTAAAATTGTATGCTCAGATGCGAAGATTATTATCAAGGCTGTTTTGCTGAACTCAAAGTCGCGAGGGTCTTCAAATCAGGGACTTCTAAATCAGGTTGACTGACTGCTGATACAGTAGTACCAGTTCCTTGTTGACCTGCTCGACGGTTCACCCAGACTGTCGATAGTCCTAGAGATTTGGCTGCAACGATATCGTGATAAACACTAGCCGCAACGTGTAATATCTCTTCTAAGGGTAGATTAATTCTCTCAATAGCAACTTTGAAGTTATTTAAGGAAGGTTTGTAACTTTTAGCCTGTTCTGCTGTGATTATTTCATCGAATTCCACCTCCAAATGCTTTGCTGAGAAAGCGAACAAATCGTCATCTATATTTGATATAATTACTAGCCTAAACTTTTGCTTGAGGGTTTTAAGTGCCTCAACTGTATCCGGGAAAGGTCGCCAATACTGAATTGAATCAGGAAGTGAATTTATTTCGTCATTAGTTGGCTCAAATCCAATTTTTTCACCAAATTTCTCAACTAATCTCTTCAAAACTTCTCGATACTTGATGTATTCTCCTTGTTGGATTTCTGCTTCCAATTGAGCAAAAAGTTCCAGAATTTGATTGTCATCTAAATTTTGGTTGTGTGCCAGCAGAACTGGCTTAAGCGCCCCTAAGATACCGTTTTCCCAATCGATTAAGGTTCCATAGCAATCAAAGGTTAAAGCTTTGTACTTATTGAAGTCAATCACGTTTTTATACTCCAGAGTTGGATTAATTGTCTTGAGTTTTCACAAGCCAAAAAACAGATAAATTCGTCTAATTTTCGCCATATATGGCGTTATTAAAGTCTCTAAACATTTCTTTTATATCAAAGCTGGGTTTAAGTATATATACAATCAAATACTAAACTCTGTGAAGATAAGTAAGTAGAACGGTACAACAAAACTAAACTATGTAAAGAAAAATAAAGTAAGCTAAAAGCCTGATATTTACAGTATTCTGTACAATATTGACAATAAATATTTAGTTAATTCTACGTCTGTGGGATAATCTTACAAGGCAGAGGAAAATATTCCTAAGATAGTTTGTATGGATGCTAAATTTGAGGATATCAAAGCAGATACCAGTAAAGAATTAAACTCAACTGAACAGCAATCTCATAGCAAGCCATCCAGACCTTTTTTGGTAGCAGAGGCAGTGGTTAAAATCCTAGAAAATCTGGGAGTTGAGTATGCTTTTGGGCTTTCTGGAGGTGCGATCGCCCCACTGTGGGCTGCACTACACCAAAGCTCCATTCAGATGTTGCACTTTCGCCATGAAGCCGGAGCCGCTTTTGCGGCTACTGAAGCGTACTTTGCTAGCGATCGCCCAGTTGTAGTATTCACTACCACAGGGCCAGGAATCACCAACGCTTTGACAGGACTGTTAGCTGCCCGTTGGGAGGGCGCTAAAGTAATTCTTGTGTCAGCTTCAACTTCCGCACCACAGCGAGGACGTTGGGCTATCCAGGAAACCAGTAGATACACTATGCCTAGTGCAGGTATTTTTACTTCCGGTTCAATATTCCATTACGCAACTACTCTTGAATCCAGCAATGAACTTCCAGAAGTTTCTCAAAGGCTTGCCCTGGGAATAGCACAACCGGGAGGATTTGTAGCCCATTTGAGTATTCCTACAAACATCCAGACAAGTTCACTAAACATATCTTTGCCACAAGTAAATCTGTCTTGCGGTGTGGCAGGGGTAACCCAGGAGACAATCGCCGAATGTGCCCAGTTGCTATCTGAGGGTTGTTTTGCGATATGGTTGGGCTTCGGGGCACGAGGGGCGGCAAAAGAAATTCGCCAGCTTGCCGAGAGGACAGGAGCCGCTGTCATGTGTTCGCCACGGGGTAAGGGTATCTTTCCTGAAGACCATCCTCAGTTCGTAGGTGTCACCGGTTTTGGTGGGCATGAGTCAGTTTTGAGATATATGCACGAGCAACGTCCAAGGCGCGTGCTAGTACTGGGAACACGTCTTGGTGAATTTACTTCCTTTTGGAACCCTTTGATGGTTCCTTGCCAGGGGTTCCTCCATGTTGATATCGATCCGCAGATACCAGGAACAGCATATCCATCTGCCAAGACTTTTGCCATTCATTCAGATGTGGGAGTGTTTGTCAAGGCGTTACTGAAGTATTTTCCCAATTCCTCTGGGATATCAAAAATTCAGCCTGTGCCGATATTTAACCACCATACTATGAAGCCACGTATCAGCACTCCAGTACGACCAGAATTGCTAATGAATGTAATTCAACAAGTAATTGTTGATGGGAGTAATGCATTAGTGATGGCAGAGTCAGGGAACTCCTTTGCTTGGGTAATTCATCTGCTGCAATTTACTACACCAACTCGTTACCGCATCAGTAACGGATTTGGGTCTATGGGACATTTTGTCACAGGCGTAGTGGGTGCTGCTTTGGCGCGAAATGGCAAGGCTGTTGCCATTGTGGGAGATGGTGCTATGTTGATGAACAGTGAGGTAAACACGGCTGTAAAATATCAAGTTCCTGCCGTATGGATTGTACTTAATGATGGGCGCTACAATATATGCCAACAGGGAATGGCATATTTAGGATTCAATGACGCGGATGCAACCATTCCCCAGGCAGATTTCGTCAAGATTGCTCAGGGAATGGGAGCACAAGGTATTCGAGTTGAAAGAGAGTCCGATGTTCAGGCAGCTTTAGAAAAAGCGATCGCAGCAAACAGTCCATTTGTCGTTGATGTAATCATCGACCCCACTCAAATACCACCATCTGAAAGTCGCAATCAGAGTTTGATTTTACAAGGCGCTACAAATTATTAACAGTTGATTATATATGGTTTATTCTCCAGTCGGTATTCGTTCAGTCGCTTTGAGCCTTCCAAGCATCAAACGTACAAATGACTATTACATAGAAAAATACCCAGAGCTAGTTACTCAAGCTGAGGAAAAAGGCTTTGCAAAGTTATTTTCGCTTACTGAGTCAACTGCAAGTAACGAATTTGACCAGGAAATGTTGCCTTATCTATCAGATCCCTTTCGCGGCACTATTGAGCGATGGATGCTTGGGCCTGGTGAGTCTTCTCTAACACTAGAGTATCGCGCTGCCATAAATGCCCTTAATGCAGCACAGCTTTCTCCTGAGGATGTTGAACTGATGATTGTTTCGTCAGTCTGGCCCGAACAAATTGGATTTGGGAATGCCGCTTTCCTTGCTCGTGAACTGGGTCTTCAAGGTGCTGCATGGAACCTTGATGCAACCTGTGGAAGTACTCCGATTGCCCTTCAAACTGCGAGTGCTTTGGTGAAAGCAGGAGAATATCGCAATGTGCTAGTAGTAGTTTCTTGTACGTATTCTCGCTTTTTTGACGAGGATGATACATTCCCGTGGTTTACTAGCGACGGTGCTGGGGCTTTCGTTGTTGGCTCACTAAAATCGAACCAGGGAATCCTTGGTACAAAGACTGTTCATACTGGTGCATTGAGTGAAGTTCTCTTTGCTCAAGTCATGAAAGATAAGCAAAACAATCCACTGATCCGTATGCAAATGGGCAAGGGTGGGAATGCTCTGAGCGAAACTGCTGGTGAGTTTCTGCGTAGATCTTGCGAAGGTGCTGTTGCGGCTGCGGGTGTAACTCTTGAACAAATTGACTTTTTTCTGTTCAATACACCTACAGCTTGGGTTGCAAGCTTCTGCACGCGCGTACTAGGTATTGACCCAGAACGTACACTCAATCTCTATCCACAGTATGCAAACCTCGGACCAGTACTTACTGTGGCAAATTTGTATCATTCTGCACAGTTGGGTAAAATTCAGGAAAATGACCTAGTTCTCATCTATGGTTCCGGTTGTTCGGGAGCTGCTGCTGCGAGCGTAATGCGCTGGGGCAATGTGGCACTAGGTTCTGACCCCACCAGTAAATCTGACTCAGTAGTAAAAGATGCTGAAGATAGGAGATTCGTGTATTATTGAGATTACTGCGATCGTAAAACATTAAAATAACAGCTTCAAAATTTCATACTGCTGTTAGATTCTATTTATCACTCCACAGCCCCTAAAGCTTTCAGAGTGGAAATAGTCGCCTCTGTTATACCTGTAACACCAGTAATCTTCATGCCCTCATAGAGTCTAGGGTTTAGAATAGTTTTCAGGCAATCACCAGTCCAGGTATCCCAAAGCTTAATTGTTCCACTTTCACAAGAACTACTTAAGGTTTGACCGTCGCGACTAAAGGCGACTGACCAGACTAAATTACTATGTCCCGACAAAATTCTGATGCAATTGCCTGTACTTACATCCCACAACCTCACTGTTTGGTCACTGCTACCACTAGCTAGGGTGTGACCATCCATAAAAGCGACCGAGTATACAGAACTAGTATGTCCCTGCCAAGTTGAAAGACACTCAGTAGTGTTTACATCCCACAACTTAACAGTTTGGTCGCTACTACAACTAGCTAGCGTACCACCATCGGGGCTGAAGGTGACTGACCAGATAAAATCAGTATGACCATGCAAAGTCCGAAGGCATTCACCAGTGTTGATATCCCACAACTTGATCGTTTGATCTTGACCAGTACTGGCTAGAGTTTGGCCGTCCGGGCTGAAAGCGACTGACCAGACCACCAAAGGATGCTCCTGCAAAGTCTTGAAACATCGACCGCTGCTGACATCCCACAACTTCACTGTTTTATCTTCACTGCCACTAGCAAGGACATGACCATTGGGACTGAAGGCAACTGATGTTACTCGACTACTATGTTCACGCAGAGTTTTGAGACACTTTCCAGTATTGTTATCCCATAGCTTCACTGTTTTGTCTTCACTGCCACTAGCAAGGACACGACCATCGGGACTGAAAGCAACTGATGTTACTCTATTACTATGTCCTCGCAATGTTTTCAGGCATTGTCCGGTGTCGGCATCCCACAACTTTACCATTTGGTCACCACTACCACTTGCAAGCCTATTATTTTCATGGCTGAAAGTGACTGACCAGATTCCATAACAATAACCCTGTAAGGTCTTGAAGCATAAGCCACTGCTGACATCCCACAGCCTTACTGTTTGGTCACTGCTACCACTTGCGATCGTTTGACTATTTGGAGCAAAAGCAACTGACCATATCCTAGTACTATGTCCTGATAGAGTAGTAAGGCAATGACCAGTACTAACATCCCATAACTTTACCGTTTGGTCGTGTGAACCAGTGGTCAGTGTATGCCCATCTAAATTGAAGGCAACTGAAGTTACCCAGTCAGTATGACCCTCTAAAGTCTCAATGCAGCGACCAGTATTAACGTCCCATAGCCTGACAATTTTATCACGACAACCACTCGCCAAGGTTTGACCATCTGGGCTAAAAGCGACTGAACAGATACCGATATTGGGATGTAGCAGGATTTGAAAATTTTTACCAGTGTTAACATCCCACAGCCTTATTGTTTGGTCATCATCGCCACTAGCAAGTATGCAACCATCGGGACTGAAGGCAACTGATGTGACCCGATTAGTGTGACCTGAAAGAGTTTTGAGGCATTGCCTGGTGCTAGTATCCCATAGCTTTACCGTTTGGTCTTGACCACCGCTAGCAAGTATGTGACTATTTGGACAAAAGGCAACTGACCAAATTCCACCTCTATGACCATAAAGAGTGGTCAAGCATTGCCCGGTTTGAATATCCCAGAGCTTTACCGTTTGGTCTTGGCTCCCACTAGCAAGCATCTGACTGTCGGAACTAAAGGCAACTGACCAGAGCCAATCTGTGTGTCCAACACAAACAAGCAATTGTTTTCCATCTGCAACCTGGTATAGGCGAATCTGATTATTAGTATCCCCAGTAGCTAATAATTTTCCATCTGGACTAAATGCCACCGAATGGATGCCTCCTAAACTTTCAGCAAAAACACACTTATTAAGATCGGTATGAGCAAAATTTGCATTATGCAAATTCACACTTCGCAGATCTGCTTGCCAAACAGTCAAATAAGAAAAATCATAACTACTGAGATCGACCTCCAGATGAGAAAGCAGATTCAGAATATTGCCAGCTGTATAACCTGGCTCTAGGGGTGATGTTTCTCGAAGTTTTACTAAAATTTGAGTTAACTGATTTTCAATATTTTTTTTACTTCTTAAGATATTAAGCAACCCATTTATAACTGGTTTGATAATCAGGCGAATTTGAGTATCTTTAACATAATCTTTACCCGTGGCCTTCATGAGAGCGTGACGCCTGAATAAATCAATATTCTCAGTGACTATCTCTTCACAAACTTGTTCTATCAAGCTAGTAGTCACATATTCCATGACCACAGGCTGGAGCGTAAAAAGCGATGCAGTTTTTTCAATGAGTGTCAGCTTAGCTTTCTCGATTAGCGTAGGCGAAGCCTTCTCGATTAGCGATCGCCTTCCCAGTGATTCTATAGCTTCTAGTAATTTTCCTTGTGGTATTGGTGATATAATATCATCCCGCAATTCTTTTAGTGTTATTGACTCGCGATTAATCGCTAGCCAGTACATTATGTCCTTTTCTAAATCTGACAAGCGCTCAAACTGCTGCTCCAAAACATCGCGAATATCGCCAAAAACAGCCGTGTCTTGTTGTAAAAATTCAGTCACATTCCCATCAAAAATATCTTGAATCGTGGTGGCAACTATCTTTAACGCTAATGGATTGCCAGCATAGCGTTCAATCATTAATTTCCATTGATCTTCTGCCGCAGATAGTCCTTTAAGTTTTAAGATTTCTTGCCCTTCCGCTACTTTTAACCCACTTAGTGCTAAAGAGCGAACAGGTAGCGCTTCTCCTTCCAGCAATGCTATTTCTTTTGGTTTTTCCCTACTAGTGAGCAATAAGCAACTCTGGTGAGTTGCTTCTCCTACCCGCCTTAAAAGCTCACCATATTCCTCATATCCTTCTCGATAAACTCCGGCGCGGCTACCACTGCGGAGAATTGATTCTGCATTATCAAGTATTAGTAAACAACGATTATTTTGTAAATAATCAAGTAGGCGTGATACGCGTTCGCTAAAGCTTTCTGGTAAGCTATCTTCTGTTTCTTGTTCGTCAGAGAGAAATTGAATTAAGTTATTGAGAATAACTTTAACAGGCGGGGCTTCTCGTAGCGATCGCCAAATCACATACTCAAAGTTTTCTTGAATTTGTTGAGCAAATTTGACAGACAGTGCTGTTTTACCAATACCTCCGATTCCCAATACTGTCACTAATCGGCAATCTTCATCAAGAATCCATTGCTCTAACGTACTAAGTTCTTCTGTACGCCCATAAAAAACTGATGTAAAGATAGCTTCTCCCCAATCTAGACGACTATTTGAGCTTGAATAGTCACTTTTATCTATTTTTAATGAGAAAGCTGAAAACAGCTTTTCAATAGTCTGTTTATCAACCCCTCCTTCTCGATTCAATACTTTCGAGATTGTACCGGAATACAATCCAGAGCGTGCGCTCATTTCTTCAAGAGTGTATCTGTTTCCAAAATTTTCCTTTGCTTCTGACTGATGCTTTGCTTCCTTTATTTTTTGCAAACCTTTAGTAGTAAGTGCAACGCCACGCTTACGTCTCCAATTCTGTAAAGTCATGTATTAATTCACCGTTTGCTTAATCACCTGTGACTAGAAAGAATTATCTACGAGGTTGCTGTGAATATTAAGTAATATTTATAACAAAGCAATTATCCCGTATTGCAGAGGATTTAAAAAAAGTGTAACGCCAAAATGTTCAGCTATCAAAGCTACATTGGGCAATCCAATGGTTTCTATAAATCAAAATCTATTGACCGAGAGACGATCTCATGTCTGGGGTATTGCTGACATCATCTGTTTAACTAAAAGCTTGTTGGATTTGGGTAATGCCAGATTCATTACGTATGATGTTAGTTGCTTAATACATGAATTCTTCAGTAATCTGATTCTGGCATAAAGCTTAAGTTCAATCTTAAAATCTCGATTTTCACTGGTAAAGACGATTGTGAATTGGCAATCTTGATAAAGAAAGCTTGTAAATATTTAGTCTATCAATACAATGAGTGATACTGCTGTAGAGAGATTGTCTAGATTAGCAACATCCACAAAAAAAGGGACGCTCAAACGAATCACTATAAACCTGACATCAGATGAAGCCGAAAACCTTGAAAAATATTGCGAACAAACAGGTCAAACAGCAACGGATGTGATTGAGGAACTCATTCGCTCGTTACCATAACCTAAGTTTTCACACTAAATTTCAAAAGTTTGGAATTTAGAATATCCACAGTTAAACTTGAGAAACATTCTCTGACTTCCAATTGTGCAATCTAACAATGATTATTATGTCATTTTATTTACAAATAAAAATAAAGGACAGAAGGTAAGAAGAATTCCAAAAAACCTATAAACTCAGTTTAGAGGCACTCCAAAAGAATAAGATTTTTGTGGACACCCGTACCGCATTTTTTTACGTTACAAAGATTACCTTTGTAATTATTTAAATCGCTAGTGTTATCAAGGTAATAATCTCTTTACTTAATTCCACCTAGTGGCGCGTGTACTGCTTGTGCCTACAGCATAGCCAGCTTCGTGGAGGCGTACTGCGCCAAGTGTAAACGAGCGCAGCACGCTATCGCTAAGCTGTTACCTCTCAATCATTACTAAAAAATTGCGAACTACTTTCATTTCATCACTGGCAAGGCCCGGATGAGTTCTCGAATCACATCCGTTGCTGGCCTGCCCGTCTGTTCACAATATTTTTCAAGGTTTTTGGCTTCATTAGATGCCAAGTTTACAGTAATTCGCTTGACCGCCCATTTTTTGTTCATGCTCAAACAGTTAAATCGTGTATTGATAACTTCAAAACCTGATTTTACCTTTCCGACTGGAAAGTAACCTAAATTTTGGATCTGCCAAGATACCCATAAAATTAGGATAATTTGTAAATATTGTAATATTGCAGTTGTACTTTATCATCCAATCACATTTTTAATACCTAACTTTTTTGGCTTACACGGTTGTAAACTAGCGCCTTTTAGTAGAAAAAATAACGCTGTTTGTTCAAAGTGCTTAAGACAATTTAGATTTAGAGGTTGAGTGCGTAAGTTCTAAAAATCCAGACACAAAAGCCAGAGGCGATCGCCTACTACATCGGTATAATATTTCAGTAGTATTAAATACTCTGCTCACTGGGGTATGCAGTTAATTATTCATACCCTAGATTTTGTTGTCGAGCAATTTGATTGTCAACCTGCTTTACTCATTTCAATAACCTTAGTTTCCTAAGACAAGGATTGTTTTATCGTTGTGGTCAGTTCCACAATTGATGCTGAATTACAACCTATTTGCAATCAAAAATGTCCAAGCAAGCCTTAACCCAAATTTGTACTAATTTTAACTCAATCTTTGCTCAAGCTGTATGCCTTAGTAAGAAGATTGTGTAGTAACCGTGGTAAAATACGGTATTCCCATCGGGTTGTAGATGTATCGTCTCGATTGACGCAAAGGTAAAAGCCAAATTCAAAGCTCTTACCATTGACTTTTTAATGCGTTGAGGATTGTAGATTGATGAAACTGCAACTTACTAAATTACACACACTTTGAGGCAACCAAATTAACTAGAGCGTAGACCCATAAGATACACAAATACTTATTGCATACTGGGAAACCATCTGTCTACGCAGACAGCATGAAATTTGGATAATTTCTGTGGAGTTTTGTTACTAAACTTGAGGAGTAAAAATGCTTGAGGCTATCGCTGTTGCTTGGTTATTACTATTATTTGGCGATTTCCTATCTACATTCTTTTACCACGTACCAGAGCATGTTTTCGGTAGCCTTCATTTAAAAACGCACCACTCCTGGAAAAAGGACTTTCGTCACTACGCTATATTAACTTTCAATCCTCAAGTTCTTTTAGATGGGATTTTAGGAGCTTTGCCTTATATACTCATAGCAGTAGTTCTCTGGTCTTTTTCTCCCATCGGCGTTATTGTTGGACTACTGCTTGGTCAATTTCACGTATGGTGGAGACACATAAGCGTCTTGGGGTGGCAAACTCCAAAGCCTGTAAATATTTTATGCCAGATTCTATTTATTACTACTCCAGAGAGACACTGGCTGCATCATCACAAAACTAATTTAGGTTTTGGCGACATTTTTACCTTCTTTGAACAACCTGCACAAATTTGGTTGCGCTGGCTAAGGCTGCTGAGGCTTCGTTTCCGCTACTCTCGTATTTAACCGAAGCTAGTGGCTTAACTAAAAATTTTTAAATAGGGCATAGGGCAAGCAGGAGGTGTGGGAGGTGTGGGAGGAGACAGAGGGGTGGGAGGTGTGGGAGGTGTGGGAGGTGTGGGAGGTGTGGGAGGAGACAGAGGGGTGCGAGGAAAGGGAAGCATAAATTCTTTTTTTCCCCACACTCCCCACACTCCCCACACTCCCCACACTCCCCACACTCCCCACACTCCCCTATCTCCTCATCTCCCTCACTCTCTACTCTGGGCAGTTCATAGATTAGAATAAAACTTGCTCATGAGGTATTAATCAACCTCTCAAGTTGAAGCTCACACACCGATTTATGACCGATCTACCGCCCAACACTCAGAATTCCGAAAATACGACCAACGACGATGTAACGCAAGAGTTACTGCGAAAATTGAGGCAAAAGCAAGGTAACTGGGTGGAATGGGGAACAGCGATCGCCTCGTTGCAGAAAACTGGCTACAATCCCCAAGAAATTTTTGAAGCCACTGGATTTGAGCCGATTCAACAAAATCAGGTGATTGTTGGTTCTCAAGTTTACAATTCTTTAGAAAAATTTGGAGCTTCTGAAGCTACGCGATCGCACTACAGTACACGTGGTAGTGATATTTTATATGAATTGCGTTTGCTCACCCAAGAAGAACGCGCCACGGCAGCTGAACTGATCTTCGTTCACAAACTCGATGCTGATGAAGCGCGGGAAGTTGCCAAAGCAGTTAAAGAATTTTCTTATTTGCGTACTTTGCCAGAAGGATTTTCTAATCATCCTGGGGATGCACTTGCTTATCAAACTTGGAAACTAGCACGGCAAAACTCAGATTTACAGGAGCGATCGCGCTTAATAGCCAAAGGTTTGCGTTTTGCTCACACACAAACAGCCAGGAAACAAATCGAACAATTACTGACTGATTTTACCACCGTTCCCAAGCGTCCGGCTCCAATTTTACCCTTTCACCGCTTGGAATCGGAAGAACAAATGCCTCGAATGGTGCCAGTGGTTGGCGAGTTGCCATTATCAGGACAAGATTTACAGGCTGTGCCCGTAATTAACGAAATCGAACCATTTCGTATGGTGAAGTTTGCTGGCGAACAAGCCTGGGTGCCTTTACCGGGTTGGCAAGTACTGTTGGCAGCAGAAGATCCAGTAGTGATATTAGCGAATAGCGATCGCTTGTCTAACCAACCTCAAAGTAGAATAGAAACAGTGCTAGTAGTAGTAGATCGTGCCCAACGACAATGGGATGCTTCTAACTATTTTGTCGTTGAAAATGGTGGGGAATTAGATTTTCAATGGTTTGAAACTGAGCCAGAAATTCCTCTACTAGGACGAATCATTATTATTGTGCGTCCTAAGAAAATTTTGGATGAAGAATTCACGAAAGATTCATGGCAGATTGACGAATAAATTTAATTGTAGATTTTCCTGAAAGTCCGAGCGAGGAATCCTTTGCTCGGATTTCTGTTTGCGTTTGGGTGTCTGTAGACCTCTTGCAAAAAACACTTTTGCACACTTGTGGGAAAAGGGACTCATGTTAAAGGCGAAAGGAAAATACCAAACCTTTCCCCCTTTCCCTTTCTCCTTTCCCCGACTTCTGCAAGAAGTCTTGTGTGTCAGCTTTGATATAAATCAATAAGTAGAACGGCGTAAATATTTGTAGTTAGAATGAGACAGAAGGAAAGAGAGTTTTAGCCTTATTCATTTTTATTAACATAGTTGTGTTTTTTCCCACCAACTTACTTACGCTTGGGTTTCGTTCTTTAAACGTCACTTACTTTGAGCCTGGAAACCCGCCCAACGCAGTAGCTCCACAACATACGCTAACTCAAGCGTATTGTGTTATGAATCTTCAACTTAATCTGAGATTACATCTGTTTAAAAGTTTTCTGTCTATACAAATAACTTCAGGAATGATATTCGATCGCTATACCTAAATAAAATTATTAAAAAATTAAGTATTTTTTGGGCAATTTTATTTTTTCCTGTATCCTCCTATTCTATAACTCCTAACCAGAACGGCGTAAATAAGCGCATCTTCATACAGAATTGGTATGAATCAACGCTGAAAGTTGATTTTTGCATAAGTCCTAACTACGATTTAATGCATAAAAAATAAGGATTTATGTTTTCGATTTAGTTTCATAGCAAAACAACTTTAATGGATTTAGTGCTAACAGAAATGCCTCAAACATTCTGAGTGTAACTATCAGGCATAATATTCAGTTTTTCATTTGTATTTGAACTAAGGAGTTTTGTGAAAATGTCTCTCATGAAACGTTGTTTATCCGAATTTATTGGTACATTTTGGCTTGTTCTAGGTGGCTGTGGTAGTGCTGTTCTAGCTGCCGCTTACACAGCAGATGCCGCAAAAATCAGCGAAAATACTTCTTTTCCATTGGGTATTGGATTAGTAGGTGTATCCCTAGCATTTGGGCTGACAGTCCTCACAGGGGCTTATGCTTTTGGTCATGTTTCTGGTGGTCATTTCAACCCAGCTGTTTCCTTTGGATTGTGGGCAGGTAAGCGCTTTTCGGGTTCTGACTTACTACCTTACATCATCTCTCAAGTGATCGGCGCTGTTGTTGGTGCTGGTGTTATCTACCTGATTGCTAGCGGCAAAGCTGGATTTACCTTGAGTGGCTCCAACCCATTGGCTACCAACGGCTATGGTACTCATTCTCCAGGTGGTTACACGCTGTTTGCTTGTTTCATCACTGAAGTTGTGATGACTTTCATGTTTCTGTTGATTATTCTGGGTGTGACTGATAGCCGCGCTCCTAAAGGATTTGCGCCCCTGGCAATTGGTTTTGGACTCACCTTGATTCACCTAATCAGCATTCCTGTAACCAATACCTCGGTTAATCCTGCCCGTAGTACTGGAGTTGCTCTATTTGCAGGTGCAGAACTCTTTTCGCAAGTATGGCTGTTCTGGATAGCTCCTATTTTGGGGGCTATTTTAGCAGGATGGTTATACGTAGCCGTCTTTAGCGAATCACCTGTGCAAGAACAGCAAAATATTAAGGAACTAGTCTAAAAGTCTTTTTCAATCGCTTGAAGTTTAGTTTTTAGATTTCTCAACAATTCCGTAATTAAACAAATTAGCCAAACATTATTTGTTTAGTTACGGGATTTATAGAATATTTAAGTATAAGTAAGTTGGTGTGAAAAAATCAAACTATGTTAAGAAAGGTTAATTTGTCAAACCCTCTTTCCTTCTGCCTCCTGCCTCCAGCATAGCTGCCTTATCCTGACGATAAATATTCACAACCACCTACTTATATATATTCTGTTTTGTCAATATTATTAGATAAGTAAGTCGGCGATAAATTTATCAACGCGATCGCTCAAAAGTTTTTGAGTTAATTAAAGACTATTGTACGTGGTTGTTTTTTTAGGAATTCTTACAAAAAACCATCACCAAATAATTACTAATTTTCGTAATTCATAACCCAAGGTAAAGCCCCTGAGTTTAGTTATGGAGACAAATAAATTTCTTCCTTACTTCAAGCCCACGATTAAAGTCGTGGGCTAATAATTACGAATTCTATTGATAAAGATGTATAATAAAAACATGTTGAACAACCGTAATAACTCCCAAACTAACCAAGCTGGTGTTCTCTACAGACACGGCGATGTTCTCCTTAGACGTATTAATACCTTACCAGCCAATGCCCAAAAACTTGTAGGTGCAACTCTCGCTCACGGTGAACTCACAGGACACAGCCATCGCATTCAGCAATCCCATGCTGTTCAGTTGTGGGTAAATGGTAGTGAGCTTTTTCTTGAGGTTAAAGAACCAACTGCTACCTTAGTTCATGAAGAACATCGGGCAATTGAATTACCCCAAGGACTTTACCGCGTTTGGAGACAACGTGAATATCGCCCTGATGCTTACGTAGAGGTTGCGGACTAATGCTGAAGATCATGTCAAATGGGCGCGTGCCGAACAGACCAGTTAAACAGCGCCCACAGCAAAGCCACGAGCCTGTATCGGCCCAACTTGCCAGAAAGCTCATCCTTGAGCATCGTGCATGGGATGGAATGCGGGTTTTAGGTCATCTGGATTTAAGTGGTGCGTTGGAACTTTACAATTTACCCGAAAATCTCACCTGTGAAAGCCTGGATATCAGCGATTGTGTAAACCTCACAACCCTTGCCAAAGGTCTCCATGTCACCCATTGGATTGAGTTAGCTGGGAGTGGGATTACCAGTTTACCTGAAGGGCACGGTTTCGTCCTGCGCTGGCGAGGCGTGCAGGTGAGTGATGCCATTGCCTTTGCATCTGACTCCATAACCGGGCAAGATATCCTCAACACAGAGAACGTTGAGTTACGCCGCGTACTGATTGAGCGACTGGGCTATGAGAGATTTTTGCACCAAGTGGGAGGCTTAGTCCGTCATCGGGATAGAGATGCGGGTGGAGAGCGTCAACTTATCTGCATTCCTTTTGAAGATGACGAGCCATTTATGGTGTTGAAAGTCACTTGTCCATCTACAGGACACATTCATATTTTGCGCGTTCCTCCATATATGCAAACTTGTCATCAAGCTGCTGCTTGGATTGCAGGCTTTGATAATCCAAATGATTATAGTCCGGCGATCGAGGCGTAATATCAAAATGTTTTGGTTGGATGGAATTAGCCAAGCGGCGTACAACACTAACTAGCAACACTCTGTTTCTGAAACAATTATTGATTTGGAATTAAATTCAACAAATGAACTCAGGGGCTTGTATTCTTTTTTTAATTTTAATTTTTCATTTTTAATTAGAGTAAAGCGATGAGCAGTTTCTGTCCTAAACTATGCTTAAACTGCGATATAGCGTTTCCTAATCTGCTGAGGTACAAATCTCTGCGTACCTCTGCGCTTTACTCCGCGTCACTCTGCGTTTCAAACTATTATCTGTACCTCACTTAACTGGGAATCGCTATAAAAGCAAAAAGAAGAAAACGTGCGTCTGTGTTTGAGACTCACGTTTAATTTAGTTAAGGATTGAGACTCGCTATCAATTGATTCTCAATTCTTCTTTAATTTTTTGCGATATTAATTGGTAATGGTGGGTTGCAGAAATCGCTTAATTTCACCGCAGGCAATATAGGACTTGCCATCAGGGCCGATTTTGATTTCATCAACGACGTAAAGCATTCCTTCCTCGCGAACCGATCGCGGAAAACGCATGTTCCAATTTGGTTCATATCCATCAGAAACCACTCTAGCACGTAGCTTACTACCATCTTTGACGCATTGAACGAGAACACCATCCTTGACAGTATCAGTTGTGGGTAGGTCGGCGGCACTAGCAGGGCCTTTGGATGCTTTACCTGTGCTAATTGACCTCGATTGTCTGGGAGCAACGAAGATATCTGCTTCACCAGGTCGAGTAAGACGGGTTATGTTACCACGAACACGGTAGAAAGAGCCATCAGTTGAAGGTTCCAGCCCTTCAACTACATAGCGTGCGCCCTCGGCACGAATCGCTCTAGGAAATTGGACATTCTTGGTGGAATCATAACCATCGGATATGACTTTGATTCGCAGCTTACCGCCTTCACGCATACAGTGTAGTTCTACACCTGAACCGACTTCATTAACAACCGGCATCCCATAAATTTCATCCCCAGCCGTGACACCACGAGCCGCTAAATCGCTGCGATTGCGCGTCATTGTCTGGTAACTCTGATCTCGCAGTTCTTTACGTCCGGCATTACCCAAGGCTTTTTGGGCAATACGACCGGCAAAATACTCTAGCTGATCTATCTCTTCAGCAATTTCAAAATTCTCATTCAACCCTTTATCGCGCAAATCTTTGACTAGCGATCGGAGAATTTGCTCAGCTTCTTCATGTTTGCCATGCTCAGCTAAATCGAGGGCTGTCTCTTTAGCTTTAGCGATGGTGAGGCGGCTGAGTTCAAGGATGATATGGCTCGAAGAAGCGAGGGCTGCTTCCTCAACAGTACCAACTTTGGCAACGACATCCGCTGTGCCAGACACACTTTCAATCACCTCATTTTGCACAACATCAGCACTGTAATGCAGTTTCATCACAGGTAATTCGCCAATTTGAGCAGCAGATATCTCTAAACTCAATCCTAAAAGTTTGTCTTCACCCTCATAAAGTTCTCCCAAAGTGATGACAGTTTGACCAGCGTTATGGCTGACTTTAGCCAAACTTAAAGTATCTATCAGCTTGACACCATAAGCCAACTCAACTGTCACCTTGAGATTTTGACCTACTACTGCTCTGAGGCTATCTAGCTCAATGCTAAACACTTCAGTTGCTTCATCGATGCTCTGAATGAAGTAGAAATTGCCGTTAGCCGCCCTTGCCATACCAATCAGCAAGTCTTCATTGAAACCTTGATCGAAGCCCAAGGTAGTTGTGGTGATGCCTTCCTCAGCTTTTTGCCCCGATGTCGCCGTCAGTATTTTCGGGTCTTGAATGCCCATATTGGCGTGACCATCGGTAAGCAGCAAAACACGGTTGATTTTTTGCGGATCGAGTTGCTTCTTGACATGTTCGCAACCTTTGAGCCATCCGCCAGATAAGTTAGTAATACCGCCTGCTCTGACTTTTTGAATAGAATTTTTCAGTGTAGCTTTGTCTTTCACAGGCTGGGGTGTTACAACCGTGTCCACTTCATCGTCGTAAACAACCACTGAGAGAATGTCGTTTGGCTCAAGTCGATCCACCACAGATTCAGCGGCTCTAAGGGCATGATGTAACGGAGCGCCTGCCATAGAGCCTGAACGGTCAATTACCAATGAAAGATTCAGGTTCCGTCGGGGAGATTCAGCTATTTCAGCACGAAAACGTAGCAGAATATTAGTCTTTAATGAAGAGCCTGCGGGTAAGATAGCCTGGTCAAAGTCGTAACTTGTCTTGAGCATTTTGTATACCCCTTTGAATTGTCTGTGATGAGCTAAAAGTCTTATGCTGCTCGGATAGCCAGTGCTTTTTTTAGTTTACCCAGAATTCAGTGTGTTCAGTGTCTAGGGGTTTATTTAATGTAAATTTTTATATAAATAAATAAATAAATAAACATGGCATTGATAGATTACTTCGGCATTTGCAGTTGCTACATCAACCAATTTGCTGCTTTTATGATAACGCCTTGATAAATTATTGAAGGATTGCCTGTGCAATCGATCGCCTTAGTTTCTGCACGCTTGACAAGGAATGGTAATTCAATGAAAATCGTCACTTACAATTTGCGATTTGGGGGCAGAGCTAATCAACGAACTCACTGGAATCAGGTGTTTCAAACCATCGATCCGGATATCTTCCTAGTGCAAGAAACCTGCGATCCTAGACTATACATGACTGATGAAACTTGGGAAGGCCGCAGACATCAAGTTCATTGGACAAGGGTAGAAAATAAGGCTTGGGGAAGCGCGATATTTGTTAAATCGGGGTCGCTCGTTCCGATCGTAATTCCTGAGTTTTCAGGGTATCTTGTTGGAGTCGAATTAGACGAGTTTGACTGGAGTGCAACATTAAAGCGATCGCTCTTAGTATTCAGCATTCACGCTCCAGCACCCTATAAAAAAATGGTGAATCAGATCCTAGATTTTATCGCTTCCCTACCTCGCGATTGTGAGTTGATAATTGGCGGAGACTTCAATTTGACAACGGGAATTCGGCATCCTAGCGAACCGTTGCAAGGTGATAATCGATGGTTTTTAGAGCGTCTGAGAAAAGAGTTCAATTTGCTAAACTGCTGGCAAACTGCTAACCCCAACCGCGATCTGCCACAAACGCTACGCTGGAGTGGTGACCAGACAAAGCCTTACCATTGCGATGGTATTTTTGCACCCGCTTGTTGGTATCGACATCTTGAAGAATGCAACGTACTTTCTGCACCGCCTTGGGATCGCCTAAGCGACCATAATCCTGTTGTAGCTGTTTTCTCTTAAAAAGATGAATTCATAAATCACAATCAATTACTGGGGAGGAGGAAAGTTCAAATTTCAAGTTTGAACCTCAAACACTCAACCTTGAGGTTCAAAAAGTCAAACTCCCCCATCCTAGATAGGCAAAGTTACACACAAAGCACAAGAACCGCTATATTCAAAAAGAATAGCCACACTGTTACCGTGCCTCAAGAACATATCGATTCAGAAGTATTGGAACGATCGCCCGTGTCATCTCTACGGGCAGAAGCCATTGCACGCATCCGCAATAGTCTGCGTCCCGGACAGCAACAAATGGCTGACTGGCAATCTGGGCCTCTAGCTATTTCTGCCGTTCCTGGCGCAGGCAAATCCACCGGAATGGCAGCGGCGGCAGCGATCGCCATTGCACGTCAGTATGAACGTTCTGCCCAGTCGGGTTCCTCCTCCCGCCGTCAGTTGGTGGTTGTCACCTTTACTCGCTCCGCTGCTGCCAATATTAAAGCCAAAATTCGTAAATACTTACGAGATGATTTATCTTTACCTCAAACAGGCTTTTTTGTCTATACCTTACATGGTTTAGCGTTAAATATTGCCAGCCGCCATTCCGATTTATCAGGGTTGCAGTTAGAATACGCCACATTAATTACACCAACCCAAAGTCATCGTTTTATCCGCACAGCCGTAGAGCAATGGATTGGGAATAATCCAGAACGATATTTGCGGTTATTAGAAGGTCATCAATTTGACGGTGAAGAAACAGAAAGGTTACGTCGCCAATCGGTTTTACGGACAGAAGTCTTACCGGAATTAGCTAATACGGTTATCCATGAAGCGAAAAGTTCTGGAATATCGCCACAATTGTTGCAAGAGTGGAGTCAACAAACCACAGACGAATATGCAATTTTGACTGTAGCGGCGGGATTGTACGAGCAATATCAAAACTTAATGCGATCGCGTGACTTCATTGACTACGACGATATGATTTTAGCCGCACTACGGGTATTAGAAAACGACAGCGCCCGCCGCATCGAGCAAAACCAAGTATTCGCCGTTTTTGAAGACGAAGCCCAAGATTCTAGCCCGTTACAAACGCGGTTGTTGGAAATTTTGGCGAGTAATTCGGAAGAGGACGCGGGGACGCGGGGACGTGGGGACGCGGGGACAACCAGAATAACTTCTAACTCCCCACTCCCCACTCCCCACTCCCCACTCAACTTGGTACGTGTCGGCGATCCTAACCAAGCGATTAACTCTACCTTTACGCCAGCCGATCCAATTTATTTTCGGCAATTTTGCGAACAGTGCGATCGCCTTCAACGATTGGCAACGATGGATCGAGCCGGTCGCAGTACAAGAATAATTATTGAAGCTGCTAACTTTGCCCTCAAATGGATCAATAATCAGTGGTCTACAACAAACCCCCAGTCCCCAATCCCCAGTCCCCAGTCCCCATTCCCTGATGTTGATAACCGACAAGTACCATTTCGCTTACAAACCATTCGTCCTGTTGACGCTGGCGATCCGCAAACGAACGCCAACCCAGCACCAGTAGGGCGAGGATTGGAGTTATACACTCCGCGTGATATTCATCACACTGTTGAATTGTTATCTCAAAGAGCGATCGAGTTATTTGGTAAAGATCCCACAAAAAATAGTGCAGCGATTTTGGTGCGAGAAAATCGTCAAGGACGATGGTTGGCAGAGGCTCTAGCACCTGTATGTAAAGAGCATAACATTACACTTTATGATGTGGGAGAACGCGATCGCCGTTCTCATGTACCCCAAGAAATTTTGGCATTGCTGCAATTTTGCGATCGCCCCCACTCTCCTGATTACCTCAAAGCCGCACTAGAAGCATTGGTGCAGCGTCAGCTAATTCCTACCCAAGACCTCAACGCCCTTGCTAGTCTCCCTGAAGAATTTTTGTATCCTAGCCCCCTAGCAGCACCCCAACCAGAACCAGTACAAAAAGCTGCACATTTGTGTCGTAGTTTACTCCGCGCTCGTTTGGAACTGCCTCTGTATCAGTTAATTTCTTTCCTCGCCTTGACCTTGAATTACGACCAGGCGGAATTGGCAACTGCTGATAAATTAGCAGAACGGGTAAACCAGCAGATAGCTAGCAATAGTTCAATGAGGTCAATGCTGTCAGCTTTGAGTGAAATCGTCAGTTCTGAACGGTTTGAGCCTGTGGAAACTGAAGATTCAGAAGAACGTTACACCCGTCGCGGTCAACTGACTATTATTACCATGCACAAAGCCAAAGGGCTGGACTGGGATTATGTATTTATTCCCTTTTTGCACGAAAACTTAATTCCTGGAAGATTTTGGGTTCCTCCCCAAAGCCAATTCTTAGGCGATTTTACTTTATCAGAAGTAGCTCGTGCCCAAATTCGTGCTGCTCTCCACGAAGAATCTACCATACCGCATGTGACACAAGCATGGGAACAAGCAAAGCAGTTAAAAATATCAGAAGAGTACCGTTTACTCTACGTTGCCATGACACGAGCAAAGCTTTTGTTATGGATGTCTGCGGCGCAGAAAGCCCCCTTTACTTGGAGTAAACCAGAAAATTTGCAAGAACAAGCCCCTTGTCCCGTGTTTGGGGCATTAAAGCGCCAATTTCCCCAATGTGTCGTTACTTCAATGATGTTAACTAAGTGAGCATAAATATTTATCGTTGAGTTAAGGTAGAATGCAGAGGCCAGAAGAGGGTTTTAACTAAGTTGACTTTTTGTTACATAATTCTGCTTTTTGTGCCTTGCTAACAATAGGAGCTAGGGTATCAAACATTTAATTGCATAGTGCTTTTAAATCAAACTCTTCCAGGGTGGGCATTTTCCCACCCCTAAATATCCAATATTTTTAAGTAATACCAATTGCAAAAAAGAATGCAACAGATAGACCATTTGTAGAGACGCGATGAATCGCGTCTTGACTCAAGGATGTGTTGCAATCATTAATTGAACTGGTATAACAAAAAAATTATATGTAAATATTAATGCAAAAATATAAGGTTTTCATGAAATTTAATTGTTTTAATTGACAAAATCTCTTTGTTCTGATTCTTTATTACACATCATAAGACTTCTTGCAGAAGTCGGGGAAAGGGAAAAGGGAAAGGGGGAAAGGTTTGGTATTTTCCTTTCCCCTTTAACCTTTTCTCTTTTCCCACCTCTTGCAAAAAACACTTTTGCAAGAGGTTTATAACTTATTCAGATAGAGGGTGCAAAGAGAACAAATTTAGACTGCTTGAAATTTTTTGTAGCGCTCTTTAATCACTCTGGAAAGAGAAAATTTATATTTGAATTAAGTACTACAATGTTATCCTTAAAACTACGGAGGCGTTTATCTACTTAAGTACGATCCTAATTATGGTCAAACGATTACCGTAAAATTTACCATTCCATTAATTTTCAAACATCTTCTTATGGTATTTTTATAACTAAGGTTAATGTTAAGTTTATGAAACAACACAATAAAGCAGTCTTAGGGCTGTTAGTACTATTAGTATTAGCCAGTGTTATTTATTTATTAACTGTATACACAGACACTTTTGGAGAAAGAGATAGCTACCGAATGCTACTGGTTATGATCTCCAGTACGTAAATGTGTTAAATGTGGAAAATCAAAAGAATAAGTTTACATTTTATATTCAAGGCTTTCCAACCAAAATAAAAGAGATCGACAGATTTTTATCAGAAACAGACAAATACTATGGATATTATCTTGTAGTGAATATGCTAGATAAAAAATGGTAAAAAGATTGATTTCGATCCATCAAGCTTTTCTAAAAAGCTTGATATTTTAAAATTGTGATAATCTACCTAACTGTTAATGTTAGACAACGAGATAACAGATGTGATGGGTTTTGTTTATTAGTCTTATACAGAATTATTGAACTGGCTAGACACTAGAATAACTTATTCTCTTATTCATTATTTTCTCTACATTTCAAAACCGAAGTTCTCAAAAATTAATTAAATTCAAAATGCAGAAAATATGGATTATGTATAAAAAAATAGGAGTACAGTTATAGTGTCGAACTTTAAATTTGGTATTTCAATAATCATAGTAATTTGCATTATTGCGACTGCCATAGCAGTATATCTACTAGGCGGTATCGAGCCAGCACAAATTCAAGCTTGGCTGAAGTCTGCCGGTATCTGGGCACCAATTATCTATATTCTTGTATATGTT
Organism: Nostoc sp. DedQUE12a; assembly: GCA_034530795.1. Classification (GTDB taxonomy): domain Bacteria; phylum Cyanobacteriota; class Cyanobacteriia; order Cyanobacteriales; family Nostocaceae; genus Nostoc. The sequence goes on from JAVRCH010000075.1 coordinate 71,094, forward strand.
GTAGCAACTGTACTGATTCTGCCCTCAACGGCACTTAATTTGACTGGTGGTGCAATTTTTGGCCCAGTATTAGGAACTATTTGGACTAGTTTAGCAGCCATTATTGCAGCAATTGTTTCTTTTACTTTTACCCGGACTATTGGGCGTGAAGCAGTAGCCAAAAGATTAGCTGGAAAATGGCAAGCAATGGACGCGGAAGTACGTCGAGCAGGGTTATTTTATATGTTTGCTATTCGGCTAGTAGCAGTTATGCCTTATGGTTTAGTAAACTTCACTGCCGGGTTAACTTCAGTAAGTTTTAAAGATTACGTTATCGGTACAAGCTTGGGCACAGTTCCTGGAGTTTTACCTTTTGTATTGTTAGGAAGTTACGGTTTAAAAGCTTTTAGCACAGGAGATTTTTTGCCAATCATATTAGCTCTGTCACTAACTGGAATGCTAGTGGCAGCAGCAACATGGTATCGCCGTCGGCGCACATTTCCTTCAAAGGGTGTAGAGGCTGCCAAATCATCAAAACATGACACAGATACTCAAGATAGCTAAACGATATTATTCTTAGAAAATAAAAATTAATTTTTATGTCTGTTTCTGTTAGCGTCAAGCCAAGTATGAGGTTTTGTACATGTTTTTAAACAATGACAATGTAGAAATTTCTGTAGTAGTTCCAATGTATAATGAGGAACCTAATATAGACTACCTGTTTGAACGATTAGTCTCAGTATTAGTTCGTTTAAACATGAAATATGAAATTGTTTGTGTGAATGACGGTAGTAAAGATAATACTCTGAAATTTTTGGTTGAACATCATTACCGTAACCCTGCAATTAAGGTAGTTAACTTATCCCGTAATTTTGGCAAAGAAATTGCTCTAACAGCTGGTATTGATTATACAACAGGTGCAGCAGTAGTCCCAATTGACGCAGATCTTCAAGATCCACCCGAATTAATTGAACAGCTAATTGCTAAATGGCGTCAAGGTTATGATGTGGTTTATGGAACTCGTCGCTCACGTCAAGGAGAAAGTTGGATTAAGCGTTTTACTGCTAGTGCTTTCTATCAAACTATAGGTAAGTTGAGTCACACTTCAATTCCCCCAAACACTGGGGATTTTCGCTTATTAGATCGACGTGTAGTCAATGCTCTCAAACAAATGCCAGAACGCAATCGTTTTATGAAAGGCTTGTTTGCTTGGGTTGGTTTTAAGCAGACTTCAATATTATACGATCGCCCTCAACGTTATCAAGGAACTACTAAGTGGAATTATTGGAGACTTTGGAACTTCGCGATTGATGGGATTGCTGCATTCAGTTTAATACCCTTAAAGGTTTGGAGTTACCTTGGTCTAGCTATATCTTTAATTTCATTTTTCTATGCTAGTTTTTTAGTAATTCGGACTTTGCTATTCGGCATTGATATTCCTGGTTATGCTTCTTTAATGGTAGCAGTGCTTTTTTTGGGGGGAGTGCAACTTTTAAGCCTGGGCATGATAGGTGAATATCTCGGACGCGTCTACGACGAAGTAAAAGGACGCCCACTTTATTTGGTTCGAGATTCTTATGGCTTCATGCCTGAATCTATCAATCAGAAATCTCTTTCTTCACGTTCATAATTGAATTTAGAGGATGTTCTAAAAATATTATTTCATATTGCATCAACGACTATAAGTCGCAGTTTATCTTGCATTCAGATAAGGAAAATATATTTTCATTGCTTCCCGTGAGTGCAACTGATGGAATGTCTTGCATAGATACAGCAGTTTCCAACTAAATGAGGTACAAAACCAAGGATTTACAAATCAAATTATTCTTCTCCCTCCTGCCTCCTGCCTCCTGCCTCAAAACCAGTGACTTTGTACCTCATGTAAAAAATAACTGCTGTAAGTTCCGATGTCACGCAAAAGCAAGGCAGCGCAGTCTTGGGAGTTTTCCCTAAGACTGCATTGGTGTCTACTCTGTCGGGTTTGCAGCGACTTTAATTTTAAATTTATAGTATATAATGAGGGATTGTGTCGAATTAAAGCTAGACAATGCCTAAACTCAAGACTCGTAAAGCAGCAGCGAAGCGATTCCGTGCCACCGGCAGCGGCAAAATCGTCCGTCGCAAAGCTTTCAAAAACCACCTTTTAGAACACAAAACTTCCAACAAAAAGCGTAACCTGTCCAAGACTACACTTGTACACGAACGCGATGAAGATAATGTGCGCTTGATGCTCCCATATTTGTAAGTCCTTCAGGAATTAAGTTATGACACGGGTAAAACGCGGTAACGTAGCTCGCAAACGCCGCAATAAAATTCTCAAATTAGCTAAAGGTTTTCGCGGTTCCCACTCAACTCTGTTTAGAACTGCCAACCAACAAGTCATGAAGGCGCTACGGAGTGCCTATCGCGATCGCAAAAACAAAAAGCGCGATTTTCGTCGCCTCTGGATTACTCGCATCAACGCTGCTGCAAGACTACATGGCTTGAGTTACAGCCAGTTGATCGGTAACCTGAAAAAAGCTGATGTCCAACTAAATCGCAAGATGTTGGCGCAACTAGCAGTACTCGATCCTGCAAGCTTCGGCAAAGTTGCTGAATTAGCCAATCAAGCTAAAAGATAAAGGTGGTAACGGATGAATAACCGATGTAACAGATGGCAAGTAATTAGTCGGTTACATCTGGTATTATCCGCTACTATTATCTTGATTTGCTGCTTTTGCTTTGTCGGCACAGGATTAATCGCCTCTGCCGCCGAAATGCCAGAAATACAGCGACGGGGTTATTTAACTGTTGCAGTTAAAGATAACTTGCGTCCTTTGGGATTCAAAGACGATAGCGGCAATTTGCAAGGCTTAGAAATTGACTTGGCACAGCAATTGGCACTTGACTTGCTAGGTAAAAAAGATGCTGTCAAATTTCAACCCGTAGCGAATCGCGATCGCTTGTCTGTAGTTGTAGACAAGAAAGTTGATTTAGCGATCGCTAGGGTAACAGCAACAGCTTCACGGGCCCGGGTAGTTAATTTTAGTGTTCCATATTACTTAGATAGCACTGTATTAATTACAAAAGACGCTACTGTGCAGCAGTTAAAGGATTTGGCAAAACAAAAAATTGCCCTACTCAATAACTCCAGTACAATCGCCAAAGTACGGTACTATTTGCCAAACGCCGAGTTAGTAGGAGTGAATTCCTACCAACAAGCGCGAGAGCAATTAGAAAATAATGTCGTTGTCGCCTTTGCCGCAGATGCTAGCGTTCTGAGCGGTTGGGTGCAACAATATCCAGAATATCGATTACTAGCAACCAAGCTATCAACTGAACCATTGTCTGTAGTGATGGCCAAGGGATTGCAGTACGATGAATTAAGACGACGAGTCAACGAAGCGATCGCTCGTTACATAGCAGAAGGTTGGCTCGAACAACGCGCCCAATATTGGGGTTTACCATAAGTGAGTGTTGAGTTAGGAGTTAAGAGTTAGGAGTTAAGAATTGTCTGCTCGATCTCCCTCATCCCCCTTATCTCCCTCATCTGCCCAATAGTCTGATAATAGATACAGAAGCAACTTTTAATATTTGTATTTGCAGGCAATGGATAATAATCTAGCCGTAATTTATCTCTCAATTTTGGTAGGTTTGCTCACATTTACAGTTGTGGGTGTTTTTCGCCAAATTTTCAAAACTCGCAAGATTGAAAACTCTTTTTCTAAGTTACGGAAGAAACTAGAGAAAGAAAAGGGCACGACTCAAGAATATTACGAGTTAGGGAGTATTTATTCTGAAAAAAAATTATATTCCCAGGCGATCGCATTATTTCAAAAAGCTCTGAAAACTGCTCAAGAAGAGGAAGAAGAAAATACTGCTCCTATTTACAATGGACTGGGTTATGCTTACTTTATTCAAGAGCAATATGACCTAGCAATTCGTCAGTACAAAGAAGCCCTCAAATATAAACCAGATTATGTGACAGCGTTGAATAATCTCGGTCATGCCTATGAGAAGAAAAAATTGAATACTCAAGCATTACAAACTTACGAAGAAGCACTCAAATTTGCTCCCAATAACTCTATTGCGAAACGCCGCGCTGAATCTTTACGTCGTTTAGTTTCTGCATAGATTAGGGCATGGGGGATGGGGCATTGGGCATTGGTTATTCTGCTCATCTAGCCATCTTCCCAGTCTCTACTTCTTCCTTCCTAAATTAATTTACCTTTAGCCTCTGAATTTATCGGTTTTCAGGCTGACGCTTGGAAATAGATAATATAAATCTTTTATCAGAATGTGAAAGATGATTAAGCGGCTAAGGTATTTTTTTTTGCTAGCTATTGCCATTATTGTTGTCATTTCTATCTCATTTGGGTTAATTGGAACATTATCTGCTCAGCAGCCTTCAATTTCCCATCCTCTAAGTGCGTTAACTGAGGCAGAAATTATTGCAGCTGTTTCAGTTGTTAAAAAAGAGAAAACTTTGAGCGAAATGGCAGTTTTTCCACTTATTGCTTTACAAGAACCAGATAAAGACGAAGTTCTAAATTTCACACCTGGTAAAGTTTTCCAGCGCCAAGCTTTTTTGGTAATTTATGAGCGTTCCCAAAACAAGACCTTCGAGGGAGTTGTTGATTTAACAAGCAAAACCTTAAATTCTTGGAAAGAAATACCCTCTGTCCAACCTCCACTCGTTAATTCAGAATATGAACTCGCAACCCAGGTAGTTAAAGCCGATCCCCGATGGCAAGCGGCGATGCGAAGGCGGGGAATTAATAATTTTGAGCGAGTCAAAATCAGTTGGTGGGCGCCAGGAATTCTCAGCGAACAGGAAGAAAAAGCAGGTAATCGTCTTTGTCGAGGGTTATTTTATTATATGGGGAAAGGGTGGAACTATTACGGTAGTCCGATTGAAGGAGTAATAGCAACAGTAAATTTAAATACAGGTAAAATAGCGAGTATTATTGATACCAAAAAAGTAGCTTTCTCTCAAGAAAATTGGAACTACGATGTTAAATCTTTGAGCAAATTACTTCCACCGCTTAAATCATTAAAAATTCTGCAACCCAATGGTAAAAGTTTTCAAATTAATGATAATCAAATTAGTTGGCAAGGTTGGAAATTTCGCTATTTAATGCATCCCCGTAGTGGATTAATCCTATACCAAGTTACACATAAAGATTCGGGAAATGTCCGGCCAGTTTTATATCGCGCTAGCCTCTCGGAAATGATAATTCCTTATGGAGATACTGAGTCTACTTGGTCATTTAGAAATGCCTTTGATGTTGGAGAATATAATCTTGGTTTATTAGCAAATAAGATGGAACTAGGTAAGGAAATTTCTGAAAACGGTCTATTGTTAGATGCGATATTTGCTGATGAACAGGGAGAACCTTACAAAATGCCAGGGGTTATCGGAATCTACGAACGCGATAACGGAATACTCTGGAAGCATTATGAGTATAATACTCAACGTAATGATGTCCGTCGCGATCGCGAATTAGTGATGACGATGACAGTGGCAATTGACAACTACGATTACGGCATTAATTGGATCTTTCGCCAAGATGGAACTTTAGAAGTACAAAATGAATTAACAGGTATTGTTTTAGCACAGGGAACAGCTGCCGAAAAACAATTGCCAGAAAGTTCCTATGGTCAACTAATGGCAAAAAATATTATCGGAGTAAATCACCAGCATTTTTTCAACTATCGCCTAGATTTGGATGTCGATGGTAAAGCTAATTCTGTAATGGAAATGAATGTTAAGTCTTTGCCAATGGATGAAAAAAATCCTTTAGGAAATGCAATGGTAATGATAGAAAAACCATTAGCCAAAGAAACTGCTGCTGTGCGCGATTTGGATATGAAGCACAGTCGAAAATGGATGATTGTGAGTACAGACAAGAAAAATGCTCTTGGCGCTGCGCCTGGATATATGCTGATGCCTGGAGGAAATTCTAGCTTTTTACCTGTAGAAGGCTCAAAAATCAGGGAACGCGCAGAATTCGCCACACATCATGTTTGGGTAACAAAATATAAACCTGGCGAACTTTATGCTGGCGGCGATTATCCTAATCAAACTCAGCCAGGAGAGGGTTTACCTAAATATTTTGCAGATGATGAATCGTTGCTAGGTGAAGATATCGTGTTATGGTACACAATGGGCGTGACTCACATTCCGCGATCGGAAGATTGGCCTGTGATGCCTGTCCATCGAGTTGGATTTAAACTAGCACCTAGAGGATTCTTTAGCCACAATCCAGCCATTAATTTACCAGAGTAAAATCTTCTTTTTTTAAGTTTTTTTTGGGTGATTTTTTTGGTAATCTGTAAACCTGTAACTTGAATGCTGATAATAGCTCAAATCATTGCAGTTTTAATTCATTAGGAAACTTCATGAATTTTCCAGACATTAATATTCCCGGTAATGGCAAACTTCACGCTCGTTTAATTACTTCCTTGGGCGAAATTGTAGTACGTTTAGAGGAAGAAAAAACCCCAAACACTGTCAAAAATTTTGTCGGTCTAGCAACCGGAACAATCGACTGGAAAGACCCGAAAACAGGCCAATCTCTCAAGGGTACTCCTGCTTATGATGGGGTTCGCTTTCACCGAGTCATTCCTGATTTTATGATTCAGTGCGGCGATCCCCTGGCTCGTTATCCGGATATGGCTAACCGCTGGGGTACTGGTGGCCCGGGATACAGATTTGAAGATGAGTTTCATCCAGAGTTGAAACACTCTAAAGCGGGTATCCTCTCAATGGCAAATGCAGGGCCTGGTACTAATGGTTCGCAATGGTTTATTACAGAAGTAGCAACACCTTATCTTGACGGCAAACACAGTGTTTTTGGTGAAGTTGTCGAAGGTTTAGATGTGGTAAATAGTATCGCTAATGTACCTACAACTAGAGACCGCCCAAATCAAGAGGTAGTGTTAGAAAAAGTAGAAATTTTTCGGCAGTAACTAACATCTCTTTTAGTTAATTTATCTAAACAGAATACAGGAGAGGAAGGTCTGAGATTCTTCTCCTGTATTTTGAATTGTCGTGTAAATTTTCTCTATATTATATTATTGGTGATGTTTAAGACACCGCGCCGAATTGAAAACAAATTTGCCGAAAAATTAAGATTTATTTTAAATAAGCAATAGTAATATTGTGAAATTCAGAAGCTAGATTCTAATCAGGAACGAGATTTCGGGGATGCTTACGCCTACGAACTCCAGACAAAACCCTTACAAGTCTTTACTTCATCAGAGATACAAGTTTTGCGACAATCAAAAGCGATTGAATAAATAATCATGCACTTATAGTCCACTGCTTATCGGACTTCGTGTTATTTAAGTTGAAAAGGGAGAAGACACAAATGAAATTGGCTTACTGGATGTATGCAGGCCCAGCCCATATCGGCACTCTCAGAATCGCTAGTTCTTTCAAAAACGTTCATGCAATCATGCACGCGCCACTGGGGGATGACTACTTCAACGTCATGCGCTCCATGCTAGAACGGGAGAGGAACTTCACCCCAGTAACAACTAGCGTTGTCGATCGCAATGTTTTGGCACGTGGTTCTCAAGAAAAGGTAGTAGATAACATCACCCGCAAAGACGCCGAAGAACGCCCAGATTTAATTGTGTTAACTCCCACCTGCACTTCTAGTATTTTGCAAGAAGACTTGCACAACTTTGTGGAACGGGCGCAGCTAGAAGCCAAAGGCGATGTCATGCTAGCGGATGTGAACCACTACCGCTACAACGAACTGCAAGCAGCCGATCGCACTCTGCACCAAATTGTGCAATTCTACATTGAGAAAGCCCGCAAAAAAGGCGAATTGCCACAAGGCAAAACCGAAAAGCCATCCGTTAACATCATCGGTATTTCTACCCTTGGTTTCCACAACCAGCACGACTCCACCGAACTCAAGCGGTTAATGGCTGACTTGGGAATTGAAGTTAATACGGTAATTCCTGAAGGCGCTTCAGTTCATCAATTGAAGAAAATGCCCCAAGCATGGTTTAATCTGGTGCCTTACCGCGAACTCGGCTTGGCTACGGCTCGTTACCTAGAAGCAGAATTTGGAACACCCACAATAGACATTACCCCAATGGGTGTTGTGGAAACTGCTCGTTGTATCCGCAAGATTCAGCAGGTAATTAACGCCCAAGGTGGTGATGTTAACTACGAAGACTTCATCAACGAACAAACTTTGCATGTATCCCAGGCTGCTTGGTTTTCCCGTTCTATTGACTGTCAGAACTTGACTGGTAAAAAAGCAGTCGTATTTGGCGACAACACCCACGCCGCCGCCATCACCAAAATTTTGTCGCGGGAAATGGGCATTCATGTAGTTTGGGCTGGAACCTACTGCAAATATGATGCCGACTGGTTCCGCGAACAGGTAAGCGAATATTGCGATGAAGTGCTAATTACAGACGATCATGGCGCAATTGGGGATGCGATCGCCCGCGTCGAACCCTCTGCTATTTTCGGCACGCAAATGGAACGCCACGTTGGTAAGCGCTTGGATATTCCTTGCGGCGTAATTGCTGCACCCATCCACATCCAAAATTTCCCCATTGGTTACAAACCATTTATGGGTTACGAAGGCACAAATCAAATTACAGATTTAATCTACAATTCCTTCACTTTGGGAATGGAAGATCATCTGTTAGAAATCTTTGGAGGTCATGATACTAAGGAAGTAATTACTAAAGGAATTTCTGCTGATTCCGATTTGACTTGGACAAAAGATGGTCAAGCAGAATTGAATAAAATTCCGGGATTTGTGCGCGGGAAAGTGAAGCGTAACACTGAGAAATTTGCCCGCGAACGAGGTTTCAAGGAAATCAATGCTGAGGTGTTGTACGCTGCCAAGGAAGCTGTCGGGGCGTAGATTAGCGGCTTCTCAAAAAATTAATTGAGGGGTAAGGAGTTATGTATACTCTTTGCCCCTATTTTTTCATTTAATTATTAAATATAGTGAGACAACTTAAATTATGAAATATGATAGATTTATTATAATTTTTAATATATTTATTTTCACAACTATTTAAAATAACTAAATTAAATATGAATGATGACAAAGCGGCATTGTTAGCGGCGCTGTCTCAGGCTGGCATTAAGCACAGCCCAGAAAAAATTGTGCGGATTGCTAAACAAGGTGATGGCAAAATTGTATTTTTAGAAGAGGGAAATACTGAAGCAGGGCTTCAGCACATACTGGAAGAACATTCATCGGAGTTCCTAAATCAGGGTATTGAAGTAGAGCAAATACCAGATGTGATAATTGCAGCTGTTACTCAAGGTAGAGTGATTGGTTTTCAAGGAAGACGAAAAACTCGTACCGTTTATGAAGTTAGCTTCAATGAAAAAACCCAGTATATTGCTGTGACTGTAGGCGATAATGGTTATATAGTTGGTGCTAACCCTAGAACTTCCCCCCCATAACTTGGTAGAGAGATTATGGCAGTAAAAATCAAACTCATGGCTGATTATGGATGCTACCCACTATGGTGGGCTACTCCCAATCGAGCTGGTGATATTGATCCAGAGACGCTACCACTAAGTAAAGAAACTATTAGCCGTTTGGAAAAATGGGCAGAAGTTTACGATGCAAAATTGAACTGGGAAAATCCAGGAGATTCCTTGGGTTTTTCCAGTTTAGAAGCTGAAGTAGCTTTTGAGAATGAAGGAATTAGCTTGTGGAAGCAACTACAAAAAGAACTTGCGCTTAACTATGAAGTAATTTATTTTAGTAATAGATTACGTAAAGTTGTTACTCATCCAGTGAGTTAAAAGTTTTACCTGTGATTCAGCAATGATTTCTATTAACAAAATATTTATCTCCAGATTATTTGTAAATTTAAAATAAATCCTGGTAAAACATCTTCTCCTGATAATTCTTGTGGAGTTGTTAATATTTCCACTGGTTGACCAAGACGATAAATTTCTACTTGCCGCATTTTAGGATTAATTAACCAGCCTAATTTAACT
>JAVRCH010000076.1:0-14576 GCA_034530795.1 Nostoc sp. DedQUE12a
GAGAAGTTGCTCCCACTAGATAGGTGGTTAGAAACCGCATCTAGACAAAGAAAACTCACTTTTGTGAGTTTCAAAACTTTGATTTTCGTAAGTCCATAGAGGCGGACGAGAGGCTGTGTAGCCAGGAATTCCATTCGCTGGGGCTTAGGTTGACACAAGTGGTGCTCGCCCAACCCAAACTGATGGTAGTATATCTATTGCAGTCCTTTGTGTTGTCGAGCGATCGCTTGATTGTACAGCTTTTCTAGAATCGTCTCTACTCAAAGAAGTTTGAGAAGTGATTAGATCGTTTGTGTCTACACGCTAGTACAATAAGGCGGAAATAAACAAACCATTCCAAATCAACGAAATGCTTACACTGCATTAATTTTGAATTTTGAATTTTGAATTCCGCCTTGCGGTACTAGTGATGTACCTTAATTATGCTGCTCATAGCAACGAGAAGATATTTGAAAGACTTAATTTAAAGTAATCAATTAGCACATTGATCTCCTAACATAGTTAGGAAATTTAAAATTATTAATTGAAAATCAATCGCGTTTAAGCCATAACCTACAATTGGTTCAGATAAGAAATATGAAATTAAGTTTTCTATATAAAACCTTAACATTAGTTAGCCTTTACTTACCTATACCTTACTACAGGAAAACTAGTTCATAATTTGTCGTTGGGTACGAGTATTGATGCGTTAATTATCAGTCCCGACAGCAAAACATTTATTACTGGCGGTTTAGGGAGAGAAATTAGATTACGCGACATAAAAACAACGAAATCAGTCATGGAACTGACCGGACATGCAGGTGGAATTTATGGACTAGCAATAAGTAGTGATGGTCAGATTTTATATAGCGGTAGTGGGGACAAATCTATAAAAGTTTGGCTTTTGGAACCAATCGCAGCCCGTGATGTCTTGGGACTTCCGGCGAGGTCAAAAGCCAACTCAAGGAACGACGCGATCGCAGGTACAACAATGCGATCCGTCTTATCCAGATATTTGCATTCCGCCCAATTCGGCAGACTTAAATTGTCCTGATCTTCCCTACCGCAGATTTAGAGTGGTTCCAGCAGATCCACACGGGTTTGATAGAGATAGGGATGGGATTGGTTGCGAGAATTGACAACAAAATTTGAAATGAAAGAGGGAAATATGCAATAAGCTGATGCTTTGCTGAATATAACAACTAAAGAACAAAATAAACTTTACAAAAATAATATGACGACTAGTATTAACAATTTATTTCACCCAATTTTTTCACAATGGCTCGAATCAGGTATAGCACCTGAGTCAGCCATAGAAGGAGTTGCCCCTGAATTTGCCAATTTGCTGCAAGTTCAGACTGAAGAATTTACATTTGATTCGCTGTTTCATAGTGCCCAGATGCCAGACTGGACATGGAATGCCATCGAGTTTAATGAAGTTTTCGATGGACAGTTCTTCTTTTATTTGCCAACTACATGGTCTGAGAGCCGACAACAAGGGCTAAATGTCGCTTTTGGTGATACTACATCCATACGGCAATCGATTTTCCTGACCAAGAGGTCTTTGTGGCAACCAGGTATCAGCAAATTTTTACAAGGGGTTAGAGTTGTAGCATTTGCTTATTACCCCTTGCACAAACCGAATTACGATCAATGGGTTTTCGTAACAGAAGAGAACGATACTGGAGCTATGTGTACGTTTGCTGTATATAGTTCTGGAGACTATCTTGTGGCAGTTAAGGCAGATGCAGCTACAACTTCTGAATTCAATCAACAATTGACTTCACTGATTAATTCTAATCCTTGGTATGGCTGGATTGAATCGGCTACAAGACAGTAATGGTAAATTTTTAGGGTTCTTCAGTACTTGTTATGCTTAAATAATAAGCTAAATCCAATTCAATAAACATCTAACCCTAAAGTTATGAAAATTTCTAAATTCGTATTCAGAACGTTTAGAGGCTGTTTGTAAATGATTATGAAGTGACCGAATATATCTCAAAAATGAAAAGTTAACTCCTCGCTGACTTTGGGATAATGTCAAAGATTCAATTGTCGCTGATGAAGATGCTTATATTATCTTTGATGATACAGTTTTAGACAAAAGATTTTCTAAAGAAATTGAAATAGTGCGAAGGCAGTATAGTGGAAATGAACATGGCATCGTTAAAGGGATTGGAATCGTAAATTGCATATACGTTAATCCTAAAACTCTCAATTTTTTTAGATCGCCCTTGAGGGATGTCTTCGGGTTTTCTCATTTCAAAAAGATCCCCTACATCCTTGCCGAAATAATTGCACAGAGCTTCCACGGTTCCACTATCAACGCGATTAAATCGATTTGTAAATAGGCGATTAATTGTCATGGCATCCAATCCAGTGTCAATTGCCAGTTGTCGCAAAGACAACTGGGGATCTTTTTTGACTAATTTAAGGACTGCATGAGGGATGCAGTCCTTTTTTTCATTACTCTTCGTGTCCGTTGCTGCTTTGCTCTAAAAATCCCCTCACTAATTCCTCTGTACGGTCAACAGCGTAATCAATAGTTCGTATCAATTTGCCTACGCTTTCTTCTAGTTGCACTTGAAACTGTTCTTGCCTAGAAGCCAGTCGATCTATCTTGTCGCCAAGTTGAGCAATGGCTTGTGTGTTGGTGTCTTGCTGCAAAGACACGCGGTTGAGGTTATCTGCTGTCTGCAAAAGTAGCGCTTCTATTCTGTCTAGTCTGTCTGGTTGGGCGTTTGTCATACAGTTGGTGGTGGGTGGGAGTTAATAGGGCGATCGCACCTCTGGTGGGAAATTTTCACAAAGTTTTTTGCTTTTTTGTTTAGCTATGCGTTAGCTATACAAAATTTCTATCTTATATATAGTCACTGTGTAGGCAAAAATAACACCTGCCATTGAGCGACAGGTGCTATCTTTTGGGGCCTAATTCAATTACGCGCTTGCGCCCCCGTGGACTTAGCAGACGCAATCCATCATACCAATGAAGTTTGGGCACGGTTAGAAGGTTTAAAAACAGCAGTAGAAGAACATAAAAAACAAGGTGTTATCCTTTACGACTTTAGCGCAGGAGACTATGTAGCCTACCTATTCAAGGGGCAAAAAAAGCAAGACACCATCACCAAACAAATTAATGATGGTTTCTACCTTTTAGACAATGGCGACATTGTGAGCGAATCTCAAATTATTGTTCGCATCGTTTAAGGAACCAAACAACAATGGATCTACACAATTATCCAGCCGCGATCGCACAAGTCCAGTGCAAACTATTAATTGCCAATCAAGAGATAGAGAAAATTTCCCAAGCTCTTAGCGGTATCTGCAATCAATTTGAATTGCAAGTTGCTTTTGATTCAAAACTCAAAAACGAACAGCAACGCAAGGCAAAGAAGGCCGAATTCATTAGAACTAGTGGTGACTACGAGCAATTGAGCCGTCAGCTTGCCGACAAAACTTACAACCGAGATATATTGCTTATTCAACTAGAACAGTTCAAAAATGAATTTGCTGTAGATGGTGATGCACGACCAAAAACTTTACAAGCTTTGGGTTTGTGAACTCATAGACAAAAGATAGACAAGGCAATGAGACAGCTTCAGCAATGGACAGGTTGAAAGCTAGAATTGTCAGCGCTGAAACTTGAAGAATGTCGACTTGTAGATTGTTGACTTTTTGGATAAATAAAGAGGTGAAAATGAGCGACTCAATTAGCGATACATCTGAACAATTTGATGATTTGGTTGTTGAACCTTGTCTAGAAATTCATGAATTTGAAGAAAGTGCACCGAGAGCAAGTTTTAATGGTTTCCTTAAAGATGCTCCTACGGCGAATACTTCTGTTGTCAATGGGTTATCTCAACAATTAATCTATCAGATCAATCTCATCGTCCCAAATGCTTTAGTGAGTTTCGACGATCTAGATGTCGAGTTAGGAAGTGCAGCATATCCTTTCGTACCACCCGCAGCTAAACTGGCATTACAAAAGGCTATTGAAAAGCGGGGTAGAAAACTTGTTGTTAATTCAGCCTATCGAACTCTCGCACAGCAAATGCTGCTGTTTAATGGCAAAAAAAGGGGGGAGAATCCAAATCCTGTCGCTGCACCAGGTACAAGTAATCACCAAAGCGGCTTGGCACTTGATATTGAGGATCGCCAAGGGTGGCTACCTTTTCTAAACGGTACGGGTTGGCAACCTTTGGCAGGCGATCCACCACATATTGATTATCGAGGCGCAGGTGCTAAGGATCTTCGCAGAGAAACAATATTAGCTTTCCAGCAACTTTGGAACAAGAATAATCCCACTGAACAGATTGGTGAAGATGGTCGGTGGGGGACTAAAACTGAGAGTGCTTTGAATCGATCGCCCGCAATGGGTTTTGAGAAAGCACCTTGGGATAGCACACCTAGAATTCTGCGGCTCAGTCGCCCTCTAATGGAAGGTTCTGATGTACGCAAACTTCAGGAAAAGTTACAAGCAGCAGGTTTTACTATTGCAGTGGCTGATGGTGTCTTTGGAGCAGAAACTCAAAGGGCTGTAAAAGAATTCCAACAGCAAAAGGGTTTGGTTGTTGATGGATTGGCTGGAGCTAAAACCCTTGAACTAATCGCATAAACTTCTGCACCAGACAGTTAACCCAAACTTAAATTAATAAGCTAATCGTCATTCAAATTGCATCTCCGTGTCCCCGTGTCCCCGCCTCTTTCTGGGGAGTAGAGTTATGGAATTTAAAAGCATATTAGCGTAATAGGATTAGGTTTCTGGAAGGATGCAGATTAACGCTCATAAAAATGGCTAGATTAGCCATTTTTATCTAAAAATTAAGGAATTATATGGCTGACGAAATTTCTCAAACAGCAAACTTGTACGCACTATTAATCGGGATTGACTCGTATATGCCCAACAGATTACCTGATGGTAGTCTTTACAAAAGTCTTGGGGGATGTGTACGAGATATTAATCATGTAGAAGCTTTTCTAATTAGTGAGCGGAAAGTTCCAAAAGAACAGATTTTGAAGCTGACAGCTTCTATTAGCGACCCGAACGAACCAAGCAAACCACTAGAGAAAGACACCCCCGAAAAACTACCTACTCGCCAGAATATGATCGATTCCTTCAGAAAGCTGAAGAAAATGGCTCCAGAAGGCTCGCAGGTATATATCCACTACTCTGGACACGGTGGACGGGCAAAGACAGTTTTTCCATCGATTAAAGGTGATGATGGCATTGATGAAGGATTAGTTCCTACAGATATTGGCACTTCTGAAGGACAGTATCTCCGCGATCTCGACCTGAGACAATTGTTAAAGGAATTGGTAGATAAAAAACTAACAGTTACGGTCGTATTGGATTGTTGTCACTCTGGGGGTGCAACGCGAGGGGATGTAGAAATTCGAGGGGGAGAGGGCGTTGATGATAAACCTCTGCAACCTGGTCAAGAACTTGTCGCACCTGTAGAAACACTAGCAGAAACTTGGCGATCGGTCACTGAAGAAACACCTCGTGGACTAAAACCCTCTGGACTACGTGCGGCCAGAGATTATGTGCTATTAGCAGCCTGTCGTCAGAATGAGTTTGCTTACGAGTATGCGTTTAATCGGGAAACCAAAGAACGAAACGGTGCGCTTACCTATTGGTTGCTAGATACTTTAAGACAACAAAACCCTGGACAAACTTATAAGGATTTGTTCGAGCGCATCAACGCCAAAATCCACAGCCAATTCCCACAACAAACTCCCATCTCAATAGGTGAGGTAAATCGGATTATTTTTGGCGATGAGTTTGCTGAAACTGTTTATGCAGTTCCAGTTTTGAAGGTGGAGCAAGATGCACAGACAGGTGAAATACAGGCAAAGTTAGGGGTAGGACAGGTAAATGGTGTTGGTAAAGGAGCAGAATTTGCGATCTATCCTCGTACTGTAACTGATTTAAAAAATAAAGAAAATCGGACTGCGATCGCCACCATCATTCAAAGGGGAGCAACTGAATCTCTGTGCCAGCTTAAACCAATTGAAGGCAAAGAGCTTAAGGTTGAAGATGGAGATCAAGCTGTTTTAGTTTCTCCTTCAATTAATCTGGTTCGCAAAGTTTCCCTGTTTAATCAAGAACAAGCAACAGAAGCAGACTTGGCTGAACCTGGTAAAGTACCAGCTAACAAACTTCTGCCAGAAATCTTTAAACAGCAACCGAATGCTTTGCAGTCACTCAAACAAGCTTTTCCTGAAAATGGTAATGGTTGGGTAGAGTTAGCAGAAGAAAAAGTAACTGAAGATGACGATGACGGAGTTGCTTATCGAGTAGTTGTTAATAACAAGGGAGAATATGAGATATGCGATCGTACTGGGCATCCATACCAAAATATTGCTCCTGTAAAAATAAGTGACCCTAATGCTGCTGCGACTGTCACTAAACGATTAGTTCATCTAGCCAAATACCATGCTACAGCAGAGTTAGATAACAGGGATAAAGCTTCGTCTCTGGCAGGTAAGCTAACTATTGAGTGGCTAGGAACATCAGATGTTTATCAGCCAGGAGATGATATTCCACCTAAATCTCAGTTGAAAAAGTTTGCCGATCCCAGTAACCCCACTGTAAAATCAGGTGAATATGTATTCCTGTCAATTCATAATAATTCACCGCAAGACCTCAATGTTGCTGTTTTAGATCTTGCTTCTGATTGGTCAATTGAGCAAATTTACCCTGCTCAAGGAGAAAGGTTTAGCACAATTTATGCAGGAAAAAAAGAGGTTGTACCAATTCCAGCATTTTCGGCAGGTGAAGATACTGTGAAAGCCTTTGCTACCGTTGACCAAGTAAACTTCCGTTGGTTAGAACTACCGTCACTTGATGAACAGCCTAAAGCTAAAGGATTAACCCGCTCCGGGAATCCGCTAGATACTCTGTTCGCGGCAATCGACCAAGAGCAACCGCCAACTAGAAAGTTATCTGTAGCGGCATCTCCCAGCCGCGAGTGGACAACAAAGCAGATAAGCTTGACTGTTACCAAATAAGCAAAACGTATCTCAATCCTGTTAGTTATTCCAGCAAGGATAATGGGCTAATCTTAGCTCCTCTTATTCTTGTTGAGTGCGTTTATATCAAAAGTTGTAAAAAAATTGATATAGAAATGAATGAAAATGCTATAGAGAAGAATACAAATTCATCTGAAGAATCTCAAAATCGGGGTTTAGGAGTAGCGGTTCCCACTTCCTATGCAACTTATGTAAATCGCTGGGCGATCATCGTTGGTATTTCCAAGTACAAACATCAAAGTCTCAATCTTAAGTATGCTGATCGCGATGCCGAAGAACTTGCAAAGTTACTGCAAACTCCTTCTGGTGGAGGCTTTGAAGCAAGTCACATTGTCAAGTTAATTAACGAGAATGCAACTACTGCTAATATCACACGAGCGTTACGCAGTTTCTTGAAAAAGCCTGCGCGTGAAGATATTGTGTTAATCTATTTTGCTTCTCATGGCGCACCAGATATCGATCGCCCCAATATTGTTTACCTGCTAACCCACGATACCGATCCTAGAGACATTTCTGGAACGGCACTTCCAATGCGAGAGGTTGACCTATCTTTAAAAGAGAACTTGTTGGCAGAGCGAGTGATCATCATTGCGGATACTTGTCACAGTGCGGCGATCGGAGGGGGGATTGGCCGCAGAAGTGCAGAGAAAAACTCAGGAGTAGTAAACCGCTACCTGCAAGAGGTAGGAACATCAAGAAGTGGTGTAGCTTTACTGACTTCAGCAGAAGCAAATGAAGTTTCATTCGAGGATGAAAAGTGGGGAGGAGGTCATGGTGTATTCACTCACTATCTGCTGGAGGGAATGCAGGGAGCAGCAGATTATAAGCCCCGAAATGGAATTGTAACAGTGGGAGAACTGTTTGAGTATGTACGTGAGAACGTGCAAAAAGCTACAGGTAATCAGCAGCATCCTTGCATTGGTAGCAATCCTTTCGACCGTAATCTACCAATTGCAATCACAGCTGGAATTTCTGCTCATGAGCATTATGAAATCGGCTGCCAACTCTACAAATTGGGAATGAAGCTTGACGATCCAAGTTGCTTTGAGTCTGCCAGTAACCATCTGCAAGAAGCACTTCGATTATCTCGCATTACTGGGAACAGATTTCCAGAAATTTATCTGCAACTAGGCTTAACCTGGATGGCATCTGGGAATTTGGTAAAGGCGATTCAGGAGTTTGAGAAAGCAACAGAAGCTAACGTCCCTGATGCCGCTTATTATCTGGGCATCGCCTACACTAAGCAAGGTGAACCGGATAAAGCAATATTTGCACTTGAGTTATTTTTAACTCAGCAACCTGATGATGATAAAGCTGCTTGGGTTAGTAAGTTAGTTTCATGGTTAAAGCCGGGGATCGGTAAATGCCATGCTCTATTGATTGGAATTAATTACTCTAATCGACAAATAATTGACTTAAAAGGGCGTGGTCAACTACCACCTTTAAAGGGTTGCGTAAACGACATTCAAATTTTAAATGATGTTTTGTCGAATCAATATAACTTCAACATCACAATGCTTGCTGATGCTGAGGCTACTTATGAAAATATCATAAAAGAATTTTACGAGCTTGAGAACCAAGTTAAATTCAATGACAATGTAGTAATTCATTTCAGTGGGCATGAAATATCAGGAAATTTAGCGGCTTTTGATGTTCAGATCGATGAAGAAGAAAATTTAATCAATATAATTAGCATCAGAGAGCTATACAAGTTAGTAACATCTATTCCTACCCTACATAAAATAATCTTCATTGATGCAGTAATCAGTGCTGCCTTTGAAGAACTCATTAAATTATTTAAGCAGGCAAAAGAATGCACACTTTTTTTAGCAGCTTCTCCAGGGCAGTTCAGCTATGAGAAAAATATTGATGATCGTCACTATGGCTTTTTCAGCTACATACTTGCTCAAGAGTTACAGCAGGCTTCAGAAAAGACAAAGCTACTCGATGTCTTTTTAAAAGTCAGAGAAATAGTTGAAGCAGAATTTCGGCAACAACGACCTTTTTTTGTAGGTAATCTTCTCTAAAAAAAACTATTTTCTGCAAGGCTAGATTACTGTCCTGATGTCTTTGACTTGAGTTTGTGTAAAAATTATTCTGTATTAAATTCTGATAATCTGGATACACGGTATAAAGAGGCGACCAAAAACCTAGATGTCCCATTTTATATATTTCATTACAACATAGGCTGCGCTTTTTTGGAAAAATGCGCTTTTCAACATGCTACCACTGCTTTAGAAATCTCTTTGAGCCAAAGAAATTTTAGTGATTATGCCATACTATTTGAATTGGGTACTGCTCAGTTGAGACAGGGATTTTATGCAGATTCATATAAAACATTTCAGAATTATACAACAATCGCAGACTCAACAGCTAATTGCACTCAATTTCAGGAACTAATTTCTCAAATTGAAGCTCTCAAAGATCCTCATTTTTCTACTAGTTATGCCTTATTAGTTGGAATAAATAATTACTTAAACAAAGACATTAAGACTGTTAAAGGGGCAATTAATGATGTACATATCTTAAAAGACATTTTAATTAATAAATACGGTTTTCATTCAGACAATATAAAAGTCCTTCTTAATCGAGATGCTACTTGCCAGGCTATTTTAAATGAATTTAAAGAATTAGCTGAAAAATCATATGAATTACCAGCTTTGTTTTACTTTGCAGGGCATGGCTCTTGGAACTCTGACAACTTAACAATTCTTGGTGTAGATAGTAGAGAACCTAATGTATTTGATATCGAACTAAATGAGTTGTCGGAAATTATTAGTAATCGCGCCACAAACCTAGTTACGATTGTTGATGCTAGTTGGTCAATGTCAACTAAACAAGAGTACAGTCCTCGATCTGTTCCTCCCGATCAACGTCCACTTCCAAGTAAACGCAAGCTAATTCCTATTTTGGAATCTAAAAAGCGTACAAATCAATTTTTGTCGAATACTTATCTAAAAATCGGTTGTCTCTCCATATATGCAAATTCCATCCGTCATGAAATATATGAGGGGGCTTTGCGGGTTGAGGCAGGTTATACAGCAGATGGCTCTCAAGAATTAATTTATGGCGTACTGACATTCAATATTATCAAAAGTTTGTCTGAAGACAAAACAGGTACGCTAACTTACAATCAATTGATTAAATCTATACCCTCTGAAGTTCAGCCATTTGTTGTAGGCACTGATTTAGACACTCGCCTGTTTGAAAATTCGGTGCGTTGCAATTTAGTCAATGAACTTTTACGCAAAATCAAGCAGGAACCTGTAGAACAAACCATCAGCATTTTAAAAAGACTGATTGAACAACGCAATGGTTTTGATCCAGAAAGCCACCTCAATCTTGGAATTGCCTACTACACACTTGAGGACTATGACAAAAGTATTGCTTCGCTAGAAGCTGCTTTAAACCAAGTTTCTGAACAGAATTCAGAACTAAAAACAAAAACCCAAGCCTTTCCTGAAGGTCGTTACTGGCTGGGAAGAGTGCTGTGTGAAAGCAAACGCGATCCAGCTTATGCTGTCAGTCAACTCCGTCTTGCTACTCAACAAGATCCTAATAATGTAACAGCACATTATTACCTGGGTCAGGCACTTCGGGCAATGGTTGAAAAAGAAATCTTAACTGAAGCTGAACGAGCCTTTGAGACTTATCTTGAAGGTGGCTCTCCACTGGGGCAAGAAGAAGAAGTGCAAGAGTTTTTGCGATCGCGCAAATCAATTTCCACTCAATAACATAGGAGAATAATATGGCTAATAAAGCCCCTATGAAAGATATTATTATCATTCTTCCTGGCATTTTGGGAAGCGTCTTACAAAAAGATGGCAAAGACCTTTGGGCAGTTTCAGGCCAGGCGATCTGGCAAGTGCTGACTAATTTAAGTAACACCATCCACAACCTCAAGTTAGGCCAAGATGATCCGATCGCTGAAAGCTTAAGTGATGGCATTCGAGCAACTTCACTGATTCAAGACACCCATCTGATTCCAGGATTTTGGAAAATTGACGGTTACACTCAAACTTCACGTTTGATTACCGACAACTTTAACGTTACTCCAGGCGATATCTATAACGATCCTGATGATAAAGCAGCCAACTTTTACCAATTTCCCTACGACTGGCGGCGGGATAATCGGGCTAATGCACACATATTGAAAAAACTGATCGATAAGCGGCTAAAACGTTGGCGTGAAGCTAGTGGAGCTTCTGACGCTAAAGTAATTTTGATGGCCCATAGTATGGGAGGTTTAGTCTCTCGCTATTACCTGGAAGTCTTAGAAGGTTGGCGTGATTCTCGTGCCTTATTCACCTTTGGTACGCCCTATCGCGGTTCTCTCAAAGCCGTAAACTTTTTGGCAAATGGCTACAAGCAGCAATATCTCGATCTCACAGAGGTAATGCGATCGCTCACTTCCATTTACCAACTGCTGCCTATTTACGAAGTAGTCAAAATTGGGGAAAGCTATAAGCGTATTGCTGAAGCTGACGGACTCCCTAACATTGACAAACTTAAAGCGCAAGATGCCCTAAAGTTTCATCGAGAAATTGAGGCTGCTGTAAAACAACACCTCAATATAGAGGAGTACCGCCAGTCGTTTACTGTTGTGCCGATCGCTGGTGTGCAGCAGCCAACCTTGCAATCTGCCATTCTGGAAAACGGCAAGCTGACGGCAAGTGAAGATTTACCAGGTATACTTCACAATCGATTTGACTTAAGTGATGGTGACGGTACGGTTCCGCAAGTTTCGGCTATCCCGATAGAGCGCTCAGGGAATTTTGATAACTTCTTCATTGCTGAACAACATGGCGCATTGCAAAATCAAAAGCAAGTGCTACAAAACCTACTCAACTGTCTAGAATTGAGCCAGTTTGACTTAGCAGCAGTTAAAGCTCCCCAATCAGCTATCAGTCTCAGTTTAGATGATTTGTATTTGCCCGATGAACCTGTAAGCATTCGGGCAAGAGTAACGGGGGCAATCTCATTTGGAAAACTTCAAGCCGAAATCACATCGGTTTCCCATGAGCAACCTGCTGTCAATCTTGACTTTGTGGAACGGGAACGTGACTGGCTATTGATAATCGATCACTTGCAACCTGGACTTTATCGAGTGAGAGTGCAAACAGAAAACTTAAGCGATCAAGCTCCAACTCCTGTTCACGATCTGTTTGAAGTTGTTCGGTAAAGGTAGGCAATCCAGCATGAAACAAATCTTGATTTTGGCATCTAATCCCAAAGGAACCTCAGTTCTTGATTTGGATCGAGAAATCCGAGATATTCGAGAAGGACTGAGGCGATCGCAAAACCGCGATGAATTTATCATTGAAACCAGAGGAGCTGTCCGTCCAAAAGATTTATGGCGTGCCATGCTGGAAGTTAAGCCGCAAATAGTTCACTTTTGCGGACATGGTATGGGAAGTCAAGGCCTAGTTCTGGAAAACGATGATGGAAATGAGCGTCCAGCCACTACAGAAGCATTATCAGAACTGTTTAGAATTTTTTCTGATCGGGTAGAGTGCGTTTTGCTTAATGCCTGTTACTCAGAAGTTCAAGCAAATGCGATCGTTGACCATATCAACTATGTGATTGGTATGAACCGTGAGGTCAGGGATGATGCCGCGATCGCCTTCACAGTTGGTTTCTATGATGCTCTTGGCGCTGGAGAATCCATTGAACGTGCTTTTGACATTGGAAAAAATGCAGTTTTATTTGAAATTTCTGATCGTCGATCGCACATTCGCAAGCTCGAAGTAGTAGATTTTAATGAAAACCCTGGCACGATCAAGATTCAAGAACACCTAATTCCAGTTCTCAAGAAGAAAAAATCTCTTACTAGCATAGAGCCGCCACCTTCACCTTCCTTAGATGATTTGCAGGCAAAACCAAAGCAAACTGATACATGGAGTTATCTACGATCACTTAAAGGTCATTCCGATTGGATTCGCTCTCTTGCCTTTAGTCCTGATGGAGAAGCCATTGTTAGTGGAAGTAATGATGAGACTGCCAGACTATGGGATGTAAAAACTGGGCAGTTAATCCATATACTGACGGGTCATAAACAGCGAGTTAAGAGCGTGGGAATTAGCCGAGATGGAACTATTGTCAGTGCCAGTGCTAACAGCATAATCAAGCTGTGGAGCTTACAGACGGGTGAGTTGCAAGGCATTATTAAGACAACTGATAATCCTGCAACGGTTCTTAATGTCATTGTAATTAGCCCTCTTTTGTCACTTTAGGCAGAGGAAAAATGAAAATCAAGGTTGAACAGGAATGTAAAAATTGGAGAAGTGAGTTTATAAACAATCGATTGGAGTTTAGTAAAACCACTCAACAATTGAGGAATAGGAAAAACTGCTAACCAAGGATATATTAAGTTAAACAAAGTAAAAGGTTGAATGATTAAGCGAAGATTGTTCAGAATGTTCTTCCAACCCTTTCCATCATCCCACCTCTGATGTGAAGCAAATTTTGATTCTGGTTGTGGTGAAGATGAACGCAGAGTTTCTGAATGTAAGCTAACCATCAAGTAAGCACTCATAACAATCTCCCACCAGCGTTCAATATCTGGATAATGAGTCAAACGATAATCAGCCCAACCCAATTCATTTTTACTTTGCTTTAAGCCATATTCAACCCAAGTTCTTAATCCATAAAAATTACCGACCTCCCTTGGTGTAATGTCAGGATAATTACTCATCACATACCAAGTAGAGTTTCCTGGCAATTTTTCAATATCTGTTGTGATCTGCCAATATCTGTGTTCTCCACGTTTTCCGTGAATTATCTCTCTAATAAATCTTTTTTCACTATTGAGGTCAGAAAACACTCTTTTGAATCTTTGCCAATCTAAATATTGAGTACGCTGCTTTGGAAGTAGCTCCACATAATGATTTGAACGAATCGCAACTATGTAGTTGAGACTCATTTCATCTAACACAGATATAAAATTAGTACCACTCTCACCATATAAACTATCTGCCAATACCAAATTGAATTTAAAGCCCATTGACTTGAGCTTTTTCATCAATTTGGCTGCTATTTGTGGTTTGGTTAGATACTTATCTCCTGGCTTCAATGTTTCACGAGGCTTGTATACTTCAAACAGTAATGGAAAGGTCATTCCGCAGAACACACCATACGCTGTTACTACAACAATTCCATTCTCAATTTTTCCTAAATTTCCTATATACTGCCGAGTTACATAATCTGTTGACGAGCCTTTTTTCCTATCTCCAGTTTCGTCAATAATTAAAATGATTGGTCTACCTTTGATTACTTCTAAAATTAGTTCTAAACGTAAAGCTCTTAACTTTTCTGTATCCCAAGGCGATTTAGTTAAAAAATGATGTCAGCCCTGCTGGTTATCCAACCCTACGATTTTTGCTATTTCTGGTAAGGTTTTCCGTTTTAATTCAGAAATACACCCCACATGTAGGTACTTAAATGCCTCAAAGCTCCTAACATCTGAAAACAGCTTTTTATACCACTGACAATATTCGTCTACGAATTTGACTGTTGGCACAGCTGGCCGAGACTCAAACATTATTCCTGTAATGCTTTCATCGTTT
>JAVRCH010000077.1:0-75148 GCA_034530795.1 Nostoc sp. DedQUE12a
GAAGCTGGTAAAACTTGTGCTGATCTAGTTGTTCAAGCTGAGGAATTCCAAGTTTCACAAAAATCTCAATTGGCTGCTATTTAGCAGATAAGAGTTCAAAGACGTAGAGGATCTCAATTTGAGGAGCTGATGTTTTACTAACATCAGCCCTCTTTTTTCTTGATTAATTGTTACTTAATAGAACGCTTTTTGTTGTGTTTGGCGTTGACGACGTTTTTTCGCTATCCCTAAATTTTCTAATTCTCTTGCCCAGACATCCTGTTCAATAATTCCTAACGGGACTCCATTACTACTAGCGGCAAATGTGGAATGGACTTTTAATCCTGATAGTTTGGCATGGTCTAGATAACCTACACCTCTAGTTGATGGATGCGCTGTTAAATCTATGTTTGTTGTATCTTGAATTGCCAATACTATCTGATGTTATTTAATTCTTTCTATTGTGCTAGCTATGTGAGCAGCGCAGATATCGCTGGCTTGAAAATATGTTGCTACTTTTACAATGACTTTACCATCAAAGCCTCATTGCTCAACCTCCATATCATCAGCGATCGCTACCTTTTTCGTTTTTTAGTATATGTGTACTATATTGAAATGCGTTCGCCCTGGATATAGTCCAAAGCGCATTGTCGGCCTTCGATTGCAAAAACTGAATTTAAAACACTTAGGGAAGTGCCAACAATAGAAAAGCGATCGCGTTTCTATTTCTTGCCTAATTGCTGGACAAACTCTGTATGTTCGGGTGAGTTTAATCCCAACTGCAATACCTCCAACACCCGTGCCATCTGATTGTTTAACAGCGCCTCCACCGCTAACCACAACCCTGGAAAAACCCCAGAGCGAATAATCCCATCTGCACTGGGAGATAGCAATTGATAATCTCCATCGCTTAGGCAAAACCATTCAATTTGATTTTCGTAGGATTGCCAGATGATGTACTCTAACACCCCGTTACGCCGATAAACCTGCTTTTTGCTGCCCCTATCAATGGCGGCGCTACTTGCGGCAATTTCCACAATTAACTCAGGCGAACCTTCAATATAACCATCACTGCTCAATCGAGTTTGTCCACCTGCGGTAGATTCAATAAACAGTACTGCATCCGGCTGAGGTTCGTTGTCTAAATCTAGCCTAACTGTTGGGGCATCACTCAGGTCAACACCAAGAGTCATTGCTTGGTAGACTCCTAACCAGGTGATAATTCGACTGTGGGGTTTGCCATGCTGTTCGTGTCGTAAGGGAGATGCCACGTAAACTATGCCTTCGATTAGTTCTGCTTTTTTGATATGGGGAGCAGCTGCATAGCGTCGCTCAAATTCAAGACGAGTCAGGCGATCGCCACTTTGAAGTGGAGGTAGATGTCCCTGTGTGGAATTGGATTGTGTTTGGGGTGAGTACTCTCTAACCATTTGCCAATCCTCACAATTTGTTGGATACTCCTCACTCTAGCAAACCTTTAACTGAACAACTGTATTTCTTACCTAGATATTACTTAGATATAATATAGATCCAAATTCAAATTTTGGATGCAGTGGTTTACTATAAATCGTGCTGCCTTGTTCAGGTAATCTCTGATTTGATTATGGCGTTTTGCTGTGAGCTTCACTTGTTGATTAGTGATGCCTTTGATACCCTGTTTATGTTTAATAGATTGCAGTTGAGCTTTACGCTTATTGAACCACTGATTAATAGATTTGATTGGTTTACCATCCACAATAAAGGATGTCCCATTGGTATCAACACAAGCTGCGAGATTCTCTACTCCCAAATCAATACTAAGAGCATCGTCATTTTTAACTTCTATCGGTTCTGGTTCTACTTCGCTGATAAATTCAACCTCAAAATATCTAGCGTTGTATTTTGGGTGAATTCTAACTTCCTTAATTTGATTGACGTTAAGTCTTTTAGGGAATGCGGTAGGCTCGCAGATATCTTAACGGAGGCGGAACGATTTTGGATGGATGCCATCGACAAGTAATTAAACAGAAACATCCGCTCCATCGTGTTGTTCTGCTGGTGGCATCCCGATAAATTTCAATACATCTCCTTGTGGCTCTTTCCACTGGATCTCTGGTAGCCACTCATCCGGGTTGGTATATAGCAAATCTAAATTAGCCGCAATCTTCGCTGACTCCCAATCCCACCAAGATAGTTCTAGCAACCGTTCTACCGTTTCAGGTTTAAACCGATACCGAATTATCTTAGCTGGATTACCCACCACAACTGCATAGGCAGGAACATCGGAAGCAATAACAGCCTGTGCGCCCACAACTGCACCGTTGCCAATTTTCACCCCTGATAAAATCGTTGCCCCATACCCAATCCAAACATCATGACCAATAATCGTTGCCCCCTTAGAAGCCGCATCGGTGTAACGTTCTTCTGGCACAGCTTCTGCGGATAACCACTTGAAAGGAAATGTCGTTACTCTTGTCATAATGTGGTTTCCTCCAGCAAAAATGATGATATCCTTAGCCAGAGAACAAAACTTTCCGATTTCAATCCGGTCGTCAGGGGTAAATATTGCTAAACTGATGTGCTGATCGAAGTAGGTGTAATCTCCAACGTTGATACGCGGGTCTTGAATGTGAGCATTTAGCCAAATCGGAGGAGGCGCGTATTCAAGCATAGTCATAAAAGACATCCACTAATACCCATTCGCGCAATTTACGCGAGCCATAAGTCATCGTGCCTAGTGTAATACGGGATACTTTGAGTCCAGTTTTGCCAAGATTTACATATTTCGTCATACGGTTTGCTCTACTTTTTGTTGGGATGCTTAATGGTTGTGATATTTCTATAGCCTTTTGACATTGATTTGCCTAGAGTATTGCAGAGCTATGAGCATTACTTTGCAAAAGTTAGGATGAAAAATACTATATATCAATCGATTTGCCGGAGTTAACAGCTATAATATTAATAATTGCATATAAATGAGAAATATGGAACAGGAAATCAGGAAATGTTTGGCAGAGGGGGCTGTTGGTAAAATCTCTCGCATCTGGAAAGCGATCGCCACCGTCAATCCAACCAGGGCTGCGGCTAAAGCTCATAGTTCAAATAGTGTATACTTTTCAAATTTCAAGAAAAATTTTTAATATAGTTCTCTTTATCGATATATTTAGAGTATTTTAAAATAATTAAGGCTACACTTCCCTGAATAAATTGTTATTTTAGTTAAATTAAATACCTGGAATACTATTAGCAAAAAATAAATTTCTTGCTTAGATAATAAAATAGAACAAAGGTACATAGAAAATATGTGTGTAAATTATCCTGTTTAATTATCTAATAATTTATATTCTAAAAATCTCAAAACAATACTTGATTTCACAGATTATTAGCTATACTAATATTTAGATAAGCTAACACTAGCAAAATAATTATAGTGTTTATCGTCTGAGTGAGTTACATCTCGTTGCGGTGAGGGGCTACAGGCGTAGATGTAACTCATGCGAGGGCTGCGATAACAAGCCTTTCTAAAAATACAGGATGCATCAGAGAAGTTGCTAGTTTTATTTGAAATGCTAGTCCATCAATTGCTGTTTTTTGTAATTTCTCAGAAATCAGTCTCAATAAACTTTGTCTAGCAGCATCTATAAAGACGAGTGGAGACTAGGCAGCAAAATTGGTAAGTAATAAAAATAGGAGATAAAGAGAAAATCATACTCCTAACTCCTCATTTTTGGCTGTATTGTTGGCTCTTTTGTATTTATTTTTAGCACGAGGAAAAGCATGAAAAACACTCAAGTAAAAATTAACGAACTACTTAGTGAAACACCTTGCAAATCTAACCAGAAAAAATTTACTGGTCAGAAAAAACTCACTTGCACAAAACCACCACAACCAGGTTCAACCCAAGGAAATTGCCCTTTTGATGGAGCGATGGTTTCTGTCGGAGCTATTACTGATGCTGTTCATTTAGTACATGGTGCTGTTTCTTGTACTCACAATCCTTGGGCAACTCATGGCAGCCTATCATCAGGCTCACAATTATACCAAACTGCTTTTACTACTGACTTTAGTGAAGGTAATATCGTTTTTGGTGGAGAAAAGAAACTGTACAAAGCGATTATGGATGTTGCTCAACGCTATCATCCTGCCGCTATTTTTGTTTATGCTACTTGTCTGTCTGCTTTGATTGGTGATGATATTGATAGTGTTTGCCAACTTGCTACACAACAAGTTAATATCCCAGTTATCTATGTAAATGCGCCTGGATTTCTTGGTAGTAAAAATTTAGGGAATCGCATCGGTAATGAAACTTTATTGAATGCTGTCATTGGTACAGCCGAACCGGAATTTACTACACCATTCGATATTAATATTGTTGGTGACTATAATGTTGCCGGTGAAACGTGGAATATCTTACCATTATTCCAAAAAATGGGAATTCGTGTTCTTTCTAAAATTACAGGTGATGCTCGTTATCAAGAAGTTTGCTATGCTCACCGTGCCAAATTAAATGTAGTGCTTTGCTCAAATGTAGCTATACAAATGGCGCAAACTATGGCGGAACGCTATGGAATTCCTTATATTGAAGAATCGTTCTATGGTGCTACCAACTTAAACGATTGCTTGCGAAATGTTGCGGCAAAATTAAGCATATCCTTGGGAGATAGTGTTATTGCCTCTGAACTGAAAGAACGTACAGAAAAGTTAATTGTCCAAGAAAATGCTGCTCTAGATATTGCTCTAGCTCCTTACCTTGCTGATTTAAAAGGTAAACGGATTATTCTTTCTACTGGTGGTGTGAAAAGTTGGTCGCTTATTTTAGCAGCCCAAGATTTGGGAATGGAAGTTATTGCAGCTACAGATGGCAAAACAACAGAAGAGGAGAAAGCTAAAATTAAACAATATCTTGGTGCAGATGCAATGCTTTTGTCTGACACAACTCCCCAGGCATTATTAAAGGTATTACACCAAACAAAAGCTGATGTGTTGATTACTGGGGCTGGCAATAAATATACAGCACTCAAAACGGGAATTCCTTTTTTAGACATTAACCATGAACGTCACCATGCTTATGCTGGTTATGCAGGTTTGGTGGTACTAGCACGCGAACTACATGAAGCCTTGTATAGTCCTATATGGGAGCAAGTTAGCAAACCTGCTCCTTGGGATGAAAAAATCAGCTATCAGCTATAGGCGCAACTTTCTTCTGCCAAGCTGATGTAATTAATCGTCTTCCACTACACCTTAAAAGTGTAGTGGAAGATGCTTGTTTTCCAAATATCTGCTTTGTTGTACAAAGAGAAGCAGCTTGTTTAGCGAGCAATCCAACGGCTTACTGCTGGCAATTGTGCAGAGAACCAGAGAGCACCTAAAATAATCAGACTACCACAGACAATCAAGGCATTAGTCGCACCAAAATTATCTGCCAAAGTCCCAGCTAACAAATTTCCAAAGGGCATTGTACCCACCATAGCTAGGGCGTAAAAACTCATTACCCGTCCACGCTTATCCTCGGTAACTAGGGTTTGGATAATCATATTACTACTGGTAATGTTGAGGATAGAAAAGCAGCCTACAAATACCAGAATAATTATAGATAGCCAAACTTGACGCGAGAGTGAAAAGAATATCAAACTCATCCCAATCAAAACTTGAGCGACTACAATCAAACGCTCTAAGCCCACAATCCCTCGTCTGACACTTAGATACAAACAAGCAAACAACGAGCCAATCGGTGCTGAAGTGCTGAGGTGAGCCATCGTTGTTGCGTTCCCATTGAGAATCTTTGCTGCAAAAACAGGCATCAGCGCGACATGAGACATTCCGACGAAACCATGTAACGCTAGCATTAATAAAATTACTCTAATCGGCTGGAATTTCGAGACATATTCAAAGCCCTCCCGCAATTTCTCCAAAGTATCGCTAATGCCCGTAAGAGCTTGCATCTGTCTTGCTGGCAGCCGCATCGCTAGCAAGGTAAATATGGCAGGAATATAGCTGAGGGTATCGTAAAGAAAACAATATTTTACCCCTAGTGTAGCAATCAAAATCCCGCCCATAGCAGGCCCCACGACAAGAGAGGAACTTAACATTACTGAATTCAAAGCGATCGCATTACTCCAATCAGCGCGATCATCTACAGTTTCGGTGACGATTGTATGGCGCACGGGCATATCTAATCCCTTGAGCAAACCATTGAAAGCACTCAGTAGCAAGAGGATAGGAAAAGTAATCCAATTGGTAAAGGTGAGAATTGTTAAAGCCAGGGAAACGCTAATTCCCAATATCTGCACCACCATTAACAAGTCACGACGACTCCAGCGATCGGACAATATGCCCGAAAAGGGAATCAGTAATAAGGTAGGTAAAAATTGTACAAACCCTGCAACTCCCAACAACCAAGGCGATTGAGTCAAATCGTATACCAACCAAGGAATAGTTAACTGCTGGGTCATAAATGTTCCAGACATTGATAGTAACTGTCCCCCGAAAAACAGGCGAAAGTTACGCCAGCGCAAGGCGGGTAAATAGTGGTACGTGATATTACTGATGCTTTCCCCTAGTTGTCTATGCCAAATTTTCATGAGGAAAATTTTATCATGGTTTACTAATAATTAGATTAACTAATAATTAGCAAATAATCGCATAGTTTACTACCCAGGCATCGGTGATCTGTAGACTTCTTGCAGAAGTCCGGAAAAGGGGGAAAGGTTTGGTATTTTCTCTTTCCCCTTTAACCTTTTCCCTTTTCCCTTTTCCCATCTCTTGCAAAAAGCACTTTTGCAAGAGGTCTTGTCTGAGCTAAGACTTTTGCACATTGACATCGGATCGCTATAGAAGAGGATTGGCCTGCAAAAAGGTAGGAAGTTACTATTTAGCAACTACATACTACGATAAATCTATCGGAATAGTGTATGATAATCTCAGTTATGCTCCCAGGATGGGAATGTTGCTATCAGATATTGGATATCGGCAAAATTCCCAAGGAAATAGGCGAGTGTGAACACCTCCTGATAGATCAAACTCTGGAGAATCCTAATGGGCTACAAACATATAGAAGTTAAACAGGTAGCTGGTTTCATCGGTGCGGAAATCGGCGGCGTAGACCTTTCCCGCTCTCTTTCTGAGGATCAAGTCCAAGAAATTCGCAAAGCGCTATTGAAGTGGAAAGTCTTGTTCTTTCGTGGTCAGAACATCGATCATGCTGCCCAGGTCGAGTTCACATCTCGTTTTGGCGAAGTGACTTTCGCCCATCCCTTGGGAGAGCCTGAACCAGTTCCGGGATTTCCCCAGATCAAACCTGTAGACCGTAGACTCTATGAAAAGCAATATGGTTTTCGCACTGGCGGCCCTTGGCACACAGATGTAACGGCGGCGATCAACCCACCAGCAGCGTCAATTTTACGCGCAGTTAATGTCCCTAGTTTCGGTGGTGACACCCAGTGGAGTAATCTTGTTGCCGCTTATGAGGGACTCTCAGCACCCCTGCGATCGCTAGCTGATACATTAAAAGCGGAACATCGCTTCAATGGAGGCGGTTATCAACCCCGCAATAACAAATTCGACGAGCGCATTGCTGTCAATCCTTTAGTTTCTATTCACCCAGTCGTCAGAGTTCATCCTGAGACTGGTGAGCGTGCCTTGTTCGTAAACCCTGGCTTCGTCTCTCGCATTGTTGATGTATCACCAGAAGAGAGCAGACTATTGCTAGAGTTGTTCTTTAACCAAGTCACCAAACCTGCCTATACCACCCGCTTCCGTTGGAACAACGGTGATATCGCCTTCTGGGACAACCGCGCCACCGTGCATTTAGCCCCTCAAGATTTGGATCGTTTGGATGTCGAACGTCTCCTTTATCGCACCACCATCACAGGCGATGTCCCAGTAGGGGTTGATGGTTCCCGTTCAGAAGTGGTTCAAGGTGAAGCTTTCAGCGCTGAAGTACCAAGCGTCTTCAAGCAGAAAGCTGAGTCTAAGGAAGCACAACCAGTCTTTTCGTAAAACTAAGTTATGAGTGCTGAGTAAATTAAAAAGTACTCAGTACTTATGAACGCAGACATGAACCCCTTGTAAAGCAACGAGGGTGATTTTGCATGACTGATGTATACCCCTAAATCTAAGGAGATCCAATTATGACACTCACGGCAAGCCGGATTGAGATTACACCCACCGAAGCGGCTCTTGGTGCAGTGATTACCGGATTCGATGTTAATTCTGTAGAACCAGAGGTGATTCTACAACTCAAACAGGCATGGCGATCGCGCCATCTTCTCATCTTCAAAAACCAAATATTAACTGACGATCAGTTGTTAGCCTTTGCCAATTACTTTGGCGATATTCTTCAACAACCTGCTTATATTCGCAAAGGAGAAACAGAAGAATACCTGCCGCCCCTAGTTCTCACTCTCGCAAATGCGGCTCCTGAAGAAAGTTCAGTCAATATTCGACCGAACTATCAGGAACTTTTACCCCACATCGATCACTACTGGCTGCCTGTACCATCTAGCGGTTCTTTCTTATATGCAGTAGAAGTACCTGAGAACGGCCCCAATACCTATTGGGTAAATTTGGCTCAGGCTTACGACGAGCTAGACGATGCCACCAAAGAGCAAATTGCTGGTTTACAAGCTCGTTACTTCAATTCCTATGGCAGTAAGGATCGGGATGAGTATGGTCAGCCTAAATATGCAGCTGGTCGCGCTCCAGAACCAGGTGAACGAGTAGCAATTCATCCTCTGGTTCGCACACATCCAGATACAGGCAAAAAGATCCTCTTTTTCAATGCAGCTAGCGATGTAGACATCGTGGATTATGACCATGTAGAAGGAGCAAAACTAGTTGCAAAGTTGCAAGAGCATATCAAACAACCCCGATTTGCCTATCGTCACCAATGGAGCAAGGGCGACCTACTTTATTGGGATAACCAAGCAACGGCTCACTACCGCCCTGAATTTGATGCCAATGCCACTCGTATTCTCAAACGAGTTAGCCTTCGGGGTAGTCGTCCTTTCTAAAGGTTTAACAATCTAAGAATATAGAACGAAACGAGGTCGTTGATTGTTGACAGTTAACAGTCAACGGTCAACAGTCAACACTACGGGATTGACAACCATGATTAAATCTTATGTCAGGAAACAATTAATTTCCAGGCGAGATTTGCTTTATACCTTGTATGGGTTCGCCTCTTTCGCTACATTGGTAGGCTGTGGAACAAATGCTGGTAGTGGAAACAAGAATACAATAAGTAACAATAAGAACACTATTGGCAGTAATAGCAGTAGCAATAATAGCAAGCCTAAACTTATTCGGCTTGGCTTCACATCATTTGGCGATCTAACAAGAGAAAAAGGTGTAATCGAAAAGCGTTTAGCTCCTTTGGGAGTAGATGTTAGCTGGTCGAAATTTATCTCCGGGCCACCTCTGCTGGAAGCCTTAAGTGTGGGTAGCCTTGATGGGGGACAAGTCGGGGAAACGCCGCCTATCTTTGCTCAGGCTGCTGGTAACAATTTGGTTTACCTGGTGAATATCCCGGCAGGTACGGGGGAAAGTTATGGGATTATTGTGCCAAAGGATTCTTCTATTAAAACGGTGGCGGATCTTAAAGGCAAAAAGGTTGCCTATGCCAGAGGAACTGCTCTGACCTATTTTTTGGCGAAAGCGTTGGAAGAAGTTGGGCTGAAGTTTAACGATGTTCAAGGTGTGAATTTGACTGTTGCTGATGGACAATCAGCATTTTTAAACAAAACTGTTGATGCCTATGTAGCGATCGACCCGACACTGATCAAGCTTCAACAAGAGGGAACGATCCGAGTGTTGCGGGATGCTCAGGGAATTAAAACACCAGGCTCTTTCTACTTAGCTGCCAGAGAATTTGCTAGTAATAACCTTGAACTCTTCAAAGCAATTCTAGAAGAGTACTACCAAGTTGGAGAGTGGGCAAATCAAAACAGGCGAGCTGCGGCTGAAATCCTTGCTCCGAAGTTAAAGGTTGATGTGCCAACGATGGAAACAATGTTGTCTCGACGAAAGTACGATATGCAACCTATTAATGAGCAAGTGCTGGGAGATCAACAACAGGTTGCCGATCTTTTGTACCAATTAAAAATCGTGCCAAAACAAGTCGATGTCCGGGAAGCAACTCTGACTTCTGAGCAGTATGCGGCAATTATACCGGATAGTATCAGAAATAAGGCTTGATTTAGCGATCGCAAACTAGCTAAACGAAAATAAAGAGGCTGTGTCAGAAGATGCAAGACTGGGTGAAAAAGAGGATAACTAATGCTGAATAGCTAATATGTCCTTTTCCTGACAGCTATTGCCTTTTTTCCACATCTATGGGATTTTTATCTTAAGGAAGTACGGTTTGGCGACCAAATTATCGTAGTTTAAATCGGGAAAATCGTCAGAAACACGCTACAGTATTTGGTTGCTTGTTAGCGGTAAATTTGACCCTTTAGCTTAAAGCCCTAGAAATAATCCAAATAAACAATCACTAACTTCTATTGGCGTGGAGGTAGAACTCAAGAGTATCGATTCAAGTATTTTCTTTTCTAGTGACCCTGCTAACCCAGATACTCTTGCTCACTTTCACGCTGATTTACAAATGTTTAGTGGTGGCAATAGTAACCCAGATCCAGGTACTTATCTGAAGGCGTGGACTTGTAATGAGATTTCCCAGAAGAAAAATAATTGGTCAAAACCGAATACTTCTCGTTACTGTAACCCTGAATATGACAAGCTTTGGTTACAATCCAATACAGAATTAGATTCACAAAAACGCCGACAATTAATTATTCAGATGAATGATTTGTTAATTAAAGAGCAAGCTGTGATTCCTCTAATTTCTCGCGCCAATGTTAATGGAGTTAGTAACAGAATCACTGGTATAGATTCAACTCCTTGGGACGATCGCACCTGGAATATTAAAGATTGGCAACTCAAGTAAGTAACGAAAGTACTTTTAATAAAACAGAGAAATCTTTCATGAGGAAAATATCATGTCGGAGATTGTAAAGTCAAATATAAAAGTACGATTTTGTCTGCCATCAGATGCAGAGAACGTCTTAAAAGTACATCGAGCAGCAATTCATGGAACTGCTTCATCGTGTTATCCAAAGGAAATTATTCAAGATTGGGCATCTCCAATTACGCCCTCTAAAATTAAGGCTTTTGCAGATAATACTGTTATTGGGGAAGAAACCCGAATCGTGGCAGAAATTAATGACCAAATTGTGGGGTTTGGTGCAATTGTTGTTAGCAATAGTGAGTTACGTGCAGTGTATGTGTCTCCGAGTTTTGGCCGTTCTGGAGTGGGAACTGCAATACTTCAAGAGTTAGAACATTTAGCACGTGAGCAAGGATTGTCGGAATTACATTTGAACGCTTCGCTCAACGCTGAACCGTTTTATCAAGTTAATGGTTATATAAATGAAGGTTTTGAAGAACATATCTTGCGTTCCGGTCGAAAAATGCCATCTGTTCGGATGAGAAAAAAATTGTAATTGAAGGCTAGTGATAATAGTGTTGTGTTTCCATGAATTTACAATAATCTCGGATCTAGCGCATCTCGTAAAGCATCACCTATATAGTTAATGCTTAACACCGTAAGAAATATTGCTGTACCAGGGAAAATAACTATGTGGGGAGCATATTCTAGAAAGTTTTGCCCTTCGTTGAGCATTCGCCCCCAAGTTGGGACATCAGGTGGAAAACCTAAACCAAAAAAGCTCAAGGTTGATTCGGTAAGAATCGCAGTACTTACTGAAAGAGTAGCAGCAACTAGTACAGGACTAATGACATTAGGTAAAATATGAACCCAAATCAACCGTGCAGGGGAAGCACCAAGGGCACGTGCTGCGGTGACAAATTCTAACTCCCGCACTGTTAAAAAACCGGCTCGCACTAATCTAGCTACAGACATCCAGTTGAGTCCACCAATTACCAATACTATCAACACAAATATACCTATTTCTGGCCCAGCAATCGCCTTGAGTGCATCCCGAAACAAAAATATCACCAGTAATAATAATGGCAGTCGTGGTAAAGCTAGACACAAATCTGTGAAACGCATTAAAACAATATCCAGCCAGCCGCCATAAAATCCAGCAAGTGCGCCGATGAGTGTACCGAGAGTTATGGCTACTAACATCGAGAAAATTCCTACTGCGATCGATATTCTCCCACCATGCAAAACTCTGGCTAATATATCTTGACCTAAATCATTAGTACCAAATGGATGCGCCCAACTGGGGCCAAGAGTAGATTTGGCAAAGTCAATTTTGTTGAAGGGAATTTGATAAATAAAAGGCCCAAAAATGACACTTAACACTATGATGAGCAAGATTACCATCCCAAACATAGCTTGACGATTACGCCGAAACTTGCGCCATGCTTCTTGAGTAAGTGTTTCTGGCTGAGAAACAAAATTGGTGGATGGTGGAGAAATTGAACCCTTGGATGCTTCGGAAGTTTGATTAAGCGATCGCTTCAACATAAAAGATGTTATAAATTTAATTTGTATCCTACTGGGATGAAATTTCAAACCACTTTTTAATAGACTTTTTATAACCTTTAGGCATTTTCAAAATATTGACTTGTTCAAGGGTAAAAAGCCCTACATCTTTTTTCTTCATTTTTAACAAAGTTTATGGGTTTAATTCCCCTGCCCCTACAGGCAGAAAGTTTTGGGTCGGGGTCTAAATCCCCGGACGCCCGCAGACTCGCTTGCCGCCGGCGCTAACACAAAACTTAATTACGAATTACGAATTACGAATTACGAATTATTTAGCTACTTCGTATACTTGACGCGAGGATCTAGTAAACCATAAAGAATATCGGCAACGAGATTAAAAATAACAATCAAAATTGCATATATAAATGTAATTGCCATAACTACGGGTGTATCATTTTTATAGATAGAATCAATTAATAAAGCACCAATACCTGGAACACGAAAAACCTTTTCTGTTACTAGAGCGCCTGTAAACACGCTGGGAATATCCAAGGCCACCAATGTAACTACAGGAATTAATGCATTCCGCAAAACATGACGATTGATTACTAAGAATTTGGGTAATCCTTTAGCATAAGCAGTACGCACATAGTCTTGATGGATATTTTCTAAAATTTCTGAACGCACAAAGCGCATGAGCATCGCTGTCTGCCAGATTCCTAATACAGATATAGGCATAATAGATTGTTTAACTTGAGCGATAAAACTCTGCAAATCTGTTACCTGTAAGGTACTGTTATAGATGAAAGGAAACCATTTTAACTGGATACTGAAGATAATAATAAATAGTAAACCAGTAAAAAATGTTGGTAAAGAAAACCCAAAGAAGACTAAAGTAGTCAAAACTGTATCAACAATGGTATTACGTTTGAGAGCCGAAATTACCCCCAAAGGAATAGCTAATAATACACCAACTAGGTAAGCAGAACCCACTACCCACAAGGTTGTTGGTATGCGTTGGAGAATTAAACCAATTACGGGACTACGGCTAGTAAAAGAATAGCCCATATCTCCAGTGATAAAAGCGGTAAACCACTTGACATAGCGGATATAAATTGGTTGATCTAAACCTAAAGATTTTCGGATATTTTCTCGCACTTCAGCTGTGATGGAAGGATTCATGGCAAATTCGCCCATTGGATCGCCTGGTGCTAATGCCAGAATAGCAAATATCACAATACTGATGGCAATTAAAGTCGGAATAGCAATTAGTAATCGATTGATTAAATATTTACTCATTAGTCATTACAAAATCAGCTTGACCGATAGGATGCATCTGGCGATTCAGGGGTATCATCTCTCAACTGCACCATTCTATAGGTTTACAAGGCAATCCCAATATTAGTAGGTAGACGTGCAATATGGTTCGGATAAGCATTCTTCATCTCTGATATCGGCTCGGAAAGGAATAAGGGGAAAGGTTTGAAATTACCCCTTTACCTTCCACCTAACCCTATTGGGACATCGCCTGGTTCAAGTTGAGATGATGAAACTACCTAGCTAGACCAACTTTTGTAGCTTCAGGAACTTCAATTAATTGCCCTGTTTTAACATTGTAAATATAACCATAAATAGGAATTTCAAGGGGAACTAATGGATGCAAACGAATCCTTTGCACATCTGCATAGACGCTTTTCGCAAGATCATCAATAGTCAGCCAATTGATAAACTTGCCTTCGCTTGATCCCGGCTCAGATCCAATATCAGACCAACCAGTTTCATCCAGTTTGGCTGTTTTGAGGCTACTAGCAAGTAAATTACTGATGATTTCATTTGTGAAGGTTTCCATCCCACAATTAGTATGATGAATTACGAACCATTCACGAGTACCAAGTAATTTGTAAGAAATTACTAAAGAGCGAATTGCATCATCGCTAGCACGTCCACCTGCATTGCGAATTACATGAGCATCCCCTTCAGCTAATCCAGCAAATTTAGCTGGGTCAAGTCGAGCATCCATGCAAGTGAGAATTGCAAACCGACGAGATGGGGGTATGGTGAGATTACCCTTATCACCGAAGTTTTCAGTGTAAGTAAGATTAGCGGCCAGAACTTCTTCTACAATTTGGCTCATTTTTAGTATGTGTAGGCAAGCACTTGATTAGCAAACCAAAAGCTAAATTTATATCTATTTACTCTAGTTTCGATAAAATTATGAGTATATACTACAGTAAATCGATAGGATTTTGCTATTTTCTCAAGAGTAATTTGCCACAAATTAATACAAAAAGCAAGTTACAGAAAGTCGGCGCTTGATTGCCCATGTCCCATTTCCAATGCCCAAAAACTTCACCCATAAGGGGATGGAGTTTTTCATTATTCTCTGTTCCATGCCATGAAGGGGTTTCTAATACATCAGGTGTGCTTTACCACATTTGCTCAGGAACCCAGTTGTAGTTTTTATCTTGAACATCAATTTTCTTGGGAATAACCTTGAGTTCGTAGAAGCTGTCTGCCATGTTTTGTAACCCTGTGAGAACTTCATCAGTCACAGGTAATACTTTGCGATCGCCTCCGCGTTCCTCTACAATTTCCATTGTGGCTAAATCAACTTTGTAGAGTTTGGAAAGTAGTTTTGCTGAGTCTTTGTTGTTGTTTTTAGCCCAGCTACCTGCTTTTTCCAGTTCTTGCAAAATTATTTTCAAAATATTTGGATAATCGCGGACAAAATCTGGTGCAGCATAATAAAATCCAGGGCTTTCTACAGAAGCTTTATCATCAAATACCGTAGTATTATCTGCCAACAGACGAGTACGCAGCTTACGTTCAGCTTCCGCAGTATAAGGGCCCCAGATTACCCATGCGTCAAAATCATTAGACCTCTTGCAAAAGTGTTTTTTGCACTCTTGTGGGAAAAGGGACTCATGTCAATACTGCTCGGGTTTTGCATTTTGAACTCGGAATTTGGTTTGGGGAAAAGGGTAAAGGGTAAAGGGTAAAGGTTTTTTCTTTCCCTTTTCCCCTTCCCCTTTTCCCCAAAACCCGACAAGTATTGGGACTCATGTTAAAGGGGAAAGGAAAATACCAAACCTTTCCCCCTTTCCCTTTCCCCAAAAAACAAGGGGTGATAGTCTTAAGCTTGCTTCTTCAGGTAAAGTATGGTAGGTTCATATTGCACAAAGTACATTAACTCGACTGACTTGCCGTAGTTTAATAAAAAATGTTATCAATCTACTCCAAAGAGTTGCTGTGCTAGATAATTTCAAACCTATCTTTGGGTAAATAGTAATGAGCCGGAAGATTTTATTAGCCCTGTGCGATCGCGTCTGTTAAAAAAATTAATCAAATAATTCTGCCAATAGTTTGACGTTGCAGCCATCTGAGTCGTAACTGGCTGAATTTATTAAATAATCTTCTATTTATAGGAATTGAAAATCATGGTGCAAACTTCCATCGTCCGCAATGGTACTCTTGTTAAACCACCAACCTTTACCTCTGTAGAAGCAGAGCGTCGTCATCGCAAAGAACGCTTGGCTGCTGCGTTGCGAATCTTTGCCCGTTTAGGTTTTGCCCAAGGACTAGGAGGACACATCACAGTCCGCGATCCTGAACTCACTGACCATTTTTGGGTCAATCCTTTTGGTATTCACTTCAGTCGGGTTCGTGTATCAGACTTGATCCTAGTGAATTCTGAAGGTAAAGTTGTTCAAGGTGATGGCGCACTCAATCAAGCAGCTTACGCTATTCACTCGCAAATCCACGAAGCCCGTCCAGATGTGGTAGCGGCGGCTCATGCTCATTCCTTCTATGGCAAAACTTGGTCATCGCTAGGTAGGTTAATCGATCCGATTACCCAAGATTCTGCTGTTTTCTACCAAGATCATGCTTTATTTGATGATTACAAAGGCGTTGTGTTAGATACCAGTGAAGGAAAACGTATTGCAGAAGGATTAGGTAATAGCAAAGCCGCAATTCTCCGCAATCATGGATTATTAACAGTAGGACACACTGTAGACGAAGCAGCTTGGTGGTTTATCCGTCTAGAAGATGCTACTAAATCCCAGTTATTAGTAGAAGCCGTAGGTAAACCCATCCCCATTGAACACGACCTCGCCTTAAGTATTCAAAAACGTAATGGTAGTCACGAAGCAGGTTGGCGTGCATTCCAATATTTATGGGATGAAATTACCCGCGATCAACCAGATTTATTGGAGTGAAAGGGAACAGGCAATAGAGAATAGGGAGTATTCAGGAGAATTATCATGCCAGTTGAGTTCATCGGGTTAATCCGCACCAAACCTGCTTCGAGTTAAACAGTAGACTTCTCGCAGAAGTCGGGGAAAGGGGGAAAGGTTTGGTATTTTCCTTTCCCCTTTAACCTTTTCCCACAAGAGTGCAAAAAACACTTTTGCAAGAGACTCCATGAGCTGCGCTCACAAGGAACAATAAAAATCAATCTTCTCATGCCCAATGCCCAATGCCCTATTTTCAAGGCAGGTCTATTGGTGAAACCGTTAAAGAAGCTCTTTTAGAGTCTACCTATTTAAGCGAACTATATATAGCTTCTGGGTTTTGACGGTATCTTCGCTTCAGGGTTGGGTGTGGAGTGTAGGGAAGGAAGAAGAGAATTTTTTTTAGCTACAAAATTGCATAAAGCATTTGTTGAATTGGAAGTCCCTAAATTCAGGGGTTTCAGAAATGCTTGATTTTTTGAAGACTATATGACATCATACTTAATATCATAAAAACAACACTAATTTGATAGGTTTACAGTAGTTAAAAATCTACTACTAGCAATTTCAGATTTTTTTGCTGGCTATTCATGGGATGAGTTTTATCATAAAACCTTCTATGCCTACTGTTTGATTGGAGAAAGACAACGCATGATGAATTTTCCTCCCAGTTAGACATGTGCGATTAGTTCATCACTTAATTGCACTCATTTGTTCGCTTTAAGAAAGTTAGTTTGAAGAATTTTGTATGGCAGCTATAGCATTGAGGGTATCTACTGTTAAACCTGTGGGCGATCGCGTTTTCATTAAATTGTGTCACCCAATCAGGGCAAACTGCTGTTGCTATTAGCGCAAATCCAGAAGGCGCACACCATCCTAGAGATTGGTACACTGGGCAGTTACAGCACGATTTGGCTAGCGCGATCGCTACCTGCTGACGGTCGCTTGATCTCGCTGGAGGCTAACCCAAAGCACACCGAAATCGCCCGTAGTAACATTGCACATGCTGGTCTGTCCAACCTCGTAGATATACGCCTCCCACGGGCGCTGGATACATTGCCACAAATCGCCACCGAAGGACACGATCCATTTGACCTAATCTTTATTGATGCTGACAAGCCAAGCAATCCCGATTACTTGGCTTGGGTGCTGAAGCTTTCCCGTCGTGGTAGCTTGATTATTGCCGATAATGTTGTCTGTAATGGGGCGGTGGTCGATGCTGCTAGTAGTGATAGTAGTGTGCAGGGGATACGCCGCTTCAACAAGCTACTTGCAGCAGAACCGCGTGTGAGTGCTACAGAGATCCAAACTGTGGGTAATAAAGGTTACAACGGCTTTGCGAGCGCCCGTTACATCGGCTGTCTTTCCCATACTTAAAGACTTGTATTCACTAATAACCCATTTAAGATGAGCAGATCGAAGCAATTAAAACTGGGTGCATTCATGCGCCCGGTCAGCATACATACTGGCGCTTGGCGCTATCCTGCGGCTTTGCCTGATGCTAATTTCAACTTCCCGGCGCTGAAACAATTTATTCAAAAACTAGAGCAGGGCAAGTTTGACGCATTCTTCATGGCCGATCACTTAGCGGTGCTGAATATGCCGCTGAACGCTCTCAAGCGCAGCCATACTGTCACTTCCTTTGAGCCTTTCACTTTGCTTTCTGCCCTTGCCAGCGTTACCGAACACATCGGACTCGTAGCTACCGCTTCCACAACATACGACCAGCCTTACCACATCGCTCGCCGCTTCGCATCTCTCGACCATATCAGTGGCGGTCGCGCCGGCTGGAACATAGTCACCACATCAAATCCCGATGCAGCGCTCAACTTCGGTTTGTCAGAAGAGGTAGAACATGACGAACGCTACGTGCGAGCTAGGGAATTCTATGATGTCGTCACGGGTCTTTGGGATTCCTTTGCTGACGATGCGTTCATTCGAGATGTGGAATCAGGGATTTATTTCGATCCCGCAAAAATGCACGTTCTCAATCATAAGGGAAAACATCTCTCAGTGCGGGGGCCATTGAACATTGCCAGACCTGTCCAGGGTTGGCCGGTAATTGTTCAGGCAGGAGCCTCCGAAGCGGGTCGGCAATTAGCAGCTGAAACTGCCGAGGTCGTGTTTGCATCAGCCAGTAGTCTGGAAGTAGGTAAAGCCTTCTTTGCTGACATTAAAGGGCGGGTACGGGCGATTGGACGCGAT
This sequence comes from Nostoc sp. DedQUE12a, assembly GCA_034530795.1. Lineage (GTDB taxonomy): Bacteria > Cyanobacteriota > Cyanobacteriia > Cyanobacteriales > Nostocaceae > Nostoc. The sequence goes on from JAVRCH010000077.1 coordinate 18,844, forward strand.
CCAGAAAGCATCAAAATTCTTCCAGGTGCTTTGGTAATTGTCGGGGGAACCGTCGCTGAGGCACGCGCCAAGCGTGTCCATTTAGATAGCTTAGTACACTATGACAGCGGCATCGCTAGCCTGAACAGCGCACTTGGCTACGATGTTTCCGGCTTCGATCCAGATGGCCCCTTGCCGGAAATTCCGCCGACTAACGCCGGAAAGACCTCGCGCGAACGAGTAATAGGGCTGGCGCAACGTGAGAACCTGACGATTCGTCAGCTGGCGCAACGTATCGGTAGTTATGGTGGGCTGGCTTTTGTCGGTACACCCCAAACGATCGCCGATGAGATGGAGCAATGGCTGACCGAGGAAGGGTCTGATGGCTTCAATGTTATGTTCCCTTTTCTTCCTGAAGGGCTGAATGATTTCGTAGACAAGGTTGTGCCAGAACTCCAACGACGTGGGATTTTCCGCCAGGAGTACGAAGGCAAGACGCTGCGCGAAAATCTGGGACTTGCTCGCCCTACTAACCGCTTCTTCCAGCCCACAACCGCATCTATCAGCTAAATGTAGCTATTCCAAAAATATTCAGAGAGAAAAACCATGCCCCACATTGAAGAAAAAGTTTTAGATTCCACCTTTGAGTTCTCTGCTCCTCTGACAGCCAACTCTCCCGAACTGCAAACCACCGAGCGCGATCGCGATCGCATCCCAATACTTGTCGGTTAAAGGGAAAAGGGGAAGGGGAAAGGGGAAAGAAAAAACCTTTACCCTTTTCCCCAAAACCCGACAAGTATTGCTCACACTCCCTTCTCCCCCAGCTAATAGCCCCTCTGCTTCTTAATCCTACGCAGACTTAGCTGACTGAAGCCTTGGCTGGCTGTTTCCACACTGCGGTGGCGTATAGTGAGTCCTCAAAGTCCGGTGCAATGTTGTCACTGGTGATGCGTGCCTCGTGCTGCTCCCAATCAGTGAAGAACAAGTCGTGACTGATGCGAGATACTATTACAGGCACGTCGCGGCGAATGCTGGGTACATCACCAATGGGTAGCCCGAAGCTGACGAAACCAGCTGGATTGAAGATGTGGATGTCTTTGAGGTAGGGCGCAGTGCCAGGTACTTTTTCTAGATATTCGTGGGCGCTACCCAGGTAGGGGTGCGTTCCTAAATCATCGTCGTTCTGGTTAGCTGGTGGTTCTCAAAATTCAAAAATAAATTTGCTATTGGTGAGCAGCGCCTTTAGATTAACGGCACTTGCTATGAAGAACATCACTACCTCGATGTTATCTGGAGAAGATGCAAGCGTTGTTAGCACTTACTTCGACTACCTAATTACTAATCTTCAATAAGCAGACAATAACAATCACCTGGAGAGTCGAAAAAAATACGATGTCTGTGATGATAGATTTGACTCTCCAATAGGCAATAGGCAGATATAACAATCACGTCGAGAGCAATGTGTACCGACAAGCCGTTCCGTATCTATCCACGCTACAGCCGAGATGACAGATAAGTCTTGCCTAAATTTTGGAGATGAAGTTTGAGGATTGTTGATTCAAACCACTCAACCTTAATTTATTGAGATTTATTGAGAATTTAATTTGACTTTAGTTATATTGCTGTACCAGATGCTACTCAAGATTCCAAATGACTGACTATTTTATATTTATCTAGATACTCCTGACTTGAAAAAGCAAGGAGCACAGAGCAAGCGAAGAAACAACTAATAACAAATGGCAAAAAATTTTATTTTTTCCTAGTGTACATCGTTCATGATTGCTAATTACTGGCTAGTGCAGTATTCCTAGCAATCTATAATATTGCTTTCTCTTAATTCAATATCTTGCTCAAAAATTAAGAGCAAATCATTGACGGTTTTTTTGTACTGAAAACCATAATCTAACAAAGCTTGCTTTAAATTTTTCAACTGAGATTCGTCGATTTGATTCTTGAGGACTATCTCAATAGCTTCGTTGTTTACTATAAAACTAAAATAGTCTTTGAACTGATTATAATCCCAGTTTAATTTTCGGGCTGCATTTAACTCAATGGCAGCTAATGTCTCATCAAATTGTTTACTTCCAACCATAACTTTGTCTTAGTGCATGAGCTTAACTACATTTTAACAATTACAGGAGAGAAAAAACTAAATCTTAATATTAATGAGGAATTAATAAGGACGGCAAAATATTTATATTTTAAAAATCAACCTTTAGATAAATGTATAGAAGAGAATTATAGAGTAAGAATTTATAGTTAATTTTTATAAATGTTTTAAATATTTTTTATTATCAAAAATATCCCGCTGTTCGCAGTCAATGGTCAACAGTCATCTTTGATATTACATTTATTCTCCACGTAGTTAAATCTAGGTAAAATGCTATAAGAGCCGATCGCTTTTTTATAGTTGCTAGCCTAAATAATGTCATTTACAGAGAAACGCCCTCTGGGTTGGTTGTTACAGCAATTTCAACTCAAGCCAGGTAAACCCGACATTTTTTCTGGATTACGTAGCCTTTTGATACTGGGCGTACCTATTGGAGTCGGAATTATTACTGGTCATGCTGCTACAAGTGCGATTGCCACTATGGCAGCTTGGTTTGTTGGTATGGTAAATGTTGAGGGCACTTACCGCCAAAAAGCGATCGCAATGACCGCAGCAACCATTGGCATAACTGTGGTATTCTTGATTGCGAGTCTGGTTAGCACTCATCTGTGGTTAGCTATCCCGGCAACGTTCTTGGTAATATTTATAGCAGGTTTAGCAAGCCTTTACGGCAACGTGGCTGCATCTGTCAGCTTGGTCACTTCCATTATGTTTGTCATCGCCCTTGCTAAATTTGCTTCATTCTCTAATTCATCTACTCTTATCCAGCAATGTGCGCTGTGTTTGGCTGGCGGAATATGGACAACTGCTTTATCATCCGTGCTGTGGGTGGTGCATCCTGATGCACCTGTTAAGCAGGTAGTTGCTAGGTGTTATGACTCGCTGAGCAAATTTGTAGATTTGGCAAGGGAGAGGGCATTAAATCCACAGGATGTGCAAGAATGGACGCAACGATTTTTACAAGCTCAAGATATCGTCACTCAAGATTTGACATTTGCCCGTAGTGTCTGGACAGCGATGTGGACTAGGCAAAAAGGAGCTAATCTGCGGGGAAATTACTTGCTGGTGTTAATTGAGGATGCAAATCAAATTCTTAATTCTGTTGTTGCATTGAGTGAATTGTTAGCGATCGCATCCACAGACCAACTATATTCTCAGCTACAAAGAGAAATTGAGCAAGCGATCGAACAGTTGGCAATTGCTGTGCAAATGTTATCACAAGGAATTGCCAAAGAAAAAAACTTAGTTCACCTGGGAGATTTAGACCGGACAATTGAAGCACTAGAACATCAGTGGCAAGTTATTCGCGCTCAACTCCTCAATCAAACCATAAATCTTCAAACAGATGAATATGCCGAATTAGTCAACCTGAAAAAGATTACAACTAGTTTGACAAACCTGGCACAGCAAATTCATGCTAATGCAGAGATGATTGCAGATTTCAAACAGGGGAAACTGCGCCCCATTTCTCAGCGAAATATTTCTCCTCCAACTCAGTCAGAGAATTCTACAATTATTGAGACACTGCGAAATAACTTTACTTTTGATTCAGTCCTGTTTCGTCATGCCTTGCGTTTAGCACTGGTAACAACGGTTGCTGAATTGCTTGCCTCGGTATTGCAATTACCTAGAGGTTATTGGATAACTCTAACAGCTTTAGTTGCACTCAAACCGAACTTTGGCGGAACCTCCGAGACAACGGTGCAAAGGGTCATCGGTACTATTTTGGGCGGAATTATTGGCATAAGTGTGATTTTATTAGTTAAGAATCAGTTGGCAGTTGCAGTTTGTTTCTTAGTGCTCGTGTTTACTGCAATGTCAGTGCGATCGTTAAGCTACAGCATATTTACTATACTGCTGACTCCCGCCATTATTTTATTACTCAACCTAATTAGTGCGGGTGACTGGAAAATTGGAATATTGCGTATCGTTGATAGCTTAGTTGGCGGTGTCTTAGCATTGCTTGGCAGCTATTTGCTTTTTCCCCGTTGGGAACGACAGCAACTTCCGGCACAACTAGAAAAGACAATTCGAGCAAATCTCGCTTACTTTCAGCAGGTAATAGCTAACTATCTCCATCCAGAACGCGGTGCATCTACTGATTCTATTAATATGCTACGCCATCAAGCGGCACTGGAAAACGCCAACGCTACCGCCGCGGCCCAAAGATTGTTCAGCGAACCTCGTCATGTCCAGGGAGAAATCGAACCTGTAATAACCTTGATGGTATACATTCGCAGCTTTTTCAGTTCAGTGACAACTCTGGCGGAACATATGCGAGAATTTAGCGGCGAGTACCAATTTAGTGAACTCAACCGCCTGACTGATACGATTATTCAAGTTTTGGAAAACTTAGCAAATGCGCTGCAACAAGGGCAGCCACCGCAACAGTTACCAGCACTGGATAACTATCTCGAAGCAATTCACGGTCAAATTCAACAATTACATACTGTCCGATTATCAGAGATTGCCACAAATCCAAACACTTTCACTACTCCTACATTACAAGCTGTTCGAGAACAAACTCCCCTATCCATAGAACTAGAGCGAATTGTTAATGAAGTTAAAGTTATACATTGTGTGATTGCGCGTATGCAAGATTGAACAACAGTTGAGGAGTCAGAGTTATACCGTTTCCCTTGAAAATTGATCCAAATAGACGGCAGGGCAGAGAGAATTAGAAACTAAGGGACTTCCAAATAAAAAAATATTCAATTATTTATTGTGGGGCGGGCGTCTCGCCCGCCTTTGTTTATTGGGCGGGCAAGATGCCCACCCCACAATATTGGATAATTTATTTCTTGGAGTTCCCTAATCATTTGTATCAAGTATTTTGTGAAATCGTATTTGTTAAACTGAAAACTTTTCTAGGAATCTTACCAAATCTTAAGCCCCGATGGTGTCCGCTCCCAAGGAACAGTCACGGTGATTACCAACTTCAACAAATTTAAGTCTAACCCTTATTATTTCGTGAATTTATAAAATTTTTTTCTTTACCGACTGCACCATTTGAAGATTTGGCGTTACTGAATTTGAATATGAAACTCAAAAATCAACTCTTCTCAACTCTCACTCTCTGCGACTCTGCGCCTCTGCGTGTTAGCAAAGCGGGGCGTAGCCCGCTAAATTCATATTCTCAATCAGCAACGCCGAAGATTTTTCAAAATTATAGATCGAACATTCTCATAATTTCAGTCGAGAATCTGTTTGATATTCCGAGAATCAATTAGACAAAAATTTTAAAATATAAAATAATAGTGACTTTGTTTAAAATTTACTGTTAAATTGCATAGTCAAGTAACGCTTTTCTAAGTTAATTCCATCTACTTACAAATGTTAGAGAGGATGGCGATAAGTATGTATTTGGCTGTTTTATTCAGTAGGAGTAGAGTGAATGGCAAGTGCCAGGATTTTGATAGTAGAAGATGAAATCCTAGTCGCCAGGGAGATTGAAAGCCACTTGCAGAGCATGGCGTATGAAGTGGTTGGCATTGCTGTTACAACGAATACGGTGATTCAAAAAACTACAGAGAATATGCCCGACTTAGTACTCATGGATATTAATTTACAAGGGAGTCAGGATGGGATTGACATGGCGGCAGAAATAAGCGATCGCTTTAAAATACCAGTGATTTATATTACTGCCTATGCCGATGACAGCACCCTAGAACGGGCAAAACTCACTAATCCCTTTGGCTATGTGCTAAAGCCCTTTACTCAACAAGAATTGCGCGTGGCTATTGAACTGGCACTGTTCCGGCAGCAGGCACTTAGAAATGAGCCATCAATTACCCCTGGTGGTACCTTGCCTGCATCTGGGGCCGGTGGACTGCCGCCCACTAAACTCCGAACCATCCTTTGCTACATTCAAGACAACCTAACCCAGGAGTTGACTTTGGAGAGGCTAGCAAATGAAGTTAGCATGACGAGTGACTATTTTGCACGATTGTTTAAACTATCCACTGGAAAATCAGTTCACCAGTATGTAATTCATCAGCGTGTAGAACGGGCAAAACACCTCCTCAGACAATCGAATCTCACAATTGCTGAGATTGCCCTGGAATGCGGATTTGCCAATCCCAGTCACCTGGCACTTCACTTCAAGCGAATTGTGGGGGTGACGCCCAAACAATTTCGGCACTTTTAGAAAGGGGTGTAGGTTATGGAAAGAAGACGAGGGGACAAGGTAGAATATTTCTCCCTTGTTTATTCGATATTCCTTGTATCCCGCCTGTGCCCCGTGCCAGTATAAGTCCTGTTAGAGGACGTTCAGGAGGCAACTAGATGTTAAAACTGGGTTTGTTGGTAGCTGTTCTGTCTACAGTAGTGGCGATCGCTTCATTGACACCCACTGAAAACTCAGATAACCTATTGCCACTGGAACTGTGTTTGTTGGGCATTGCCATCGCTCTGGCGCTGGGTGTGGTATGGGAGCGGATGAGGCAAAAAAGTGTTGTTGGTGATACAACCGTGCGTCAAATCCAGGAAAGCGAAACCAGACTGCAACTAGCTCTCAAAGCCGCTCAGATGGGTATTTGGAACTTGAATCTTATCACCAAAGAAACAGACTGGACACAAGAAACTGAACAGCTTTTTGGCATGGCTCCCGGCACATTTGATGGCAGACATGAAACGTTTTTGCGTTTTGTCCATCCTGATGACCGAGACGCGCTAGAGCAGGCGGTTAAAACAGCCATCCAGCAACACAGTACCTATTACCAGGAATATCGCATCATCTGGGCAGACGGTAGCATTCACTGGATTGAGGGCAATGGGCAAGCTTTTTATGACATAAACAATCAGCCTGTACGCATGACTGGAACCGTCAGAGATATTAGCGATCGCAAGTCTATCGAAACTGCTCTACAACGGCAAACTCACCAAGAGCAAGCATTTAACCGAGTCATCCAGACAATTCGCAACTCCCTCGAACTGAAGACAATTTTTACAACTACCGTCCAAGAATTCACTGATTTGTTACAAATGGATGGAGCCGCAATTATTCAATACCTGCCAGAGCGACAGTGTTGGAAACCTGTGGCAGAGCATCTCCAAAGTTCGCAGAGTTTATCAACCTTGGAACTTGAGATTAGCGATCTGGATAATCCGATTGCCCAACGGTTGAAACAAGGAGAAATTCTGGTAATTGAGGACACGCGCAACTTGAAGGATGCAGTTAATTCAAAAGTCGCTCAAGCAGTTTCCAAAATTGCCTGTGGCTGGTTAATCCTTCCTTTAGAAGTGAATGGAGTCGTTTGGGGATCGCTAGCAGGCCATAGATCGCCAGTGCCTCTGTTGTTGACTGAGGATGAAATTGATTTAGCGCGTCGGGTTGGGGATCAATTGGCGATCGCCATTCAGCAGGCAAATCTTTATCAACAAGTGCAGCGGCTAAATCAAGAGTTGGAAATACGGGTGCAAGAACGCACTGCGGCATTACAGGAGAGCGAAGAAAAATTCCGCCAGCTAGCTGAAAACATCAATCACGTCTTTTACATTAAAGATATAAACGGACAGATTCTCTACATCAGCCCCAGCTATGCAGATATTTGGGGACAACCCCTAGACACGCTTTACTGCAACTCAAGCGCCTGGTTAGATGCCCTGCATCCAGAAGACCGCGATCGCATCATCAGGGAAATACCCATCCTCCGAAAACACTGTCAACGAGAAATAGAATACCGCATTATCCGTCCCAATGGCGAAGTTCGCTCCATTAGCGATCGCTCCTTTGGGATTCGCAACTCCCAAGGGGAAATTTACCGGATTGCAGGACTCGCCGAGGATATCACTAATCGCAAAGCCGCAGAAGCCGCTTTACAAATTTCCGAACAAAACCTGCGTACCATCTTCAATAATGTCAGCAGCCACCTTTTGGTGCATGATATGGATGGCACTCTGCTGGATGTCAACGATCGCGTATTGGAATTCCAGCAAATGCAGCGAGAAGAATTGCTCAAGCTCTCCATCGTCGAAGACTGTTCTGCCCCAGATGCTGACTTCCACCTCCTCCCAGATTATTGGGCAAGGGCGGTAGGTGGCGAGACAGTTCACTTTGAATGGAAAAGCAGAAAACCCATTGATGGTACTCTCTTTGACTCCGAGGTTATACTCAGCCCCATCATCTGGAATGGTCAATCGGTCATTCTAGCGAATGCGCGGGATGTGAGCGAACGCAAACAGGCACAACTGCGTTTGCAACGTCAAGCCGAAGCAGACCAACTCTTAGCAAACATCGCCCAAACTATTAATCAATCCATCGAATTAGGTGAAGTTCTAGAAACTTGCTTGGAGCAGATTCGGCAATTTTTACAGTGCGATCGCACCCTTGTCTGTCGCTTTGATAGCGATTACAACGTCTTTATTGAACTAGAAGCTATTTCCCAAGCTGAGTTATCTGTGTCGGGACAAGCTATTGCAGATCTCTGTTTCGAGCGAGATTGGGCAGAACGCTATCGCCAAGGTTACATCACTGTTTGCCATGATACACAATCGGCAGACATTCTTCCTTGTTATGCCGAATTTCTAACTCAAATACAAGTGCAGGCAAACCTAGCGGTGGCAATCCTGCAAGCTGACCAAATTTGGGGAATGCTGATTGTCCATGATTGCCATGCACCCCGCCAATGGCAACCCTATGAAATCAATCTACTCAAACAACTGGGGTTACAAATCGGCATTGCCACTCAAAAAGCAAGCCTCTACAAGCAACTAGAAAATCAGTTAGCCCAAAAAGAAGTTTTGCTCAAAGAAATTCACCACCGAGTTAAAAATAATCTGCAAGTGATCTCCTCAATGCTGTGGTTGCAAACCGAAGCAACTAACCATCCAGCCGTTTCCAAGGCGTTAGAAGACACGCGCCATCGTCTACGAGCCATGTCACTGATTCACGAAACCCTTTACCAACACGACGATGTGGGACGGAGTAAGTTTCATAATTACATCCAGCGTTTAGCAAGCAGTATCTTAGCATTCTGTAGCATTCGTCCAGACCAAATTAACCTGCACTTTCGCCTACAACCTGTTGTTTTCAATTTGGAAACGGCAATGCCCTGTGGCTTGTTGCTCAATGAACTGATTACCAATGCCATTAAGCATGGCTTTCCCGATGGACGCACAGGAGAAATCTGCATCGCCCTAGAACAAGTATTGCCTTGCCCCTCATCTACATTCCAGGATGCACCGCCCCCCAAAAAAAAGCCTTCTCAAGCTCACTCCCAATATATTCTGACAATTCAGGACAATGGAGTTGGGATGCCGGAGTCTTTGAACATTAAGAAACTGAAATCTTTAGGACTGAAAATTGCCTACGACCTTGCTCTGCAACTTGAGGGTAAATTAGAGCTTGATACTAGCAATGGCACTATATTTCGCTTGATCTTCTCAGCCTTGGAGTATGGGAATCGATTTTAGACAATTTATCGTAGAGAAGTGCCAAAAAATATTTCTAAAATTCAGATAAGAAATCGCTCTTTTTTCTCGAATTTGTGATAGTTTACTAGTATTAAACTAAAACTTTTTAACTCGTGATTTCCTTGGTGTCTCAAGTCAAAGTCACCTGAAAGAGTCTCTAGGGGATAAAACCTATGGTAGACACAAGGATATTTATCGTAGAAGACGAAATTTTAGTTGCTAGAGAAATTGAAGGGCATCTCCATAGTTTGGGATACCATGTTGTTGGAATTGCGGCGAGTGGAGAAATTGCCCTAGAACAAATTGCTGAACTTCAGCCGAATTTGGTCTTAGTGGATATTGTACTTAAGGGAGAGCAAGATGGTATTGCTGTGGCTCAACAAGTACGCGATCGCTTCGACATTCCAGTCGTTTATCTCACAGCTTATGTAGATGCCCCAACCCTTGAGCGGGCAAAGCGTACCTATCCTTTTGGCTATATCCTGAAGCCTTTTAATCATAATACTTTACAAGCAAACATTGAAATTGCTCTAGCTCGACATCACGCAGAACAAGAGGCAAAAAACACCATCATCGATGGCACAAATCACTCATTTGATTATCTTTCCATGCTTTCCCACGAGCTGCGTAATCCTCTAACTGCCATCCAGATTGCAACTACTATTTTGGGAGATAGTAGTTATCCATTAGATGAAGCAAAGAAGCAGCAATTACTTGGACGCATCCAATCTTCAACCGAGCGGATGCATGAATTAATTGAAGACGTTTTAATGATGGGACAAACAGACCATGACACAAGTTTGTTTAATCCTGAAATTACTGAAATTGTAGAGTTTTGCTGCACATTACTTGAACCTTGGCAATGGAACCCACAGAAAAAGCACACTATCAATTTTTCTTACAACCCCGACCAGATTCATGCCAGTGTAGATCAAAAGCTACTTTGGCATCTTTTGAATAATCTCATCAGCAATGCCATTAAGTATTCACCTGGTGGCAATCCGATTCAGCTTCGGCTTTACAGTACAGATGAAGCGATTTATTTTGAAGTCCAAGATGGAGGGATTGGCATTTTACCAGAAGATATGGAGCATCTGTTTGAGCCATTTCAGCGTGGTAGGAATGTGGGTAAGTTGCGAGGTACGGGATTGGGGCTGGCGATCGCTAAACGAGCCGCAGACCTCCACAGAGGAAACATTTCAGTCGATAGCCAACTCGGTTCTGGGTCAACTTTCACTGTTAAACTACCTTACCTCTAATTTCTCTGAAGAAACACTTTGCATAAGGCTGATTAAACGCAAAGCTAAATAGACATCTGGTGAAAAAGAATGTAGAGACGTAGCAGTGCTACGTCTCTACAAGGGTTCTGGTTAACGCAGATTTAATTTCTGGAGATGTCTAAGGGGAATGCTCTCACAAATGCTGTAATTTATCCTTTGATGAGTGCTGAGAGGGTTTGGTAGTGAATAGATTTTTTTACGAAGGATTTAGCATTATTATAGTAAGATTTATAACGATAATTAGTAATTTTTGACAAGAGAAATTGTTTAAAATTTTCAACAAATTGTTACTTTTTAGATTATCACTTTCGGCGTCCTGTTGTTTGATTTTTGGAGAAAGCCATGTTCTAGCTGAAATTCAAGCTGATGGGACATTGGGTAGTGAATCATCAATCTTAATCCAAGGCGTTGAAGTTAAAGGAGCAATAGGCGATGCCCAAGGGCAAGAACCTCCGGTTATACGCATTGATGGCGGTGCCCTCCGAGGAGCAAATCTATTTCACAGTTTTAGCGAATTTAGCATTGGTGATGGGCAACGGGTTTACTTTTCCAACCCTATAGGAATAGAGAATATCCTCACACGAGTTACAGGTAATAATCCCTCGAATATTTTGGGGACACTGGGGGTTTTGGGTAACGCCAATCTGTTTTTCATTAATCCCAATGGGATTATATTTGGTAGGAATGCAAGGTTAGATATTGGGGGTTCATTTGTAGCAACAACAGCAAATGCTATTCAATTTGGTAATCAGGGTTTTTGGAGCGTTTCAACCCCGGAAATTACCCCTTTGCTGAGTGTAAATCCTTCAGCATTATTCTTCAATCAAATTCCCAGGGGAAGTATCGAAAGTAGAGCGATCGCACCTATCGGTTTAGATGCCTCACAAGAGCAAACATTTGGTTTGCGAGTTGGCGATAATCGAAGTTTACTACTTTTGGGCAGTGACATCAACCTAAATGGAGGGAGCTTGAATGCCTTGGGCGGTAGGATTGATTTGGGTGGATTGGCAGCACCGGGAAGTGTGGAGTTGAAGTTTGCAGGTAAAAATTTGAGTATGAGCTTCCCTGATGGTGTACCAAGAGCAAATGTTTCACTTAGCAATAATGCCAAGCTCAATGTTACAGCCGAAAATGGTGGTAGTATCGCAATTGCCGCTCGAAATATCGACATTGCAGGAGAAAGTATCATTCAAGCCGGAATCGGTTTTGGCTTAGGAAATTTTGGCAATCAAGCTGGAGAAATTACGCTCAATGCAACTGATTTAATTACATTAAGGCAGTCGAGTACAATTCAAAACACGGTTGAGCAAAATGCTACAGGTAATAGTGGTGATATTAACGTAACCACAGGCTCATTTTCTGTCAGTGATGGCTCTCAAGTGATTGTTAGTACTCTGGGACAGGGAAATGCAGGTAATGTCACAATTCAAGCTCGTGACATGGTTACACTTGATGGATTAAATAGTGAATATTACTCGACCAAAATAGTTAGTGACATCGCTCCAAGAGCTGTAGGTCAGGCAGGAAATATTAACATTCAAACGGGATCGCTCTCAATGATTAATACTGCTTTATTAGATTCCGGTACTGCTGGCCAAGGAAGTGCAGGTAATATTACTATTCAAGCCCGTGAAGCAGTTTTATTAGATCGCAGTGACATAGCAAGCGCGGTATCAAGGCGTGCAATATTCGGTAAAGGAGGAAATATTGAAATTACGGCAGATTCGCTTTCAATTCTCAATGGCTCTCAACTGAGTACTAGCAGCTTTGGAAACGGCGATGCAGGCAATGTCACCATTCAAACTTATGGGGTAAATGGCGTTGCTTTTGATGGTGTTAGTAGTGAAGATGGATTTCCGAGTGGAGCATTCAGCACAGTGTCTGACAATGCAGTGGGGAAGGGAGGAAATATCCAAATCATGGCAGAGTCGCTGTTTGTTAGTAATGGCGCTCAACTACAGGTGGCGACAATTGGACAAGGAGATGCAGGTAATATCACGATTAAAACTCGCGATCGCGTTTCTTTCAACGGTACTGCTAGTTATGGATTACCCAGTGGAGCTTTCAGTTCTGTGGAACCCAATGCAGTAGGTAAGGGAGGAAATATTCAGATTACTACAGGATCGCTCTCGGTTAGCAATGGTGCTGGGTTAAACTCCCAAACTCGTGGCACAGGAAATGCGGGAAGTATTTTGATTCAAGCTGAGGATCGGGTTTTATTTGATGGAGTCAGTTTATTAGACTTCAGCAGTGGAGCATTTAGTACGGTAGCTTTGGGTGCCCAAGGTAAGGGGGGAGATATCGAGATTATTGCCAACTCGCTCTCAATTAATAACCGTGCGCGTTTAAATGCTCAAAGCAACGGCATGGGTAAAGCAGGCAATATTCTAGTGACAGCAAGTACTTTTGATGCTGCTAGTGGTGGAAAACTTCTCACATCAACAAGCAGTAGTAACAATGCCGGAGATATTACTTTGAGAATACGCGATCGCCTCACTTTAACAGGCGATGATACCGGAATATTTGCCAATACAACTGCCAATGCTACTGGCAACAGTGGTAACATTTTTATCGACCCCAAAGTGATGATGATTCGCGATGGCGCTAAAATTGCTGTTGATAATCAAGGTACTGGTATCGGCGGTACTATTGATATCCAAGCCGGAAAATTAACCCTCGATAACCAAGCTGTGATTTCTGCGGAAACAGCGAGTAATACTGGCGGTGATATTCAACTCCAACTAACAGAGCTGTTGCTATTAAGGCGTAACAGCACCATATCAACAACTGCGGGAACTGCCCAAGCAGGTGGTAATGGAGGTAACATTGCCATCAACTCTCCATTTATTGTTGCTGCGGCTTCAGAAAATAACGATATTACCGCCAATGCTTTTAGTGGCAATGGTGGCAGAGTTGATATTACTGCTCAAAGAATCTTTGGACTAATACCGCGTAGTCGCACGGATCTAGAGAGACTATTGGCGACTAATGGCCCTGAGCAATTAAATCCGCGATCGCTCCCTACAAGTGACATCACCGCCATTTCCCAAGCCAATCCCTCATTCAGCGAACAGGTAGTTATTAACACACCTGATGTAGACCCCAGTAACGGACTTGTGAATTTGCCTACAAATTTAGTAGATGCTTCCCAACTCATTGCCCAAACTTGTAGAACTAATGAAGATGCAACAGCCAATCAACAAAGTGAATTTATAGTCACTGGACGCGGAGGTTTACCACCTAACCCCATTGAGCCACTTAGCAGTGATGCCATCTGGCAAGACTTACAACCCCATGCTTTGCTCAATGAAAAGGTAAGTGACTCCCAAAAAGAAGCAAACTTGGTTTCAGAAACACCGAATGCGATCGCTGAAGCTCAAGGATGGGTAACTAACGCTGATGGTACTATTACCCTTGTAGCTCATGCTCCCACTACTACCCCTCACAGTTCCTCACTCGCACCTGTTAGCTGTGCGGTTACCCAAAACTAATGTTAGATTCTCACATGGCAAAAAAACAGCCGAGATTTTGGCGTCAAGCTCTAGCTTTTGTGCTTTGTGTGCTGTTAGGGGTAAGTCTGACTCTAACGCTGGAATTGAGGGAAGTTATAGCTTCTTCAGTTCAACCTCTGGTTGTCAGAGAGAACATTGCAGAAAAATCAAATTTAATTCAACAAGCTAGAGAACTGTACCAAGCACAACAATATGCTGAAGCTATAAATCTTTGGCAGTTAGCACTCAAAGCAGAAAAAAATCCATCGTCTCAAGCTATGGTGCTAAATTATCTCTCCTTGGCTTACCAGCAGTTGGGACAGTGGCAGCAAGCAACACAGACAATTAACTCTAGCTTGAATTTAATCCAAAACTCCCAACAGGCAACACCACAAACAAAACTCATCCTTGCCCAAGCGCTCAACACCCAAGGAAGTTTGCAATTAGCCCAAGGTAAACCAGAAGAAGCTCTTAATACTTGGCAACAGGCAACTAACATCTATACCGCAGGGGGTTATACACAAGGCAGAATCGGCAGTTTAATTAATCAGGCTCAAGCCCAACAAGCTCTGGGGCTTTATCTCCAAGCTCGTAAAACCTTAGCAAAAGTAGAACAAACATTAGAAAATCAACCAGACGAACAGTTAAAAACTACAGGATTGCGTAGCTTAGGTAATGTTCTCAAATCTGTGGGCGCTTTCGCTGATTCTCGCAGAGTTTTGCTACAAAGTTTGGAGTTGTCACAAAACGCGAGTAAATCACAACCAGAATTGAGTGCCACTTTACTCAGCTTGGGTAATACAGCTTATGCCCAAGGTGATAAAGATGCAGCATTGGCATATTACGAACAAGCTGCAAATATTACCTCTGCAAACAGCATGACGCAGATTCAAGCTCAAATCAATCAACTTCAACTATTAATAGCAACTGGACAAACGAAAAAAGCCGAGAATCTCTCGCTAGAATTGCAACCAAAGTTTAATAATTTATCTCCCAGTCGCTCAACAATTTACTCACGCATTAATCTTGCTAAAAGTTTGGTGAAACTGGGAACTAAAGAAAACACTACATCTGCTAAACTACTGGCGATCGCAATTCAAGAAGCTGAAAATTTAAGCGATCGACAAGCAGAGTCTTATGCTTTAGGTTATCTAGGTGGACTCTACGAACAAACCGAGCAGTGGTCAAATGCTGAAGATTTCACCCAGAAGGCTTTGCAAATAGCTCAAGCCATTAATGCTCCACATATTGCCTATCAATGGCAATGGCAATTAGGACGAATTTTAAAAGCCCAAGGTGCGATCGAGCAAGCAACATCAGCTTATGAAGTCGCCTTTACAACATTAAAATCTCTGCGTAGTGATTTGGTGGCGATTAACAGTGATATTCAATTTTCCTTCCGGGAAGCTGTAGAGCCTGTGTATCGTGAATACGTACAATTACTTTTAAATCCAGAACCTAGTCAAGAGCAACTAAAACAAGCCCGTCAAGTAATTGAATCGCTACAACTAGCGGAACTTGACAATTTTCTTCGTTCAGCTTGTCTACAAGGACAGATAGTACCCATTGAGCAAATTCAACAGTCGGCAGCAGCAGTGATTTATCCGATAATTCTGGAAGACCGACTAGAAGTAATTCTGAGTTTACCTCAGCAGGGACTACGCCACTATGCTACGAAAATAAGTCAACCGGAAGTAGAAGAAGTCATAGAGCAACTGAGAGAAAATTTAGAAAAACCCTTCACAACTCCAGAGGGGAAATTATTATCTGCAAAAGTTTACGACTGGTTAATTCGCCCTGTGGAAGCACAACTGGCCCAAAGTCAGGTGAAAACATTAGTTTTCGTCTTAGATGGAGCTTTGCGGAATGTACCAATAGCTGCTTTATATGATGGTAATCAGTATTTGGTAGAAAAATACAGTATTGCCCTAACGCCTGGATTAGAGCTATTAGGGCCACGTCCTTTGCGTCAAAGCAAGCTAAAAACTTTAGCCGCTGGACTCACAGAAGCACGACATGGGTTCAATTCCTTACCAAATGTCAGCGACGAATTAAAAACAATTGAGTCGGAAGTCCCTAGCGAAGTTCTCCTGAATCAGACATTCACTAGTTCAGCATTACGAAAACAAGTTGACTCAGTGCCCTTTTCTGTTGTGCATCTAGCAACTCATGGTCAATTTAGTTCCAATGCTGATGAAACCTTTGTGTTGGCTTGGGATAAACCGATTAAACTCAGCGAATTAAAAGACTTGCTTCGCAGCAGAGAGCAAACTAGACCTGAGCCAATTGAATTACTCGTTCTCAGTGCTTGCGAAACTGCTGAGGGAGACAAACGAGCGGCTTTAGGACTGGCTGGCGTAGCAATTCAAGCAGGCGCACGCAGCACCTTAGCCTCTCTTTGGAGCTTGGATGATGAATCGGGGGCGCGTCTAGTTGGTCAATTTTATAAAGAGCTAGCAACTAAGCAAGTAACAAAAGCAGAAGCACTGCGCCAAGCCCAACTGTCTCTGTTAAAAGACCCAGATTATCGACATCCCATACATTGGGCAGCTTACGTGTTGCTGGGAAATTGGCTTTAAATGGGTTGCTAAAAAATTTTTTTGGCTTTGTTCTAATTTGAGTGCATAAACCTCAAAAGTGAAACGTGTAACTCAGCAAGAAGTTAAAAGGCTAACACCAGACTTCATTACACACACAAAACGAGGTTTATAGGAATATGGGAATTTATACTGGCGACAACGGCAATAACATCTTCCAGGGAACTAATGGTGAACCTTGGAACCTCTACGGACAAGATGGCAATGACAACCTAACTGGTGCAGATAAAGACGACCTAATTGATGGTGGAGCTGGTAACGACGTTTTGCTTGGTGCTGCTGGTAATGATTATCTTGCTGGTGGTGCTGGCTATGACAACTTGTATGGTAACGACGGCGATGACAGATTACTTGATACAGAGGGTTATATAGATGGTGGTGCAGGTATTGATACGCTAATAGCTAACTACGGTCCCTACGGTCAGGCTAGTTTCGGTGTACGCGTAGGACCGGATAGTATCACCAATATTTTCCCAGGATTCTTAGGACTCAAGTTCACTAATATTGAAAAATTTCTGATCATAGGCTCACAATACGCAGATATTCTGCGCGGTGGTGCTTACAGTGATAGCCTGTATGGTGAAGGTGGTAACGATCAAATTGAGGGTGGCGCTGGTTATGATTATCTTTATGGTGGCGCTGGCGATGATACCGTAACTGAGACAGATGGTTCTGTAGATGGTGGTGAAGGTGTTGACACACTAATAGCCAACTACACTCTGTTGAATAATGGTGCTGGTGTAGACTTGAGACCAAGTGGTATCTTCAACCGCGTGAATAATAATCCACTACTCAATTACATTAATTTTGAAAAATTGAACGCCACAGGCACACAATACGCAGATATTCTGCGTGGTGGTGCTAACAGTGATACCCTCAAAGGCGGTGCTGGTAAAGATGAAATTGACGGTGGCGCTGGCTATGATTATCTTTATGGTGAAGCTGGTAATGATACCTTAACCGCTACAGATGGTTATGTAGATGGTGGTGCAGACGTTGACACACTAGTAGCCAACTACACTAATTTGGAAAATGGTGCTGGCGTACACGTAGCATATTTGGGACAAAGTGCCATCTTCAGCCGCCAAACAGGATTACCACTACTCAATTATACTAATATTGAAAAATTTAACATCACAGGTACACAATACGCAGATATTCTGAGTGGTGGTGCTAGCAATGATACCCTCAAAGGCGGTGCTGGTAACGATCAAATTGAAGGTGGCGCTGGCTATGATTATCTTTATGGTGAGGATGGGAATGATACTTTTATTGATTCAGACGGTCTTGGTTATGTAGATGGTGGTGTTGGTATTGATACGCTAATAGCCGACTACACTGATTTAAATAATGGTGCTGGTGTAGATGTGAGAGAAAATGGCATCTTCAGCCGCCTGAATAATAGTCCACTACTCGGTTACACTGGTATTGAAAAATTGGACATCACAGGCACACAATACGCAGATATCCTGCGTGGTGGTGCTGGCAATGATTTCCTCTACGGCGCTGCTGGCAATGATAGTCTCAATGGCGGTGCTGGCAATGATACCCTCAAAGGCGGTACTGGCAATGATTCCATCAACGGCGGTAGTGGCTACGATCTTGTTAACTATGAAGGAAATTATACAGACTATACAATCTCTTTCCTGGACAATGGCAATTTAAAGGTCATTGATAATGTTACTACTAATGGTAACGAAGGTATCGACATCCTCAGTGGTGTAGAACTCATTGTTACACAAGGCGGAAATTTTGCAGTCCTCACAGGTGGTCTAGGCAATGATCTGCTAGCAGCATCGAACTACTGGACTTTCCTCTTCGGTGGTGACGGAGCCGATTATCTAACTGGTGGAACTGGCTATGATAACCTTGTCGGCGGCAATGGTAATGATACTTTAGTAGGCAGTGCTGGTAATGATACTTTAGTAGGCGGTACTGGCAATGATATTTTAGTAGGCGGTGCTGGCAACGATCTTCTCAATGGTGGTCTTAGTGCAGATAAATTTGTGTTTAACTCTAAGCTAGAAGGTCTGGACACCATCCAAGGCTTCAGTAGGGCCGAAGGTGACAAGATTCAGATTTCTAAAGTTGGCTTTGGCGGTATCACTAACTTCAGCGGTTTCAGCTACAACGATGCTACTGGTGCTTTGTTGTTCCAAGGAACTCAATTTGCGACCATTGAGAATAAACCTGCTGGTTTTGCAATTAGCACAGATATCCAGCTTGTTTAAAATTCTATAAACATTAGTCTGACAAGTCGATCGCATTAAAAACCAGCCTTTCGGTGAAGGGCTGGTTTTTATACCATTTTACGAAATTATTGATACAAATCATTTCTCTTGCTCCCCCTGCTTTCCCTGCTTGCCTAAATGTATCAATCTTAAAGTGAAACGGTATTAGCAGGTGACTCATCGCCCAGCGATCGCTAACAGTACTTTCAATGCCAAAAAATTTTTTGCTTGGTTGCTATTTGAGTGCATAAACCTTCAAAGTCAAACGTGTAACTCTGTAGAGGGTGAATTAAGTAAGGCGAACCAACAAACTGGAGAAACTACTTTTAATACTCTCTACAGAAGTTGAAGCCAGGTAGTTATTATTTCTGCTTAATACATTTGTGCAGTGGTAGTAAATCATCAGGATGATGAACAATTTGGCCTATTAATTTCGGCTGGTTCAACAGCAAGTCAACTTATGAACAATCATACCGTTAATTACTCAACAAAGGAACTAAATCATGACTACTAATTACACTTCTAAGTCTGCTCTTTTATCTCACAAATCTACTCCTAATAAAAAATTTATGTCTCGCAAATCATTAGGTTTAATTGCAACGCTTATCAGTGTTAGCGTACCAGTATTTTCATTAAATTTTGCTCAACCTGCAATGGCACAAGATAACTCTAATTGCAGAGATGTTGAAGGTGTAAATGTATGTGCCCAAAAAAAAGTTGCTGGTTACAAATTTTATGCCAGTAATCCTTTCCAACCAACTCAAAATCCCAACGCTTTAGGTAAATATCAATTGTTTTGGGATGGAGTGCAAGTTGGTATGGAACCAAGTTGGACATTGAAACAAGCGATCGCTAATTTAGAAGATAATAAGAAAGCCTATCCCAACAAGAAAGTTGAAGGCTTATTCAACGGTCAAAAAGTCGGCTACGAATTAATCTGGGACGGAGTGCGAGTCGGCTTTGAACCGAATTGGACATTGCAACAAGCGATCGCTAATTTAGAAGATAATAAGAAAGCCTATCCCAACAAGAAAGTTGAAGGCTTATTCAACGGTCAAAAAGTTGGCTACGAATTAATCTGGGATGGAGTACGAGTCGGCTTTGAACCGAGTTGGACATTGCAACAAGCGATCGCTAATTTAGAAGATAATAAGAAAGCCTATCCCAACAAGAAAGTTGAAGGCTTATTCAACGGCAAACAACTGTAATCAATAATTGATGCGATAATCAATAAAAATTAGCCCTAACAAAACTGGTAGGGCTGTTTTAATGTCCTGAAAAAATTGCCCTATATCTACAAAACAAAATACCAGAATTTTTTGAAAATTCGGGTATTTTGTTTTTCCTAAAAGTAGGACTTAGCATCAACCAGATATCATATTAACGTGAATTCGACAGACCTCACCCACCCAGCCTCCCTCTCCTTCGAGGAGAGGGAGGAGTAAGGAAAAATTAGGCTTTTTACTCCCCTCTCCTTCAAGGAGAGGGGCTGGGGGTGAGGTCAAAATCCTATACATCGAATTCACGCCATATTATTTAGAAATACAACAAGATACGATCGCATCTGTACCAACCTGGGATAAATCAACTTGTTTTAGTAGCTCGCTCCAAGCCGATGCAATTTTTGGATCTTTGTCTTTGGTATTTTGTAAACTTTCTCCTAAACTGGTTAAAGCATCATACCAAACACCATGTTGTGCAAAAAAACTAGCTTTTTCTAATGGTGTTTTAGCTGCTGTAAGTTGTTGTTGCCATGATGGATTAAGAGCAAGTTGTGTCATTGAACCTTGCACATAAACAGCAGAAGATGGCTTATCAGGATCGCAATAAATCGAAAAAGTCCAACGATATGATTTACCAGCTACTAAGGGTTTTGTAGGTTGTACAGGTACGCTAAAAATTCCCGATTTGGTTTCTGGTGGCTTAAATTTTGTATGATAAACGTAATTATCTGCTTCGTCTTGAATTACAAACTCAACAGGGATTTTAGGAGTTAATTTATCAGGTACAAAAAACCAAAATGTTGGGGTTTGAGATGTTGATTGTCCCCAGACTAAATCTTTATTTCCTATCTTATTTATGGGTACTAAAGCTGTAAGAGTTTCATATTGCTTGCAGGAACCACGGCTACCTCCACCTCTACGCCTTCCTGTGGGTTCTCCTGGCTTTTCCTGTGCTGTTGGTGCAATATATGTAATTTTGCTTGTAGGTGTTATGGTTTGAGCCTGTACATGCAAATTTGTAGATGGGTTAAAAATACTCAAGGTAAGCGCAGATATCAGGGTGGTAGTGTGAAACCAAAGTACCTTTTTCATAGTAGAAATTATTTAGCGATCGCAAGAAAGAATTCAGAATTTTTATAGTTAATTTATTACTACACTTCCGTTCGCTATGATTTCTGGAATTTCTTCCTGATAAAGATAAATATAGTACTACTAAGTAACAAAGAAATCATCGGTGGTACTAAAGGTATCCAGCCGCCTTGAGTCAATAGGATTAAGCAAAGTCCAAAAAGCGTAGCTGATGCTGCGATTACGGCAACGGTAAGGTAAGCTATTTTGCGAAGATACCAAGCCAGTAAACCACCTGTCAAAGACCAAACCCCAACCCAGCAAATATCAGCCCATTGGCTCCAAACCCATAACAATGGTCTTTGGTCTAAAGCAGCACTGAGTATTTCGCTGACCATCTGTGCCTGGATAATTACGCCTGGGATAATTTCTGAAGGGTTTTTTCCATCTGGTGTATACCAGTAATCGCTACTACTGTTACTGGTGACGCCAATCAGAATAATCCGGTTTTTTAGGGCATTTAGGTTAATTTGTCCGTTCAAGACTTGGCTGAGGGTAACTTGAGGTGCGATCGCTTGCACGGAGGGCGAAAAACGGTAATTTAGTAAAATCTGGCTACCTTGGTCATCTATGGACTGATAACCGCCAGTCCGATTTTGTAAGCGTGGAAAAATTTTGTTTCCCAGTTGCAAATCCCATTCTGGGGTAAATTTGGCTGTAATTCCTTGTTTTTTCAAATAAAGAAATGCTAGCTGTACGCTAAAGGCAGAAGCCGCAGTACAACTTGACGAAATCGGGTTGGGAGTCATCGCCAACAAATGACGGCGGAGTACACCATCCTTGTCTTCAACAAAATCACTAAAACCTAGCCGTGTTTCTGGTATTTCCGGCGGTGGTGAAATACCTGCGGGGTCGTATTTGGGGTCAGCACGTTTACAAATTGCAATCAAGCGATCGCTTTTTTGCATCCGCTTGGCTAGTTCTGGTTGATTGGTACTTACTGGAAAATCTCGGTATATATCTAGACCAATAGCCACTGGCTGATATTGTTCCAGTTTCGCTAATAGGAGATTAAGATACTTGTCAGATAAGGAACCTTGGCGCGGTTCCTGTCCCTGCGCTTGAATATCTTGGTCGGTAATAGTTATTACTAAAAGCCGCGAGTCTGGCTGTTCTTTAGGTCGCAGTCGCATTAACTGGTCGAACGCTTCTAATTCTAGCGGTTGCAGTCCACCGAATAACCGTATTAATACGATAATTAATGTAACGCTGAAGCTATTTAAAAAAACTGCTGGTAACTGCTTGAAATTGGGACGCGGCAGATATAAACCTAACCTGTGACCGCAGAGATCCTGCCAAGTGGGGGAAATTTCTGCTGGGTTTTGGCAAATCACAGGTAACCAAGTGGCGCAGGGAAAATCATCTTCTAGAGATTGTAATCTTTCTCTTGCCTCCCTGACGGCTGCATATAAAGTTTTGCCTCGTGAAAAAAGTGTTAATAAGTGCTTCAAAAATTCTTGCGCTACTCGGTCTGGTACGGGTTCGCGCATGACAATTACCTGGGGTAAATGCAAATCGGCTAAATCTTGGGCTAATCCCAAACCATCACAAGAGTTAAAAATTGCCAGTTGCAAACCTTGAGCGATCGCCTTTTGTAAACCATACTTTAATTGCTCAATAGTTAAACTTTCGCCAGAATTCAGCAGCATTCGCCCTTTGCCTTGGCTGGAACTATGCCCTGCAAAAAACAGAATATCCCAGCCTGACTCCCATAATTGTTCTGTGAGTTGGGAACGGTTGGGTTCAACTAAAAACTTGAGTTCAGCATTAGGTAATTGCCGCAGTAAATTTTGGTCTTTTTCGAGATCGATACCGTGGCGATCGCCTAAAATTGCTAAGATTCTAACTTTACCTTTAGTCTTTTGAGGATTTGTTTTCACAGAACGCCCATATTCTGGTGGACTTAGGGCAATTTCAGCCTGTGGATAATCGCTAAAAAAATGCCACAAACACCAAGGAAGCTTTAAAACCTGCTCAGATTCAGCAGTAATTATGCAACGAATTTCTTCTTTTGGCGAAAGTTGAGTACGTAGTTTCCGGTCAATATTGAGAAACAGTGAACTATTTAGCCATGTATTTAGACTGTCTTGTAATTCTTGGCAGAGGTTGTCAAACTCCGCTTGAGAAATATGGGTAACGTCTTCTTCATCAATTTCAAAGTCTGCAATGTTGCCACTGCGCCAACCCAAACTAGCATACAAAGTTGTATACATTTGTTGCCAACGTTGGTAAAGATGCTCCAATTGTGGTGCAGCAGGTAATCCACCCGTAAATTGCATTGGAGTAGGAGTGTCCGTTTGCCAAAGTTGAGCAATAACCGTGGGAAAGCCTTGGTGTAAGTTTCCTTTTCCTAAGTTAAGAACGATCAGTTTACTCATGGGTGGGGATTGGGGACTGGGGAGTGTGGGGAGATGGGGGAGTGTGGGGAGAAAGAGAATTTATGCGCCCCTATCTTCCCACACCTCCCACACCTCCCACACCTCCCACATTCCCTGTTTGCCCATGCCCAATTATTCAAACTCTTCTATAAAGTTGAAATCATCTAAAACAACCTGAAGACTAAATCGTGTGTTTTGGGGACATTTAAATCGTTTGAGTTGAATTGAGTTATCTGTTTCCCTTGCTTGCACTGATTGGACAATTTCTCCAGAAGTAGAAATCAATACCAAACTAATATTTCTAGGCAGATAGAAATTGCGCTCTTTAGGATATAGTTGGGCACGAATTCCTACTCTACCATCTATTTCTGCTGTCAATGTCAACATTAACACTACAGCTTGATTGTTATTTGGTAACTCAATTTCCTTAACTCGTTGGATTGATTGCTCTGCTGCATCACCAACTTGGCGAAAGCTAAAGGCGAAATCTGGTTGTGTACCCAAGAAGGTTTCTATTGTTTGCCAGCTATCTGCAACTATATTTTGGAACCACTGACGCAAGTTAACAAGTGCTGGCTTTTGTGTCAATCTTTGTGGCCAGTCTTCGCTGTTTAACAAGGCTCCCCAAATTTCAAAGGGCAATTCTAAGCGAGGATTAGTAATTGTTGGACTTGTTAATCTTTGCCAGAGATTTTCTACTTGAGTAGCTGATAAAACAGGCAAAGGAGCAATGGCTGTTTGTGTTTGTTCTTCAGGATATAGTTGACGTACTACCCAAAGTACATTTAAATCCTCAATCATTTGAGTAGCATCTAATGAGTAAGTTCGTTCTTGGTAATCGTAGTTACCTTGATTTTTTAATTGCTCGTGGGTAGTATAGCCCCAAACTCTCATCCATTGACCATCGGGATTAACTTGTACTGCTAAGTAATAATCTCCTGCCCATTGAGGAATATCAATCCATTCTTGTGGTACAGAAAATTCTCTAGTTTCTAAGCTTTTATCTGGAATCAAAATCAAGCGTTTTGTATCTATATTTATAGCAGCGCCGTTGACCAGTTCCCAACTTATTGGCAATGTATCAATCGTAGCTTCTGGTATATATTCTGCTTGCAACCAAGGCAGAAAAGTACTGAGGCATACTTGATTGAGAAAAACATTCCAACGACTGCGGGGACTAACGCTAGATTGGCTTTGCTGCCAAGATTGATTTTGAACTTCAGGAGATACCTCTAACCACAGCTGAGTCGGCGGAACACAAAATGATGACATAGCTACTGCTCCTTTGAGGACTGAGGTTCTAAATTACTGAAATAATTTTGTAACCATTCCTCTAATACTGCACTAATATGTTTAACCACGTTGGAAGTCACAGAAATATGCATTTTTTCTTGACTCCATTTGGCGATCGCTAGTAATAAAGATTCTCTTGTTTTCGCTAATTGTCGCGATACCTGATATTGCTGGATTTGCTGTTGTTTGGCAATTTGTTGTTGAGTAAGTCCTTGTTGATAGTATAATTGCAGCAATTTTTGTGATTGGGGAGGCAGTTTTCCCAACGTAGTAATTAATAAATTCTGGATTTCTTGTTGTTGATTTTTTTGAGTTTCGGCTTCTTCTGTGGCAATTAAATCTGCTAATAAAGATTCATTTTGGGTGGCGTCTGGTAAATCATCTTGTAATTCACTATCTGCTTGACCTGTTTTAGGGGCGTTGAGTGAAGAAACCACAGGATATAAATAAGAACGTGCGTGTTTTGCAGATAACAGCAGCCATTTTTCTAGAGTTTGGGCGTTGGCTTCTGTGCCTGGGGGATTAAGTTGTGTGAAGCGATCGCGATTGTAGAGTTGAACAATTACTTCCCAAGTATCTTGGTCTGGTCTTTGTAACTTCCGCGCTTGTGGCGATTTGCCCAGAATGTAACCATCTACAAAACATTTCCAAGCTAACAAGTAACAGCCAATAGTTTCATCTGTTAGCCCAGCATTTTGTAAAGATTCCTGTAGTCGCTTGCGGCTCAATTTTAGTAGCAATGCCCAATCGTTACAAAAATCTATTTCTTGTTTTTGCCGCAAAGCATCACGAATTACATTGCCAAAAGCCACATTGCTGTAGCTTTTGAGGGTGGCTTTTTGGTCGGGATCGCAAGTTTTGAGGATTTTTGGGACTTCTGCGATCGCTATTTGAAAACAGTCAGACAAGGTACACTGTACGCTAGCAATTTGAGGAATCGTCCTTTGTGCTGACCAATAACAAGTTTCTTGCAGATAAGCTGATAAATGTGCTTCAGCTAGAGAGTTAGGCTGATTTTGCCAGTTTTTATGCCAGTAAATTGCCCAAAAATTTTCTGAGTGGTTCGTTTGAGATATCTGTACCAAGCAATTTTGGATACTGCGCCGTAGTTTGGCATCATATATCCAACAGTTGAAGCGATCGGCTTCAAATTGGATGAAAGTCGAAAATATTTCTGAAATGTTCTGGCGAGGACGCATAGATTCAAGATGAACCTTCAAAAACAAGTAGTCAATATCGGATAGTAGCGTTTGTGTAGGGCATCAGGAAAGTTCGCTTACAGCAGTTTTCTTTTGCATGAAGTACAAAGTCAGTGGTTTTGAGGCAGGAGGCAGGAGGCAGGAGGCAGGAGGCAGGAGGCAGGAGGGAGAAGAATAATTTGATTTGTGAATCCTTGATTCTGTACCTCATTTAGTTGCAAACTGCTGTATATCCCCTGGATGAATTACAGGGACTTTACGCTT
The DNA here is from genome assembly GCA_034530795.1 of Nostoc sp. DedQUE12a. GTDB lineage: Bacteria > Cyanobacteriota > Cyanobacteriia > Cyanobacteriales > Nostocaceae > Nostoc. Next base: position 45,430 of record JAVRCH010000077.1, read on the forward strand.
CACGACTGGTAATAATTCTACCCAAATGCCTGAGAATTCATAAAAACTATCCCATCGCGGTGACCATCAGCGATACTAGTTTAACCGGATTAGAGGCTCCTGAGCGATCGCAGGATTTAAGTTACACCAAGAGCCATACTTTCTCAAAACCACCCTGCATTATCTCGCTTCTGCCTTCTGCCTTCTGCCCCCTGCCTTCTGCCTTCTTCAAGGTTGACCTATTAATATAAAACCTGCCCAATCTAATGGGTGAGGATAGCGTTCCATTGTACTCAACATGGCTTGACGCAATGCTACTGCTTTATCAGTCTGATGTTGCATGTTGCGATAAAACTCGGTCATCAGTAAAGCAGTTGGTTCATCAGGTAATGCCCACAAAGAGACTACTACACTTGGAACCCGTGCAGCAACTAAGGCACGAGATAACCCTACTACTCCGTCTCCAGTAATCTTTCCTCGTCCGGTGTTGCAAGCACTGAGAACGACTAATTGAGCGTTTAATTTGAGGTCAAGAATTTCACTGGCACTGAGGATACCATTTTCTTGTGTTGAGGTTTGCCCTTGGACTGTAGGATCGGGAGCCAGAGCGATGGCTCCTGGTACTCCTAAGCCGCGAAAGTCGCTAAGCAAGCCGTGGGTAGCTAGATGAACTAGAGTTGAATTGCTCATTTGTTGCAACACCCTAGATTTGTTGGCATTTGCACCAATCAGCGCTTTTGTTTGGAACAGTTGAGCAATAGCTTTGGCTTCTTGTTCAGAACCAGGGAGAGGAGGCAATTCTTCCGGTGGTTCCCCTGGTTGAGTGACAATTTTCGGCATAATTGGATTGCCGACAATTAAGTTTGAGTCAGAAATTTTATCTGCTCTTGGTTTTTTTCGTAGTTGATATGTGATATCTAAAACTTGAATAGAAGGTGAAATCGAAATTGTATGCCGTTCAATTAATAATTTACCTGTGGCATCTTCAAGGGTGGCAAAAGGAACAAGAAAAAGCGATCGCTGAGGAATAAATATTACATGATTATTGGGATCTTGAGGAAGCAAATCGTTAATAGGTTGAATTAATAATTGATGCAGTTGATGTAAAGGGTTTTCATTAATTACAGAAGATGCGTTACTACTTCTTTGTAAACTCTGATTTCTGATATTGAGCAACTCACGAGTTTTAGAAACTAACTCTGCTAGTCCTTTGGGATAACATAACTGAGGATTTTGACACTGCCAAAGAGGTTTTAGGTCAACTCGACGCAGGGTAATATTACCTGTTGGTTGAACAACCCAGATTAAAAGTTCCGATTCGTGGGTTTCTAGCTTTCCTTCAACTAGGAAATTCCCAGGCACAATGGAATACTCTACTAAAGTTGCATGATGATTTTTAGCAACTTTTTTAATCTCTGCAATCGTAGGAGAAGCAAGGGTTGTAGTTGGTGCTTGTTTTTGGGTAGCAACAGTAGAAAGGCGGCGAGAAAGTAACTCTGCAAGGGCACGGGCACGCCCCCGTTCAGATATTTGCAGGGCAGCTTCGGGTTGGTTTTGGGCAACTAATACCGCTTGTAGATTGCTATAAGGTGCATTCTGGGTTTCAAAGATCGAGATTTTAAAACTATCATTGCTGCCTAGTCTGACTCGCAAAGACTCCCAAATTTCAATTGCTTCTTCGAGGGTTTTTGCTGCCGCTGCTAGATTTCCTGATTGCAGGCGAACTGCTGCGGCGTTAATTTTAGCAATGCCTTGTTCTCTGTGATTATTGCGCGAGGAAGCGTATTGGAAATATTTCCCGTAGGACTCTAAAGCTTTGTCGAAGTTGCCCATTTGAAAGTGGACGAGTCCTTGATTTCCAAGAATACGATAGAGAATATCGGCATCGTGTAGTCTTTCCCAAGAAATTTTCCAGCCTTGGTCAAAAAGTGCGATCGCTTTGTGATAATCTCCTTGGAAATAAGCTATCCCTGCTAAATTTGCTAGAGTTTCAGCTTGTGAACGTAAGTCTTTAAGTTGACAAGCGATGGCTAAACGTTGCTGATGATAATCGCTAGCTTTTGAATAATTGCTTTGATTTTGATAAATAATACCTAAGTTGCCCAAAACAAACGATTCTAGAGATTGCTGTTTGATTTGCTGAGTTAGGATTAATGCCTGTTGTTGATAGTCAATCGCTTTTTTTGCATCTCCCAAAGCTTGATACACAATCCCCAAGTCGCTTAAAGCTTTTGCTTGTCCTGCTTGGTCTTTATTTTTTTGAGATAAAGCCAGACGTTTTTGGTGAAACGCGATCGCTTTTACATACAAATCTGCTCCATAATAAGCATTGCCCAAATTTCCTAATGCTTGGGCTTCTTGAAGTTGTGCTGTCTTGGTATTTTGCTGGCGATGGTGAATTAACTGCCAATAATCATTTAAATAATTTATTGCCTCAGCATAATAATTTCCTTTTTGGACATGAGCCAGTCCCAAATTTCCTAAAATGATTAATTCTAACTCTGAATATGCATTTTTTTTAGTGATTTCTAATCCTTCTTTATAGTAATTAATTGCTTTATCGTACTCACCTTGAAGATGAGCAGATAATCCTAATGTTGCTAAAACTTTAGCAATTTTAGATGGATCTTGACTAGTGCGTGCTACATCTAAATCAGACTCAGATATAGACTCATTTGAGAAACTATCAAGGGAAAAATAAGCAATTCCAGTATTGCTAACTCGTTCTCCTTCCCATTGCAGATGCAAAAGAGGCTGATAGAGAGTGAGTATCTGAACTTTTTGAGTAGTATTTGCAATAGAATCGTTTTTTTCCAGTTTTGGAATTTTATTTTCTGTAGCTTTATCTGAAGATTTTGCAGCAATAATTTGTTGGCAAATTAAAGTTGCCACCAAAGAAATAGGAATAAAAAGAGCTAAACCAATTTTTTTGCGAAAAATTTGCATAAATAAAACTTCTGGATGTATGTTTTCGCGTCCTCAACCGTATCGCTTTAGCTTCTGCCGATAATTATCATTTTCATCAAGAGAACAACTGAGTAAATTCACTAGCTTTAGATTTGGCAAACGCAATCACAGCACTACGGTTATAGCATTAGTGTCTGGGATATATTTTTAGCACAACAGTAAATTTACTTAAAAAATCATCAAAATTGATATTCTTAAAAATTGTATCGGAAAATACTTAAATTTTCTTAATCTTTATATATCGACAATCGACAAAAACATTGAATATACTGAACCCGAAAAATAAAAAGTCATTCTGATAAGGAGTAACAATGTCACAAGGGACAGTTGTTCAGTTCTTTGATGCTGTTTTTAAAGATACATCTTTGCAGGGAAAACTGAATCAGCGTTTGGCTGAAATCGCACCAGAAGCTTTGATTCAAATAGCACAAGAGCATGGTTATAGCTTTACAACTGAGGAATTAAAAGCAGCTCTACAACAGGCTGAGCTGTCTGACGAACAGTTAAATGCAGTAGCCGGAGGTAGACCATCAGATTTTGTTCGTGAAGGTGGGCCACCCTGGGTACAAAACCAGCCTTACAGTGCTGCAACGCAAGATGCAGTGGGCGAAGAAGTGATTAATTCTGCCACTGATTCATGTCCCTCTGCTGTGGAAGCGTTTCGTTCGCTAGCAAATTAATCAGTAGCTATTGCCTCTAGCTTGGTTGATTTGGAGATTTGATGAATGCCGAAATCCTTCTCATCAACCAAGCTGGTTCATAACTATCAGCACAATCTATAAATTGTCATTGGAAGAACGTATGACATCGAAAGAGAAGAAAAGAGTTCAATTTGTAATTAAGAGTTCTAAGTTCTGTAATCTTCGCTGTCGTTACTGCTATGAATATGCAGAGTTAGGCAATCGTGAGGCGATCGCACCAGAGCAATTAGACAAGATGTATGCTCATATTGCTAGTTATTATAGTCGCCTCGATCGCCCAGTAGATATTCAATTTATTTGGCATGGTGGCGAACCTCTTTTACAACATCCAGACTATTATTGGCGAACTTTTGACCGACAGCAACAAATTTTTGGTGAACTAGCTAGTTCTGTAACAAACACTGTCCAAACAAACTTAACTGTACTCAACAACAAACATATTCACTTGTTGCGAGAAGGATTTGATGGCGTAGGAGTTTCTGTAGATTTATTTGGAGGACTGCGCGTTAATCGAGCAGACAAAGATTCTCTACAGGTTGTGTTGGCAAATATGGATCGCTTACAATCTGAAAAAATTAACTTTGGATGTATTACAGTTCTGACTAAGTTAAACTTGCCATATCTCGAAGAAATTTATCGGTTCTACGAAAAAATAAAAATACCATTTCGAGTATTACCACTCTTCAACGGCGCTTTTGATGGACAACATCAAGGATATGAGATAAGTGCCAATGAGGTTTTAAATGCTTATCGTACTTTATTCGATCTGTGGTTAGAAAGTAAAACCCCAGTGAGAGTAAGACCAATTATTGATTATATTAAACCAGTAATTCGTCATTATATTCCTAATGCTCAGCCAGATTTTTATAATAAACGAGAATGGGAATATATGTATTTAGTTAATGTTAATGGTGACATTTATAGCTATGCAGATGCTTACAATAGCGAATTTTGTCATGGCAATTTGTTTGAGACTCCTCTAGAAAATATAGTTCTCAGCGCTGGACATGAAAAAGCCATAATGGCGGCAGAAAAACGCATGGCATCTGCGTGTCATTCATGTGAATATTTTGGTAGATGTAGCGGTTATCCTGTTGCTGAAGAAAGTGTGATTCACAATCAAGTTGATGCAGATGGAAATGCTCAATGTACAAAGGAAAAAGGAATTTTTCAATACATTGAAAAACGTTTTAAAGAAACTGGAATCATCAATCCAATAACTCGCAAAGTTAATATGAACCAAGATTATATTTCTAAACATATTTTGAGTTTAGATATTCCTGGCTAATTTTGATACTTGGGTAAAAAGATTTTTCCATAAGAATTATGACTCCTGAGTTGTAAATTATATTTTGATAAATAACAAATATTTATTTGAGAAGATGCTATGTTAGCCGAAAGTAAATTTACGTGTATACAAGAAGGAATAAAACTTTTTTTAGATGTTGATATAGATAACCAAAGCCCTAGAATTTGGCTTAGTTCAGGCATAACACAGGAAATAGAATCAGTGTGCGATCGCATTCAATATCGACCTGGTGCATTCCTACCAAAAGAACCTTGGAGAGAACCCAGCTTAACAGAATATCATCGGCTAAATGCGAATGAAACACTCTCGCAGGTTGACTCATGGAAACTGGGATATTATATCGGCGTATGTCGTTTTCCAGATGAAGTTTTAGCACCTTTAGAAACAATACTCGAAGAGTTAAAAACAAGAACTGAAACACTTCAATATTATCCATCTGCTAGTACTCACCAAGATTACGAAAGTGCGATGCAGAAAATTATCAATTATTCTCACCGTTATTGTCTATCAAATGAGGAAGCAAAACTTCTAGGTTTAAGAGTGACAGTCCCCGGATTACGCACGCTAACAATGGAAGATGCCAAGTATTTTGTCGGAATGCATCTTGATAGTTGGGATCGAGCGCCTCTGAGACGCAGACATCAATCAAGAAATCGTATTTGTATTAATTTAGGGCGTGAGGATCGCTTCTTTTTATTTATTAATCTTCCATTAATGGAGATGTTTAAAGCTTTAGGTTTATCTGACGATGAAGTTTATAAACATTACCGAGGAACAACTGTAGGTGATGAATTTATGAAACTATATCCTGATTACCCAATTGTTAAACTCAGAGTAGCGCCAAAAGAAGCGTATATTGCGCCGACAGATAACTTAATTCATGATGCATCTTCTTTGGGCAAGCAGTATCCTGATATCACTTTATCTTTCCTTGGCCATTTTGGAATTCCATTTTAGTAAAATTACGAATCATAAACTACAACATAAAACAGTTTTAAAGTAAAAATTTCAAGCAATGCCTAACCAAGATTTCGATTTTGAAAGATTGATTCAGCCTATCGATATAGCTACTTTTTTGGAAAACTATTGGCAGCAGCGATCGCTTGTACTAATTCGCAAACAGGCAGATTATTATGCCAGCCTTTTCTCAATGGAATACGTTGAGGATTTGATTCGCTTTACAGATTTAAAATCTCAGGAATGTAAAGTGTTTAAAACTACAGAGGGAGAATCTGTTAAAACCTATGCAGCGATGGAAAATAGTTACAGCAATTCCTATGCAGCAAATCAACTTTACGATGCTTACAACCAAGGTAATACATTATGCATTCACAAGATTCACGATCGCTGCAAGTCGGTTGCTACTTTTTGCCGAAATTTAGAAGTATTTCTGAATCATCCTGTAAATATTAACTTATATTTGACACCTAAAGACGCTCAAGGATTTCCACCACACTATGATACACATGACGTTTTTGTGCTTCAAATTGCAGGATCTAAAAATTGGCGAATTTATGAATCTTTTTCAGATATCCCTTTAGTTACCAAAGGCTACATAGTGGATCAGAATAAACTTGATGCACCTTTGCATGAAGTTTGCTTGCAACCTGGTGATTTATTGTATATTCCTCGTGGTCATGTTCATGAAGCAATAACTTCAGAAACCTCCTCATTACATCTCACCGTAGGAGTTTCTGTCTTTGAATGGGCAACTTTAATTAATGAAGCGATCGCATCTGTCGCCGAGCAAAACGTCAACTTCCGCAAAGCACTACCAGTAGGTTTTCTCCATCACAGCGAAGCAAAAGCATCGATTAAAAACCAACTAGCACAACTACTCCAAATCCTTGCTGAGAGCGCCAATGATGAAGATGCTATGGAACGATTGACCAAACGCTTCATCAGTGGAATGTCTCCCTTACCTGACGGGCATTTTATCAGTTTGGATGCCGTTAATCAAATTAACCCCAACACTACCATTGCCAAGCGACAGGGAATGATTTGTCAAATCACGAAGAAAGTAGACTCAGTGATGATTCAATTCCCTGGAGGAGAAGTTACAGGCCCGCCGCATATTGAACCAGCGCTTCGCTTTATTGCAAATTCAGAAGAATTCCTCGTTAAAGATCTTCCAGGTTTCTTGAGCAACAATAGCAAATTAGTTTTGGTACAACGTTTACTCAAAGAGGGACTATTAAAAATTCAACAGCGATCGATAAGCACAACCGCAAGCCTGAAAATTACAAGTTAGTTGAGTGGATTATCCGCCCCGTCCTAAAAGCTATCTTTAATAATCTGAGACTAAATCGGAAGTGTACAGTTTCAAATACAGCAGTTTGCAACTAAATGAGGTACAGAACCAAGGATTCACAAATCAAATTATTCTTCTGCCTCCTGCCTCCTGCCTCCTGCCTTCTGCCTCCTGCCTTCTGCCTTCTGCCTTCTGCCTTCTGCTTTCTGCCTCAAAACCAGTGACTTTGTACTTCATGCAAAAGAAAACTGCTGTATAAAACAGCATTTCATAGTTTTTGTAGTCAAAATCATAGAAAAGGACATGGCTGGGCGATGCCGTAACCTTGAGCATAATCCACCCCAAGAGCTTTAATTTTTTCTAAAATAGCATCATTTTCAACAAACTCTGCAATAGTTTTAAGCCCCATAATATGCCCAACATAATTAATTGCTTCAACCATTGCTAAATCAATAGAATTATCCAAAATTTGCTTAATAAAACTGCCATCAATTTTGAGAAAATCTACAGGCAGGTTTTTCAGATAAGTGAAAGATGACATTCCACTACCGAAGTCATCTAATGCAAAGCGACAGCCGAGGCTTCTTAATTCACTAATAAATAAAAAAGCTTTACTTAAATTACTAATAGCAACCGTTTCAGTAATTTCAAAGCAGATCATTTGGGGTGGAATTTGATGCAAAGTAAATTGCTCATGTATAAATTCAATAAATTGCTCATCATTGATACTTGCACCTGAAAGATTAATCGCATAGATACAATTGCATTGCTGATTCTTGGATTGACAATCGTTCCAGCTATCGCGATATTGTTGCCCTTGAGTAGCAAATAGGGTACGAATTACCCAACGATCGATTAAATGCATGAGATTATAACGTTCTGCGGCAGGAATAAATGCCATAGGTAATACCAAAGCCCCATTTTCATCTTGCAAACGCAAAAGGACTTCATAATGTTGTTGTTTGATTTCAGTTTGCAAAACTGGAATAATCGTTTGGTAGTAGAGACAAAATTGATTTTCTTCCAAAGCATGAGCAATACGCGTTACCCATTCCATTTCGCCTTTCTGTTGTAGTAGATCGATATCGTCTACTTGATAAACGTGTACCCGATTACGTCCGCGATTTTTAGCTGCATAGCAAGCGGCATCTGCAAGACTTAATACATGAGCAACACTTTCACTCTGCGTATTAATCATAACTAATCCAATGCTAGTGCCAATTGTAAAAAGCTTTTCTTGCCAGACAAATCGAAGCTCCTGAACCTTTTGACGTATGGAATTGCAAACTCGTTGTGCCTGTTCTAGGGAGCATTGATTGAGAATTAAACCAAATTCATCCCCACCTATACGGGCTAAAGTATCTGTCTTACGCACCTGACTTTGAAATAATGTTGTCACTTGACGCAAGAGTTCGTCGCCAGCAAGATGACCGCAGGTATCGTTGACGATTTTGAATTGGTCTAAATCTAGATAGCAAAGGGCGTATTGCTGGTTATGCATCTTGGCATCGTTAATAGCCTGCTCTAGGTCACGTTCAAACTCGCGTCGATTTACCAGTCCAGTTAAAGCATCATGGCTAGCTTGCCAGGAAAGTTGTCGAGATAAGTTGCGGTTACGGGACACATCATGAAATACCATGACTGCTCCAATTATCTCACCGTTGCTAGCACGAATTGGAGCAGCGGAATCATCAATGGGAAACTCATCCCCATTACGCGCAATTAAGATTGTATGGTTGGCAAGACCAACGGTTTTTCCTTCATGCAAAGCTGTTTCCAGTGGATTTATCACTGGTTCGCGAGTAGTTTCATTAACAATCTGAAATACTTCAGAGAGCGGCAATCCTTGTGCTTCTAATTGACTCCAGCCTGTGAGGTTTTGGGCGATGGGATTAAGATATCGTACTAGACCCAGAGAATCCGTAGTGATAACTGCATCTCCAATTGATTGCAAGGTCACTTGGGCTAGCTCTTTTTCTTGAAACAGTGCTTCTTGGGCTTCCTGGCGCTCGACTTCTTGGCGCTGGCGATCGCTAATTTCAGCCGCTAATGATAAATTGATTTGATTCAACTGGGCATTTTTGCTTTCTAACTTTTGCGAATATGTTTGCAATTCTTGGTATAATTGTGCGTTTTCCAGAGAAATTGCTGCTTGGGAAGCTAATAAACTTAGTACTTTCACATGGTTTTGAGTAAACGCACCTTTAGCGAGGTTGTTTTCTAAATAAAGAATACCTTTGAGTTTACTTTGATAAATAATCGGCAAACAAAGCACAGATTTAGAACGATTGTTCCGAATGTAAGGATCGTCAATAAAAAGTTTTTCCTCTGTTACGTCATCGAATACTAAAGTAGATTGAGTTCTAGCAACATAGTTAATTAATGCTACAGGCAAAATTGGACTTGTTTCTATTGGTTTAGCTGGCAACAAAATAGCGTTATCTCTATCTACAAATCCCTCAGCTACTAAAACCCATTGGTCTGATTGTTGTAAGAGAAGCATCCCGGTTCTTGCTCCTGCATTTTCAATCATACTGTTCATTAATTTGTCAAGCAATTTACTCTGAATAATTTCATCAGAAAGTGCTTGGGAAGCTTTGATGACAGTAGCTAAATCTAATGTTGCTAAACCGAGTCCAATTGTATCGTTAGCTGTAATCCCTATATTTGTTAGCGTTTTATCCCCAGGTAAGACTTGGGGGTAACGTTCTTTTAAATCTTGAACTTTTGCTATTGCGCCCCACCGCAGATAACCGTAGTAAGCATCTGTTAGATAGTCTCTGGCAAGGCGTTCTTTTTTGCATACAAAGTAAAATTCTGCTGCCAATTCCGCAGCTAGAGCTTCTTCTTGAAAGTAACCATGCTCTCGTGCGTTTTGAATTGCTCGGTCATAATACTCCATTGCTCGATAGTGTTGCCCTAAAACTTTTGCTCTTTCTGCTTCAACTAACTCGTACTTGTGTAAAAAATTCATGGGCGCAGCATTCGCTAATTTTTCCATCTGCTGTTGGCGCAACTCAACTATTTCCAAGTACTGATGTTGTTCTTCAACAGTTGTATGAGGATAGTGTCCAAGCAAAGCCAGCATATAATAAAAACTATGTTCGGAGACATTTATTGTCCCCATAACACTACCGATATAACGCTCTGCAATTCTGGCATTTTCGATTGCCTGAGTGTACTCTTTATATAGATACAATAGATTAGTTTTGGCAAGATAAATGGCTGATAAAGCTGTTTGGTTATCGGCTGCGATTAACGTCTTTAAAATTTCAGTTTCGTTAAAGCGATCGCTAACTAATTCAAACTTATGTGTTGAGTCACCTACTAAATTTGCTACCATCTGCTGCCAGATTTTGGCATAATCAATACAAACTTGATTGCTCAAACTATTGAGTAATTCTAACCGATGTTCGAGCTTTTGAGCAACGCTTTCTAAGTTCTCACCCGTATAAAACAAAGCGGTTGAATAAAAAGCAGCAATATATGAAGCATATTGAACTTTACCAACTTCTAAACCACTTTGAATACCCTCTAACATTGGTTCTAATACGGCAGTGAGAGGGTCTTTAAAATGTCGAACATGACCATTAAAAATTTCGCAAATTTCAGCTTTGAGTTCTTTAGCATTGTAGCGATCGAGAAGTTGTAAAGCTAACAAACAAGATTGATACGCAGCGTCGATTTCTTCTAACTGACCTGCCAAAATCAAACCATAACAAGCATAGCCATAAGCAGCCATCGGCGAACTTCCATATTGAATGCATAGATCCACCATCGTGAAAGTAATTGAGGTGAATAACTGAGCATCTGCAAAATAAGTGGGAGGGCCTGCTGCCACGAGAATTCGCATTGCTGCCAGTTTATAATCGTCAGTCATTGGTGGCAGACTACTTAAATTCTCAACCGTCAATGAATTTTCATACTGTTTGGTTAAAGCATGAGGAGGCTTTTTACTTAGAGTAATTCCCAGCATTTGTAGTACTTGTAAAATAATAGCGATCGCTTCCTTCAATTTGTTTTGCGAAACGCTATATTGAATTTGAATTTCATATACCTTAACTTTATCTAGAATATTTTTGGCATTATTTAAAACAATATCTGCTAGGATTGCCGTTTGTGCAAAATTATTATTGAGAAATTCAGCGGAGGTTGCTTCTACATACAGTGCCAAAGTTAAATCATAATTCGTCTGCCAACTCGTTTCTAAAAGTAATCCCAATCCTACTTTTAAATACTTTAGTGCCGGGTCATAAGCTGTAGCTCTCTTGGCTTTTTGACCTGCCATCAAATTCAGTGATGCTAGTTCATCTTTATGCTTATGTTGAGTTAGTAGATGAGCGCCAATATTTAATTGATTAACAATTTCAAAAATATTCTCTTCAAGTTCCTCTTCTGGCGTATGCTCAAGTAACAATTCTCCAATTCTCAAATGCGTTTGGCTGCGTTCAGCTTTGGGTATCAGCGAATATGCCGCTTGTTGTACGCGATCGTGCAGAAATTTATAAGCGATCGTTAGAGGGCTAGAAACAGCTAAAAGTGAAGTTTTTTCACCATCAGGTTTCTTACTAAATTTCTCTAGCTCGATAACTAGGGGAATTTTATAGTATTGATTTAATGGCAAAATCAGCCCAACTTGCAACGCTTCCCATAAATCCAATGCCGTTTCTGATAAAGATTTTTCATTGACAATACTAAGCACTTCCAAGGTAAATTTGTCACCAACACAAGCACCTAACTTAAGAACGTTTTGAGTCGCTGGCAATAGCTTTTGAATTCGGCTAATCATTAGTTCAACAACATTATCCGTAATGTCGATATCTAGCAGCTTTTCAATGTCCCACTGCCAACAGGCTTGATTAAAGTTGAAAAACAGTAATTTATCTTGATAAAGCGATTTGAGTAGTTGCGATAAAAAGAAAGGATTGCCTTGAGTTTTATTAAAAACTAATTCTGCTAGAGGGTGCGTAGACACAGAGTGACTCATCAAGAGCGATGTCTCTTGATTGCTTTGAAATGTATCAGCAATTAATTGACTAACGTCAACCAGATGTAACGGTTGAAGCACAATGTTGTTTATTGCTGCCCCCGTTTGCTGAAGTTCAGAGAGCGTCAGCATTAATGAATGAGTCGCGCTCACTTCGTTATCTCGGTATGCACCTATTAATAACAGATATTTACTATTCGGGTCGCTTATCAACAATTGAATTAATTTTAATGATGCTGAATCTGCCCACTGTAAATCATCCAAAAACAGTACTAAAGGATGTTCAAGTTGACAAAACACATCAATGAACTGTCTAAAGACGCGGTTAAATCGGTTTTGCGATTCCGATGCTCCCAGTTGTGGGACTGCGGGTTGGGGTTCAATAATTCGCTCGACTTCAGGAATCACATCAATAATCACCTGACCATTGGCACCCAACGCTTTTAACAGTTTTGCCCGCCAAATACTAATCCGTTCGCTACTTTCAGTGAGCAACTGTCGCATTAATTCTTGAAATGCTTGAATCAGAGCAGCATAAGGAATGTTGCGCTTAAACTGGTCAAACTTGCCAAAGATAAAATACCCACGCTGACGCACAATTGGCTTATGAACTTCATAGACTAGAGATGACTTACCAACCCCAGAGTAGCCACTTACCAGCATCATTTCTGTTGTGCCTTGACTGATACGCTCAAAGGCAGCCATCAAAATCTTGACCTCAGATTCACGACCATAAAGTTTTTGCGGAATCGAGAATTGGCTGTATAAATCTAATTGTCCGACTTGGAAGGGTGTAATTTCTCCAGTTGCTTGTAGCAATTTTAAACACTTTTCCAAATCTGCTTTCAGTCCTAACGCATTTTGATAACGTTCTTCTGCTGTCTTTGCTAAAAGTTTCATTACAACATCAGAAATGGCCTGGGGGATTTCTCTCAAGCCCAGATTTTCGGCAATTATACGAGGAGAAATTGGAGTTTTAGCAATATGGCAATGAACGAGTTCTAGAGGTTCAGTACTTTGAAAAGGCAATTGTCCTGTTAGCACTTCATAGAAAACAATGCCCAAAGAATAGAAATCGGTACGATAATCAACTAAGCGATTCATCCGCCCTGTTTGCTCAGGCGATATATAAGCAAGCGCATCTTCAAAAATATTTTGATTACTAATTACTTGCTTTTCTCCATACAAATAGCTAGCAAGGCTAAAGTCGTCAATTTTAACCTGTCCAGTTTGGGGATTGAACAGCACATTAGTAGTTTTTAAATTCTTGTGAGTAACCTTGTATTGATGAAGTTGTACTAGAGTTTCGGCAAGCTGAATCCCAATGTGTAGAAAATCATTTAAATCGAGCGATCTTTGACTCAGGTATTTTGGAAGTGGGTTTCCTCCAAAATCTTCCAAAATCATTGCCCAGAAATGATGGCTATCTTCTAACACATAGCATCTAACAACTCCTGCAATATCTAGCGACTGAAGAATTTTATATTCATATTTTAACCGAGCAATATCTTCGATAGTTGGATACTCTGTTTTAATATACTTTATTAGTACAGGCGTTTTGTCTAGTTCTTTAATTCCACGATAAATAATCGTATTAGTATCTTCCCGAAGTACTTCTTTATGCTGATAATTGTCTAGTCGCCTAATCATTATTTCTAGAAAAAATTGGGCTTTTACTATCCAATTTGTTGTAATACCAAATTATTGCGAAGCTGCATGAAACTGTATAAGGCTGAAATGATTGACAAGTAAAGTTTTTAGCCTTGTTATTCTATGCAACTTCATACAAAATTGGTATAAAATTGTTTATGTTTACATCATTCAACCTTGCAAATATATGCATTGTGTAGCATAAAAGGTAATTTAAATCAGTAAGCCAGTAGCTAACTAAAGCTGCTTGAAATAACGCACAAGTTAAGTAATAACATCTGACTTAAGTATTTTATCTTACCAAACTGATAAGAGAGTTCACCCGCTAGGCTGTTGTTTGCTACACAGCTATATGTTATGTAAAAGTTTTTGATAACTCTCGGTTCGCCCATTTTTTCGCGAGTTAGAAAAAAGCCTACTCAGGAGTAAAAGATTTACCACCAAGTTGGGTGTAAATAGTAGTCAGAGTGAAGGTTCCCACCGCTTTGACTTTTCGCTGCGGCAAGCCGATAAGCTTCGATTTATTTATTGTTGCTTTAACCTTAAGGACAAATGTTGTAACTTTAAGGAAAAATATTGTAACTTTAAGGGCAAATATTGTAACTTTAAGGGCAAATATTGTAACCTTAAGGGCAAATATTGTAACTTTAAGGACAAATATCGTAACTTTAAGGGCAAATGTTTGTCGAGAAGTGCAAAATATCTAATCTGCAAGCATAACCTAATCACTTGTCTGCTCTGATTGAATCAACTTTGCATAAAAACCATCAAGCTGGGACATTTCTTGGTGAGTACCTCGTTGCACTACTTTACCTTGTTCTAGAACAATAATTTCATCACAGTCGCAGATGGTACTTAAACGGTGAGCCACAATAACGCAAGAACAGCCTCGATAGCGCAGATTTCGATCGATATTTTTTTCTGTCTCTGCATCTAGGGCGCTGGTTGCTTCGTCCATAATCAGAATTGTCGGGTCATTGACTAATGCACGAGCAATTTCTAAACGCTGGCGCTGTCCACCACTAAAATTAGTAGCACCCTCAAGCAAGTTACCATCATAGCCTCCAGGTAAAGCTAGAATCACTTCATGAATGGCAGCATCTTTGCAAGCTCGGACTAATTGAGAATTGGACACTGTATCATCCCACAAAGTTAAGTTATCTCGAACAGTGCCAGCACACAGAAAAATTTCTTGTTCTACCATTGCCAGAGAATTAGAAAGTATTGCCCTTGAAATTTGTTCTCTAGGTATACCATCAAAAAGAATTTCTCCCGACCAAGGTTGATAAAGTCCCGCAAGCAATTTAGCAACTGTTGATTTACCAGAACCGCTACCACCAACTAAGGCTACCCGTTGTCCTGGTTTTAACTGAAAACTCAGGTCTTTAATTAGAGGATCGTCACTGTGCGAATAGCCAAATGTGATATTTTTTAATTCTATATATCCTTTAAGTTTGCAGGATGAAGCATACTCTAAAGATTTAACTATTGGACTGTGTAAATTTTCTCCTTTTCCTTCTGAATCGGTTGGGTTTTCTAACACATCATCTAGACGATTTAAGTCTCCTTCTAATTCTTGTAACATACTACCGAAACTTACTAGAGAGTTAACTGGAGTTAAAAAGCTAGTTATTAAACTTTGGAAAGCAACCAACATACCAATGCTAAGATGCCCATCCATAACTCGTAAACCGCCAATAACTAAAACAGATAAGGAGCTTAAACTAGTCAAGAAGACAGGTAGAATTCCTAACACTTGATTGGTAATACCTAACTCTTGTTGAGCGTTGAGAAACTTTGTATAGTAGCCTGACCAACGGGAGAAGAAATCAGACTCTAGGGCTGATGCTTTCAAGGTTTCCATACTTTGAAGGGCAGCAATTTCTGTACCTGCAACTTTGCCCTTATCTTGGATAATCCGCATATAAATATCTTTACGCTGCTGCGAAATCCACTGTAAAGTTAAGATATTAATTACAGCAAAACAGATAGCGATCGCAGTTAGCACTTCATCATAAGCAAACATGATGATAGCATAAAACACCACCATCACTGTATCAATTACAGTCCTAGCTAACTGTCCCGAAAGTACTTGTGCGACTTTAGTATTGATATTAATTCGAGTGCTGATTTCTCCGGCAAATCTTTGGGCATAAAAGCTCACTGGCAAGCGAAGAATATGGTCGATAAATTGCCCGGACATCTTCACCGATAACTTAATATTTAATTTTCGCAAAAACCGTCTTTGTAGTAATGTTAGTAGCACCTGAATAATCACAGTAATCGCCATGCCGAAAATCAACGGGCGCAACCACTCTGTACGATTTTCCACTAAAATATTATCTACAAAAATCTGATTAAATACGGGTAAAACTAACCCTGGAATAACTAAAAAAAATCCTGCCAGGAAACAATAAACAATCGCTCCCCAGGAACCCTGTAGGCGGTCAAGAAGTGAAGTTATTAAGCTAGGCTTACGACCCCCACGTTGGAATCCTGGGCCTGGTTCCATCATCAAGACAACTCCTGTATAAGCTTCATCAAATTCTTTCAATGAAACTCGCCTCGGCCCGCTACCTGGGTCGTTGATATAAACCCAATCTTTTTGAAATCCTTCTACTACTAAAAAATGATTGAAATTCCAAAAAACAATATATGGCGGTGGAAGTTGTTCTAATTGTGCCAACTGTTTTTTAAAACCTTTGGCTTGCATTCCGTAGTTTCTTGCAGCTTTAACAATGTTAGAAGCTTTGCTGCCATCACGAGAAACGCCACAATTTTGACGCAATTCTGCTAAAGGTACAATTTTATGATGATAAGCCAAAATAATTCCAAGAGCTGCGGCTCCACATTCCACTGCTTCCATTTGCAATAAAGTGGGAGTTTTGACGCGGGAGTAAATGTTACTTTTTGCGGCTTCTAAATTTGATGATGAAGCTTTTTTTTGTAAAGAATTAAGCTTTTGAATTAAGGATATAAATTGCCGAATTAATAGCACAAGACTATTTCCCTAAGTAGGTAGACATAATTGAATGTAAAATACAAAAGTTTAAAACCTTGATAGCAATTGGCTTTTCCCTTCTACCCTCTGCCTTCTAATTAATACCAGTAAGTTCTCGTAATATGGGCAAGATATAAGTAATTGGTGCTTGCTCTGCTACTGTAACTCGGACATTGGTAGTTGTCCCCGCAGAAATATTTAATTTTGGCCCTTGGGAAGAAGACCAGCGATAGCCGCTAAAGTTTGATGGAGCTAGTTCCATTTCTGCTCGTACTTCTATATCTCCGCCGCCAGTGGGTAAGATGTTTGTTACTAAGTCAGGGTTACCAATGACAAACTTTGCACCTTCTTTAGTCACAGGTAAAGGAGAAACAGAGGTAACTTTGCCAATAATTCCACCAAAGCGTTCTCTTTTTACAGAAGTAGGAGTAATTTGGACAATCATTCCTGGTTGAATCTGTTTGCCATCTTGGACATTAAAGTAAGTGACGGCAATTAATCGAGCATTTTTATCGCCGACATTCAAGGTAACAAGAGGAGTTTTCGGAGTCATAAATTGTCCGATAAAACCAGTTACTTCTAATACGCAACCGCTATTAGGACTAATAATTTGGCTATTATCTAATATTTGTTTTTCTAGTTGAGCGATCGCTCGGTTAACTTCTTGAATTTGATTATTTTTAATATTGATATTTTCGACGTTATCTTGCTCGATACGTTGGCTTTTTGTATCTAAATCTTTTAATTGCGCTTGCAGTTCACTTAAAGAACTAAGATTTTGTAAATATCTCTGTTGTGCTTGTGTTTCTTGCACATCTAACTGTTTGATTTGCGCTTTGATATCAGAGACATTTTGCAGTCCTTGTTTATATTCTTGATCTGCTTGTAAATATGTATCTTTGGCAATGGCTCCCACATCTACAAGTTGCTGACGCTTCTGCAATCTATCTTTGAGTACAGGAATGAGGCCAACAGCATCATTGAGCTTTTGTTGTAAACTAATACGTTGTTCGCGAATAGCATTTAAATCTTTTTCATAAAACGCAGGTGTAAGAATCTGAGTATCTCGCAAACGTTGGATATAACTAGCTTTAGCAGAAGCGATCGCCTCTTTTTCTTTAGCAGTACGTTGTCGCTGAAGTAACAATGAATGCTGTTCTTGCGTTTGTAATTGCCCTAGTTTTGAGCGTTGTAATTGTAATTGCTGCTTGAGATCGGTGGGGTCAATTGTTGCTATGGTATATCCTTTATCTATACATTGTCCTGTTTTGACATTTAGACTTTTTAACTGTCCTGAAATTGGCGACTCAAAAGTTACAACTTGGTTAGGTTGAATCAGTATTCCCTTGCCTGTCACTGCAAGGGGAATACGTCCCAAAATACTCCAAATTAATCCAAGAATTATAAAAGTACCCAGCGTAACCAAAGGTAGCCAATCTATAGGGTTGACTATCTGCATTAACTGATCCAATCTTTCTGGAGAAGATAAACGTTCTAGTGATTCTTTGCGAAATATATTTTCTCGATTTTCAGGCATTTATTTATTAATTTGTAATTCGTAGTTAGTCTGTAGGGTGTGTTATGCCGCCTTGACGGTGCGGCGCTACATTTTCTTCTACCTGCTTCAAGATTTCCGATTAAAACGTTTAATCATCCAGTCAAATCTAGCACCTGCTAGGGCAGTATTGTCTAATGTATCTAAGTTGAGTTCATCTTCAACTTCAATATCTTCTGCTAATAGTTGGTCTAGTTGATAAGCCAATGTTCCAAATCCACGACGGAAAAGGCGATCGCGAATCCGATCTACTAAAACTACAGCGATCGCTCGGTAAAAACGTGCTGTAAATCCCGGATCTTGCTTTAATTTTCCAGCTAGTTTTTGTTGTGGTAGAGCTAGTAATACAGAAGATTCTGCCGCCTTGACTGTGGCAGAGGCGGTAGTTGCTTCTACAAAAGACATTTCCCCTAAAATTTCGCCTTTGATTGACTGAGCAATTTCTTTTTCGGCAGTTTCACCCTGTGGGGTAGTAACAAAAATTCCTAACTTACCATCTAACAATATATATAATGCCTCAACAGGTTTTCCGGCTTCAATTAGTACTTTACCTGGATTGACTTTAGTTTTTATTCCCTGGGAAATTATCCAATCAATATCGCCATCGTTCAAAATAGCAAACACAAACAAAACTTTTCGCAATGCTTCTCCCGGAACTACTTTGTTTTTAACAAGAAAATCCGTGAGTCTCCGCAACTGTTGTGACATTAAAACAGATAGCGTTTGATAAAAATGAGCAGCGAATTCTGTATCTTGCTCTAGCTTTTTGAGTAATAATTGCTTTGGTAATGTTAATAACTGTGAGGGTTCCAGAGCTATAAAAGTGCTAGATGGAGGGCGATTATCTACAAAAGATAAAGCTTCGACAATTTCTCCTGGAGAAACGCGATCAATTTCTTGTGAATCTTTTACATTCCCTGTGGGAGACACACAAATACTTAATGCTCCTTCTAACAAAATTTCTACTGTATCAATAATCGCTTGACCTTCTTGGATGATTATTTCATTAGTACTATACTCTATACATTTGCCGACACTGAACATCCAATTAATATCGCTTTCTTTGAAGCAAGCAAAAAGAGGATTTTTCAATAATATTTCTCTAAACATACCTAAATTAAAAAAAATTAACCAAGAAAAACGAACCACAAAGGGTGCATAACTGTGCGCTCCTACCAAGGTATTTGTATCAACATTTACTGCACAGCTAGCACAACTCACCCAAGGATATAAGACTTATTGACTTTTCAACGCCAGTTGCTAGAAAGCGTTTACAAGTCAGGAAGCCTGTTTAACATCTTTACTTTTGTCTTCTTACACTTAGGGACTTCCAAATAAAAAAATGTTCCAAAACTGATGCGAAAACTCTCTCTATTCCTCCTTTATCTGTGTTCTCTGTGTCTCTGTGGTTAGTTTATTTGGATAATTTATTTCTTGGAAGTCCCTTAGTTACTACTTCTGCCAAGTTATACTCACTGCGATAAGATTTTGGCAATATTTTTAACCAATTTTTTAGATAGGAAGTTAATATGGATTTGCTTATTTGTAGTTAATTTTACCCAATAGCCCCTTAAAGATTGGTAATTAAGAGGACTCAATATGAATTCGATACAAAAATTTGTAAATTTTAGTGGATTTTCTATATCTCTGATATTGATGATTTCTAGTTTGCCGAGAATTGCGATCGCACAATCACCAGAGAAACTGAAATTTCAGAATTGGAAGATTAGTCAAAACTTTATTCCACCAAATCGAAAAGCACCACAGACTACGGCTGGTGGTGCAACCCGTGGCGAAGATGAGTGCGATTCAGACAGAAAAAAAAGTTTAACTTCTTTAATTCCTCCAAATAAGTTAGGTTTAACTCTTGCAGAACGTCCGACATTTTATTGGCTTGTACAGCAAATGCCATTACAAACTGTTGAACTCTCACTTCTAGACGATCGCGGTATAGTTTACAAAACAACTTTTCAACTTCCAAATCAATCAGGAATTATTGGTTTTACGCTCCCAGCAAAAGCACCGAGCCTCAAAGTTAATAAACAATACCAGTGGTATGTAGCGATCGCTTGTGATTCAGAGGAGCCAGAGGACAAAATTACTGTCAATGGTTGGGTAGAACGAATTCAGCCAACTCCTGATTTATTGAAGCAGCTAGCAAACACAAATCCCAAGGGACTTTCTCAAGTTTATGCCACACGTGGTATTTGGTACGAAGCGCTACATACTTTAGTAAAGCAACGTCTTAGCAATCCTAGCGATCGCGCTGTCATGGCTAATTGGAAAGCATTATTAGAATCAGTGAATTTAAAAAAATTAGTTTCCAAACCTTTAGTAAATACTAACAATGCTCAGACTAAGTAATTTATGTGGAGTCAGATAAAACGTTTATTTTGGCAATGGCGCGGTATCTTTATTGCTGCTCCTAGTGCCGGAGTATTTGTATTAATTCTGCGGTTGAGCGGATTATTACAAATGTTAGAACTAGCAGCACTAGATCGAATGTTTCTATTACGTTCTCCAGAACCAGTTGATCCGCGAATTGTAATTGTAGAAATTAACGAATCTGATGTCCAAAAACTTGGTAAGCGTGGTTATTGGCCTTTACCTGATGCCTTACTCGCACAAGTTTTAGAGAATTTGAAACAACAAAAACCTAGTGCTATTGGTTTGGATTTATATCGAGATTTGCCAGTAGGATTTGGACATGAATCATTAATTAAGGTATTTGAGTCTACACCAAATTTAGTTGGCGTGCAAAAAGTAGCCGAGAGTGAAGATAGCTTTGCAGTTGCACCACCACCAGCTTTGAAACAACGTGGCCAAGTTGGTGCAAATGATTTTCCTTTAGATGTTGATGGGAAAGTTCGTCGGAGTCTGATGTATTTAGCCGACAAAAATGGCGAAAATGTGTTTAGTTTTGCTTTTAAACTTGCTTATCTTTATTTGAGCGATCGCCACGTTGATGTCGGACAAACAAAAGATTATTTAGTTAAAACAGGTAATGTTATTTATCCTTTATTTCAAGGCAATGATGGCGGTTATGTTCGAGCTGAAGACCAGGGTTATCAAGTACTGCTAAATTACCGAGCTTCTAGACAAAGTTTTCTGTACATATCTATTATGGATGTGCTAGAAAATCGGATTCCTAAAAACTTATTAAAGGGGCGCATTGTATTAATTGGTTCCACAGCAGAAAGCCTCAAAGACTTATTTTATACACCTGACAGCAGTAGGATTTTAACAGCGCCTAAACGCATGGCTGGTGTAACTATTCACGCCCATGCCATTAGTCAAATTTTAAGCGCTACTTTAGATGGCCGTCCATTAATAAAAACATGGAGCAAACTATACGAATGGTTGTGGATTTTTCTTTGGTCGCTGATTGGCGCTATATTAATATGGCAACAAAGATATAGCGGTAGTTCTAAAAGAAAATCATTATTACCTTTGATTAGCATTTTGTTAGCAGGATGTTGCCTTATAGGTAGTAGCTATCTCATTTTTATAGCAGGGTGGTGGATTCCTGTGATTCCACCATTAATGACATTAATTTGTTCTGCAATTGCTGTGACTGCCTACATTGCTCGGACTGCGGGAGACATTCGGAAAACTTTTGGCCGTTACCTTACCGATGAAATAGTTGCTAATTTATTAGAAAATCCTGAAGGTTTGAAACTTGGGGGAGAACGTAAGAAAATTACTATTCTTACTTCTGATTTAAGAGGTTTTACAGCTACCTGTGAGAGATTATCCGCAGAAGAAGTAATTAAAATTATTAATTTTTATCTAGGATACATGGCAGATGTCATCACTCAGTATCAAGGTACAATTGATGAATTTATGGGTGATGGAATTTTAGTTTTATTCGGCGCTCCCATCACCAGAGAAGATGATGCTATAAGAGCGATCGCTTGTGCTGTGGCAATGCAATTAGCAATGGAACCTGTGAATAAAAAGATTCAGCAAATGGGATTATCAAAGCTAGAAATGGGTATTGGCATTAATACAGCAGAAGTAGTAGTTGGGAATATTGGCTCGGAAAAACGAACCAAATATGGCGTTATCGGCGATCAAGTTAATTTAACCTATCGAATTGAATCTTATACAGTCGGCGGACAAATTTTTGCTTCCGAATCAACTATTAAAGAAGCTGGTTCCATTGTCAAAATTATTGCAAATAAAGAAGTACAAGCTAAAGGGGTAAAGCAATCTATAAAGATTTATGAGGTGGGTGGTATTGGTGGAGGATATGATTTATATCTTACTCAAGAAGAAGAAATATTTTTTGAACTGCCAGAAGCAATTCCCCTAAAATATGCGATTTTGGATGGAAAAGATGTACATAACACCGTCATTGAGGGAAAGTTAGTAAAGCTTTCAGCCAAGGGAGCGCAAGTATGTTATGACTCAGCAGTAAATTCTGTAGTTTTACAGCCCTTTACTAACTTGAAACTGAACTTATTGATACCCAATAATAGCGAAATGAGCAAAGATATCTATGCTAAAGTTTTAGACAAAACGCCAGAACGAAATAATTTTTATATTTACTTTACTAGTCTGCCACCAGAAGTGGAAGCGCAACTTCAGGCCATACACCTACAAAGAAATATTGAATCTCTAACTCCAAATGAGTGAATCTAAGTTACTACTCACAGGTAATCAATCCTTAGTATTAGACGATCCGCAAATAGTTTGGCAAATTAAATCTGGTGCGATCGCTCTATTTGCTATTTCCATCGAGCAAGGTATTGAAGGTGTTCGTCGTTATTTATTTAGTGTGAATCCTGGAGAAGCATTGTTTGGGATATCAGCTGATAATCATAAAATATTGGCGATATCTCTAGAAGATACTGAGTTATCGCAATTAACTGCACAGAAATGCGAACAATGGATAAATCAAGATAAAAATGAAGCAGGAAAATTTCTCAATTTAGTGCAAACTTGGGAGAAAAATATTTGTACTTGTGTAGGCAGTTATTCTACTGAATCAGTTTTTGTTCGCACTGAAAAGCTTGTTACTTGGAACGACATTAAACTTGTTATTGAGCAATTGCATACTGATTTCTGCGACACTTTAACTCAAATAGAACAGGCAGAATCGGCAGCAAATTGGACTCAATTTCAAGCACGGAATAAACTTAACTATGAAGTCAAACTTACTGCTTTAGGAAGCTTGGCATCAGTCCTCAAACCTCAGCAAGCGCAACTGATACAAGAAGGCACGCCACTATTAATTGCCGCAGGTGCAGTGGGTAGGGCATTAGGAATTAAAATTCAGCCGCCTCTGCGTTCTGAAAACATGCAGCGGATTCAAGAACCGTTAGAAGCCATCGCTCGTGCCTCCCGAATTCGCATTCGTCGGGTATTGCTCAATGACCGATGGTGGCAAAAAGATAGCGGCCCTTTATTGGCTTACACTCATCAAGATAACCTTCCGGTTGCAGTGTTACCAGCAGGGGTGGGAAAGTATGAAATATTTGACCCACAAAAACAAACTCGCATAGCTGTAAACAGTCATACTGCTGAACAACTAGCTCCCTTTGCCTATGTGTTTTATCGCTCCTTACCCGATCGAAATTTAACTGCACTTGATTTAATTCTGTTTGCCTTTAAGGGACAAGTTCGAGAACTGGCGATTATCTTCCTGACAGGAAGTATCGGCGCATTGTTAGGAATGTTAACCCCCTTAGCAATTGCCATCCTCATTGATTCTGTGATTCCTGATGCAAGCAGAGGGTTGTTATTGGAAATCGGATTGGGTTTGGTAGCCGCCAGCTTGGGTACAGTAATTTTTCAAATTGCCCAAGGTTTTGCCAGCCTAAGATTAGAAAGCAAAGCCAGTTTAGACGCTCAAGCAGCCTCATGGGATAGATTATTTAATCTGCGGGTATCTTTTTTTCGGGAATATTCAATTGGGGATTTACAATCTCGTGTTTCAGCGATCGCTAAAATCCGCCATCAGCTCAACGATACTGTATTACGCACAATTTTTACCAGCTTCTTTTCCCTACTCAATCTGGGATTGTTATTTATCTACAATTCCAACCTCGCTTTAGTTGTGGCAGCCGTAGCATTAGTAACAATTATTTTAACTACTATCTCAGGTGTACTTAGCCGCCAGAAGTTACGTTCTTTAGAAGAAATAGAAGGGGATATTTTTGGTTTTACCGTACAGATGGTTGCTGGCGTGTCTAAACTCCGAGTCAGCAACGCAGAAGACCGCGCCTTTGCCTACTGGGCAAAAAAGTATACTCAACAGCTAAAACTTAAACTGGCTACAGAGTTAATTGAAGATGTCTTAGCTATCTTTAATACCGCCATGCCGACTGTCAGTTCGATAATTATTTTTTGGCTAGCAGTCACGCTAATTACACAAGCCCCATCTCAAAGCGGCACAGGACTATCTACAAGTACATTCCTGGCATTTAATTCAGCTTTTGCCATATTCATTGCTGGGGCAACTCAACTAAGTAACACCATAGTTAGCATATTAGATATCAGCATTTTCTGGGAACGTGCAAAGCCCATCTTTCAGTCTCAACCAGAAATTGACCTTAGCAAAAGCGATCCGGGACGGTTAACAGGTCAAGTAAAAATCGATCGCGTGACATTCAGCTACCGAGAAGATGGCCCTCTGAATTTAGATCATGTAACAATTGAGGCAGACCCAGGAGAGGCGATCGCTTTGGTAGGGCCTTCTGGAAGCGGCAAATCAACTATTATTAGGCTGTTATTGGGTTTTGAAACCCCAAAAAATGGCACGATTTACTACGATGGTCAAGACTTATCAGGGTTAGATACACTGGCAGTACGCAGACAGATTGGTGTAGTGCTGCAAAATGGTCGCATCAACAGCGCTTCGATTTTTGAAAATATTTCCAGTGGCGCATTAGTGACAATGGAAGAAGCTTGGAAAGCAGCACGAATGGCTGGATTTGCCGATGATATTCAGTCAATGCCAATGGAGATGCACACAGTCATTTCAGAAGGCGGTACAAATCTTTCTGGTGGACAACGACAAAGGTTGCTCATTGCTCGTGCCTTAGTACTAGAACCGAGAATCTTAATTTTTGATGAAGCTACTAGTGCTTTAGATAATCGTACCCAAGCTATAGTTAGCGCTAGTCTAGACAAGTTGGGGGTAACACGCATTATCATTGCCCATCGTCTTAGCACCATCCGCAACGCCGATCGCATTTATGTAATTGAATCTGGCCGAGTTGTCCAGCAGGGTAAGTTTGATGAATTAGTCAATCAAAACGGATTATTTAGCAATCTGATGGCGCGACAAATGGCTTAAAAAGTTTACTTCAGAACACAGGACTTACGCACAAAGCTTGTCTGTAATACCAATTCTCTATAAACTTGGACTAAATAATTTAATCTCTCTTCCAATACTGCTCGGTTAAGCATTTTGAACTCAGAATTTGGTTTGGGGAAAAGGGTAAAGGGTAAAGGTTTTTTCTTTCCCCTTTCCCCTTCCCCTTTTCCCCTTAACCGACAAGTATTGATCTCTCTTCTTGCTCTTTACTTGGCGTACTTTGCGTACTTGGCGGTTCGTTTTAAAAAAATTAACCTTCTGTGTCTTACACAACAACTCTAAAAGACTTGTGTGTACACAGTAGCCTTACCAAGGGGAGGGGCGGTTTTGGCTTTAGACAAAACCGGGGTGGGGTGACGGGGATCTTCATGGTAAGTGAGTGAATTCATGCATCACGTCTTGACAAGGCTTTTCACGTTAAGTTGACACCAATGACAGCTTACCTCACCAAGCTGCAATCTGTTGTAATAGTTGAAATTAATCAGGTAGTGTATCTTATTGTTTGTTGCTAGATACTGCCCATATGGACAACTCGCTTCCAAAATATTTTCTAGAAAGCATTTATCAGGAACTACTACCTAGTTTACAAATTGAAAGTATCAATCCCCGCGATCCAATTAAGGTCAGCTATATTCCACAACCTTGGCGGTTGCTGGGCAAAGGCAATTATGCCGCAGTGGTGTATCACCCCGATTACCCTGAGAATGTAGTGAAAGTTTATGCCCCAGGACGGCCAGGCTATGAAGAGGAAGTAGAAGTCTACCGCCGTCTACGTTCTCATCCTGCCTTTTCTAAGTGCTTGTATGCCAAGGATGGCTTTTTAGTTTTGAAACGGCTTTATGGAACAACCCTCTACGATTGTATGCACTTAGGTTTACCAATTCCCAAGCAGGTAATACGGGACGTTGATGAAGCTCTTGAATATGCTAAAACTTGTGGACTCCACCCCCATGATGTCCACGGTCGTAATGTCATGATGTACGAAGGTAGAGGATTAGTCGTAGACATTTCAGATTTTCTTCAACAAGAACCTTGTGCAAAATGGAATAACCTCAAAAGGGCTTATTACTGGTTATATCTGCCTCTGTTACGTCCACTTCGATTGCGTGTGCCATACTCTGCTTTAGATTTTATACGCAAATTTTATCGTTTAGTAAGTTCTTTCAAGCACCTCTGTCATCAGCTAGCCCGAAAATTAAACTATTTCAAATATTTAAAGCTTTAGTTACTTTAGACATCCGCTAATAATTAACTGAAAAATGGATAATAAACGTATTTACCTTAAAAATATTAAATCACAACAGAGTACTCTCTTAAAAGAAATTTTTCATTTAGCCTCGAATTTTGATGATGGTTCGCTCCATGTAAAACAACTACATCAAACTTTAATTACACAAGCAACAATAATTGAAAAAATATGTGCTAAGCAGCAAGCAACACCAGCAAATCTAACTGACCAATCTCGGAAAATATACTCATGGATCAAATTTTTGACAGATGAAGGGAATCTAAAACTGCACCTAAAAAATACTTGCTATCTGTTGGAAACGGCTACGCAAATTCTGAGTATGAGTGGTCAACAAGCACTACAACTAATGATTGCAATCACTAATTTATCTGGGCTATATCAGGGTAAAAGGTCTACTGGCGCAGCTACTATCATAATTAGTGAAGGCTTTATAAATGCACCAAAGGCAGTGTTGCAAGCGTTAGTAGAATCTGCTCTTGTTGGTAAGAGTCAAAATAATACACGAATCATTAGAACATTTGCCAGTACAGAAGAGTACAGTAATGTTTTGTTAGAGCTTGATTTGATTGCTGAGGTAGTGGCAGAAAACCCACAAGGTAAGTTTTATAATCTTGATGAGTTATTTGATAAAGTCAATAATGAATATTTTGCTGCCAGTCTTGCTAAACCACGTCTAGCATGGAGTCGCATTAATACTTACCGTAAATTAGGACACTATGAGTCAGCTAGAGATAGGGTAGTCATCAGCTTGACTCTTGATGATGCTAAAGTACCTGAGTTTGTAGTTGAATTTGTGTTGTATCACGAATTGTTACATAAACACCACGGCACGAAGTGGGTTCAGGGAAGAAGAATGGTTCATACTAAAGAGTTTCGTGCCAGTGAAAGCCAGTTTAAATTTTATAACGAAGCATCAAGATGGTTAAAAAAATCAGCATTTGAATAAAATTGATAAGTTGTTTCGATTTGGCGCTCGTAAGCGATTGAACCTGCCTTGAAAAAGACTTTAGAAACCAGAACAAAATGCTATTTTAAAGTAGAAAGTAGTTTGATTGAAAGCATTTGTTACTGTTAGTACCAATGAAAGTTTTAAGGTTAGTCTTGGCAGTTCTGTTACTGATAAGCACGCCTGCTATGGCAGTTGAGTTGGAAGGGCAGAATATTGATGGTCAAAAATTGCCTGCCAAAGCTTACTATTACGCAACTGGTGGGGTCTACAAAGTTCAGGTACGGTTTCATAAACAACGAGCAACAATTTATTTTGACGGTGGTAACCAAATAACCATACAGTTGAAGCAGCAGGCGATCGCTGATTCAAAGAATATTGAAGGCTTTGGAACACTAGGGCAATATCCCCTAAATGCAATATTCAGTGTTGGGTTAGTCTATGGCAATGATTGGCTTGGTAGTAGCGATGGTCAATTACAACAGTCCAATCCGCTCTCTGGGTTGTGGAAAATTAGTTTGGAGTGAATATCAATGCTTCCTAATTTTCTCCCATCACAAGTTAATCACCTAACAGACCCAACAGCGATCGCTTTTGTCCAAAGTATTCAAAGAATTGCCCTTGCAACTTCCCTAAGTCAACACCCTATCCTCACAACCTACATTCACAAAGGTAGAGGAGGAACACCAATTTTGCTGCTGCATGGCTTTGACAGTTCGGTTCTAGAGTTCCGTCTGCTGTTGCCATTGCTTGCCACTCAAAATGAAACATGGGCAGTAGATTTGTTAGGTTTTGGTTTTACACAAAGGCAAAAAGAAATAATCTACAGCCCAACTACAATCCAAATTCACCTTTACGATTTTTGGAAAACTTTAATCAACAGACCGATTACACTAGTAGGTGCATCAATGGGAGGTGCAACTGCAATTGAGTTTACTCTCACTTATCCTGAAGTTGTGGAATCGTTAGTATTGATTAATAGTTTAGGGTATACTTGCGCTCCCACCTTTAGCAAATACTTGTTTCCACCTTTCGATTTCCTTGCTGTAGAATACTTACGTCAACGGCACATTTTGGCATTAAATTTAGGCAGTATTTTAGCTAGTAATGACAAATTACTTTTGGCTCTTCAGTGTGCAATGCTACATCAACAAATGCCTAGTTGGCATGATGCGATGATTTCTTATGTGAAAACTGGTGGTTATACTAATTTGACAAATAGAATTGGTCAAGTTGATAAACCAACACTAATTTTATGGGGAGAATCTGATGATATGCTCCCACCTGAAGATGCAGAAAAATTTCAGCAAGACATTACTAATTCTCTACTAATAAAGCTAAAAAATTGCGGTCATGCTCCTCAAATTGAACAGCCCCAACTCACATGTCAATATATTTTACAGTTTATCAAAAATGAAGGCTGGGAAACACTCTTAAATATATAAACATAACAACCGCCCCAACTGATTGTGCAAGGGCGGTTGTTATGTTGTGGGAAGAATTAGGGACTTCCAAATAAAAAAATATTCAATTATTTATTGTGGCGTGGGCGTCTCGCCCGCCTTTGTTTATTGGGCGGGCAAGATGCCATTGGTGTAAACTTAAGCTCGAACGCTTATCCCATAAGTGTTTCACCCCACCCCCAACCCCTCCCCGCTGGCGGGGAGGGGTTGGGGGTGGGGTGTTTCAGGATTTATAAGTAATTAAGCGAACTTGATATAAGGCCCCCACCAAATTTCAAGAAAGGTGGCTCTCGTTCAGGTGGGGTCAGAATCCCCATCTGTTGCGCCAGCTTCTCCC
>JAVRCH010000078.1:0-38986 GCA_034530795.1 Nostoc sp. DedQUE12a
ATCGTGACACAAGATAAAGCCCTAGCAAATGTTTTTCGTCAGATGGCGACCGGGGCGTTTCCGCCAGTTGTGGAAACGTTTGAACGCAATAAAACGATCTTTTTTCCTGGCGATCCTGCCGAACGAGTTTATTTTCTTTTAAAAGGTGCTGTTAAACTTTCCAGGGTGTACGAGGCAGGAGAGGAAATAACGGTAGCACTGCTGCGAGAAAATAGTGTTTTTGGTGTATTGTCATTGCTGACAGGAAATAAATCCGATAGGTTTTACCATGCGGTTGCATTTACCCCTGTGGAATTACTGTCGGCACCAATCGAACAAGTTGAGCAAGCACTCAAGGAAAATCCAGAATTATCAATGTTGATGTTGCGGGGTCTGTCTTCGCGAATTTTACAGACAGAGATGATGATTGAAACTCTTGCTCACCGAGATATGGGTTCCAGGTTGGTGAGTTTTTTATTAATTCTTTGTCGTGATTTTGGAGTTCCCTGTGCAGATGGGATCACAATTGATTTGAAGTTGTCTCATCAAGCGATCGCTGAGGCAATTGGTTCGACTCGTGTTACAGTTACAAGGCTACTAGGGGATTTGCGTGAGAAAAAGATGATTTCTATCCACAAGAAGAAGATTACTGTGCATAAACCCGTTACTTTAAGCAGACAATTCACATAAAAACAATTGGAGTTAGCGGAGTCGGCGGGTGTTGTGTTTTTCAAGATCGCACTAATAGCTAAAGGAAAATCTAAAATTGAGTAATTTCAGCTATTGCCAACCTCCACTTCTCCACAGACAATGCTCAAAAGTAGTAGGCTGTATCTGGAAGGATTTCGGTAGCTAAACATGACCACCGGATACATCCTCATCGCAGCAATTTTAATTCTGGGAGGCGTAATTGCAACCGTGGGCGATCGCATCGGCACACGAGTTGGCAAAGCCCGCCTCTCACTCTTTAACCTTCGTCCGAAAAATACCGCTGTACTAGTGACGATTTTTACTGGCGGTTTGATTTCAGCATCAACCTTAGGGATTTTATTCGCTGCCGATGATAAATTGCGGCAAGGAGTCTTTGAGTTAGAGGATATTCAAACAGACCTCAGGCAAAAGCGGGAACAGCTAAAAACCGCAGAAAGCCAGAAAAGTCAGGTAGAAAGCGAGCTAAATCAAGCAAGAATCGCCCAAGCAAAGGCACAACAAGAGTTGCAAGCAATTAACCAATCCTTGCAGGCGGCCAATGCCAAGCAAAGGGAAACCCAAGCCCAGCTCAACCGCACCATTGAGCAGCAAGCCCAAACTCAAACTCAACTCCAGCGCACTCAAGGGCAGCTAGATCGAGTTGTCAGTCAGTATCAAAAAGCCATAGCTGAACTGCAAAGCGTTTACAATCAGCGAAAGGAACTACAGGCAGCAGTTGAACTACTAAAAACAGAGCGTCAACGACTGTATGCCGAGGCGAAAAAAGCGATTGACGAAGCCAAAACAGCTATTGAAAAACGCGATCGCGAACTTGCCAACCGTCAAGAAGCCATAGAAACACGCGATCGCAAAATTGCCCAACTCGATCAACTGATTCAAAAGCGTAATTTAGAAATTACAGCTAGAGAACAAGTGATTGCCAAACGGGAATCTCGTCTCAAAGAATTGGAAGCACAACAACAGCAACTAGAACAAGAAGTTGCAAGGCTGGAAAAATATTATCAGTCCTACCAAGACCTGCGTTTGGGTAAGCTGGCTTTAGTTCGCGGTCAAGTTCTGGCCGCTGCTGTAGTTCGCGTTACCCAAGCTGCTGCGGCTCGTCAGGCGGTGATACAACTTTTACAGCAAGCCAATCGTAACGCCAACTTGGAATTAAGTGAGCCTGGTGGAAATTCTCCAAATGTAGAGCTTGTGCGCGTAACTCAGGAAAGAGTTGAGCAATTGAGCAAGCAAATTGAAGATGGCCGAGAATACGTGGTGCGAATTTTCTCAGCAGGTAATTACGTGAGAGGAGAAAAGCAAATAGAATTTTTTGCTGACAT
Source organism: Nostoc sp. DedQUE12a (assembly GCA_034530795.1). Lineage (GTDB taxonomy): Bacteria > Cyanobacteriota > Cyanobacteriia > Cyanobacteriales > Nostocaceae > Nostoc. The sequence continues at coordinate 2,013 of JAVRCH010000078.1, forward strand.
TGCTAGGAATGAACTGGTTTTTTCTGGAGGCGCCCAGTTAGCCACAACTACTGCTGACCCCAAAAACATGACATCCTATCAGTTGCAGCAGCGATTGGAAATACTAATTTCTGCTTCCCAATTTCGTGCCCGTAACGCCGGAATTGTGGAAAATGTACAAGTAGATGGCACTTTTCTGCGTTTTGTCGCCCAATTAAGGCAGTACAATCAACCATTGGAAATTAAAGCGATCGCCGCAGAAGATACTTATACAGCTGGCCCTTTGAGAGTGAAATTAGTAGCAGTAGTCAACGGACAAATTATTTTTAGTACTTAAACAAGAGTCAGGAGTCAGAATGGGCTACGCCAAGCTGCGCTAACAGAATTCAGAATTCAGAATACAATTAGTGGGAGATGAACGCGGAAAGTCACCAGTGGCGGCTTACGCCGTAGGCGCTGGGAGGGCAGTTTGCCATAGGCATCATAACTTTCCCAGACAGTATTTATGAGGTCATTAATTTTGAATTTTGAACTTTGAATTCGGAGCGAAGCGACGTGACTTTCCGTGAATTTTTACCAACACAGCCAGTGATTTTGGGTTTCGATCCAGGTCGAGATAAGTGTGGTTTAGCAGTAATGGGACTGGATCGGCAATTATATTATCATCAAGTCGTGCCGGCAAAAGAGGCGATCGCTACCATTGAAACACTGCGTCAGAAATTTCCCATCTCGTTAATGGTGATGGGCAACCAAACAACAGCTAACCAGTGGAAACAGCAATTGTATCAAGAATTACTAGAACCGCTGAATATCATTTTAGTAGATGAGCGTTATACAACCTTAGAAGCACGCGATCGCTATTGGCAAATGTATCCGCCCACAGGGCTAATAAAACTATTACCACAAGGTATGCGACAGCCTCCAAGACCCATAGATGACATTGTTGCCATCCTGCTAATCGAAAGATACCTAAATCGCCTCACGGAATCAGGAGTGAGGGGTGAGGAATGAAGAGTTAGGAGTGAGGAGTGAAGAGTCAAGAGTGAAGAGTCAAGAGTGAGGAATTAATATCTTCATAACTCATAACTCATAACTCATAACTCCTAACTCCTAACTCCCAATTCCCAATTCCTAACTTCTAAATTTCCGCCCGAATAGTAAAAGCATAGTCTCCTCCAGGCTCTAGTTGATAATCTTGTTTCTCCAAAAATCGACCGAGGGGTTCTTTGATTAAGGCGCGACCTTGGGAGGGCTTGACGGCAAGTTCTCCCCTGCGAAAATGCCACTGGAAATGCCACTCAAACTCACCTGCACTCACTTCACCCTCAAGGAAGCCGTGTTGCCAGGATTGGCGGGTAATTTTGACATGGGCAATGGTTTCTGGCAGACGTTTAGCGCTCACAATGCTTTATGTCAAGTGTGGAATAACTAGCCAATTTATGTAGGCTACTTATTTTATTTACCAAACATAGCTTAAATAGACAAACTGGCAAAATGGGTATTTGTAATTGAGGGCGTTGTACTAACCAGGCAAAAGACTTGAAGGTAGCGAAGCTGGGGGGATCGCTAAAAATTTTTGACTAAGTGCTTCATAATTAGGTCAGAAAACTATGACTAAAAGCATGGAAACCAAACAGTTAGGAAAAACTGGTATCTTTGTGAGTGCGATCGGTTTGGGTGGTATGCCGATGTCAATCTATAATCGCCCTCCAGAATCGGAATCAATCCAAGTGATTCATCGTGCTTTAGACCTGGGTATTACATTTATTGACACTGCCGACTCTTATTGCAAAGATGAGTCAGATAAACATCACAACGAGCAGTTAATTCACAAAGCACTTGCTACTTATCAAGGTGATATTAGCCAAGTCATTGTCGCAACTAAAGGCGGCTTGATGCGTCCCGATGGTAATTGGACACGCAACGGTAACCCAGAACACCTGCGTCAAGCAATTAAAGTCAGCTTTGAGGCTTTGGGCGGCGCTAAACCCATTGATATTTGGCAATACCATTCCCCGGATAATAATTACACCATCGAAGAATCTCTTGCACCAGTCAAAGAAGCAGTAGAAGCAGGTTTAATTCGGTTTGTGGGAGTTTCTAATTTTTCCGTTGAACAAATTAAGCGGGCGCAGGATGTGGTGGATATTGCCTCAGTCCAGAATCAATACAGCCCTTGGGAACGACAGCCAGAAATTGATGGCGTGTTGGAGTATTGCGAACAGCAAGGATTGACTTTTTTACCCTGGAGTCCTTTTGGTGGTAGGCGGCGTCATCAGGACTTACAAGATATTCCAGCGATCGCTCAGTTGGCTAAAGAAAAAGGCGTGTCAGTGTACAATATCGTTCTGGCGTGGTTGCGTTCTAAATCACCTGCTATTTTGCCAATTCCTGGGGCTAGCAAAATTTCCAGCATTGAAGACTCAGCACAAGCTATCAATGTGAAACTATCTGATGAAGAAGTGCGGAAAATTGATCGGTCAACTTAATCATTATTTGAGAATTTAGAATTCAAGAGTCAGAAGTCAGAATTTATATCGGTTTGACATGATTATCGACGAAAGGAGATAAATTTAGAGTTTGATTTTTTTGACCTTCTGACTCTTGAATTATCATCATTATTCCAGAACGAGACACTTGCTAAATACTATATCAACCCGGTTTCTTAAAAAAATCGGGTTTTTTATCAAGTAGGCTATCCCTCGAATTAAACTTAGCATGGCACTATTATCCAAGTAATTAAATTAAAATTTATGCAGCCAAGTTTCGTAATCAATAGGTTAAAGCAGATGATGAAAGCGTTTGCTGTTTTGCTACTATTTTCGCCGTTTTACTTGCAAAATCCAGTAGATGCACAGCCACAGCAAAATACCAAACTTTTGCCATTTTTTGATAATGTAGATAACCCGATCCCTGTTGGTTTTCCCGCAGGACAGCAACTAGATATCACACCACCGCCACCACAGCTAAACTCTTTTGACCAAGCTGTATTAAAAATTTGTGGCCCTATTGGTACGAAAGTGAGTGCTAACAGTTTTAAAAAATTGTTATCTTCTTATCCAGATGTGTTGCAGAAAGTTCAGGAGGCTAGCGGCGGCGAACTGCTTCCGGGACGTAGGAATAAAGCACAATTTCTGGAAGATTTAACTAATATTTGGTTCAAGCGACGGGGGTTTGAACATATATTTTGTGGTGAAATATATAATGCAAATGATATTGGTGGCCTACATTTTTACGGCAGGTATTTACAGCTACAAAATCAGGGCATAGGAGGACGCTTACCGTATAATCAAGGGCGAGAAGAAGTTGTTCCTGGGGTTATTTATACAATGGGTGTAGTAATTCAGCAGAAAAATCGTACAGTCAGGGATGTCATTAAAGGCTATGGCTATCTCAGCAATGCTGAAGAAATACTTTTAGATACTACTAAAATATTTAAACTTCAAGGAAACAATGAAGGAGCGTGTATTTATAATGTACGCGATCGCGAAACCGGGAAATCTTTTCCTAGTGTCTTTGTAAGAGAAGAAAAAGCAATCATTACCTATTATCCTGATGCTACTCCTTTTGGTGCAAAATGTAAAACTTGAAGTGGCTATTGGTGACTAGAAACTAAGATACAGACCTACCAATGAATAATATGGTCAAAAACATGTTCCCACCTCTTGTGAAAATTACGAAATATCCTGCATAAAGCACATATAAATAAAAGATGATAATAGAAACAAACCGCTTGCTAATGCGTGAGTTTGTAGAGGCAGATTGGCAAGCGATATTTGATTATCAATCCAATCCCTTATACTTGCTTTATTCCCACTGGACACATCGTACAGAGAATGATGCTTGCGAGTTTGTCCAGATGTTTATTAATCAGCAAAAAGAAAAACCGAGGACAAAGTTTCAGTTAGCTGTTGTTCTTAAAAAAGAAAATCAGCTGATTGGCAATTGTGGTATTCGTGTCAACGACTCTGAACTGCAAGAAGCAAACATTGGGTATGAACTAAACCCTGAGTATTGGGGACAAGGTTATGCAACAGAAGCAGCACAGGCAATTTTAAAGTTTGGTTTTGCAGAATTAAAAATGCATCGTATCTGGTCATGGTGTGTTGCAGAAAATATAGCCTCTTTTAGAGTTTTAGAAAAAAATGGTATGCGTCGTGAAGGTCATTTGCGAGAAAAAGAGTTAATTAAAGGTAGATGGCATGACAATTTTATTTACGCTATTCTTGAAAACGAGTGGAAAATATCGCAGCCTATCTAGTTATATAGCGATTCCCAGTTAAGTGAGGTACAGATAATATTTTGAAACGCAGAGGGACGCGGAGTAAAGCGCAGAGGTACGCAGAGATTTGTACCTCAGCAGACTAGGAAACGCTATATGCTAGTTTTTAATTGATTGAAGCACATATTTTAATTGTTTATTTTTCTAGTTATTCATGGCATATTCAGCGTAAGTTAAAATATTTAAGGCAGTCTTTTTAAATCAAATAATATTATCATATTTCGCCAGAAGCGATCGCATCTAATTTTTTAGCATCAAGTATTGTAATCTTCCCACCCCGACCATAAGTAATTACTGACTTGAGACTTTTAATTAACCGCACACATTCTTCGTAAGTAATGCCGCTACTTCTAGCCATACGGTAATAAGATAATCTGACTTTTAAACACTCTCCTTGTGGAGTTAAATCAGTTCCCGATTCTCCAGCAAAATATTGAATTAATCTCGCAAGCCTAACAATAGCTCTTTCGGAAACTAATCCGTGGACTATTTCATGTAATTGCTGAATCCGACTATTAAAAACCATCAGCATTCGTAATGCAATTTCGGGATTTTCCTGAATAGCTTTTAATAAAGCATCTCGCTCCACACTGAGAATCTCACAATCAGATTCAGCAGTTACAGTTGCTGGAGAAATGCCATTTCCTAATAAAGCGGGAGCCGCAAAAATTTCTCCAGCAGCTAAGACACGGAAAATAGTTTCTTTCCCTGTTGTTGCTGTTTTGCTAACTTGAATTAATCCACTGACAACAGCATACAGTTTTGCAGGTAAGCGATCGCCTTCATGCAGAATAATCTCTCCTTTGCGATAGCGTTGCACCTGGGTATAAGGTTGCAAAGTTACTATGTTTGCTTTTTCTAAACCAGCAAACACAGTAATTTGTGAAAGTTGTTTCAAGGATGCCTGCATAATTAGGCTGAGATTGCAAAGGCTGGACGATGCCCAATCCAAGGTTTAGCTGCTTCTATTTGTGCTGCTAGGCTGATGAGTGTGGCTTCAGCTGCCGGTTTGCCAATTAGCTGTACGCTGATGGGTAAACCCTTACTATCAAATCCTACAGGAATGGCGATCGCTGGTTGTCCAGTGGCATTCGCAGGCGGACAAGGGGCAACCCATTGAACAATATTTTGGAATGTCTCTTCTGGACTCAGATTCGCCCATTCTCCAACACGAATGGGTGAATGCAAATAAACTGGTAATACCAGCGCATCTACGCTATCGAAAAAGGCCACAATTTGCCTTGCCACTACTTGCATTTGGGCAACTCCTTGCAGGTACTCAGGGACAGAACCTGTGCGGGCAAATAGCCAGCGATTTAAGGGCTGCAAAGCTTCAACAGGAAGCCCTGACGCCGCTACCCCAGCTTGCCAGACAATTTGAAATGGTTCAATTAAACCGCTGAAATCTGGAGATTTCTGTTCAACTTGATGGCCGAGTTGTTCTAACAACTGGACTGTTTCTCGGACGCCTTGCTGACAGTTAGCGTCAGCTTCTCCCAAAGGAAAAATGCTCGTGTCAAAGGCTATTCGCAAAGCGCCAGGTTTTGTTTGGCTGGCGGCGAGAAATGATGTTTCGGGATCTGGTAGCCAGTAAGGATCGCCTGTGACATAGCCAGATATGGCATCCAAAAGCGCAGCAGCATCAGCTACAGTCCGTGCTATGGGGCCGTTGGTAGCAATTCCAGCAAGACGTTCGCCCACGGGTGCTTTACTCACCCTACCCCGTGATGGCTTGAGTCCCACCAAGCCACAACAAGCCGCAGGGCCCCGAATCGAACCACCGCCATCAGAACCTTGAGCGATGGCACATAATCCTGCTGCTAGCGCCGCCGCCGCACCACCACTAGAACCGCCAGGAGTGTATTCTAAATTCCACGGATTTCTTGCTGAGGGAAAAGCCGTAGGTTCGGTGTAAGGTAATGAACCTAATTCGGAAGTGGCTGTTTTACCGAGAATAATAAAGCCGGCTTGCCGAATTTTGGTTACAACTACATCATCATAATTAGCAATATTGTTAATTAATGCCGGATTTCCATAGGTACAGGTAACACCAGCTACAGCATTCAAGTCTTTAATGGAAATCGGGACACCAAAAAATGGCGGTAGTTCTGAGGTAGTTGTTAGTAATTCTGTTTTAGCTTTGGCATCTGCGATCGCTATTTCAGTTGTGACTGTGAAATAACTTCCTAATTGGGGATTCAACTGTCCAATGCGTTCTAAATATATTTCTACCAACTCTAGCGGTGACACTTCCCGGCGACGGATTAATTGGGCTAACTCTAGTGCTGGGGCAAATGCTAAATCAACTTCATTCATACGTTAGCGAATAGGTAGTTTCGTCTTTACTTTGGGATTTTTAAACTGAAATTGATACTTTAGTAGGATTTACGGGAACTATATATTCTATAGTTCCTGAAATTTGTCATTCATTTAGGACGCTCAGAGGCAATAGACGTGGTTATGTTCTTACTCCAGCCATTTTAATTGTTTCGCATATATTTTCGACAAATCCCTAAGGGGTATTTATGGCTAACCTCGAATTACTTGTTAGTGAATTGCCAAAGTTGATTCAAAGTTTGAAGCTAACTATTGGCGATTCTCATGAAATCATGCAACAAATTATCCTGATTAATAATGCTCAGGAAGAACTCAGAAATATTCAAAAGTTAATTATTCAGGAATTAAAATTTAGTAATATCAATAATTCGGCGATCGCTACATTTCCTCGAACTAATATAGTAGCCAGTTTGTTTATACCTCATATTGGACTGGTAGATCCAGTCTTAGCAGCAAAGTTTGGTAATTGGGAAACTAAACTTTCATTAATTGATTTAGGAAAAAAAATTGATGCCTGGATTGAATGGGGCTATTTTTTGCAAGCCTTAGCAGCTGATATTCTCAGTGACGTTCAATTGGTAAACCAACTTAATTCTGACTGTCACCATGTCAGTTTACCCTGTAAATTTAAAACAATCGCTGAAAATTTAAAAAATACTTTAGTCTTTAACAACTCTAAAACATTAGAGTATCAACTTCAAAAAATCATTAATTCCCAAAAAGAATTATTACAATTACAACAAAAATTAAATGATCTTTTTAATACTATTAAAACTAGTCATAGCTTGCTAACTATGTTACTAGGAATATCTGCTTTTTGCGGGAAATCTGGATTTACGTTAGAGTGGTTGGATGACGATCATGAATTAATTATATCAAGTGATGGTAAAATTCAAGAACTAACAGATATTTTGAATGATTGTGATATTTTTCAAGAACAGATTGCTACTTTAATTATTCAAGGTGGCTCTTTAAGAGAGCAAGCAGAACAAGCTCTAAAAAAGATAGAACAGCAAAGTACTAAAAAATTAATTGTTAGCAGAGAATTAGAAAATTACATAAAAATCCCAACACCAAAAATAGTAATTTCAGCTTTTTTTCTAGTCTCAAGTCTCGTATTATTAGGTTTTTGCAGTCGGCAAACGCAAAACCAAAATCCCCAATTAGAAAGTCAAAATTTAACTCTAGAACAAAAAGCGATCGCTAATTTTAAATCTGCTCAAAAACTCGCTATGGAAGCTGCTTCTCTAGCTCAAAAACCACCACATTCTCTACAAGTATGGCAACAAGCAGAAACTAAATGGGATCAAGCAATAAAGTTATTAAATAGCATTCCCCCTAAAACATCAGTTTCTGAGCAAGCAAAGAATAAATTAACTCATTATCAGACTAACTATAACGCTATCAATAAAATAGTCTTAAGTGAAAAAATAGCAATCAATAACTTAAAATTAGCCCAAAAGCTAGGAATAGAAGCTACGTTCTTTGTACAAAATTCGCCTCATTCACGAGTAACTCGTCAGCAAGCAAAAGATAAATGGAAGCAAGCTATTAATTTATTAGAAGCTATTCCAGAAAATAGTTCTGCTTCTGCACAAGCTAAAGAAACGCTGCCTATTTATAAAACGAACTATGCTGCTATTAAATCGAGATAATCCAAAACTAACATGATTTTAGATTTTGCAGAAACTCTCTTACCTTTGCCATTGCCATAACCCAATACGGTTCACTTAAGGCCAAAACTCTTGTTTTACGAACCGCAGAGGCGCAGAGAACACAGAGAGAAGAAAGAGTAGAAATGCTTAACAGAACTGTATTGTGCCATAACCCGCTGCAACTAAAAGTTTTGTAGGGTGTGTTATCGCGCCAGTCTCACACACCCTACCAGACTCTTGATTTATCTATGGGTTATCCAACTATTGCCTGTTTTTCTAGCCCTGTTCTTTCTGAATACAGTGATTCTACTAAATTTAATATTTTATTTATATTCTCTGGGACTTTCCGTAGCGATCGCCCAATTACTCACAAATCAAGCTTTTTTGATTACTAGCTTGCGTTTTGCGTCTAATATTATACATTAAAAATGATGTTTTGAATACTTTTCTTATTAAATAAAAACTATATATTTTGCACATCTAGCACAGTAGGAAACGCCGAGGGGGAGACCGGGTAAAAGGTACAAGGTAAAAGCTACAAAGTAATTAAGGTAAGTTCCCTTCTTGATTTTTGCCTGCTTTCTGTCCTTGTGGCGCAAGCATTTTCCCTGCTCCATCTCGGCGTTTTAATTTTTCCTTCATCCGTTGCAGCAAGCTCACAACAGCTGCGACGGATTTTTGCTTTTTTTAGTTTCTGTTGTCTCATTCCTAGAAGAATTCAGGAATTGATTTCTTACTTCACAGGAAGTATGAGACTTGCTATCCGTCAGTAAACATTTCGCGCTCTAGCCAAACGCGATAATGTAATTGCTCAACTTTGGTTTTTTGTAAACCTTGTTGGTATTTAAGTAAATAACCTTGATTGAATACTTTGTCAATATCTTTGTAACAATACTTTATTAAAAATAATTAGAGCATCAGAATTTTAGGCTATAGGGCAATACAGTTCGGTTAAAGGGGAAAGGGAAAAGGGAAAAGGGTAATTTCAAGCCTTTTCCCCTTACCCTTTTCCCAGCCCACATCAGAGATGAAAAATGCTTATCCGAACCGTATTGGGCTATAGGGCAAACAGAGCATGGGAAAGGGGAAAAGGGGAAAGATTAAATTTATTCCTTTTCCCTTTTCCCTTTAACCTTTTCCCGTGCCTCAAGAGCCTCCCCTGCCCTTATTCCTGCGCCCCAGCTTTTTGCAAACTCCGCACAATATTCTGATAACCATTAAATTCTGCAATCATCAAAGCAGTGTAACCGCCTCGGTTTTTCAAATTCAAATCTGCCCCGGCTTGAACTAATAACCGCACAATCTCTCCATGACCTGCTGAAGCAGCCCACATCAATGCAGTTGCTTTCGCTGAGTCTTGAAAATTTACATCTGCGCCCTTTGCTAAGAGGATTTTTATTACCTCTATGTGCTGGCGTTCAGTCGCCTTAATCAAAGCACTTTTGCCATCATCTGCTGGAATATTGACATCAGCGCCATAGTCAAGCAATACTTTCACCGTTTGGGTGTGCCCTTGTGATGCAGCCAGGGTCAAAGGTAATTCACCGAGGTTTTTTCCATTAATATCTCCGCCAGAACGCAGCAGTGCTTCCACAATTTTGCTGTGTCCCTGCAACGCTGCAACTAGCAATGGCGTGTCACCAAGGTGGTTTTTAATTTGGACATCGGCACCTTTATTAAGTAACACTTCCACCACATCAACGTAACCTTCCACAGCAGCAAGGTGTAAGGCAGTTTCACCATCTTGGTCTTGGAGATTAATTTCGGCTCGATCTAGCAAAGCAGATGCGATGGCACTATGTCCCGCCGCTGCGGCCGCTGATAACGCAGTTCCACCACCAGCGTTTTTCGCCTTCACATCAGCCCCCGCCGCCAACAGTGCTTGTACAATCTCCAGATGTCCCAAATCTGCCGCTAACATTAACAGTGTTTCACCATCCTCATCTGGGACATTGACATCTACACCAGTTTGGAGAATTGCTTTAAGAACTTCTAAGTGTTTGTGCTTAACTGCCAACTTTAAAGCCGTATCATCATCTTTATCGGCGATGTCAACTCCTGCACCAGCAGCTAACAAAACTTGTACTACATCCGCATGACCTTTAACTACTGCTGCCATTAAAACTGTGCTGCCATCTTCATTAGTGGCGTTGACATCCGCGCCTCTAGATACTAAAAGTTGTACAATGTCAAGTTGTTTGCCGCTAGCTGCTAACATCAAAGCCGTCAAACCATAGAGTTTTCTTTTGATATTGATATTTGCCCCAGCATCCAGGAGCGATCGCACAATTTCCGTGTAGCCCAAATTAGCAGCAAACATTAACCCAGTAGTACCTTGGCGATCGCACGCATCCACCTTCGCACCAGCAGCTAGTAGCGCACACAGCTCCTTAATATCCCCACTTTTAGCAGCTTTCAGCAGCAAAGTATCGTTGTTTTCAATCATCGATGAAATCCCACACAGGGAAGTTTGATTCGTCTACCCTCAAAATTCAGCTTAAGCCAAAACAAGCCCAAGCGAGTGCCTCTACTTTCTTCTGAATCCTGAATAATGTTAGCCTAGCGGGGCGCAGCCCATTCTGACTTCTTATTTTATTTGTGCAACTTTAAGCGCAGAAAATAGAGTTATGCTAATTTTTATGAAGATTTAATACTTGGGCGAGGGCACGATGAGTCTGGAACTTTCTCCGTCGGTGAAATATTGGCTGAACTTCTTTCATCCGCTGATGATGTGGGCGCTATTAGTAGTCTCGATTTATGCCGCCTATTTGGGGTTGCAAGTACAGCGTACCAGAAATGCTCAGGGGGAAGAAAAGAAAGAACTAGTTAAAGGTAGATATAACGTCAGACATTATCAAATCGGGTCTATACTCCTAGCTTTGATGGTGGCAGGTGCAATTGGGGGGATGGCTGTCACTTACATCAATAATGGCAAGTTATTTGTAGGGCCTCACCTGCTAGCAGGTTTGGGGATGACGGGTCTGATTGCATTTTCCGCGGCTTTGTCTCCCTATATGCAAAAAGGAGCAAATTGGGCGCGTGCAACTCACATTATCTTAAATTTCACCCTTTTAGGGCTTTTTGTTTGGCAGGCTGTAAGTGGGGTACAAATTGTCCAAAAAATTCTAACTCAAGCATAGCTAATTAGTCATTTGTCCTTTGTCATTAGTTTATGACAAGGGACAAACAACCGTTGACTAGCAACTTTAGATTTTTTTGGTTTATGTTCCACACTTGGTGGTTGAAATAAATCCAAAATCCAAAAATCGATTAACTCACCGCTTTTTCTTGGAATTAACAGGAAAGGGTATTTGCAAAGATTGATGAAAATCTTCTTGGACTTTGCGAGTTAAGCGGCGGGAGACTTGGCGGACGATTTGATTGAGTAAGCGATCGCCTGTAGATTGAATTAAAGACTTGGGTAATCGCTGAATAAACCTGGGAAAGTGTATATAAACTACTAAATCCAACTCCCATTCAACTTTGGTCACCTCGGCAATATCAGTAGAAACATCACTTGCCGCGTTTTCTGTTAACCTCAGGGATGCTCGGTAATCTACGTCATAACCAGGCGGTTGATAATCAGGAATGGGAATTGTGCGGATACGGTAAATACCCTCATCAGGAGGTAATAATTCCAAACCAATTTTCGGTTCTACTTCATAACCAAAAGAACCAAAACGACCGATTACTAGGGCATAGCCATTTTCCCCCAACGGTTGCACCTTCATGGGTTCAGCGCAACGCGAAAACCACAAATTGTGAGAATTGAGGTACTCAGCAACCTTGACTGCTGGAGCAAACATTTCCATACAGTCTTGATAACGACCATAAAATTTTGTGAGGGTCGCTACATTTGGTTGTGTTAATGTCTCGTTTGCTTCTTCTTGGCTGGATGCTACTGGTAAAACTGTTTCTGTTATTTCCAAGGATTGGTATTCGCCGTCTCTTAAAAGCATAAATACATCACTGTATACTTTGGCGTTTGTCTATATTAATAATTCCCTGCCGACTTGGGTAGTTTCGCACAAATATCCTATTTTGACAGAAACCTCAAGAATCTGCCATCAGCTCCATAGAATCACTAAAATAAAGAACTGAACAAGCACACAATAGTTTCCCAGGATAGCATTTCTTATGAAAGCATTTGTAGCAGGGGCAACAGGTGAAACAGGTCGCCGGATCGTGCAAGAATTGGTAGCGCGGAATATTCCTGTCCGAGCGTTGGTGCGGGATATAGAAAAAGCTAGGGGTATTCTCTCTCCAGAAGCCGAATTGGTTGTAGGCGACGTGTTACAACCAGAAACTCTAACTGCTGCTTTGGGAGATAGCACAGTTGTGTTGGTTGCAACTGGGGCAAAACCTAGCTTTGACCCCACTGGCCCCTATAAAGTGGATTTTGAAGGTACGAAAAATTTAGTTGATGCTGCTAAGGCCAAAGGAATTGAGCATCTTGTCTTAGTTTCTTCTTTATGTACGTCACAGCTTTTCCATCCACTGAACTTGTTTTGGCTGATTTTGGTGTGGAAAAAGCAAGCTGAAGAATACATCCAAAAAAGTGGTCTTACTTATACGATTGTGCGGCCTGGTGGGTTAAAAAATGAAGATAATACTGACTCTATCGTGATGCAGGGTGCTGATACTCTGTTTGACGGTAGCATTCCTCGGCAAAAAGTCGCCAAAGTTAGCGTTGAGGCCCTGTTTGAGCCAGCTGCACGCAATAAAATTGTTGAGATTGTAGCGAAACCTGAAGCAGCATCGAAAAGTTTTGCAGAGCTATTTCAACAGTGTTAGGTGGAAATAGGCAAGAAATAAAGACGCGATTCATCGCGTCTGTGCAAGAGTAGGAGAGGAATTTAGAAATTAGAGTTAAAGCGATCGCTTTTTGGTGTGAAGGCGATCGCTTTTTATCTTATTCTGATTAAAAAAAGAATTGCATAATATTTATTCCCTACTCTTTTTTTGAAGAATAATTAAATAAGCAGTAGTTGAGGTAGCTATGTCTGTGCAATTACTAAGACGAAAATTCACAGTTGACCAATATCATAAAATGGTTGAGTCCGGGATTCTCACAGAAGATGACCGGGTGCAACTGATACGAGGAGAAATTATTGAGATGTCACCTATTGGGACAAAACACGCTGCTTGTGTGAAGTGCTTAAATAAACTCTTTTCTAACAAATTAAGGGATAGGGTTTTGATTGGGATTCAAGACCCTGTAGTGTTAGATAATAACTCAGAACCTCAGCCAGACGTGACATTACTCAAACCTCGTGATGATTTATACATTACTGCACACCCCCAACCTCAGGATATCTTTTTATTAATTGAAGTGGCTGATTCGACTATTTTGTACGATCGGGAAGAGAAAATTCCTTTATATGCAGAAGCTAACATCATTGAAGTTTGGTTAGTAGATATTAACGAGGAAATTGTCGAAGTTTATCAACAACCAACAGCCGCAGGATATCAACTGATGCAAAAGTTCACTAGGGGTCAAAGTTTATCAATTCAAGCTTTCCCCGATGTCAACATTACTGTTCATGAAATCTTTGGTAGATAAAATGACTTCTGCCCTTATCCCCTTTCTATCCCTTCAAGACGCAAAAAATGCACTCGACCTGATTTTTCGCCTCCAACAATTGTGACTCCATCTGAAGCAAGGGCGCAGCAACGAAATGGAGACTCTCCTGTAAAACTAACAATTTCTTTTCCAGTTTGTAGATTCCAGAGTTTAAGTGTGTTGTCAGATGAAGCAGAAATTACATGCTTGCTATCACGGGTGAGAACTACTGCTGCTACCGAACCGCTATGGCCGTGAAAAGTACGCTCATCCTCGCCAGTTTCTAGATTCCAAAGTTTAAGTGTTTTGTCACGTGAAGCAGAAATCACGTGCTTGCCATCAGAAGTGAGGGCTACTGCATTTACTGAGTCACTATGACCGTAAAAAGTACGCTCATCCTCGCCAGTTTCCAAATTCCAGAGTTTGAGTGTGTTGTCCCATGAAGCTGAAATCACCTGTTTGCCATCAGGGGTGAGGACTACAGCTTTTACCAAGTCACGATGACCGCGGAAAGTACGCTCATCTTTGCCAGTTTCTAGATTCCAAAGTTTGAGTGTCTTGTCATCGGAACCAGAAATAACCTGCTTGCTATCAGGGGTAAAGACTACTGCTGTTACAGAGCCGCTATGACTGTGGAAAATACGCTTATCTTCCCCAGTTTGCAGATTCCAAAGTTTGAGTGTCTTGTCCCATGAAGCAGAAATCACATGCTTGCCATCGGGCGTAAGGACTACTGCTGTTACCCAGTCGCTATGACCGTGGAAAGTACACTCATTTTTGCCAGTTTCCAGGTTCCAGAGTTTAAGCGTGTTGTCACCTGAACCAGAAATCACGTGTTTGCCATCAGAGGTCAGGGCTACTGCATTTACTGAGCCACTATGACTGTAGAAAGTACGTTCATCCTCGCCAGTTTCCAAATTCCAGAGTTTGAGTGTATTGTCAAATGAAGCAGAAATGAGTTGCTTGCCATCAGAGGTCAAGGCTACTGCTGTTACCAAATTGGTATGACCATGAAAAGTACGCTCATCTTCCCCAGTTTTGGAATTGTCTTTAAATAGCTTACTAATCACCCAGTTAAAGCCAAAAAGTAGAGGCTGTAGAGGTGGGATTTTATTTTGACGCAAGTATGTTTCCAGATTCCAGAGTTTGAGTATGCCGTCATCTGAAGCGGAAACCACATGCTTGCCATCGGGGGCGAAGGCTACTGCTGTTACCGGACTGCTATGACTGTGGAAAGTACGCTCATTTTTGTCAGTTTCGAGATTCCAGAGTTTGAGTGTTTTGTCATCGGAACCAGAAATCATGTGCTTGCCATCATAGGCGAAGGCTACTGCATTTACCGACCCGCTATGACCCTCAAAAGTACGCTCATTTTTGCGAGTTTCCAAATTCCAGAGCTTGAGTGTACAGTCATATGAACCAGAAATCACGTGCTTCCCATCAGGAGTGAGCGCTACTGTACTTACCGACCCACTATGACCCTCAAAAGTATGCTCATCCTCCCCAGTTTCTAGATTCCAAAGTTTGAGTATGCCGTCATCTGAAGCAGAAATCACCCGCTTACCATCAGGGGTGACGGCTATTGCTGTTACCCTGTCACTATGACTGCGGAAAGTACGTTTATCCTCTCCAGTTTCCAGATTCCAGAGCTTGAGTGTACAGTCATATGAACCAGAAATCACGTGCTTCCCATCGGCTGTGATAGCTACTGCTGTTACTAAGTCGCGATGACCGTAGAAAGTACGCTCATCCTCTCCAGTTTCCAGATTCCAGAGCTTAAGTGTACAGTCATATGAAGCAGAAATCACTCGTTTGCCATCTGAGGTAAGGGCTACTGCTTTTACTTCACTACTATGGCCTGTAAGAGTGAGAAGTAGACTTCCACCAGGAGAAATTAAGCTAGATATTAAAGGACGCAACCAAGGTGCAGTAGTCCGTTGCTTTATTTGTGTCAATAATGCCTGGATCTCCTCTGGTATTTTCTGATTTAGTAACCGTCCGTGCAATTGACTCGCTAATTGCCGCTTATCTGTTATTAAAATATGAACTGACAGTCTCAATGCACCTTGAATCAATTTTAGACTTTTGATTTTTTCAGACTTGTATTCTGGATAATTTAATGTCTCTGCATCATCAATCAAATCATAGTCTTCAATTAGCGGCTGTACCCCAAACTCAGGATGATTAATCTTGGCATTTATAAAATCAAAATCGGTCAGAGTTGCGTAATACTTCTCCAACTTTCCCGACTTCACCAAATTTGGAGCTAAACTACCCAAGTAAGCACGTTGAAAAGCGGGATTATGTGCCGCTAATTTGTCTGCAAATTCTCTCATCTTACGCCATCTTTCTTACAAGGTAGTCTGCAATGCGTTGATTAACTTCTTGAAATGGCTTCCGTTTAGCATCCAGAACCCGTTGTGCTTTCAAAAAGTCTAAAAAACTAGCGTGATAGATGCTGTAGCAGAGTTCTCCCTCTATATCCTGGGGCTTCAAATACTCAACCCACTCATCTAAAACTAATTGCACATCGTATTCATCTTGTTCGGTAATCTCCGCTATCATCTCACAGGTAATTGGTGTGCCAATCTCCACTAAAATAAACAGGATAAATACCTTTATATCCTGGAGTTTTTCATCCATTCCCATCCGTACCCAATGAACTTGATAATAGTCCTGTAGACCATCAGGTAATTGCTTTAAATTTAGATCGTTATATTTACCTTGAGCTATTCCTGGCAAAATATAACGCAGGTACATGAAATTATTTTCGCTCTTAGTTGCTACTTGCTCTACAAAATCGTTCTCAGAAATATTGCGGTCTTCAATCCATTGTCGAATTTTATTCTTATAATCTTTATCGACATTCAAAAAGAACTGAATATACTCTTTGATATCTTCATGACTCAAATAAACATACTTACTTTCCCTTAAATCTAGCTCATCTACCGGGACATCTGGTGCAGACAAGCGTTTTTTATCTCTGGTATAAGGTCGTCTGGTCAGCAGAAAATAAACACATTCAGGAAGCGACGGCGGTAAATCTAAAAGATTCCCCCCCGTTTCTTGTTCCACTTCATCTAGCGCATCAACTACAATTACAAGACGATCGCCAGCAGGAATTTTTTTGCTAACCTGTTCTAGTAAATCCGCTAAATTAGCTTTTTGGGCATTCTGCAACTGATAACGTTTAATTAATTGTTTGCGAATACTTTCAAGAAATAACTCCGGTCGGTTGCGACCATCGGAGCGAATATTAAAAAAGCATGGTGCTTTATTTTCCCAAACATATTTAGCAGCAATGGTACTCTTCCCCATCCCCGCATCACCCACTACTGTAAAGTAACCATTGCGATTTTTGTCGCAAAATTCTTTAAATGCGTTAAATACAAATTTGCGACCACAAAAGGAGCGAATTTTTTCCCTAATTAATGACTTAAATTCCGCTGGATACTCGTCTAAATTCCATTCAGGAAAAGTTTCAAAATCTTTTGATTTAGTTGTTTTAGCAACTTTAATAAAAGTTTCTCCAAACTCCTCTAACTCCGATCGCAGTTCAATTCTCATCAATCGAATATCAAATTCTGAATCCTTACCCTGCAAAAACTTTTCTACTTCTTTGTAGAAACCCAGGGGATTATTAGAAGTATAAGCACTCCAAAAAGCATATTTAATCTCTTTTTCTCGAAAAAGATTCAAAATCACTTCCGGCTTACCCACACCATACTCAATTAATGAGTAAACATAAACACCATCAATATCTTTCGGTGGTTGTACTGGGTCAAAATTGAATTGTTTTAAGGTTCTAACTACAGTTTCATTACGTTGAGCTTGATTAATAACCCAACAAGCCCCAGGTTTAGCAATACTCTTAAGTGCATTAACTACAAGGTCAAGACTCATCTTTGCTAGTGATAGAGATAACTTTTACACCTGTGAATTATCCTAACCACAGTTGACAAAAATTAGTCTATTGTAAACCAATATTACAGCGATCGCTTCGGTAAGCTTCTCTACAAGACACTCTTGCTGGCTTGCTTAAGAGCAAGGATATGCTAACCCTCTCTCTTCTCTCTTTCTCTGTGTTCTCTGCGTCCTCTGCGGTTCGATTCTTACACTCATTCGGCAAATCTAATCGCCCGCTCATACCTAAAATAACCTGAAACGTGGTGCGTAGGCGTAGCCCGTCGTAGACATCGCTTACCCGTTTCAACTTCTAAACTCAACACTTGACCTTCTGAGGCTCAACTTTGACCTTCTGAGGTTCGACGTTGACCTTCTGAGGCTCGACGTTGACCTTCTGAGGCTCGACGTTGACCTTCTGAGGCTCAACTTTGACCTTCTGAAGCTCGACGTTGACCTTCTGAGGCTCAACTTTGACCTTCTGAAGCTCGACGTTGACCTTCTGAGGCTCGACGTTGACCTTCTGAGGCTCGACGTTGACCTTCTGAGGCTCAACTGCGGCAATATTAATACCAATTTAATTAATGATGGCAACACATCCTTGGGTCAAGACGCGATGAATCGCGTCTCTACAAACGGTCTATTTGTCGGCGTTGCATTATTGTGGGATGATTTTGGAATTTGCATCAATCATAATCCCCGCGTCCCCCTGTCTCCGTGTCCCCGTGTCAGCCTCAATCATCCCTTGATTTAGCAACGTCCTTTTTTCCAATAGGTTTAACCTTGCAACTACATAGATGCTTGGATTTTTCAAGATCGCCATGTATGGTATAGAAATGTATAGAATCTTGAAAAGATATAAAATATAGTTCTTAAATGCAAACATTTTCAGCATCTTCCTCAATGCAGCTGTCTGTACCACCAAAACACTTTCAGCCAAAGAAGATTGTCGCACTGGGAGACAGCTTAATATATGGATTTGGCGACCCGGAAAAAGGGGGATGGATTGAGCAACTACGGCGATGGTGGATGTTGCCGGATAGTGCCGGTCACGTTCTTTATAATTTAGGTGTAAGGGGCGATCGCACGCAACAAGTAGCCCAAAGGTTAGAAGTGGAATTTCGCCATCGCGGCGAACTGCGAAATCGCGTTCCCGACTTGATTATTTTATCAGTAGGCGTCAACGACTCAGCTCGTTTGGCACGTCCCGATGGGCGGAGTTACACAGATTTTGTTGTATTTGAAAAGGAAATCGCTTCTTTGCTAGATTTGGCACAACAACTCTGTCCTGTGTTATTTGTGGGCATGGTGCCAGTAGATGAAACGAAGATGCCATTTTTAGATTGCTTTTACTATAATCATGCGGATCAGTACCGTTACAAAGAAGCAACGCGCATTGCTTGTCAGAAACGGCAAATTCCCTATTTAGATATTTTTGATATATGGATGGAACGCGGTGAAATTTGGCGGCTCAAACACTTGAGTCATGACGGACTTCATCCCAATACACTAGGTTATCAAGCTTTGTTAGAAGATGTAATAAATTGGGATGCGATTACAAAATACCATTCTCTAGATTTGATTACTACCTGAAACCATGGCAATTTTAGATTTTAGATTGAATCTAAAATCTAAAATCTAAAACTATTCCTATGACACCAACTTTATTTGGCCGCTGGCAAACTCGATTATTATTACTTGCAACTGTAGGCGTACTCGTATCTTTACCCTTTGCAATGGGTTTGATTGGTTCCGGTGCTAACTCAGTTTATTTTTGGATACTTGGTTATGTCGCCATCTTTGGTTTAGGTTGGGATGTGCTTTATAACTATTTCCAAAAATTCCGCTGGGACAGAGATTGGCCAGCAGTTTATCAACTTTTAGCTGGTATTTGGGAATTATTCTTTGTGTTCTGTGGAGTCAAACTGTTTGGCTTTTTACCAATACCTTTGCCAAAGGAAGAATTATCACTAACAGATTTTTTATTACACTATACCATCGTCTGGCTAGCGGTTTTTATTAGCTCCCAAAGCATAATGCGAATTATATTTCTCCGTTGGCGTTTCCGTGGTGGAGAGTGGTTGTAATTTTTAATTGTTAATAGTTACATTTTATCTACATTTCTAAATACTTGTGTCTCTAGCCATGTCTTAGAGCAATTTTTAACACAATAGAATACAGATAATAGTAGGGGTAATCGTAGGGCATTCGTGTCAACTTACTTAACTGTTGGCTTCCTCACCCGCCTGGAGCTAAAATTCTTTTGCTTATAGCTAAACTCTACTAAAGTAGACTAAAGATTTTTGGGAATATTTAGTCATCTTTAGATGACTTTTGTTATTAGCAAGGAACTTCAGTTCCTTGCGGGACATCGGTTTTACGTTAAGTTGACACCGATGATCGTAGGGGCGCACAGCTAGCTGTGTGCCCCTACTTTGTATTCAATTTGGCACTTATGGACATTACTGTGCTAAAAAAATATATCTGTATTATTATCTACCTTACTCAGATTTAATTTCTGGTTAATAAAGTACAATGTCAAATTTCGATCTGGTTATTCAGCTATTTCTGCAACTAACAGTAATTTTAGCCACTTGTCGCATAGTTACAATTTTAGGACGCCGCTATCTTGGTCAAACTGATGTTGTTTGCGAAATGATTGCAGGTGTCATGCTAGGCCCATCACTGCTAGGTTTGATTGCACCAAATTTTCAGCAATGGTTATTTCCTAAGTTGCCGATTATCACTGCTTTAGGAGACAAAATACCCAATCCATCGATGTCGATTTTATATGCCATCAGCCAAATTGGATTGGCAATTTATATGTTTTTGATTGGTTTAGAGTTCAATACCAAACTCTTGAAACACCATATCAAAAGTGCGGGTTTATTATCTGCTGCGGGAATTATTACTCCTTTTATTTTAGGAGCGATCGCTTCTTTTTGGTTGTATTCTAATGGCAATTTCTTTCAACCAAAAGTACTGCCTTGGTCAGCGGCTTTATATCTCGGTGCGTCGATGACAATCACCGCTTTTCCAATGTTAGCTCGTATACTTTACGAACGCGGACTTGCCCAAACTCGCTTCGGGACTTTGGCTTTAGGCGCAGCATCGGTAGATGATGGAGTTGCTTGGTGTTTATTGGCGATCGTCCTTGCCAGCGTGAAAAATTCCATCAACATCGCTATCTTAGCAATTGGTGGTGGCATTTGCTATGTTTTATTTGCAATTTTTATCGGGCAACGTCTACTTAAAGCCTTCACAAACATGACAAAACGTGATGCAGGTGTGAATAGGCAAACGTTGACTTTATTATTGATAGTTTTGATGTTTTGTGCATGGTTTACTGATATCACAGGTATCTATGCAATATTTGGTGCATTTGTGTTAGGAGCCGTAACACCACGGGGGGAATTTGCTCAACAAATTCGCCAATATACAGAGTTTTTTACCACTTCTTTTTTACTGCCGATATTTTTTGTCTTTTCTGGATTAAATACACAAATCGGACTAGTAAACACGCCTGCATTATGGGGAATCACTTTTTTAATTTTGGCGATCGCAATTATCGGTAAAGGCATTGCTTGTATGTTGGCAGCAAAATTAGCAGGAGAAAATTGGCGGGAATCAGCAACTATCGGCGCTCTGATGAATGCTCGCGGTTTAATGGAGTTAATCATTCTCAATATTGGTCTTGAGCAAGGTATAATTACTCCCACTTTATTTACTATTATGGTTATTATGGCTGTAGTTACTACACTCATGGCATCACCCTTGGTTGCCTTTTTATTGCACGGTACAAGCTATGAAAAATTTACCGTTTAAGCACATCTGGGCACATCTCTATAGACAACTAAGAATTAATTCCTGATAGTAACTGTAGCAAAGTACTGAGTGTTGACTGAGAAGTTAGGGGTAGAGACGCGATTAAAACTTCTCTGTACAAGAGTTTGGAGTTATTATCCTTGCCCTCTTCTAACCCTCAGTACCTCATTCCCCTCATCTTAAACTAACAGCAACTGACATCACAAATCAGTAGAAATTAACCTTGAGTGTATTTTAAAAATTTGACCTATAGTTCGTAATTCATAATTAAAGTTATAAGCTTATAAATTGATTTATGCAGGTGTTAATCCCAGAATTTGGAATTCTTAATTTCTAGTTTGTGTAGCCTCTCGGTAAGAGCAGGGGTTGACATTTTCTAGTCTTTTAAACAATTATCTTAGGGAAACCAGATAGTTACTTTTGAGGAAACCATGCACACAGTTATTCTCGTTCTGGTTGAGGTACTGATTGTTATTGGACTTTCACGGCTAGTAGGGCTAGGATTTCGTTCGATAAAGCAACCGCTGGTAATTGGTGAAATTGTCGCTGGGATTATGCTTGGGCCATCTTTATTTGGTTTAATAGCTCCCCATGTAGCAGTTACCTTATTTCCACCAGAAACTATTCCTTTCCTAAATGTTTTGTCTCAGGTGGGACTAATATTTTTCATGTTTCTGATTGGGTTAGAACTAAATCCAAAATATCTCAGCGGTCAGCTAGAAGTGGCTGTTTTGACTTCTCATGTCAGTATTTTAGTACCTTTTTCCTTAGGAACATTACTAGCGGTGGTGCTTTATCCCCTGGTTTCAAACGCTAGTGTATCGTTTACCGCCTTCGCCTTATTTTTGGGCGCGGCGATGTCGATTACTGCCTTTCCAGTTTTGGCACGAATCATTACTGAGAATAATTTACAAGGAACCCGCTTAGGAACATTAGCCTTAACTTGTGCAGCGGTTGATGATGTCACAGCTTGGTGTTTATTAGCAGTAGCAATAGCTGTAGCCCGCACTGGCGATTTTGCTGGTGCAATACCCACAATTATTGAGAGCATAGTCTACATCGGCTTCATGTTGACCGTGGGGCGTTGGTTCCTCCAAGGTCTTGCCAAACATTACCAGCGTGCGGGACGCCTCAGCCAATTGGTGTTAGCTGGGATTTATATGGGAGTGGTTGCATCCGCATTAATCACCGAATTAATAGGCATTCACTTAATTTTTGGGGCATTCTTACTAGGAGCAGCAATGCCCAAAAATGAAGATTTAGTGCGGGAATTGGCAGTAAAAACCGAAGATTTTGTCCTGATATTCTTGCTGCCAATATTTTTTGCTTACAGTGGTTTGCGGACGCAGATTGGCTTGCTGAATCGTCCAGAATTATGGCTATTGTGTGCATTGGTTTTGGCAGTAGCGATCGCAGGTAAATATTTTGGCACTTATATCGCAGCTCGTGTTAGTGGGATTAATAAACGCGAAGCCTCAGCACTCGGTTGGTTGATGAATACTCGCGGTTTAACCGAGTTGATAGTGCTAAATATTGGTCTGGAGTTAGGAGTAATTTCCCCTTTAATATTTACCATGCTGGTAATTATGGCACTGGTAACTACATTTATGACCTCGCCACTTTTGGAATGGACGTATCCGAAAAAGCTAATCAGATTAGATGTTGTAGAAACGGAGTCGGAAGCAGAAGGTGAAATAGATTTACATACAGAAGATACCACTGCTCAACAAAAAACTTACACTCGTCCCTACCGGATTTTAGTACCAGTGGCTAATCCGAATACTCAAAAAGGTTTAGTACAGTTAGCAGTAGCCATCGCTCTCAACTATCGACAACCGGCTGTTGTGCATCCCCTCAGCTTGATTGAATTTGAAGAAGACTATGCCTTTGAAAGTACCCCAGTTGAAGCAGACCGATTAATTGCCCAGCGCCGCCAGCAGTTAGAAGAATTAATTAATACTCTCGAACCTCCAGAAACACGCTCTTACGTGCATCCCATCGTCCGTACATCCAGCAATGTTGCACGGGAAACAGCCCAAATTGCTGCGCTAGACGAAGTTGATTTAATTCTCGTGGGATGGCATCGCCCAGCCTTTAGTAGCAATCGCTTAGGAGGAAGAGTCGGTCAAATTCTCACTACTGCACCAGTGGATGTGGCAGTATTTGTAGACCGGGGAAGTGAGCGATTAGAAAGCTTGTTAGTACCTTATTCTGCAAACATCCACGATGATCTAGCATTAATACTTGCTTTAAGGCTGCTAATCAATCATGAAACTTGTATGTTGCAGGTTTTACACGTTTTACCAGGAAATCGCCTCAAGGATGAATTGAGTTACGAACTGGACACGATGATGGAGCAATTACCAAGTAGTGTACGCGATCGCATAGAAATCAAAGTTGTCCAAGCTCCAGATCCCATCCAAGCTGTTGTCGAAGCCTCGAAAAATGTAGATCTGACAATCGCTGGCACCAGCCGCACTTGGGGTATTGAGCGTCAAACCTTGGGAAGATATACAGACCAATTAGCCATCCAATGTCGTTCTTCCCTACTGATTACCCGTCGCTACAGTCAAGTTACTGCTCATCTGGCTTCTGTGCTTCCTGAAGTTAGTACTCCAGAGCCAACAACTCAGGAATTGAGATTATGAATCATTTCAACTTGAAATCCTTAGTTTTTTACGGAGTAGCCATCAGTTCAGTGCTACTGCTGTTTAAAACCGTAACTGCTTATGGAGAAAACAATCTCAAAGCTCCTCCTAAGGTTAGCGATCGCTATCGTTTAACACTAGCTGAAAATTTGCCCAACTGTGAAAAATCAGACACTCTAACATTAAACGTTGAGCAGTCAGGTATTTACTTAAATGCCTCTGTATTACCGACAAACGCCAACGCCGATATTGACGAAAAGCATTCTCTCATAGGCATCTTGAAAAATCAACAGTTAAATTTATCCGGGAAAGTTAACACATCAATCCTTTGCAATATCCCTCAGCCCCAGAAAGATGCTTTCAACTCAGTCACAATTCAAATGCAACTAGTCAACACAGGTGTTATACCAGGGCAATTAACTCTCAATGGCATTCCCCAAACTCTAAAATTTACTGCTGTGCCAGAAAAAGTTCAGGAAAAATCTCAGAAGTCGAACAGCCATTAAAAGGGCATAGGGGATGGTGAGTGTGGGAAGCTTTTTTCTAATCTCCCCATCTCCCGACTCACTTTTTCATACGTTTAGCCTACGCACCCGATCGCACTTACTTAAAACACAAGTAAGTGTATATATTTATAGTGACAAGTGAGGAATAAAAAGTTAAAAGTATAATTTAATTCTTAGCTTATACTAGAAATTCCTCAGAACTCAATATTGAAGGCATAATTAAGAATGTCTCAGAGATTAAAGACATGGTATTGCCACTGGAGCAAAAAGCTACTTAGCTTGAGTGTATTCGGTTTTTATGCAGCGATCGCCCTTGAAGCTTCCAGCATTGCTGTTACGCCAGTGGCAAAATTAGACAATTGGCGCTTTTCTCCGAAAACACAGCAACTTGAAATCACTCTCTCAACAGCTACAACCCCTCGTTATTTCTACCTTGCCCAACCACCTCGCTTGGTTGTAGATTTACCGAATACCAAGTTAGGTTCTGTTACCACCCAACAAAGTTATTCTGGAGTCATCAAAAGTATTCGTGTTTCTCAGCTCAATGAAAACTCTACACGCATTGTTCTAGATTTAGCACCAGGAACTGTTTTAAATCCCAACCAGGTAAAACTGCAACCTGTTTCGCGAAAAAATCCCACTCGCTGGGTATTACGTCCTGTTATTTCTGGTAAAAGTACTGCTGTAAAACCAGCCAACTCAGCACCTTCACCGAAAAAACCACCTCAAAAACCGCCTACTAAATCACCCGTAACTACTACTAACTTACAATCGCCTAATAACCTACCCGTACTGACTCCTAACTCACAACCGCCCTTACTCACAATTCCTCCCATATCGAGTCAGCTACCGTCAACAAATACCACTAACTCAAATCAACCTTTTGTAACTGTACCTCCCCTAACTCCCAATGCACCCACTCAACAACCTAGTTATATTCTTCCCCCTCCTTCTTTCCCAAATCAACCGGGTACATTGAATAGCATTCCTACTTTCGGCGTGTCTGAATTTCCAGTACAAACAGCCCCCAATGTTCCCAATCCTCAAATCATTGAGTTTGGCCAACCCCTTCCTAAAAGTAGGTAGAGACGCAATTATACTCTTACGAGAAGCCGCTCTTCGAGCGTCTACGCGTCTGTAGAAAGTGGGGAGCAGAGGGGCAGAGGAAGCAGAGGAGACAAATGCCTCATGCCCCATACCCAAATCCTAAAATCTATCCGTTTCCTGTGGTGTTCCAACTGCTCCTGGTTGAGCTGTGAAGAAGTTTTGAGCAGCTTCATTCTGATATATACATCTAATATCAGGGTTATCACTATCTAAATTACCTGTAAAACCAAAGGTATTTAAGCGATTCTTACAATCTCTTACCTGGTCAGATGTCACCAGCTTACGGTTCTCTAAAAGCGCCCAGTTATTTTGTCGGATAACGCATCCAGGACGCATACTTGGCTGGGCAACATACACATTGAAGGGGTTGAGAGTGACAAATAGTCTAGCGTCCATTACCATCGCGCTGGCTCCATACTGCACACAAATTTCAGGGTTTGGTGCTTTGGTGTCAATGAATTCACGAGAAGCTACATTTGATGGGGTCAACGTGGTTGTAGAACTAAAAGCAATGCCAATCCCAATTCCTAAAATTAACACCCCTCCCATAATTGCGATGGTGAAGAGGTTAAACATCGAGGATTGGATATTAGAGGGTTTAGAAGTAGTAGCCGATCTAGCAGTCGATTTACGTCTCATTGTTGCTTAATCACCTTCACATCAATTTGGGGGGGAGTGGTCTAAAATTTTCTCTCTCTTTTCAGTATGCTCTAGTCTTAATTGTAATTGCCTCGGACTTTCTGTGTAATATTCTTGTTAAATCGAAAAAATCGCCATTTATCTAAATGTCTAGATAGGGTTTCAAATTTGTGAGTTGTTGTTTTCATCTACAACAATTTGCGAATATTTTTATTGAGTTGCTGATTAATAAATTTTTGTTTAGCTATTACATAATACCTAGTTTTTGACTTTTAACTTTATTAATTCATAAATTATATCTAATCAAATATAGCATATTTTTAGTATCTACAGATAGTTGGTATAAAATTTGCTTTTAATTTTGAATTAAATTTTTAGTTTTTAGATATTTTATTACCCCTAGTAATTGATGTATCAAACAATGTAAATTAACTTTGAATACAATTTTGATACCTAACTAAAAGCAAGTGAAATTTCAAAGAGCGTTACTATCGGGCAAGAGGTTCAAAACTTCGCAATTTCAAATTCTCCTAGCTGATAGTCTAACTATTTTTTGGGGAGATTGGCTAGATTTACGTGTGCGAATTGTGCAAGTTGCTGCATCAGGGTTAATATCTCCACTGATATATATATTAGCTTTTGGCTTAGGTTTGGGTAGTTCCATCAAACCCGGCTCAGCAATTAGTGGTAACTATGACAACTATTTAGAATTTATATTACCAGGGATGGTGGCGCTATCGTCAATGACCATTAGCTTTGGTGGGACGACATTTTCCATTTGTGGAGACA
Source organism: Nostoc sp. DedQUE12a (assembly GCA_034530795.1). GTDB lineage: Bacteria > Cyanobacteriota > Cyanobacteriia > Cyanobacteriales > Nostocaceae > Nostoc. The sequence continues at coordinate 29,246 of JAVRCH010000078.1, forward strand.
GATTATTTAGCAAAACTTTCGAGGAATTATTGTTAACTCCCATACATCCGTTAGCATTGCACATCGGCAAAATGTTGGCGGGAGTAGTGCGGGGTTTAATGACATCGGGTTCGGTGATTTTAGTCGCGGTACTATTGACTGGAAACTGGAATTTTCTGAATCCCCTATTTCTAGCTTTAGTTGTACTCAATTGTGCTGTCTTTGCCGGGTTAGGTGTGATTGTCGGGTTGAGTGTACGATCGCTCGAATCAGTGGGACTCTACAACAACTTTATAATTATCCCCATGTCTTTTTTAGGAGCGACCTTCTTTGACCCTGGTACATTACCAGCAGCCCTGAAAGTTGTAGTTTACTTGTTACCACTAACCTACGCCAGCATCGGGCTGCGTGCAGCTGCTCATTTACCCTTGTCTCAGTTTCCTTGGTATAGCATACCGATTTTGTTAGTAGCCGCGATCGCTCTTTCTCTCTGGGGTGGTTATAAATTTGCTCACCAACAGGATTAGAAACTTGAGAGATAGCAATCCTACTAGAATTGTGAAAAAAATCAGTGGTGGCTGTTACCTGTTGAGTGTTAACAGCCTGAGAAGCAAAATTTCACTTTTTCATTTATGACTACTATAGGTTGAGAAAATGTAGAGATCCCAAGCTATTCGCAATCTAAATCTAAAATCCAAAATTCCATTATTATGCTGATTCGCCCCGCTTCCACAGGTGACGTACCCGCAGTTTTACCAATGGTTGCCAAAATTTGTGCTTTGCATGAGTCTTGGGATTCTGCCAAATACGGTTTTCTAACGCATCCAGAACAGCGCTATGAAAAATGGTTAACGCGGTTGGCAAATAGCGAGCGCAGTGTATTTTTAGTATCCGAAAACCAAGGACAACTTGTAGGGTTTCTAGTGGCGACAATTGAGCAAGAAATCCCAATTTATCGGTTACAAGAATTTGCTTTTATCCACGATATTTGGGTTGAGCCAGAATATCGAAAAAATGGAATTGCCAGGCAAATGGTAATGCAAGCTGTAGAACGTTTTTCTCAAATAGGTGTCAAACAAATTCGCCTAGATACAGCAAATGCAAACGAGGCTTCGCGGCGCTTGTTTGCATCCTGTGGTTTTCGGATTAGCACTATTGAAATGTTGAGAGAGTTATAAGTTATAAATTATGAGTTAGGAGTTATGAGTTAGGAATTATCAGTTAGAAATTTTTAACTCCTCACTCCTCACTCCTAACTTTTCTTTTATAACTGCTAACTAGCCAACAGAGTTTTTTCTAGAGAAGTCCAACGAAAAGCGCGATCGCCACCCCTTTCAATGACTACTTTCACCCGTGGTTCTAGTTTAGGCAAATTGGCTAAATATTCGATTTCCTGATCGGAAAGAATATTTCCTTCAATAATCCACAACACCAGCCCCTTTGACTTTGGTGGTAGCTGTTCTAAATGAGTATCAAGAATTGGTGGAGCATAGTATACATAACCTACCGCTGCACCGCTACCAGTACTTTTTTTGCCCAGATGGGGAGGTCTGACTCCATGAACTCTTGTGAGATATGCAGCTACGTCGCCCAGCCCCTTGGCAGTAATGTGCAGCGTAGTATAGCCAGCAGCACGAAGTCGGCGCTGATAGCGGCCTTCATAACCTCCTTCCAGAGGTACATACACTCCAAGAGCGCCAAATTTTTCCAGATCCCGGATTAAAGCGTTGCCAGTGGTAATTAGTGCCATAGATTGATTGTTGTCTTATCCCACTTAGATATCTCTATTATTTACCGTGAACTGATAGATAGAGCATTTTTTTGGGAATTGCTCAAACAGTGGCTGTTGACTGTTGACCGTTGAATGAGGAGTTAAAAGTTATTATTTTTGTTTGTCCCCCGTTCGCGCAGCGCCTCCTTTAGGAGAAGTTGGAGCAGAGGCTTCCTTTGCTCCAACTTCTCTCCTTGTCTCCCTCATCCCTCCATACCCAATTCCAAAAAAATTACTGGACAATCATAAATAAATGATTTATATTATTAGATTGTGACCAAACGTGCAAATTAGCTTGCCGAACTTATGTCATTCTAAAATAGTGTTACCATCAAAGGCTGATTAGTCAATTCAAAGATGATAATTTAACGAAAGATTGTTCATAGGCTGGTAAACTAATAAAGCTTTTAGGTTAACATTGGAGCTTGTGAAGGAAAAAGCAAAGCTAATCCTCAGCTTCAGACTAAATTGACTCGTAAGCCTCTAAAAAAGGGCAAAATCTTAAACTTTTGTTTAAGGTGTTTAGGAAAAAAACTGATTCACTAATACTGGCTCAGTTAATGGATACTGGGTGGTAAAAACCACTTAAGTCCAACTGCAACAAGGCAGTCGCCAACCTCAGGGAAGCCGTTCTTTGGGCAGATACAAATCGAAAACCCAGCGGCAACGCTGCCTGCGAAAAGTGCCACAGCAATTGCTTGGATAAAAGTATTGCTGCACACAGCTTAAAGCTGTAGCGCCTTGCATTCATTCCAGAAGTTACTCCTTCCCGAAGGGAAGAGACTTGTGGCTGTTATGGCGATCGCGTGAGTGAAACTAAACAGATTCGCCAAGCAGTACGGACACGGTTTGTTGTGTCCCAAAGTATTTGGAGTGGTTGAGCCCATTCCAAATTTCCCAGGCTGTAGCCTAAACTGACACGTACAAAGCGTGTCCTCTAGAGTCGGATTCCAAGGTCAGCAAGTAGAAAGGAGAACCAGTTACTGTGTCTGTAGGTATTCTCGGCACCAAGCTGGGCATGACCCAAGTATTTGACGAGGCAGGAGTAGCCATTCCTGTCACCGTTATTCAAGCAGGGCCATGCACTGTTACACAAGTTAAAACAAAACAAACCGATGGTTACGCCGCCATTCAAGTTGGTTATGGCGAAGTCAAACCAAAGGCATTAAACAGACCATTGTTGGGTCACTTAGCTAAATCATCTGCCCCAGCATTGCGTCATTTAAATGAGTATCACACTGATAGCCCTAGCGATTATGCTTTAGGTCAACAGATTAAAGCAGATATTTTTAGTGCAGGTGAAATTGTAGATGTAATCGGTACAAGTATCGGTCGCGGCTTTGCGGGCAACCAAAAGCGTAACAACTTTGGTCGCGGGCCGATGTCACACGGTTCTAAAAACCATAGAGCGCCTGGTTCCATTGGTGCTGGTACTACACCTGGTCGTGTCTATCCAGGTAAGCGGATGGCAGGGCGTTTAGGCGGTAGCCGCGTCACAATTCGCAAGCTGACTGTAGTGCGAGTAGACCCAGAACGCAACTTATTGCTAATTAAAGGAGCCATTCCTGGCAAACCAGGCGCTTTAGTAAATGTTGTACCTGCCAAGAAAGTTGGTAAGTAGTCACTAGCCAATAGTCAACGGTCAACATTTGGACTAATGACTAATGACTAATGAACGCCACTTGTTTCAACGGGGCAACCCCCGCAAAGCAGTGGCTCCTAATGACTAATGACTAAGGACTAAAAATGGTTGAAAGTGTAGTTAAAAATTGGCAAGGAGAAGAAGTCGGTCAGACGAGCTTTGAGTTGCGAGTTGCCAAAGAGGAAACGGCGTCTCATATTGTACACCGCGCTCTAATACGGCAATTGAACAACGCTCGTCAAGGAACTGCCAGTACAAAGACTCGTTCAGAAGTTAGAGGCGGCGGACGCAAGCCTTGGCGGCAAAAAGGCACTGGTCGCGCTCGTGCTGGATCGATTCGTTCGCCATTATGGCGTGGTGGTGGTGTAATTTTTGGACCCAAACCCAGAGATTTTAACCTGAAAATGAACCGCAAAGAACGGCGCTTAGCACTGCGGACAGCATTCGTCGATCGCATTGGCGATTTGATTGTGGTGGAAGAATTTAGCGAACAGCTATCGCGTCCAAAAACTAAAGATTTGGTAGCAGCATTGGCTCGTTGGGGAGCAGAACCAGAAAATAAGACATTATTAATATTGTCTGAATTTCCGGAAAACGTTTATTTGTCAGCCCGCAATATTGAAAATTTAAAGGTAATTGCAGCTGACCAGTTAAATGTTTACGATTTACTGCACGCTGACAAGATTGTGCTTACAACATCAGCCCTAGAAAAAATTCAGGAGGTCTACAGTGCCTAGCTTTGACCCCCGTGACCTAGCTGACTTAGTGCGTCGCCCAATTGTTACGGAGAAAGCGACGATCCTAATGGAGCAGAATAAATACACCTTTGAAGTAACTCCAAAAGCATCCAAGCCAGAAATCAAGGCGGCGATCGAAGACTTATTTCAAGTTAAGGTTGTAAAAGTCAATACCGCACTACCACCACGTAAAAAACGCCGTGTTGGTAAATTTGTTGGTTTTAAGCCCCTGTATAAGCGAGCCATTGTTACCGTTGCTCCAGGGGATGTAGACAAGATTAGACAAGTTCTATTCCCTGATGTCTAAGAATTTTAGATTTTAGATTGAGGAGTTTACTGAAAAATTACCATCAATGGTTGTAATTAGTTAAACACTCATTAAATCCAAAATCCCAAATTCAGTAAATCCGTCTTGGAAAGTTCCGCTCGGCAAAAGCCGTCACTCAGACTTTCCGCAAAATCTCAAAATCCAAAATAGATTATGGGTACTCGTTCCTATCGCCCTTATACCCCCAGTACTCGGCAAGTTACGATTTCTGACTTTTCAGAAATCACCAAAACTGAGCCAGAGAAATCTCTAACTAAATCCGTACACCGTCCTAAAGGTCGGAATAATCAAGGGCGGATAACCAGTCGTCGCCGGGGTGGCGGACACAAACGGCTTTACCGGATTATTGATTTTAAAAGAGATAAGCGTAATATTCCCGCGCAAGTTGTAGCGATCGAATACGATCCTAACCGCAATGCCCGGATTGCGCTGTTGCATTACGAAGATGGCGAAAAACGCTATATTATCCAACCTAATGGCTTAAAAGTCGGGACAACAATTATTGCTGGCCCCGAAGCTCCTTTTGAAGACGGTAATGCCTTACCACTATCGAATATTCCCTTAGGTACTAGCGTTCACAACGTAGAACTGACCCCCGGTAAAGGTGGTCAAATTGTACGTGCGGCTGGTGCTAGCGCCCAAGTAGTGGCAAAAGAAGGTAATTACGTAACTCTTAAGCTGCCTTCAGGAGAAGTCCGGTTGATTCGGCGTGAATGCTACGCCACCATCGGGCAAGTAGGCAACACCGACGCGAGAAACCTGAGTGCAGGTAAAGCAGGACGAAATCGTTGGAAAGGTCGTCGTCCTAAAGTCAGAGGTAGCGTCATGAACCCAGTCGATCACCCACATGGTGGTGGTGAAGGTAGAGCGCCTATCGGTAGATCCGGCCCTGTAACACCTTGGGGTAAACCAACTTTGGGTGCCAAGACACGCAATCCCAAGAAACTCAGCAGCAAATACATTGTGCGTCGCCGCCGTAAGTCTTCTAAACGCGGTCGCGGCGGTCGTGAATCTTAAAAAGTTAGGAGTTATAAGTTATGAGTTAAGAGTTATAAGTTGTGAGTAAAATCTAACTTTTGACTTCTAACTCCTAACTCCTAACTCCCAACTCTTAACTTCTAATTCCAAAATCCAAAATTGAACTATGGGTCGTTCTCTAAAAAAAGGTCCTTTCGTTGCGGATCATCTCCTTAAAAAAATTGAAAAGCTCAACGACACTAACAGAAAAGAAGTTATTAAAACTTGGTCACGGGCTTCGACAATTTTGCCTCTAATGGTTGGTCATACCATAGCTGTTCATAACGGACGCCAACACGTTCCAGTTTTTGTAAATGAACAAATGGTAGGGCATAAGTTGGGTGAATTCGCTCCAACACGCACCTACAGGGGTCATGGAAAAAGTGACAAAAAATCAGGTAGGTAGTCATTAGTCATTAGTCATTGGTCATTGGTCATTAGTCATTAGTTCTCGATAAAGGACAAAGGACAAAGACAAATGACAAAGCGCAAAGTCTGAGCTAAGGCTTCCTTAGATCAGAACTTTGTAAGAAAGGGCAAAAGACAAATGGCAAAAATGGAGAAAATTATGGCTACTGATACTACTGAAGTGAAAGCGATCGCCCGTTTTATACGCATTTCTCCCTTGAAAGTGCGTCGCGTACTCGATCAAATCCGGGGGCGATCCTATAGAGAAGCGCTAATTATTCTGGAATTCATGCCCTATCGCGCCACTGAACCTATATTGAAGGTTCTCAGAAGCGCTGCTGCTAATGCCGAACACAATGCTGGTTTAGATCGGACTCAACTAATAATTACTCAGGCTTATGCCGACCAAGGGCCTGTCCTGAAACGATTCCAGCCAAGGGCGCAAGGTCGAGCTTACCAAATCCGCAAGCCGACGTGTCATATTACTGTCGCCGTTGGAGCAGCTCCAGAAAAATAACGATTTAGTCAGAAATTTTAGAGGAAGCATTCGTGGGACAGAAAATTCATCCAGTCGGTTTTCGCCTGGGTATTACACAAGAACATCAATCCCGTTGGTTTGCAGTTCCGGAACGTTATCCAGAACTTTTACAAGAAGACCATAAACTGCGTACATACATAGAACAAAAGCTCGGTAGACTCGCTCAAAACAACGCCGGAATTTCCGAAGTACGGATTGAGCGCAAAGCCGACCAAATTGACCTAGAAGTACGCACAGCTCGGCCAGGGGTAGTAGTAGGTCGCGGTGGACAAGGCATAGAATCCTTGCGTACTGGACTCCAAGGACTATTGGGTAGTAATCGCCAAATTCGCATTAACGTAGTTGAAGTGCAACGAGTTGATGCCGATGCCTACCTGATTGCTGAATACATTGCTCAACAATTGGAACGTCGTGTTTCCTTCCGTCGGGTAGTGCGACAAGCAATTCAGCGTGCCCAACGTGCTGGTGTCCAAGGTATTAAAATCCAAGTCAGCGGCCGCCTCAACGGTGCTGAAATTGCTCGGACAGAGTGGACTCGTGAAGGTAGAGTACCTCTACATACCTTACGAGCTGACATTGACTACTCTTATTGCACCGCAAAAACCATTTACGGTATTTTGGGCATCAAAGTATGGGTGTTTAAGGGAGAAATTATCCCTGGACAGGAAGAAACTGCACCACCACCCGCCGCTCGCGATCGCGATCGGGGCGATCGGGGCGATCGCGATCGTGAACCCCGTCGTCGTCAACAACAACGCCGTCGTCAACAATTTGAAGATCGTTCAAATGAAGGATAAATGGGAATGGGGCATGGAGCATGGGGCATTGAGAATTGACAATGCCCAATGCCCAATGCCCAATGCCCAGTACCCAGTACCTAATCATGTTAAGTCCTAGAAGAACTAAATTCCGCAAACAACAGCGCGGACGGATGGAGGGACTAGCCACCCGTGGTAGTACCCTCAACTTCGGTGATTTTGCACTCCAAGCTCAAGAACCTGCTTGGATTACCTCTCGGCAAATAGAAGCTTCTCGGCGGGCAATGACTCGTTATATTCGCCGGGGTGGACAAATCTGGATTCGGATTTTCCCTGATAAGCCTGTAACCATGCGTCCTGCGGAAACCCGGATGGGTTCCGGTAAGGGTTCGCCAGAGTTTTGGGTAGCTGTAGTCAAGCCAGGGCGGATTATGTTTGAAATCGCTGGTGTTTCTGAAGAAATCGCCCGTGAAGCCATGCGCTTGGCTGCATATAAGCTGCCAATAAAAACCAAATTTATTGTGCGCTCTCAACCACAGGAGCAGGAGTAGGTCATGCCTCTTCCCAAAATTACAGAAGCAAGAGAATTAAGCGACGATAAACTTTCTGAGGAAATTCTTGCTGTTAAAAGACAACTATTTCAGTTGCGCTTGCAAAAAGCCACAAGACAGCTAGATAAGCCCCACCAGTTCCGACATGCTAAGCACCGCCTAGCCCAACTGCTGACGGTCGAGGGAGAACGCAAACGGGCAGCAAATCAAACGCCGCAAGCACAAGAGTAGGAGATTATGGCAGTCAAAGAGCGAGTTGGCTTGGTAGTGAGCGACAAAATGCAAAAAACGGTGGTAGTCGCCGTAGAAAACCGCGCTCCTCATCCCAAGTACGGCAAGATTGTAGTCAACACCCAGCGCTATAAAGTTCACGACGAAGAAAATCAGTGTAAAGTGGGCGATCGCGTCCGCATTCAGGAAACTAGACCCCTGAGTAAAACCAAGCGCTGGAAAGTCACAGAAATACTGAACGTTAAACCTACTTAAACCTCATAGTTGTTAGTTTTATAACAACATAACAAGGGAGTACAATCGTGATTCAACCCCAGACTTACTTAAATGTCGCTGATAATAGCGGCGCCCGGAAATTAATGTGTATCCGGGTCTTAGGTGGAGGCAACCGCCGTTATGGTTTCATTGGCGATAAGATTATTGCTGTTGTTAAAGATGCTACACCCAACATGGCTGTCAAGAAGTCTGATGTTGTGGAAGCAGTAATCGTCCGTACTCGGAAAGCCGTAAATCGTGATAGCGGTATGAGTATTCGCTTTGACGATAACGCGGCTGTAATTATTAACAAAGACGGTAATCCCAGAGGCACACGGGTTTTCGGGCCAGTTGCACGGGAACTGCGCGATAAAAACTTTACCAAAATTGTTTCTCTGGCTCCGGAGGTGCTGTAATGGCAGCCAAACAGGGTACGCCCAAAGTATTCCACAAAATGCACGTCAAAACTGGCGACACCGTACAAGTAATTGCTGGTAAAGACAAAGGAAAAGTTGGTGAAATTATCCAAGCACTTCCCCAACTGAGTAAAGTTGTCGTCAAAGGTGTCAACATAAAAACAAAGCACGTCAAACCCCAGCAAGAAGGTGAATCAGGGCGGATTGTCACCCAAGAATTCCCGATTCATAGCTCCAACGTCATGCTTTATTCCACCAAGCAAAACGTTGCCAGTCGTGTTTGTTACACCTTTACGCCAGAAGGCAAAAAAGTTAGAAAGCTCAAGAAAACTGGTGAAATTCTTGATAAATAACAAGAATTAGCCGACTTGAAATTTTAGATTTTAAATTTAATCCCAAATCCAAAATCTAAAATCCCAAATTAAAGGTTCCCTGACCAAGCCCAGGGATATCAGGACAAAAAACTATGGCGACAACAAGACTCAAAACTTTATATCACGAGACAATCGTCCCTAAACTGACTCAGCAGTTTCAATTTACCAATGTTCATCAAGTACCGAAGTTGGTAAAAATTACTGTTAACCGGGGTTTGGGCGAAGCAGCTCAAAATGCGAAGGCGCTGGAAGCATCTATCAACGAAATTGCGACGGTTACTGGTCAAAAACCAGTAGTGACGCGGGCGAAAAAAGCGATCGCTGGCTTTAAAATTCGTCAAGGTATGCCTGTGGGTATTATGGTGACCCTCAGAGGCGAGAGAATGTATGCCTTTCTCGACCGACTTGTTAGTCTTTCACTACCTAGAATTCGAGATTTTCGCGGCGTCAGCCCTAAAAGCTTTGACGGGCGGGGAAACTATACTCTGGGTGTCAGAGAACAGCTAATTTTTCCAGAGGTCGAGTACGATAGCATCGATCAAATCCGTGGTTTGGATATTTCCATCATCACCACAGCGAAAAACGACGAAGAGGGCCGCGCCTTACTTAAAGAATTAGGAATGCCCTTTCGCGATCAATAAGTTCATCTATAGAGGGAACGATGGCGGCTAACGACACAATTGCAGATATGCTGACGCGCATCCGCAATGCCAACCTGGCGCGGCATCAAACTACA
>JAVRCH010000079.1:0-167270 GCA_034530795.1 Nostoc sp. DedQUE12a
CCCTTACCCCTTTCCCTTTCCCCATGCCCAATGCCCCATGCCCTATGCCCTATGGCCAAATTCTGTGACAATGGTTTAAAGTAAGCCGGAATAAAGTATCCAAGCTACTCATGAGCCATTCTCAAAACAGTTCTTTGTCCAGCAAAGCCGCTCCATTTTCTTTTGATTGGTTGTATGCTTTCTGGAAATTCTCTCGCCCACACACGATTATCGGGACGAGTCTGAGTGTGTTGGGTTTGTTTTTAATTGCCATTGCGGTTGGTGGAGAGGGGATGAATCATCCAGACGCGATGAATTATGCAGACGCGATGAATCATCCAGACGCGATGAATCGCGTCTCTACAAGTTATCTGCTACCTTTGTTGGGGGCATGGGTTTCTTGTTTGTGTGGCAATGTCTACATTGTGGGGCTGAATCAATTAGAAGATGTTGAAATTGACAAGATTAATAAGCCTCACTTACCCTTAGCTTCTGGGGAATTTTCCCGGAGAACTGGGCAATTAATTGTAGGAATTACTGGCATTTTGGCGCTAGTTGTGGCGTGGCTAACTGGGCCGTTTTTGTTTGGGATGGTGGCAATTAGTTTGGCTATTGGTACTGCTTATTCTTTACCGCCAATTCGTTTGAAGCAGTTTCCTGTTTGGGCGGCGCTGTGCATTTTTTCGGTGCGCGGTAGCATTGTGAATTTGGGATTGTATCTGCATTACAGTTGGGCATTCCACCAAAGCCAAGCAATTGTACCTGCGGTGTGGGCGTTGACGTTATTTATTTTGGTGTTTACATTTGCGATCGCCATTTTTAAAGATATACCCGATATGGAAGGCGATCGCCTCTACAATATCTCTACTTTCACTATCCAACTCGGCGCTAAAGCTGTCTTTAATCTCGCTCTTTGGGTAATAACTGTTTGCTATTTGGGCATAATTTTAGTTGCTGTGCTACGCGTTGCCTCAGTTAACCCCATATTTGTCGTAATTACTCATTTAGGATTGCTCCTTTGGATGTGGTTGCGGAGTTTGAAGGTAGACTTAGAAGATAAAACTGCGATCGCTCAGTTTTATCAATTTATCTGGAAACTCTTTTTTATCGAATATTTGATTTTTCCTATCGCCTGTCTTTTGGCTTAGACAATGTTAGAAACCTTGCCAATTAATTCTATTATCGCCGGAACCATAGTTACTTTCAGTCTCGCAATCCTTGGATATTTCGCTTGGAAGACTTTGATTACTTCAGATTTATTTCAAAAAGGTATCAATCTTGCTCAAGCAGAAGATTATGAAGGTGCAGAAGCAGCTTTTCGCAAAGTTATCTCTCTCAATTCTACTAATGATGTAGTGCGCTTATTTCTCGGAGATGTTTTAAATCGGCAAAACCGAGTAGAAGAAGCAAAAGAATTATTTTGCGAAGTGATTAGCCGCAGCCCGAAAAATCCCGATGCTTACTTGCGTCTAGCAAATGTTTTAATGCAACAAGATAAACGAGAAGAAGCGAAAAATAATTTGCAACAAGCCAAAGAATTATTACAGAAACAACGCCAACCGGAAAAAGCTGCAAAAATCGCTAAATTATTGGAGAAAATGAATGCCAAAATTAGGAATGGGGAATGAATAATCATATTAAAAATAGTTTGCATATAAATAAAATAGGTAGACTAATAACAATGGTGAAAATAAATAATCTCCTGGCTACAGCTATTGTATGTTGGTGTTTGAGCAGTGCTATCCCTGCTTTTGGTAAAGAAATTGGTACTGTTTTAGCAACAGTTAAAAACTCTCCTCAAGCCATAGTTCCTCAGAATAAAAAGGCACTGGCTAACTTTGAACAAGGAGCCAATCTCTACAAACAAGGAGATTTAAAAGGAGCAGAGGCGGCTTTTCGCAAAGCAATTCAACTAGAACCAAAATTTGTGGAAGCTTATGTGGCTTTAGGAAATACTCTCGACGATGGAGGTAAACCACAAGAAGCGATCGCACAATATCAAAAAGCCATCAGCCTCGATCCTAAGTTTGCCAAAGCTCATTTTTTCTTAGGAAATGCTCTCTACGTTCAAGGCAAATTTCCAGAAGCAATTACCGAATACAAACAAGCTATTAGCGTCGATCCCAAACATGCAGAAGCTCACTATTACTTAGGGAACGCCTTCTATGCTCAAGGAAAGCCAGCAGAAGCAGTGGCAGAGTATACAACGGCGATTCGTCTCAATCCCAAAAATGCCGCCAGTTATAATGCCTTGGGAAATGTTCTGTACGCCGAAGGCAAACTAGAAGAAGCCATCGCCCAGTACCAACAAGCCATTAGTGTCGATGCCCAAGATGCAGACGCTCACTATAATTTAGCAAGTGCTTTTTACGCTCAAGGTAAGCTAGACGAAGCAATAGCCGACTATACCCAAGCAATTCGCCTCGATCCCAAACACGCACAAGCTTACACCGGTTTAGCAAACGCTATGGACGATCGAGGTAAGCCCCAAGAAGCGATCGCACATTATAAAAAAGCCATTAGTATTTTACCCGACTATGCATACGCTTACTATAATCTGGCGATAACTCTGGGAAGAGAACAACAAACACAAGAAGCGATCGTCAACTTCAAAAAAGCCAGAGAATTATTCCAAGCTGAGCAAAACAACGAGATGGTTGAGCAAATCGATCGATTAATTGAAAAATTAAAGGGGAGTGGGGAGTAGGGCATGGTGAGTGGGGACTGGGGACTGGTGACTAGGGGAAAAGGGCCAAGGGTAAGGGGCAAAGGTAAGATCCCCCTTTTCCCCTTAACCTTTTCCCTTTTCCCTACCCGAAGGGTTTTGACTAATGACAAATAACAAAGGCAAAGTCTATCTCGTAGGTGCTGGGCCTGGAGATGTGGCGTACCTGACGGTAAAAGCTTACAATCTCTTAGCTGCTGCTGAGGTATTAGTCTACGATGCTTTGGTAGATGCTCAATTATTGCAGTGCGTACCACCTGATTGCTTGAAAATAGATGTTGGCAAACGAGGTGGTAAACCTAGTACAAGTCAAGCAGAAATTAATAAGTTACTCGTAAATTACTGCCAAGAAGGGAAACAAGTTATACGGCTCAAATCAGGCGATCCTTTGATTTTTGGGCGTTGTACTTCCGAAATTGAAGCATTGAAAGCATCTGGTTGTGATTTTGAACTAGTACCAGGAATTTCCTCAGCCCTTGCGGCACCATTATTGGCAGGAATTCCCCTCACAGATCCGGTTTTAAGTCGCACTTTTGCAGTATTTACAGCCCACGAAGTAGAGGCTTTAGACTGGGAAGCGCTATCGCGGTTAGAAACACTGGTAATTTTAATGGGAGGGCAACAGATACGGGAAATTGTAAATCAACTGTTGCGATACGGGCGATCGCATTTAACACCCATAGCCATCATCCGCTGGGCAGGAACTCCAGAGCAACAAATTTGGACAGCAGAACTGGGGAATATTTGCGAACAAATCACCGGATTATCTCTTTCCCCAGCCGTAATTGTGATTGGCGAAGTTGTTGGGCTACGGAAGTACTTGCAACCTGAGAATATATATAGAGAAAGGCACGCCAGTATTCCCACAGTTCAACCTATGTCAACTAACCTCCCCCCTTTTCCTTCATCCCCCTCATCTTCCTCATCTCCCCTTGCTGGCAAAACAATCTTGGTGACACGTTCAGTCGGGCAATCAAATCAATTTAGCAATCGTCTCATGGCTTTAGGTGCAACCGTTATCGAAATGCCTACCTTAGAAATTTGCCCGCCTTCGAGTTGGGAAAATTTAGATAATGCGATCGCTAATTTATCTAACTTCGACTGGTTAATTCTCACTTCTACCAATGGTGTAGACTACTTTTTTGCCAGACTAATTGCCCAAGGTAAAGATAGCCGTGCTTTGGCTGGCGTCAAAATTGCCGTTGTTGGCGAAAAAACAGCCCAATGTCTCAAACAATATTCTTTGCAACCAGATTTTATTCCTTCTAACTTCATCGCCGATTCTTTAGTGGAAAGTTTTCCAGAAGAATTATCTGGTAAAAAGATTTTATTTCCCAGAGTTGAAAGCGGCGGCAGAGAAATTTTGGTTAAAGAATTAACTGCTAAAAGTGCAGAGGTAATAGAAGTTGCAGCATATCAATCTTGTTGCCCCAACAGCATCCCACCTGCGGCACAATTAGCTTTGCAAAACCGCAAGGTAGATGTAATTACCTTTGCCAGTTCTAAAACTGTACAATTTTTCTGCCAACTTACTAACAACATATTTCTGAATAACTCTCATACTAGTCACTTGTTAGATGGTGTTTGTATTGCCTCCATCGGCCCTCAAACTTCCCAAACCTGCCATTCCTTATTCGGACGTGTAGATGTCGAAGCCCAAGAATACACTTTAGATGGTTTAACCGAAGCGTTGATAAAGTGGGGAATGGGGAGTAGGGAGTGGTGACTGGGGACTGGGGACTGGGGACTGGGGACTGGGGAGATGGGGGAGTGTGGGGAGTGTGGGGAGTGTGGGGAGTGTGGGGGGAAAGATTTCTTCGCCATCTTCCCACACCTTCCCATGCCCAATGCCCAATGACTAATGACTAATGACTAATGACAAAACGCATAATCGGCTTAACTGGAGGTATTGCCACAGGCAAAACCACCGTCACCAATTATTTAGCTAGCACTTATAATCTGCCGATTTTGGATGCAGATATTTATGCTAGGGAAGCAGTGTCAGTGGGTTCGCCTCTTCTTGGTGCGATCGCCCAACGTTACGGGCAACAAATTTTACTAACCGATGGCAACCTCAACCGCCAAAAGCTAGGCGAAATTATTTTTAATCGGCAAGATGAACGTAACTGGATAGAGAGTTTGATTCATCCTTATGTGCGCGATCGCTTTCTTGAAGCAATTACCGAATCTTCTTCACAAATACTGGTGTTAGTAGTGCCTCTGTTATTTGAGGCTGGGATGACTGATTTGGTTACAGAAATTTGGGTAGTACATTGTTCTCAAGAACAACAACTACAGAGATTGATGCAACGAAACCATTTGAATCAAGAACAAGCACAAGCCCGGATTAATAGTCAACTATCTATCGCAGAAAAACTCGCCCGTGCAAATATAGTTTTAGATAACTCTTCCAGCCTAGAAGTATTACTAAAACAGGTAGATATAGCCCTCAAACTCCCAAGGTAAACTAAAATATATTTATCTTAAAAAAGACATATATACTAAATTTCGCAGACATAAAAATTTAATGAATAAATCTTAACAAATTCAGTGAAAAATCTCTAAATTTAGCCAATCTTATTGAATAATTCGGTGATTTTACAGTTGAGGCTGCGGTTAATACTGCTGTAGATTTAAATTGTTAATCAACAGTTAGCCGCTATTATCTCTGGTGTTGTACTAGATGCTCAAGATCGAAGAAAATCAAGTAATCAATAAATACGATATTCAAAAAATTTTCTTGGCTAAATATATATCCTAATTAGTAGTGACAGAGAATGACTTTTCAACATAAGATAGAGTTTGCGAAAAGTTAAACATTCATAAGTCTTAGGCATTAATTATTAATTTTTTTTAAGAAATCTTTTTAACTTAATTTTTTAATACAAACTATATGAATTTAAGTTTTAGTTTCTTCAATAAATTAGGACTGCTAACCTCTCCACTAAAAGAATTAAAACACCACAATAAAACACATGATTATAGCCAAAAAATCTGTGGAAGTGACTATGTATTTGAGCGAGTCAAGGAAGGAAGAATCGGCTACATGACTGGAGTAGGCAACGGTGTTAAAGCTAGCGATCGCATCATCTTACGACAAGGCAGTGAATCTTATCAATATCAAATCGAGGAAATTGATTACTACTCCTATCCGTCTGATATGTGGATAGCTTTACTCAAGCAAGTACTTTAATAGACTTCTTGTAGAAGTCGGGGAAAGGGGAAAGGGAAAGGGGGAAAGGTTTGGTATTTTCCTTTTCCCTTTTCCCACAAGAGTGCAAAAAACACTTTTGCAAGAGACTCCATGAGCTGCGCTCACAAGGAACAATAAAAATCAATCTTCTCATGCCCAATGCCCAATGCCCAATGCCCAATGCCCAATGCCCAATTCCCAATTCCCAATGCCCAATGCCCAATGCCCTATTTTCAAGGCACGTCTAATATCAACAATTAAAGGTGCGTTAGCCTACGGGATAACACACCTTACAAGATTCCATCGCTTATCAAATAACAATATTCGCGTCAGTGGTTTGGATTCTTGTTCATATTTCTCCACCAACCACTACATCTCGAATTCGTAAACTTGGCCCGCCACAGCCTACTGATAAGCCGTTTTGACCTCCCTTTCCACAACCGCCAGATTCATCCCAATAAAAGTCATCACCAATTGCTTCAATATCGGCTAAAGTTTGGAATACATTTCCTGAAAGTGTTACATCCCGCACAGGTTCAGCAATTTTGCCGTTTCTAATCATCCACGCTTCGCCAGCACTGAAAGTGAACATTTCCCCGTTCGTCATTCCACCCAACCAATTGCGGGCATAAACTCCTTCTTTAATATCAGTGAATAAGTCTTTGACTGGTGTTTCACCCCGTTCAATCCAGGTGTTTGTCATCCGTACAATGGGAGTAAAGTGATAGTTGAGACAGCGGGCATTCCCCGTAGGTGTTTCGTCTAATTTCCCTGCGGTTTCACGAGAATGCAAACGTCCCACCAAAACTCCATCTTTAATTAGTTGAGTAGTGGTGGCAGGGGTGCCTTCATCGTCGTAAAAATAACTACCGCGATGTCCTTCTGGCGCAGCACCATCAAAAATTTGCAGTTCTTCTGGGCCAAACCGTCGCCCAATGGTCATGACTTCCAATAAATCTGGGTTTTCATAAGCCATATCTGCTTCAGAAAGGTGTCCGAAGGCTTCGTGGACAAACAAACCAGTCAGAATTGGGTCAATGACTACGGTGTAGGTATTGCCTTTGACTGATGGCAGAGATAAAGCCGCGATCGCTCTTTGAGCTGCACTTTGGACTTGTTCATCTAAATTAGTTAAATCTTCGTAAGCTTTGCGAGAACCAGTGGTTTCCCTGCCAGTTTGTACAGTTTCGCCATTCTTGGCTGTGGCGGCAAAGCGCATTTCCATATCTACCCAAGATTGCTCGATTAAAGTGCCTTCAGAGGTAGCGATAATCACTCGTTGGGCGCTGTCTCCATAGCGCACCGAGGTTGTGGTAATTCGCCGGTCAACGCTTTTGAGCAATTCCGTGTAGCGATCGCATAATTCTTTTTTCTGCGAAAGTGAGATTTTTCGCGGATCTGTGCCGACCAAAGGCAGATTGCATATTACTTGCACCGGGTCAATGGGTGCGAGTATAGTTTCTTCATCACCAACCATCCGCGCCGCAGCGATCGCTTCTTCGATACGCTCCTGAATCGTGGAAAGCTGGTTAAAACAACTCAGCCCCCATCCACCTTTGTAACAAGCGCGAATATGTCCGCCAATGGAGATACCTTCACTGAGGGTTTCTACCTTGTCGCCACGCAACAAGATATCAGTCCCTTCTGCTTCTTCAAGGCGAATCATCAGATAATCTACACGCTCTGCGTAACGAGCAATGAGATCAGAAAGTAGATTTTGGGCGTCAGCAAGTGTAGTCGGCATTTGCAGGTAGTAATAATGACGAACTGCATTTATTCTGCAATTATTTGGGAATTTCTGCTACTCGGCTTCATCCTCTGCGACTTCACAATCTGCCTTCCGTAAAAATCGGTGAACCGGGAGTTATTTTATATCTTAGGTAGCGATTGTGCGATCGCAAAAACTTATACCAATTTTAAAAACGAATGCGACAGATACATAACCTAAAATCCTTATGATATCTAGTTTTATTAATGCATGAATTTTCAATTGGTATTAGTTCTATCTTTGATTATCTTCTTGATTCTCTAATAATTGGCTCACCTTGATTAACAGAGGATTTATTTTATTTTGTACAACATCCCAAATGATTTCATTTTCAATTTGAAAATATGTATGAGCTAAAATATCCCTTAAGCCAGCTATTTTTCGTCATTCAATTTCAGGATTGCGTAGGCGTAGCCAGCCGTAGGCATCGCGCACATCAACAGGAAGATTTTTTACAGCTTCTCCAATAATTAGAAGATTTCTAATAACAGCATCAAAGGTGCGAGCGTCTGCTATAAATTGCTCAAATTCCATACTATTGGTGTAACGCAACACTCTTTCACACGCCACTACAATATCGGCTAGATAAAGTTGAAGATTACGCGACATGAATCGCCTCTTGTTCTACTGATGCTCGAATTTGAGGCTTGAGTGACTTCCAACTAACTAGATCTACTTTTCTTCCCAGTCGATCCTCTAGATAAAATTTCACATCCATATAGCGATCGAAAGTGACTGGAGGTTCAAACTCGACCAAAATATCAACATCACTAGCTGGTGTTGCTTCATCTCGTGCAACAGAACCAAACAATGCTAAAGATTGCACACCTAAATTTTTCAATACAGTTCGATCTTGCTTTAAAGTTGCCAGGATTTGTTCGCGCTGCATAAGTGCATCACTGTTTGGGTCAGGATACTGTCATTCTGCCATGATTTTCTCTTTTAATAATAGCTGCGATTGCCTGGAGTCCAAAATCTTTGAGTGCTTTTAATTTTTTGGACTTCATGCCATCTTCTATAATTGATAAAATCTGCTCAACTAATTTAGGCATGAGACTGTGACGGAATCAGGAAGCTACAAAGATACTGTAAACCTGCCCAAGACTAATTTTGAGATGCGAGCAAACGCTATCAAGCGTGAGCCGGAAATCCAGAAATTTTGGGAAGATAATAAAATTTACGATCGCCTTTCGCAAAACAACCCCGGCGAATTATTTATACTGCACGATGGGCCACCCTATGCCAATGGCTCTCTGCATAGTGGTCATGCTTTAGGTAAAATTCTTAAAGATATTATTAATCGCTACCAACTACTAAAAGGACGTAAGATTCGCTATGTGCCTGGTTGGGACTGCCACGGCTTGCCGATTGAACTGAAAGTTTTACAGAATATGAAGCCAGCAGAACGGCAAAAGTTAACACCTTTAGAACTGCGGCAAAAAGCGAAAGAATTTGCTCTAGAAGCAGTAGCAGACCAAAGCAAAAGCTGTAAGCGCTTCGGGATGTGGGGTGATTTTGAACATCCTTATCTAACTTTGCAGCCAGAATACGAAGCCGCGCAAATTGGCGTATTTGGTCAGATGTTCTTGAAAGGATACATCTATCGCGGTTTGAAGCCTGTTCACTGGAGTCCTAGCTCGAAAACTGCTTTGGCGGAAGCTGAGTTGGAATACCCGGAAGGTCACGTTTCTCGGAGTATTTATGCGGCGTTCCGAGTTACAAGTCTTGGGGAAGGTGTAAAATCATCGTTGGCGGAATATTTGCCGGATTTAGGTGTGGCTATTTGGACGACTACACCTTGGACGATTCCGGGGAATTTGGCGGTGGCGGTGAATGGGGATTTGGATTATGCAGTGGTGGAGGTGTCACCCAAAGACACCCAAGCATCAAGTAATTTCAAATACTTAATTGTGGCGGCGGAGTTAGTAGAGAGGTTATCTGCGACGCTGGGTCTTGAGTTGACTGTAAAAGCCACACTCAAAGGGAGCGATTTAGAACATACTACTTACCGTCATTCTTTGTTTGACCGCGAAAGTCCGATTGTCGTGGGTGGTGATTATATTACTACTGAGTCGGGTACTGGGTTGGTACATACTGCTCCCGGTCATGGTCAAGAAGACTACATTGTTGGTCAGCGTTACGGTTTGCCTATCCTTGCGCCGGTGGATGATAACGGGAATTTTACCGCAGAGGCGGGAGAGTTTGCGGGGTTGAATGTGCTGGGTGATGGTAATCAGGCGGTGATTGATGCGTTGGCGGCGGCGGGTTCTTTGTTAAAGGAAGAACCTTATCAACATAAGTATCCTTATGATTGGCGGACGAAAAAGCCGACGATTTTCCGCGCTACTGAACAATGGTTTGCTTCGGTGGAGGGATTTAGAGAAGAAGCGCTAAAGGCGATCGCCACTGTAAAATGGATTCCAGCCCAAGGTGAAAATCGCATCACGCCAATGGTAGCTGAACGTTCTGATTGGTGTATCTCCCGTCAGCGTGTTTGGGGTGTACCAATTCCCGTTTTCTACGATGAAGAAACTGGGGAAGTATTGCTAAATGAGGAAACTATCAATCATGTCCAAGCAATTATCGCAGAATTTGGTTCTGATGCTTGGTGGGAACTGCCGATAGAAGAGTTGTTACCAGAATCCTATCGCCAAAATGGTCGGTCTTACCGCAGAGGTACAGATACAATGGATGTCTGGTTTGATTCTGGCTCATCTTGGGCGGCTGTAGTCAAACAGCGTCCAGACTTACGTTACCCTGCTGATTTGTATTTGGAAGGTTCCGACCAACATCGCGGCTGGTTCCAGTCAAGTTTGCTTACTAGTGTAGCGGTAAATGACTGTGCGCCTTACAAAAATGTGTTAACTCACGGCTTTGTTTTAGATGAACAAGGGCGGAAAATGAGTAAGTCAGAAGGCAATGTTCTTGACCCGAATACAATCATTGAAGGCGGGAAAAATCAAAAACAAGAACCGCCTTATGGTGCAGATGTATTGCGGCTGTGGGTATCATCGGTAGATTACTCCTCTGATGTCCGCATTGGTAAAAACATCATCAAGCAGTTGAATGATGTTAGAGGTAAGATTCGCAATACGGCGCGGTTTTTGTTGGGTAGTCTGGATGATTTTGACCCCGAAAAAGATGCAGTACCTTTTGAAGAATTGCCAGAACTCGACCGCTATATGCTGCACCGCATCCTTGAAGTGTTTGAGGAAGTGACAGCAGCTTTTGATAGTTTCCAGTTCTTCCGCTTCTTCCAAACAGTGCAGAATTTCTGTGTGGTGGATTTATCTAACTTTTATTTGGACGTTGCCAAAGATAGACTGTACATCAGTGCGCCAAATGCTTTTCGCCGTCGCAGTTGTCAAACAGTGCTGAAGATAGCTTTAGAGAATTTAGCACGAGCGATCGCTCCAGTATTATGTCACACTGCCGAGGATATCTGGCAATTTCTCCCCTACAAAACACCTTACAAATCAGTGTTTGAAGCTGGTTGGGTACAGGTGGACGAAAAGTGGCGTAATGAAGAATTAGCCGAGTCTTGGAAAACATTGCGACGACTTCGCACCGATGTTAACAAGGTTTTAGAACAAGCCAGAATAGAAAAACACATTGGTTCTTCTTTAGAAGCAAAAGCGTTAATTTATATCAAAGATGAAGAATTACGTATTGCTCTCAAAGCTTTAAACCCTGCTAATGGTAATGGTGTTGATGAAATGCGCTATTTATTCCTTACCTCCCAAGTGGAATTATTAGATTCTGCTAATGCATTGCAAGAATTGAGAACCTTAAGTGTTCAAGGTGAGGATAACTGGCAAATTGGTGTAGCGAATGCTGATGGCGAAAAGTGCGATCGCTGTTGGAACTATTCCACCCACGTGGGAGAATCAAAAGAACATCCGCTAATTTGCGAAAGATGCGTTGCGGCTTTAGCTGGAGAGTTTTAACACAATAAATTCGTAATTTGTAATTGGCTTCGCCCCCGACTTTAATCGTGGGGTAATACCAATTCAATTAATGATTGCAACATATCGTTGGGTGAAGACGCGATTCATCGCGTCTCTACAAATGGTCTATTTGTCGCATTCTTTTTTTAAATTGGTATAACAATTACGAATTACGAATTATTTTGGTTGGCTTTTTGCTCAGATTTCTTCAAACGCGTTGCTTGGCTTCTGCGGATGCCATCGCTTTTGCGAACAGCACCTCTAGCAATCCTGCAACGCCAGTCTACTCCCCGTGCTATCTGGAAACGTCGGTTAAGTCAGTTTGTGGAAATCTTGTTAGCAATGTTAATATTACCTTTTTATTTCCTGTGGCGATTGGCTAAGAAATTAATTCGTAATTAAAAAGCTGGGTTCAAGCGATAGCCTGACCTAAATGCCTACGGGCTTCTTGTTTAATCGAGGGGCTTCAAATCCCCGGCTTTTTTGGGAAGTCAGGGATATTAGACTTCTTGCAGAAGTGGGGAAAAGGGTAAGAGTCAAGCACGTAACCTAGCTAACTTGTCTGTATGGGAATTTCAGAAACTTTTAGGAGAAAACAAAATCGAACGTCATTACAATGAAGCAGATTTAGCTCAAGATATTGAAATAATTGAAGCAAGTTTTTAGAGCGCCAATCGAGAAGAAATTGATACAGATTTGGCACAAGAACAAGCAGAGTATGAGAGATTAGCTGCACTACATAAAGCTTCGACGATAATCACTTATTATTAAAATTTCTCCGCGTCCCCCCGTCCCCCCATCCCCCCGTCAGTCCTAATGATAAGTCTTCACCCGAACATGATATAACTCATCACTCCCATGCCCTATGCCCCATGCCCCATGCCCCATAGTAATTTTCACCCATTCAGTGCATGGCGATCGCTTTACTCTTTGGATATGCTTTAAGAAGTATTAAAACTAGGCTCCTATTTTTCGGTATCTGTATCTAAGCAATTGTAATTATTAAACTGACAAGCTTGAGAAATTTAATGATGAAATCCTTTTCTATCCCCTTAATCGTTATGATGAGCGCCCTTGCTCTCCCCCAGAGTGCCTATGGTAACGAAGAAAATGTTCCAAATGCAACAGGCGATCGCAATCAGGCTCAAACTTTATTGACTCAACCTGCCTCCATTAATACTAAATGGAGAAATTTTAGCGGACAGACTCTTAATCTCAGACCAACATCTCAATCAATTTCAGCAGTCCAAGACCAAGAATGTCGAAAAATAAAGCCCTTGGAAATCCTCAATAATCCAGAGTCTTTCTTCAGAGAATGTCCGCAGCAAACAGAAGTCCAAAGAAATCAAAATTCTGAGCCAATTGACTATTTCAAGGTTCCTAAACTCGACTCTGGCATTAAACTAACAGTTACTCAGTTTTAATAGTGAGAGTGTGTTAAATAATCAATAATTAATTTTTGGTCTAGTGTAATCTATCTCAATAGCTGGGCAGGCAATAGGCAATAGGCAATAGGCAAGATAGTTATAGAAAATGAAAGTGTACAAAATTTAGTTCAACAATCAAATAGGATTTCTATATTAATGTGATGTTTGAATAACACCAATCTCAAAAAAAAATGCGATAAATAAACCATTTGTAGAGACGCGATTTATCGCGTCTTCTAATAACCAATATTTATTTACGTCCGCACAGCAAGCCAAACCGAATTAACCCACGCTGATAACCGCGACGCATTAAGCCCAGCGACAACGCCCCTTGAATAGTAGTCCAACCAGCGCTTAGTAAACCCCAAAGCGCTTGGGGAGTAAATGCCGAATCAATTACCACATTCCAAAATGGGGCAACAGCCTGCGACCAGTCAGCAGTGCGGATATTGTTTAATGGTAATTCACGGGCGATCGCTTCATACTCTGGCAAAGAAATTACATAAGGCAGACAATACACCCGATAAATATCCTGCAAGTGCTTTTCCTCATCTGCCGTTAATGGTGACTCATCGGTTGCTCGATGACACCAAGTCACCATAATCAACGTACCGCCAGGCTTCAACACGCGATAGCACTCCTGCATGAACTTGGTTTTATCTGGCATATGTTCGCCACTTTCCAACGACCAAACCAAGTCAAAAGAATTATCATCAAAAGGCATTGCTTGGGCATTTGCCACCTGAAATTTTGTTCTTTCACCCAAATTCGCTTCTAAAGCACGTTCCGTTGCTCTGGCGGCTTGCACAGGACTCAATGTAATCCCTGTGGCTTGAGCATGAAACTTTTGAGCCAAATATAAAGAACTGCCACCAATGCCACAACCTACATCCAAAATATTTTCAGCCGTCTCTACCCCCGCCCAAGTGAGTAATTCTTCAATTAAGTCAATTTGCGCTTGACGACGGTCTTTTTTCTCACGACCATCAGCCCCATAGTAGCCGTGGTGCATATGTTCCCCCCAAATCTGTTCCCACAGACCAGAGGAAGCATCGTAAAATTGTTGAATTCGCTGATAAAGTGTTGCACTCATGAAAAAACAGTCTCAAGACAAAGCATAGTTTAAAAAAAACATAATCGTAGGCTACCATGTATGTTTTTAATTAAAGAAGGGTATTTTTGTTCCAGAGAAGGTAAACCACGATCTATCCTCTGGGTAAAAATTTCTCAAATTTACCTCAATCAACTGTCCTCGGTCTAATTTATACCAATTATTCTAAATAAGGCTACAGATTTAACCATGTGCTAACCCATATTAAATCTAATTTCTTCATTTTGAGTCGCACCTTTGGTGCGCTGAAAGTGCAACTTGAATTTTGAATTTTGAATTTTGAATTTTGAATTAACTATGACTGTTGCTCGGACAATTTGTTTAGGATTTTTGGCTGTCATTACTATCGGAACTATCTTGCTGATGATGCCTTTTTCAACTAGCGATGGTACGTGGAATAACCTGATTGTGGCACTATTCACTTCTACATCCGCAGTTTGCGTCACAGGCTTATCAGTAGTTGACCCTGGTACTTATTTTTCCTTTTGGGGTCAATTGTTTATGACCCTATTAGTTCAGATTGGTGGATTGGGTTACATGACAACCACGACATTTCTAATTTTGCTCATAGGGCGTAAGTTTGATATGCGCCAAAAAATCGCAATTCAACAAGCTTTAGACCGACCAGGGATGAGTGGTAGCAGTCAAGTTATCCGCTCAATTATTGCCACAACATTAATTTTTGAAATTACTGGTGTATTTTTACTTTTACCAGCTTTTGTTCCCAAGTATGGTTGGAATGAAGGACTGTGGTTAGCGATTTTTCATAGTGTCAATTCTTGGAATAATGCTGGATTTAGTTTGTTTAAAGATAACTTGATAGGCTACCAATCATCTTTGTTAGTAGTCTTCACTGTTACAATGTTGATTATTTTTGGGGGAATTGGCTATCAGGTAATTTTGGAGATGTATATTTGGTTGCGCGATCGCATTCTCAAAAAAATCAAAACACAAGTACTTTCTTTAGACTTTAAAGTCGCTACCAGCACAACAATTATATTGCTAATTCTAGGAACAATAGCGTTTTTCTGTATAGAAATTAGAAATCCTGGAACATTTGGTTCATTAAATTTACGCGACCAGATATTAGTAGCTTGGTTTCAATCAGTCACACCGAGAACTGCTGGCTTTAACACTATTGATATTAGTAAAATGACCACCGCTGGTTTATTTATTACAATTGCGTTGATGTTTATTGGTGCAAGTCCAGGTGGTACGGGAGGGGGCATAAAAACAACAACCCTAAGAGTCTTGACAAGTTGCACCAAAAGCATTCTTCAGGGTAAAGAAGAAGTTTTATTATACGAACGCAAGATAGCAATATCTTTAATTTTGAAAGCTGTGGGTGTATTGGTGGGTTCAGTCGCGACTGTGATTTTAGCGACTATTGTAATTAGTCTCACAGATCCAACATTGGATTTTATTCAAATTTTGTTTGAAGTAGTATCAGCCTTCGCCACTGTCGGGCTTTCCACAGGTATCACAGGAACTGTCTCCACAGCAGCCAAGCTTGTCTTAATTATTACCATGTATGTTGGGCGAGTAGGTGTTTTACTACTGATGTCCGCGATACTGGGAGACCCACGACCTACTAGTATTCATTATCCTGAAGAAAATTTACTTGTGGGATAGTTAGGGGACGCGGGGAATGGGGAGATGAGGGAGACAATAACTCCAAACTTCTAACTCCTAACTCCTAACCAAACTGATAAAATATACATTCTAAGGCAAAAATAAAATTTTTAATTCACGCGGTATAGCCGTTTTTTGCCCTAAATACAGGGAGCCATAATAAGGATAACAACTGTGAATCTGTCATCGTTAGGTTTTTTTCGCAGTTTACGTAAAGATAACCACCAATTTGCGGTAATTGGGTTAGGTCGTTTTGGTAGATCTGTTTGTTCGACATTGCACAATTTCGGTTATCAAGTCCTGGCAACAGATATTGATGAAAAACGAGTTTCTCAAGCATTGACTGAGGAAATAGTTGGTCATGCTTTGCAACTAGACTCTACCGAACCGGCTGCACTCAAAGAAGCTGGGATTTTTGAATTTGATACCGTAATTGTAGCGATCGGTAACTACGTTCAAGAAAGCATTATAACCACTCTCAATGTCAAAGAGGCTGGTGTACCCCATGTAGTTGCTAAAGCTTCTAGTGAAGTTCACTGTAAACTGTTACGGCGAGTAGGAGCAGATCATGTTGTTTTTCCTGAATATGAAGCGGGTTGTGCCCTAGCGCGTACACTCACCAAGCCATCAATCTTAGATCGCTTTGACCTCGACCCAGATAACAGTATTGTAGAGTTAATTGTGCCTGATGAATTTCACGGCAGAACAATCACCGAACTTCAACTTCGCAACCGCTACGGTTTAAATTTGCTAGCGGTGAGTCAGGATGGGAAATTTCAAATTAATCCTGACCCAACTAAACGTTTAGAACGTGGTTCAGCAATGGTAGTTATTGGCTGCAACAGAGATATTAATCGTTTGCCGATTTGAATAGACCTCTTGCAAAAGTCCTTCTTTGCGTTCTCTTCTCTGCGCCTTTGCGCCTCTGCGTGATACAAATTCATATTTATGCAAGAGGTCTAATGAGGTAGGAGTTGGGAGTTGGGAGTTGGGAGTTATTCTCCCCTTGTCTTCTTCTCTCCCTCATCTCCCCACCTCCCCACTCTAACTTCTTCACTGTCCTGAACTGGTTGAAGTAGACTGTGGTTCAACTGAAACAGGTACATCACTAGGGCTAGCAGGGGTTTCGGTAGGAGTTTCTAGTTGATTTTGCGTCTCTGGCACAGGTGTTTGTTCTACCTTATTTGTAGACTCTGGAGTTTGGGAGGGAGTAGCAGCTTGATTAGCTTGAGGTTGCTGTTGCTCTTTTTTCTGAGCAATTTGCTGCATTAGTTGTTCGATTTTCTGGGCTTGTTCAATATTGCCTTGCTGACGATATTCATTATGGGCACGTTTCAATGCTCCGTTCGCTTTTTTGATGTCGCCCTGATTATATAAAGTTACTCCCAAGTTATAGTAAGCTGAGGCATTTTTCGGATTTTGGCGAATGGCTTGCCGATAAACAGAAATCGCCTCAGCAGGCTGACCGTGAATTGCCAGCAAACTTGCCATATTGTTGTAGGCTGTGGCATTTTTCGGATCTAGCTGTAAGGCTTGGCGATAGGTAGCGATCGCCATTTCTATATTTCCTTGCTGTTGCAAAGCGATCGCTAAGTTAAAATAAGCATTGGCGTTGCTGTTATCAAGATTAATTGCTTGCTGATATGCAGCGATCGCTTCTTGTAATTGTCCTTGTTCATACAATACCAAACCCAAGTTATACAAGGTTGTAGGGTTTGTCGGATTAATTACCAAACTTTGACGATAAGCAGTAATCGCTGCTTGTTTTTCTCCTTGTCGATGTAATACTAATCCCAAGTTGTAATAAGCTTCACTAAAATTTGGATGTATTTTAATCGCCTCTGCATATTCTTGCACAGCCTCATCTAAACGATTTTGCTGCAAGAATATATTACCTAGATAGTTCCGCGCTGCACTCACGTTAGAATCTTTCTGCAATGCTTGGCGAAACGCGTATTCTGCACCCTGTAAATCGTTGCGGTTATAGCGCATGACTCCCTGTTGGAAAAAGCTTGCTGCTTCTAGGTTTTGAGAAATCGGCTTTTGTGCTAGCAGCTTGCTTCCTGGGTAATTAATAATTGTCGCAGCTAAGACCAAAAATACAGAGGAAGCAAACAGAAGTCTGAACAACGGTTTTTGCTGACCACGACTTCTGTAAAATGCCACCTTCAAAAACCAACGTAACAACTGATGAGATTGATATTTTTTAGACACGAGTGGCATACCTGTACTTATGCTTGTATGTTTATAAGTCAGAGTACCCACCACAGCTGCAAAAATTACAAATCAAAAATTAAGAATTTTTCACTCCCAGAGTCTTCGACTTTGATAAAAACGCTCTTGTCATTAAGCTTCTTACTTTTATTGGGGAAAAGTTTAAGCAAAAATCTTTATCTTTAGCCTTTATAATTCAGTAGCCAACCAATTTAAACTAACTGCTCTTTTACTTTCACCCCATCTCTTTTGACTATGTAGGCTGGAACACCAACAACAACGCAGTTTGGAGGAACATCTTTAACTACAACTGCATTTGCCCCTACTTTTACATAATCATTGATAGTGACTTTTCCAATCACTTTTGCTCCGGAACTTATCGTTACATTATTCCCAATTTTTGGGCAATCAGTTTTATTGGTATATCCTATCGTTACCTGCTGATTAATCCAGCAATTTTCACCAATACTTTCTGCTGAAACAATAGTACTGAATCCATGTTGAATAAATAGACCAGCACCAATATTATCAGAGTACAAAAACAAGCTTGGACATTCTTTATAAAATACTTTTAACGGCTGCATGAGAGCAAATCCAAGGAAACCTCCCTTTTTAATTCTGTAATAATACAGATTTCTAAACTCTGGATATTTGTAAAGTAAGAATAATAAATTTGCTAAATCATAATTACTAGTTAATTCAACTATTTTTGACCATCGTCTTATATCTATGACGATGGTTTCTTTATTTTTAGTTACTAGAAACAATATGAGCATTGGAGAAGTTAATACTTGTCCAATCATTTTTGCTATTTTAATTATAAATTCACGCATAAATTGACTCGCATTCAAAATTACAATTTCGCCAAAAATGATGACTTTTTTTTGACAAAAGCTCTCAAGCTAACATCAAGCAGAATATACTAAAACTGGAAATTTAATTTTTGTTGTTTACGAAAATTTATAGTTTTTTATAACAATTAAAACTCCAGGGGAATTTGTAGAAAAATGGGAAATAATCGCAGCGTGCAGCTGAGAATTTAAGCCAGAGGTATTGCTCTTATCCTTGAGTGAGAGCTGTTACGGCTTCTGGTAAAATTAGCATTGCATCACCGAAAGAATAGAAACGATACCGAGAGGCGATCGCTTCATTATATATCTTCAACAACCTTTGTCTGCCAATGAGCGCACTGACCAACATCAACAAACTTGAACGTGGCAGATGAAAGTTCGTAATTAAACCATCAACTACCTGCCATTGGTAACCCGGATAAATAAACAAGTTTGTCTTACCACAAAATGGTTCTAAATGCCCAGATTGAGCCGCCCCTTCTAAAGCTCGTACTACTGTTGTCCCGACAGCAATAATCCTACCGCCAGCAGCTTTAGTAGCACGAATTTGCTCTACTGTAGTAGCGGGAACTTCAATCCATTCTTCATGCATTTGATGAGTAGTTACATCCTCCACTTCCACAGGACGAAATGTACCCACACCTACATGTAGTGTTACAAAAGCTTGATGAATCTGGCGATCGCGCAACTTTTGTAATAATTCTGGGGTAAAGTGTAATCCTGCCGTAGGCGCTGCGATCGCTCCTGGTTTTTGGGCATAAACTGTTTGATACTGCTCATCAGCAGCTTCGGAAGCAGTAATGTACGGCGGTAACGGTACTTCACCAAAAACCTCTAACAGTTGCACTAAAGATTTTCCTTCTGGCACATCAAATTGCAACAAACGCCCCCCAGTTGCGGCGTCTGTTTCTAAAACCGTAGCCGTCAGCAGGTGAGGGGATGGGGAAGACAAGGGGGGCAAGGAAGAATTTTTTCCCCCCTCTGCCTTGTTTCCCTCATCTCCCCTCATTTCAAAAATAATCCTCGTTCCTACCTTAAAGCGTTTTCCTGGCTTAACTAAAGCTAACCAACAGTTATGTTGTCTCTCTTCCAATAGCAAAACCTCGATTTGGGCACCAGTGGATTTATGACCATAAAGCCGCGCTGGAATAACCTTTGTATTATTCATTACTAACAAATCACCAGACCGCAACAGTGCAGGTAAATCTCGGAAAATGTGGTTTAGAGGTGCTGTTTCGATGCCTGTAGTGGGAGAATTAACCACCAATAATTGTGAACTATCTCTAGGAAATGCTGGGTTTTGGGCAATCAGTTCTGGAGGTAGTTCATAGTCATACCCAGCTACAGAGCAATCTAATTCCAAATCATTTGTTTGTGAACTAAAAGTGTTGTTGAAATCAATTTGTGATATTTCTGGCTTCATTTATTAGTATTTATACTGCTGGAAAAAAGTGAGTTTGAGCTTACGCTTATAAGCAGCTCCATGAGATTACTGCTCAATTTTATTTCTACTCCAAAAGATACATATAATTAGGTAACACGTAAAAATCAACATAAAAATTGGGTAAACCTCCCCATCTAAAAACGGGGGCTTTTACCCTACCGGGAACAAGCATAGATTTACGAATATAGATATGTAGGATTGGCTTTGATCCCAAGCACCAACAAACATGGAATACTTGTATTATTTGGCTAATGCCAGTCTAACTCTGAGGGTCGTTCAATACCTGCACGCCAGACCCCAAACACCTGTTTCGTTCGTCACCGTAATTCATCAAATTGATGGCTGGGTGGTTAGGATCAAACTCAGAAGTCAAGTCTCGCCTCAAGAAGATGGTGACTTTCGGGCTTTTCTAAATGAATTAGGAATTAGCTACGAGCCACCAATGAGAGTGCAGATGGCACTTTGGAGTTTGGAAGCGGGACAGTGCCCTGTGGATGTGATGCGTCGTTATCAGGTAGCCATAGTCTCTCATGGTAGCCCAGAGAGAGATGAAATCGAGGCTTTCCGGCAACAGTTTGTCCGGGGCTTAGGCTACTGTCCAGAAACTTTGGCGTGATCGGATTTGGTTATCACCATAGTACAAAATTATTGGTCATTGGTAATCAAAATATTTTATCCGTTACCGATTAACCATTGTCATTATCAATTAAACAGTCGAAAGCTGCGGGAATGTATTCTTGCAGCCTATACTCATATCCGGCGGCTGATGAAGTAGCGAGAGCTTCTTGAGTAGCTGTAACCCCAGTCATCTTTTTTGATATTTCCTGAGAGTAGACAATGGCAACATCAAATCGGCAGGGATAATCTGCTTTTTCAGGGTATTGGGCTAAAAACATTCCAGCTGTACGCGAAATTTTAGCTTGCTTTTGTGGGGTAATTGCGCTTCTTCCCCCTGCATCCCAACTTCCCGAACTGCGGGTTTTAACTTCAACAAATGACAATATTGATTGGGCATCGGGCATAGGGCATTGGGCATTGGGCATTGGAGAGTTAGGAGTCAGGAGTGAGGAGTTATTCTCCTTGTCTCCTCTGCCCCTCTGCTCCTCTGCCCCTTTGCTACTCTGCTTCCCGCTTCCTCCGGGATGTTCGGCGATAATATCAATTTCTCCCCAGCGGCAAGAAAAGCGACGATGGAGAATTACCCAACCTGTAGATTGCAACCATTGGGCTACTAAGTCTTCTCCAAAATGACCAGATTTCGGATAATGAGATGGAGGAAGGTTAGTCATTGACTAAAAACATCATGAATTCCATGAATTCTAGGTTAAGCGATCGCATTACAGTTTCTCAGCTTGACTCATCCCATAATGAGTTGCAGCTGAAGCGTAAAAGATATTATTTGATTTGGGCAAGCATACTCAGCTTATTCCTTTGGGGAATAGTTGGCGTCACGCTAACCTTAGGTTTTGCTCCCACCGCTTTGGCACTCGAATATAACAAAGAAATTTTGGTCGGGGCTGATTTTTCAGGACGTGATTTAACAGACTCCAGCTTTACTAAAGCTAATCTTCGCCAGAGCAACTTCAGCCATACTAATTTAAGTGGTGTCAGTTTCTTTGCAGCAAATTTGGAGTCTGCGAATTTGGAAGGCTCTGACTTGAGAAATGCCACTTTAGACTCAGCTCGACTCATCAAAACAAATTTGACAAATGCAATTTTGGAGGGAGCGTTTGCTGCTAACACCAAGTTTGATGGTGCCATCATTGACGGAGCAGATTTTACCGATGTGCTGCTACGTCCAGATGAACAAAGAAAATTGTGCAAAGTTGCCAAAGGCACTAATCCAACAACAGGACGAGAAACGCGTGACACGTTGTTTTGTCCATAGAGAGTAGGGCATGGGGCAAAACCCTTCGGGTAGGGAAAAGGGGAAAGGGGAAAGGGAAAAGGAGGGGTCTTCGCTTCCTCCTGTGACCTTTGCCCTTTGCCCTTGTCCCCCCTGCTTCCCCTGCCTCCGCTGCCTACCAACCACGAGCGCCAATCTTTTCACAGACAAATTGCATACCTTTTCCTGGTGAAGAATCTGCGACAAAAGGTATTTCTCCTGTTTCCTTATCCTCTTGAAGTAGCTCTCCCTCGGAATCGTAAATTGCTATGCGATTGAGAAAAAGCCGCGATTCTGTACAGGATGCATCGAATGTAGTCTCGAAGATACCATCTCCATAGATGCCGTAAAGTTTGTATGTTGTGCCCTCAATCGTTTTTGTGTCTAGGGCTATGCTGTTTCCTAATTTATCGTGACCTACAGTAACATACCTTTGTGCATTTTCAGCGATCGCTACGCCAACACCTTCAGCGAAGGCTGCACCACTGTTTAATAAAATAGCGATCGCTCCCACAATGCCACCTAGCTTAAAAGACATAAACTTTAAAAATATAAGATTTCATATATTTCTACTCGCAATCCCAAGGATTTTGGCACTGTACAAGCACTGAAATCCAGATATAGCAAGGTGTTATAATATTTCCTAATGCCTTGTGGGAAGGGTAAAGCATTACATAAATTTGTCATTAAGACAAGTATGAGTGAAACACTTGCCGATCTAGCCATACCGCCTCAGTTTCCCGATCATACTCAGCTACCAGAGTCCGATGGTACGTTTGTGAAAAATTTTCAAGAGCATCCCCAAACTATCATTCTCACAGACTCAATTGTTCAAATTTTACAGCGCCTACATCCAGATGGACAGTATTGCATTGGTCAAGATTGTGGTATTTATTGGCGAGAGACTGAACCACCAGAGAAAGGAGCAATAGCACCGGACTGGTTTTATGTCCCTGGTGTCCCACCAAGGCTAGATGGCAAAAACCGTCGCTCTTATGTGTTGTAACAACCCATCGTGATGAATCAATCAAAGTGGCTGGCTAATGAGTGTTTACTTCTATTTGAGATTCAGAAGTTGAAGCAGATTTTCAAGCTTAAAATTATTCCAACTCAAAGCTACTGAAGTTTCAATAGTTAAATTTCCTTGTTGAAGGTTAATCATTAAAGCAGAACCATTTTCAAGACTATGGAAAAGGGAATCTAAAAGCAGCATACCAGGTAAAGCAATTAAATCCAGGATTCAACTGAAAATCTGTAAACTTGCTGAATCCTAGTGAAGTCACTGTCAGCAGAGACGAGAGTAATATTATGATAAATTGCTGTTGCGGCGATCCATAGATCATTATCATCAAAACCGATATCCTGAATGCGGATACTGCGGCGTTTATTTTTTTCTTTTGGGGCAAATTGACGAAAAATGCGGTTCTTCAGTTGACTGTATATCTCAGCTATTTCTTTGTCGATCAGATAGATATCAATCTCTGTCAGGAATGCTTGAACCACTTGTAAGTTCATCTCTCGACGCTCTGATTTTTCCGTCATGTAGAACAACTCACCATAGCTAATGATGCTAATCCCAAAAGGATCTTGAGCATAGCTTTGAGCAGTTGCGACAACTTGAGGATTGTTGTTAATGAGATAACTACAGTGATTGGTATCGAGCAAATACATAAATTATTGACTTAAAACTTCGCTTTTGAGCGAGTTGCATCAAGAAATGCTAGGCACTCCTCTAGGTCATCTCCATGCCAAGTACCAGCAAATTTGAGCAAGTCTTCACCTGTAGAACCTCGCCGGATCACAGATTGAGAACGATCGCCACGTTGTTTTATTTCAGCGATCTTAGCAGCAAAATCTTCAGGTGGTTCTGCTAGAGTCTCATCCTCCAGAGGAGAATCGTGCCGAGTGTGTGCTTGCTCTAAAGATGCCAGAATCGAAGCTCCAGTGGAAGGTGATTTGGTCACTTCTGATTGAGATGGAACTGTTTTCTG
Organism: Nostoc sp. DedQUE12a; assembly: GCA_034530795.1. GTDB lineage: Bacteria > Cyanobacteriota > Cyanobacteriia > Cyanobacteriales > Nostocaceae > Nostoc. The sequence continues at coordinate 24,168 of JAVRCH010000079.1, forward strand.
AAAACCAAGAAATGCTATATATTGCTCAACCTGAGTCAGTTGGTCTTCTGGAAGTTGAGCAATCTGTTGTTGAAGTTGACGGCGGCGGTCAAAGATGGTCATTGGACACCTCACAGGAACAACTGAACTTTCATTTTATTCGATTGATACAGTGCCAAATCCAGAGTATAATCCATTACATCCTATTACAATTAGAGATAGGCGATCGCAACATTGAGCAGAAACTAGCTAATCGCACTCCACCAAATACAATCAGGGTAAAACTCTAGTTATCCAAATTTATCTCACACTCCTAAACCACTCAGTAATCCCCTGAGCGATCGCATTTGCTAATTTTTTCTGTTCATCTGGATTCACCACCCACTCAAACTCATCGGGATTGCTCATAAAACCCAATTCCAACAACACCGATGGCGCGGCGTGGGGACGTGTCAGTGCCAGGTTATCCCAAAACACACCATAGGAAGGTCTTTTTAACTCTTTAACTAGATACTTTTGCATAAAGACAGCTAGGTTATGAGCTTGGGGGTGATACCAAAAAGTACCAACACCCTTGGTGTTTTCGGCATCGCCATTATCCGGCAGAGAATTGTAATGTACCGAAAGAGCGATCGCTGGTTCTTCCCTACTAATAATCTCTTGACGTTCTACTAAAGAAACTTCCTTGTCGTCCTCCCGCGTCATCACCACCGTCGCCCCTCGCTTCACCAACTCATCCCGTAACAACTTCGATACCACCAAATTGACATCTTTTTCTAAATATCCAGTTGGCCCACTGGCACCAGATTCTTTACCTCCATGCCCTGGATCTAGTACAATCTTGAGATTAGCTAAAGGCTTTCGTCTTGTGTTCCCGATTTCTGGCTGATGACGCAAAGCTAAAACCAGGGTTGTACCGTCGTATCTCAGCTTATATCCCCACTGTTGAGCTTTTTTGAGGTTAAAGGTGTATTTTACTCGTTCTGGTGTCTCCTGTTGCCAATCTAGGCGAGAAATTAGGGGGTCATCGTCCAGGCGAATAATGTCCGTTTGGGCAGTAGTATTGTAGAGAGTGAGAGTAAAAGTGCGATCGCTCTGTTGTACGCTCACAGGTACGGGGACTTGTAAGGGGAAAACCATCTCTGTAGCACCAGGGAGTTGACGGTATCCGACACTGCGAATTATTGTTTGTGGCGGAACTGCACCGGGTAAAGTGCGGGTTTCCTGACTATTAATCCAAGCTCCATAGTCTAGGCGCAACCATTCACCTTCCTTACCTGTAACCGTGGCTCGTGTGCCTTTGGGCAATGGTGTGAGTCGAGAATAATCGGTACTAGGGCCAGTGCGTGCTACACCTGCGTCTACCGTCACCTCAGCAACTGGTAACTCTGCTTTGGAGAGGATTTGAATTTTACCATTTCCTGATTGAGTTATTGTCTTGCCGTTGAGGGTCAGTTGAAACTGGGGTTGTCCCAGATCGCTAGGAGTTGCCGCTGTGGTGCAACCTTTGTAGCTGCCTACGCTAGACTGGCCATGAGGCTGATTTTGCCCCGTCAAAGCTGCCAAATTAGTTGGTAATTGGGCTTGCTGGGGTTGGGGCAAAAGGGTAACAGTTTGATTAGCCAGGTGGACAGATACACTGGCGTTCGGGGGTGCGATCGCGCTAAAACAAATAAGTTCTCCTGGTAGTCTGGCAATGTCAGCTGCCGGAGTCAGGGAATCTTTTGCAAAGGCCAACCCCTGTGGAAGTTCAGGCACAGTGGCAAGCCTCGTCACCCTAAGAAGGAGTTCTTGATCGCGGTGACGCACAGTAAACAGATTCTCTCCCAACTGCAAGGGTAAACTCGGAGAAAAATGACCAGCTTTGCTGCGGCTTATTGGCTTACCATTGATCGAAACTTGTCCATCAGGAGGTGCTGTGCCCAGAAAAAAGATTTTTTGGGCACTTGTTTGGTAGTTTGTCTGGGGAAAAACGATTAGAAGAGATGGCTCTGCCAAGGCTAAGGAGGAGGTGAGAATACAGCCTAATATTACTAATCCTAAGAGGTTTTTCACAGCAAGAGTGCGGAAGATTTGACCACAGTCACTATGGCACAATGACGGGATGTATTTTTAGAAGTTGTTAGAAATTCAAACTACTATGACTAAGTTTATCTTTGTAACTGGAGGCGTAGTCTCCAGTATTGGCAAAGGCATTGTAGCAGCAAGTTTAGGGCGTTTGCTCAAGTCACGGGAATATTCAGTGTCGATTCTCAAACTCGACCCTTATATCAATATAGATCCTGGGACGATGAGTCCCTTTCAGCATGGGGAAGTGTTCGTTACCCAGGATGGTGCCGAGACAGATTTGGACTTGGGACATTACGAACGGTTTACTGATACTTCAATGTCGCGATTAAACAGCGTGACTACTGGCTCAATTTACCAAGCAGTCATCAATAAAGAACGACGCGGAGACTATGAAGGTGGCACAGTACAGGTGATTCCCCACATCACCAATGAAATTAAAGAACGAATTCTGCGAGTTGCTAAAAGTACAAATCCATCTGTAGTGATTACAGAAATTGGCGGTACCGTGGGAGATATCGAATCGCTGCCATTTTTGGAAGCAATTCGTCAGTTCCGCAAAGAAGTGGGACGGCAGAATGTCTTGTACATGCACGTGACGCTGGTGCCGTGGATTGCCTCTGCGGGTGAGATGAAAACCAAGCCAACACAGCATTCAGTCAAAGAACTGAGATCTATTGGTATTCAACCAGATATTTTAGTTTGTCGGAGCGATCGCCCCCTACCCACGAAATTAAAGCAAAAACTGTCGGGATTTTGTGATGTCCCAGAAGAATGTGTCATCACTTCCCAAGATGCCAAAAGTATCTATGAAGTACCGTTGAATCTAGAGTGGGAAGGACTAGCACAACAAGTGCTCGACTTGCTGCAAATGGAACAGCGTACACCAGATTTAACCCAGTGGCAAACCCTGGTAAAACGCTTACATAGTCCCAAACACGAAGTAGAAATTGCCATTGTCGGTAAATATGTGCAGTTAAGTGATGCTTACTTATCTGTTGTTGAAGCGCTTAACCATGCTGCAATTTCCACCTATGGCAAATTGCGCCTGCGTTGGGTGAACTCAGAAATTTTGGAAACTGAACCAGCCGAAACCCACCTTGAAGGCGTAGACGGCATAGTTGTTCCTGGAGGTTTTGGACTCAGGGGAGTAGATGGCAAAATTGCTGCGATTAAATATGCTCGCAATCGCCAAATTCCCTTCTTGGGTTTATGCCTGGGAATGCAATGTTCTGTGATTGAATGGGCGAGAAACGTAGGGGGATTAACTGACGCCAATAGTGCTGAATTTGACGCCTACACAACCGATCCGGTAATTAATTTATTACCAGAACAACAAGAAGTTGTGGATTTAGGGGGTACAATGCGCTTGGGACTATATCCTTGTCGTGTTCTGCCTGATACTCTGGCTTTTAAGCTCTATCAAGAAGATGTAATTTATGAACGACATCGACATCGCTATGAGTTCAACAATGCCTACCGCGATTTGTTGCTAAGGTCTGGCTATACGATTAGTGGTACTTCTCCTGATGGACGTTTAGTTGAAATTGTGGAATTACCCAAGCATCCATTCTTTCTTGCTTGCCAATTTCATCCAGAATTTCAATCCCGCCCCAGTGCCCCTCACCCCTTATTTAAAGGGTTCATTCAAGCGGCGATTTCTCTGTCAACTTCTGGTACACCAACACCATTGGAGGTGTCATAACAATTAAAAATTCAAGTTGCGCTTTCAGCGCACCAAAGGTGCGACTTAAAATTCAAAATTAATTTTTTTGATTTTGGATTACCGCATAGCAACATTAACTTAGGGCTTGGGTACATTTGGCATATAGGGTGCATCATTCGTAAATTTTGGACTTGAGGAGATGTTGTGACGTACTGGGTGAAAATCCTTTACGAGAGGAAAGAATATGTAGTAAATTTTGAGCGTGTCCATGCTTTTTGTTATGAAAAAAATGGCAGGGTTACTTTTTGGTTACCGGATAGTGCCATTCCCATAGTGATTAATCCCCAAAATAATCTAGAAGATTATCAAAAGGTTCTCGATTATATAGAGTGCGTTACCGAATTGAAATTAAATCATGCCTACTGGGTGAAAATTCTTTACGAAAAAAATGAATATGTAATTAACCTCGACTGCGTTAGTTCTTTTTGTCATGAATCAAACGGTAGGATAACTTTTTGGTTACCAGATGGCACTATTCCCATCGTCATCAACCCTGTGAGTAATCCTGAGTCATATCAAAAAGTTATCAAATACGTTGAGAAAGCAACAGGATATTTTTTGTCTTAGTATTAAAGAATTCGTAATTCATAATTAATTAGGAAAATAAGTCATTAATTAATAATTAATTAAGGGTACAGAGCAACTAACTTCAGTTCTTGACTGTAGATTTTTTCATGCTTTCATCTAAATTACTCATAATAAAAAAACCCCATCCCCAACCCCTTAGCAAAAGGCTACGGTGTATACACAAACAATTTAATGACCTCAAATCCCGTTTTCTAGTAGCGTCACAAGGCTAAAATGCTGCAAAAAAATTGTAGGTTGGGTTTCACTTCGTTCAACCCAACACGAAAATCTACGTTAGGTAACGCAAAAGCTCAACCCAACCTATACTTAATGCACCATTTTAGTCTTGCCACGCCAGTCAGGTGTGTTATGCCGAAGGCTAACACACCATCTGAATGACCGCGCGTTAGGACACTAGTCATAACGCACCCTACCAGATTAAAGCTAATGTGGTTCGTATTTTTCAATTTGTGTGTGACATTTTTAAATAATTCAACTCCAAATATCTGATTATTTATGGTTACTCTTAACTAATAAATTTATATATGGTATTACTATTTTATCTTTTAAATTAGCTATGCATATAATGAGTCATACAAGATTGAAATGTATATTTTGCAGCAGAATTTGAATATTAATTTTATATTTTTTCAACAAAATATTAGAATTATATTTCATTTTTGCATTTGTAAAATATAAAAATAGCTCGTCAATTTATAGCAGAAAGATAGCACAGAACTTACAGTTTTTTTGGGTGAAGTTAGGGTATAAAATAAGTAAACTCAATCTTTTAACTTCGCAACCATTTCAGCACGGGCACAAACGTCTAGTTTTTGAAACATCCGCTTGAGTAGCTGTTTGACGGCATCACGACTGATATGCAACTTCAAAGCGATTTCTCGATTGCTCAAGCCTTGAGCAACTAATTGAGCAACATCAATTTCTCGTGGTGTTAAACAATCAGCTAAAGATGGAGCGATCGCTAGGCGAAAAGTTGCTAAACGAACCGATAAATGCTGGCACAGAGAACTTAATTGAATCAGATCGCCATCATTAAAGGCGGGAAGCTCTTTACTACGCAGAAAATAAATTCCACCAAGCAACCGACCGACGCCGATTAGCGGTGCAACCATACCATATTCGATTCCATAGATGCAGAACACAGATTGATAGAGTTCGCTCTGATACCACTCGTGGAGAGACTGTATCGATAGAGTATGAACCGGAATTTGATGCCGAATCATTTGTTGACTGACGCGATCGCCATTTCGTCCAATTTCCTGATAGCGATCGCGAAACGTATCAGGCAATCCCCACAAGTCTGATGCAATCACTTGAAAACGGCTATCCAGCAAATCTAATCCCCAAGCAGTAGCTCCAACTAATTCACCTGCATACTCCAAAAAGCAAGAGCGCAACTGAGCTTCATTAGATGCAGTTGCAATCTTTTCAATCAAAGGAGCAAATTTCATAAACTTATACCCAGTTGGGGACTTGGCTACCTAGCTGCAAATTTCTATTTTATAGAATTGACCCCCAGTTAAGATTTTCTATGTCTATTCCCGTTACAACATTTTTTGTCGGAGTCAATGGCTTGATTGCGTTTGCCCTTTCTTACATTGTCGTCATGGAGCGTACCAAAACTCGAATTTGGCATGGAGAAACTGAGGCAGAAGTGATAAACCAGCCAAATTATCTGGAAAATCCCAATCCTTGGGCGGCATTTGTCGAAAGCTATACTCAAAAATCTTTGCTCACAAAAACTGCTGATGATGGAGTTCTTCAGCGTAAGGTACGCGCACATGGAAATTTTACAGAATATGTACCCTTGGCATTGCTGTTTATCATGACTTTAGAATTGATGCATTCGTCGCGTTGGATACTCTGGTTGATTGGGAGTGCGCTAACTGTAGGGCGGATTGCTCATGCATGGGGTTTGATCGCAACCTATGGCCCTTCACCCGGCCGCGCAATGGGATTTTTTCTAACTTGGTTTGTCTATATTATTGGTGCTGGTGCTTGTATCTACTACGGAATTACTGGGCTTCTTTAAATAGCCTCTTGCAAAAATAGTTTTGCACTCTTGGGGGAAAGGAAAAAGGTTAAAGGCAAAGGGTTTTTTCTTAAAACCCTGACAACAAGAGACTTTTAAAGCTGTTGCCTATTGCCTTTTCCCTGTTCCCCACTATATTTTGTTCAAGCAGCGCAAACAAAAGGGGCAGGTTTAGAACCCACCCCTTTTGTTTGTGATATGCTGCGCCCAACGGCTGTTGCTACCAGCTTTAAACTATTAACTAAATCCACCATATCTTCTAAAGAAAGTGCTTGACGGGCATCAGAAACTGATTTTTCTGGTTCTGGGTGACACTCAATTATTAACCCATCTGCGCCACAAGCGATCGCAGCTCTAGCTACAGGTGCTACCAATTCCCGTTTACCTACGGCATGGGAAGGATCTACAATCACAGGCAGGTGAGTTATTTGTTTGAGTGCTGCAACTGCGCCTAAATCTAGGACGTTGCGGGTGTAATCATCGAAACTACGGATACCCCTTTCGCACAACACCACATCAGGATTCCCGTGGCTGAGAATATATTCAGCTGCCATGACGAATTCTTCAATTGTCGCTGCTAAGCCACGTTTGAGTAGTATCGGCTTGCCAGCTTGCCCTAAAGCTTTGAGCAAATCGAAGTTTTGCATGTTGCGGCTACCAACTTGAAGCATATCAGCGTGGGTGGCCACCGCTTCAATTTGGGAAATTGACATCACCTCCGTGACAACTGGCATATTGTACTGCGATCGCACTTTTGCCAAAATTTCCAATCCTGACTCGCCCATACCTTGGAAAGCGTAGGGAGATGTCCGAGGTTTGTAGACACCACCACGCAAGGCTTGTACCGATGCAGTAGCTAGTTTTTGCGCTACTGTCTCCATTTGTTCCCAGCTTTCGACGGTACAGGGGCCGCCGATAATTACCAATTCTTCACCGCCGAAAGCGACTTTTTCTGAAAGTTTAACGATTGTCTGATGGTTGGGATGAGATTGTGCAGCAAGTTTAGCGTTAATCATGATTTAATTCTCTTAAAAAATTAAGTATTGGGCATTGGGCATTGGGCATTGGGTATTAGGAAAATAGCCTCCATGCCCTAAAAAGAAAAAAGCCCGGAACCTTTGAGCAGTTCCGGGCGCGTTGTGGTTTATCGGCATAACGCTATTTACCCGGAACTGACTCTGGGCCAAAAGTAAAAGCCGTAAAACCAACTACTGAAATAAGTCACAATGAAATTCTCCTTAAAAGACAAAAACCGCAGAGTTCGCTCTGCGGTTCACCGGGTGGTTTCCATGTGGAAACTATATTCACTCCCGGTGAACCACCCTAAACCAAAAATAAAAGTAGGAATTTGTGTTAAACATTTGCGAGGCGCTTTAGGTGAAAAATTTAAGGAAACTAGATAAACCTATGTATAGTAACATTAACAGGAAGGATTAGTGGTGTCAAGACCCCCACAACAGCTAAAAAAGCGATAGACTCAGTACAACTGGGGGAATCAAGACTATAGCATTTCTCCACGAGATGCTGGGCGTAGCTTGCTTTTTGTAGAGGAGTCCCCAAAATTCATTCATCACGCTCTGTTCTGAAGCCTAGGGCAAGTCGTCCTTTGCGCGTTTAGGCTTGAAGGTGGCGCATCCTACCTTAAACAAGTTTCAGATTTGTCTTTGAATTCAAATGCTTAAATTCTAAGCTTTCTTACCCTCAATTTTTCAAAATTTGTGTCATGAAGTTATCGTTGCTTGCTTGCCTAGAAGAAAGCGGCTTGTGGTTAGACGTTGTTACAGTTATAACTTTACAAATATTGGTATGTCATAACTCAATAAATAGTGTAGATAATTAAAAACCAATGGGAAAAAATTTCAAAGTTCAGATGAAGAAATACAGCCAAATTCTAGAAATCAAAGACAAGTTACAGCCGCGGCATAGTCATTCAAAAATTCCAAAAGCTAGAATTCCAAAATCAAAACATCTAATTTTCCTGACTTCTGTTTTTACCTTGCGAAAGCTGATTACAGACAATTGAGAAATGCCATATATCATTCTTACCCAAGTCCTTATTCAGCAGATCAACTTTTTAAAATCAACAGTTTCATTATGCCCAGTCCTAAAATCTTAGCCAAATCTTTTGACTATCATGGAGTTTACCCCTGCCCAGTCTGTCGGATAGGTAAGATTTCTCATATGCCATTGATGGAAGCTATGGCTTGTGACTTTTGCCAAGAGATTTTTACGGTGAACCTAGAACTACAGCAAATCAAGATGCCTTCTAGGCAACCACCCTTGGTTTGGCGTTGGAATGGGTTTAGTTGGACAGAAGCCCAGTTAGAAGGGGTGGAGTTAGGTTGGGGTTATGGGCTAGCTGCTATTGCTTTTGTAGTCCTTCCTACTACTCTCATTGGCATAGTAGCTTATTATTTTCCTCCTAATATCAATGAGCCGATTACCTGGATGCCATATATTTGGACAATATTAACTTTTTTGTCACACTTATCAATTATTGTTTGGATTTTTATTGAAGTTTATCAAATTCCAGTTGCAGCATATTTAAGAGCGATCGCTCGATGGAGAAATGGGGAGATGGGGAGATGACTAGCGGGGTAGGCTCTTGAGGCTCTTGAGGCAGGGGAAAAGGTTAAAGGGAAAAGGGAAAAGAAATAAATTTAATCTTTCCCCTTTTCCCCTTACCCCTTTCCCTTTCCCCATGCCCAATGCCCAATGCCCGATGCCCAAATAATAAAAGATGCAGCCGATAGACCGCTGTATCACTCATAATTAAGTTGATTGTCCACCAAAATGGCGTATGAGCGATCTGGAGCGGTACTATAGAATTTTGGAATTAGAGCCTGGGGCAACGCTTGAGGAAGTGAACCAGGCTTATAAAGATTTAGTCTTTGTTTGGCATCCCGATCGCATTCCGAAGGAAAATCTCCGCTTACAGCAAAAGGCACAGGACAAGCTCAAAGCGATAAATGAAGCTCGTGAAAAATTGCGCTCTGTCAAAACCAAACATCAAACCACACATAAGCCATCGTCATCGCCGTTTCATTATGAAACACCATCTCAAACAAGCCAGCCACCACCGAAGCAGAATCCAGATTTGAGTGGTAAAGACTATAGTCGAGCAAATTTGAGCAATAAAGACTTATCTGGCAGAAATCTCAGTTATGCCAATTTAAGCGGTGCTAATCTCAGCGATACTTTTATGCACAAAGTTAACCTCAGAGGAGCGAATTTATCTGAAGCTAATTTATTTCGAGCAAATCTACTTTTAGCGGATCTCAGGGAGGCAAATTTACGTGCTGCTAATTTAATTGGTGCGGATCTCAGTGGAGCCGATTTACGGGGAGCTGATTTAACCGGAGCGCGGATTCGCTCTGGTGAAAGGCTTCTGGTTAAACTAATTGGTGCTAACCTAGCTGGAGCAATTATGCCTGATGGTGAGATTCATCAGTGATGTGGAAGACACGGCAACATGGAAACGCCGGGATATTACTACCTCCTGCCTCCTGCCTCCTGCCTCATGCCTCCTGCCTCCTGCCTCCTGCCTCCTACTTACTCGCGTAGTGCGTAACCTACGCCACGCACCGTGTGAATTAGGCGTTTTTCTTTATTTTCTTCTAATTTCAGGCGTAGATAACGAATATAGACTTCGATAATATTGGAATCACCCATGAAGTCGTAACCCCAAACTTTTTCCAAAATTTGGTCTCTGGTAAATACCTGGCGGGGATGTGAAAGCAAATATTCTAATAAATCAAACTCTTTTGCTGTTAACTCAATGCTTCTTTTAGCGCGAAATACTTGACGAGTGCGGCGATTTAAGCTTAAGTCTTCAAACTGTAATAAGTCTTCGTCTGTTTCTTGAGTGCGGCGTAAATGAGCGCGGATTCTTGCTAGTAGTTCTTCTATGCTGAAGGGTTTGACTACATAATCATCGGCTCCTGCATCTAATCCGGCGACGCGATCGCTAACTTCATCTTTTGCTGTCAACAAAATCACTGGTACTGAGTTACCTGTGGCTCGCAAACGACGGCAAATTTCTACACCTGAGAGTCCTGGTAACATCCAATCCAGAACAGCTAAATCTGGTGCTGACTCCCGCGCCAAAGTCAATCCAGTGATGCCATCATGGGCTATGCTAACTTTATATCCTTCACTACTCAGTTCTAATTCCACAAATCGCGCTAGTTTGATTTCATCTTCAACTAAAAGGATATGTGCTGCCATTTTTTACTCCTAAAATAGTTAATTTCAAAATAAATTTGCTAGATTAATCTATCTGTGATTTAGTATCAAATTCGGATAATGGTTTACTATTTCCAGAAATTATTGTCAAGAATTTGCTAAGTAATAATTACATTGCCAGATCGTTTGCACATATGCATAAAGCATACTCAGGGGTATAAGGAATTTCTTAGCTCGGTTATGCTAAACTGCTGTTTTATCAATACTGATCGGGTTTTGCATTTTGAACTCGGAATTTGGTTTGCGGAAAAGGGTAAAGGGTAAAGGTTTTTCTTTCCCCTTTCCCCTTGCCCTTTCCCAAAAGCCCGATAAGTATTGGCTGTTTTATTGGTTTTAACTGCGTTAATAATTCTTCCCAAGTTAAGGTCAAGGTTAATACTTTAAATTTACTAGCTGTTTGATTAACATTTAGTTGCTAAGAGTATATTACATAATTAGTTATCTATTGATTAATTGACATAAATTAACTTTTTGTTTTAATTGCAGAAATAAATAATGAATTATTGATATGTAGTTCGCACTCTAATATATATGAGTGTAAGAAAAATGAGTTTTTGCTGAATAAAGTTATAATTTTTGCTTAAAAAACTGTAAAGCTTTATCTGACAAGCTTTTTTGTGCCGTCTCAAGGAAAATCCTTTTCTCAGAAAATTAATCTTTAAATCTCAGAATACTTTAATTTATGCATCAGCTAGAACTCATAGTGATGCTGCAATCTATTCATTACAAGTTGAGTTCCTGCAAAAGCGAGGATTTGATCGTGAAAGGTTTAATTTTTGGTAGTTTATCTGCTTTAATACTCACTACATCTGCTGCGGCTGTAGCTACACCTGTAAAGTATCAGCAGTCAAATTCTGATACACATACAGGATATCAAATAGCTTTGAGTGTAAATGTTCCACATATTACTAACTCTGGTGCCAGAAATGATACTCATTTTATTAGAGTAGCAGTAGTCGGTATGTCTCTGCAAGACTTGATGATTTCCTTACCAAGTCAAATGGAAAGCTTTAATAAAGTTAGGATTGTAAACCAATCTGGTCAAGAAATTGCAGCTAAAACAGAGACTACTAAAGAACGTGTGTCAATCACCTTTGACCAGCCTGTAAATTCTGGTGGTTCTGTGGAAGTACAATTCATAGGTGTACAAAGAAGAGTTCCATTTGAAAAAATCTTACTCTATGGAGTAACTGCGAAAAGAGTTGGTTTAAATGGAGATATTCCTATTGGAACAGCCAGAATTGATATTGCAGATAAAGGTTAGAATTCAGAATTCAGGAGTCAGAGATAAAATTTAGTTTATATCTGGCTCTTGATTGGAAAAGGTATTGCTTATTAACTTACAGGCTGTTGTATATTCATAACTGCGGACTTTGTTAACAAAGTCCGCAGTTAAATGTAAGTATGTTACCGCAATTAAAGCTAAATGACGAAACTATCATTTTTCCAAACTCTATTTATTGATTGCTCGATTTTTCTGCATTTAAAATTTTGAATTCTGGCGAATTAATTATATTGGTAAAGTAATTGTAAAAATACTTCCTTCTCCTAATTTCGATTGTACGCTCACATTGCCACCCATACCTTCTACAAGTGTCTTGACAATTGATAAGCCTAAACCGGAACCTCCAGTTGCATGAGAGCGAGATTCATCTACGCGGTAAAATCTTTCAAAAATGCGTGCTTGATGTTGTAAAGGAATTCCATAACCATTATCGCAAACTTGAATAATTACTTTGTCTGTAAGTTGGTCTAATTTAAAAATTACAGGTGTACCAGCTTCAGAATATTTAACAGCATTATCAATTAAATTAAGTAGTACTTGCTTAAGACGGCTGTAGTCTACTTTTACTTCAATTGGATAAATTGTGGACTCAATATGAATTTGGCGATCGCTATATTTTTCTGCCATCACCACAATTTCTTCAACTAAGTCATTTAAAACATAAGATTTCATTTTAAAATGCAAGTAACCGCTATCTGCTCGTGCTAAATCTAGTAAATCTTGTAGCAGGCGAATAGTACGTTCGGCTTCCGATGCAGCAGTTTCTAAAGCTTCTTGTTGGGTTTGAGTCAAGTTATTTTGCCGCCGTAAAACGCTTTGTAAGTAACCATGTACAATTGTCAAAGGTGTACGTAATTCGTGAGAAACATTACTGACAAATTCTTTTTCTTGCTCCCACGATTGGGAAAGACGCGATAACAACATGGTTAAAGTTTGCGCTAATTCTTTGACTTCGCTGGGTGCATTATCGAGATATAACTGTGGTTGTCCTAAATCTTGGGCGGAAATCACAGCAGCCATTTGATTTAGCTGACGTAGAGGTTGTAGGGAATGCTTGATATAAATGGCGATCGCAACTGTTAAAATAATAATTGCTAACACACTAATCATCACTAAACTCTGTATCATTCCGAGCAATATTCTCTGTTCGCGAGTAATATCTTTAACTACAAATAAGTTACCCAGAAACTTACCCTGGACTTCTATAGAACCACCGCATAAAATAAAATAGTTCTGATTAATTTGATAAATTTCTGGTTTAATCGGCATTTTAGTTAAAGACATTAACTCAGATACCAGAGAATTAGATAACAAAGTTAAAGCCTTAGATTGTACCAAAATTTTATTTTCAGAATTTTTGACCCATAATAATGTATTGTTATTTGCCAAATTATTAATAGCTTTTTGTAAACCAGTTTCAGGCTGCATCATTTCACTATAAATTTGTACATCTCGCGGCAAACGTTTAGCTATTTGTTCTATATTATGTTTATGATTATCAATTAAAATTTCCTGGGTTTTCCAACTCGTCCATGTAGCAAGACTGGCTAATACTAAAGTCGAAAAGCCACCAATACCAATTGTTAAGCGTAGCTGTAATGAAAATGGGTCTATATTTTGCCAATTTTTTTTTATTTGCTTCACTGCTTTAATGTTTTGAAAAAGTGAGTGGGGAGTAGGGTATATTAAGTTTTAATTATTAGTTGTAAGATTTTATAGTGAATAGCTGATTTTAAATTATCTCTGTAATATGGCTAAATTATCAAAAGTAACTATTGCCAAAAAGTTGTAATTTTTATTTTTCTCAATCCTTAGAGCCTCCCTAATTATAATTTATATGTAATTCATCTAAGTTAAATTAATTTTATCTGAGAATTTCCTGAAAGCTTTTCATATAAACTGAATTTTCTGAAGAAACAAAACCCTGGCTTCTTTAATAAGTCAGGGTTTTCAAGGTTGCTATTTTCACAATGGCTTGATTAGACCTCTTGCATAAATATGAATTTGTATCACGCAGAGGCGCAGAGAAGAGAACGCAAAGAAGGACTTTTGCAAGAGGTCTATTTTAGGAAGACGTTTTTATCTGAGGACATTTTGTTTGCTCGACTTTAATTTTCTGTTGCATTGCTGGTGGTAGGCCAGGTTTAACTTTGGCATAAAGACGAGCAAACTCTCGCACATAATGAGCGGCGACTACTGGACTTTCAATGACTACAAGTGTCTCGTCATTACCATTATTGGCTGCATCAGACCAATTATGAGAACCTGTAATTACTGTTTGGTTATCAATAACAGCAAATTTATGATGTAGTAAATCGCCTTTGGGTAATGTAGGTACGCCTACAGTGGTAATTGGGTTTTGCCAAGGGTGATTGTCAACTTCATATTTACATTTATTACTCAGAGCAATTCCCATCATATCTAATGCTTCGCTATAAGGACGATAGGCGAATTGTGGTTCAATTAAAGCGCGAATTTGGATATTTTGTTTATGTCGATTTTCTAAAATATTAGCAAGACGCTGTTCGGAAAAGACGAATAAAGCCAAATCAACAGATCCTGTTGCTGAATCTAAAGTTTTGCCAATTAAACCATTACTACTATTAGCCCAAGGTTGAGTAGGAGAAGTAGGCGAAAACTGTACAGTAATTTTGGTTTTATTTAAGGTGATTTGTTGAGGTAAACGCGATGGTTTTTGTAGACCAAATCGGCTATCTAGCTTACCTTCTGGGCCATCGCCCCACATAATATTAAACTCTTCTGTAAATAAAGATGCTAATTCTGGACTGTCAATTTGCAAGAAATTATTGGCATTACCTAAAGTACTAGGATTTGTATAATCACCAAAGGTATCGCTAAGAGTAAAATTAGCCGAAGTAATAATTACAATGCGATTATCTATAATTACAAACTTATGGTGCATCAAGCTACTACCTGCTGAACCATCTGCTCGGTCGTCTAGCCAGGAAATTTTCGCATTTTGCAAAATGATTAAAGCATCTCTTTGATTTATTTCTGCGGGAGTTAGTTGATTATCGTGGTTAAGATCGATAAATTGGCGAAATTCTTGATAGCGTTCTCGCTCTCTTTTATCTAATTTACCTACTTCTTCAGGTGTAAAACTACTCCAAGGTCTGCTATAGGTATTTTCTAAAATTAACCTGACTTTTACTCCAGCTTTTTGCCTATCAACGAGTGCTTGGGCGACTTTAGGTAAACGTAATTCTTGCACTGCCACATCTATTGTTGATTTAGCTTGAGAAATAGTATCAACAATCTGTTTTTCTAAGTCATCACCCAAACGAGTTTGCTGGCGGTAAGGTTCTTTGTATTCCGAAGATTGAGAATGATTAAAGTAAACTTGAACTAACGGATCTTGTGGTAAAGCTGCTAGAAGTTTATTGGATGACTGGACTCGTTGACAAGCAGCAAGGGGAAAGATCAGTAAAAAGATATATAAAAAAAACCTTTGTCTAGATAAAAATTGCACTGTAATCTGTTAAAAGTGGATTGAAAGGGGACATATTTATCATTCCCAAAATTTAGAGTGATCGGATGAAGTAAAAAAATAGCTTTCCCAGGCAAGAAAAACCCAATCATACATGCAAAATTACAGAAATTTTGTCAGATTTGTGCACTTAAATTATACGTGCTAAAAAAATCAGCAGCCTATTACCAGCGTGTGTTCTCTCCATTATCGGTTATATGCAAATTTATCTAGATTACAGCGCGACTACTCCCACTCGCAAAGAAGCGATCGCACTTATGCAAACAGTCCTCACTCAACAGTGGGGCAATCCTTCCAGCTTACATGAATGGGGAAAACGGGCTGCAACGGTTGTGGAAGAAGCCAGAGTCCAAGTTGCTCTCTTAATAAACGCCGCCACCCCGGAATCGATTGTTTTTACATCTGGGGGTACTGAAGCCAATAATCTAGCAATTATGGGCGTGGTTCGTTTGTATACTGTTCCTCGACATATAATTATCTCCAGCGTCGAACATTCCGCAATTTCCGAGACAGCGCGGTTGTTAGAAATATGGGGTTGGGAAGTTACGCGCTTAGATGTAGATAGCAAAGGCAGAGTTAATCCTTTGGATTTAAAGGCGGCGTTGCGACATAATACAGCGTTGGTTTCCATAATTTACGGTCAAAGTGAAGTTGGGACTGTGCAACCAATTGCAGAATTAGGAAAAATTGCGCGATCGCATGGTGCTTTGTTCCATACAGATGCAGTGCAAGCTGCGGGACGTTTAGCCATAGATGTACAACAACTCCCCGTAGACTTACTTAGCCTTGCCAGCCATAAAATTTATGGGCCCCAAGGTGTAGGGGCGCTGTATGTGCGTCCTGGTGTGGAATTGATGCCTTTACTAGGTGGTGGTGGGCAAGAAATGGGGCTGCGTTCTGGGACGCAAGCAGTACCGATAATTGCTGGGTTTGGTGTCGCCGCTGAATTAGCAGCACAGGAATTGGCTATAGAAATACCACGGTTGATTCAGTTACGCGATCGCGCTTTTGCCCAATTAACTGAAATTCCTGGTTTAATTCCTACAGGCCACCCGTATCATCGCTTACCTCACCATGTGAGTATGTGCTTAGAAAATGCCGATGGCGAAAAATTCACAGGTAAAACCTTAGTAAAACAGCTAAATCTTGCAGGTATCGGTATCAGTGCCGGTGCTGCTTGTCACAGTGGAAAACTCAGCCCAAGTCCGATATTGTTAGCAATGGGTTATTCCGAAAAAGCTGCCTTGGGCGGAATTCGCATCACATTGGGGCGTGATACCACCGAAGCCGACATCGATTGGACAGTGATGGTAGTGAAGCAAGTTTTAGAAAGGCTGACAAGCAAATCCTTAAAGCAACAGATCCTTCAAGTTCGAGTAAAGTAATAAGATGAATTCCTTAGGTGTTTCGATGATTGAGGAGAAGGAGCTTCTGAAGAACATAGCTACTGTTAAGGATTACCTCATTTCCTCAAACCGCACACCACTTTTTTTAGAAGCTGACACTTATGCTCTACTAAAGTTTTTTCCTTCTAATTCTATCGATTGTGTAATCACATCTCCGCCGTATTGGGGACAAAGAGCTTACATGAATGGAGGAATTGGTCTTGAGGACAGGTGGGAAGATTACATCAATAACCTGCTTGCAATCTTCTCTGAAGTAAAGCGAATTCTTAAATCTAGTGGCTCTTTTTGGCTAAATATTGGAGATACGTATCAGTATAAATCTCTGATTGGTATACCCTGGCGAGTTGCACTAGCAATGAGCGATAAACAAGGCTGGATTCTTCGCAACAGCGTCATTTGGAATAAAGTAAAAGGTGCACCTGATAATGCAAAAGATAAACTCAGAAACGTGTATGAACCTGTTTTCCATTTTGTAAAGACAGACCGCTATTTTTATGATGTTGATGCAATTCGTTCAAAGCCAAGACAAGCTAAGGTTATCAATGGTTCGGTAGTTTCTGCGACAGGCGTTTCTGGTGTACGTTATCGCCGACAAATTGAGTTATCTACTGCCCTTAGTGATGCTGAACGTACAAATGCCCTGAAGGCTCTTGATGAAATATTAGAGGAAGTACGGCTAGGTAAATTATCTGACTTTCGGATGATTATTCGTGGTCAGCAACGAACAACACACTCTGACTCGGCAAAGGTTTCAGGGCGGGCACGCGAACTTGCTGAACGGGGCTTCTATTTCCTCAAATATCACCCAAATGGTAGTAAACCTAGCGATGTCTGGGATATTCTACCAGAAGATACTCAAAAACGCAGGCTTCACTTTGCACCCTATCCTGAAGATATCTGTAAAGTTCCGATTCTAGCTACCTGTCCGCAATCTGGTGTTGTACTAGACCCATTTACAGGAACAGGTACAACGAATTTGGTTGCATTTCAACTGGGACGGAGGTCGATTGGAATTGATATTTCAGGGGATTACATTACTGCTGCTCGTGAAAGGTGTAGGCCACTTTCATGACTAAAGTTGTTGAATTATACGGGAATCCAACAAATCAATCACTTATCTGGAGTGATATTGCCTCTAATCAAAACTGTCCTTTTTTATCTCGCAAATGTCTTAAAAATCGCAAAAGTGAGCCTGATATTACTATTGGGTCATGCACAGTTTCTTACGGTAGAGAAGCTCGAAAAATTATTATTTGTCCGTTTCGACTTCTTGAACGTAGTCAAATATTTACGGATTGCATTCATTTACTGACGCTGCATGAGCCTGGTAACGAAATTCGGATTATTCCTGAAATTACAGTACCAGGAGGCAGCATAGATTATTGTCTTGCTTCTGTACGTTCAGGAAAAGTCATTGACTTTATCGGTATTGAACTGCAAACCCTTGATACTACTGGCACAGTTTGGCCAGAACGGCAACGTTTTCTTCAGCGTCATGGCGTTTCAGTAAAAGAGGTGGATGTCACATCGAGAAAAGCTTTCGGGATGAATTGGAAAATGACTGCGAAAACAATCTTGATGCAACTTCATCACAAAATTCACACCTTTGAACATCTCAGCAAACATCTTGTTTTAGTAGTTCAAGATTGTCTTATTGATTATATGCAACGAGAATTTTCCTTTGAGCATATTCAAGATGCTCGTTTAGGAAATCCTATGCATTTTCACTCCTACGAGTTGCTTGCTGAAGATTCAGGTTATCGTATTCAACTCACAAAACGTTGGAGTACAGATGCGAATGGAATTGCACAGTGTCTTGGTTTACAAACCAGTCCAAGAGTAGAGCTAGAAGCAATGTTAAGGCAAATTGAAGAAAAATTACAACAAAGTACTTTGTTATCTGTTGGACAGCCATTACCCGTTTCTACACATGAAGATGTTACTGATGACAGCTAAAAATTTCCAACCGCTTAAAAGGGATTCAGTATCACAATTACTTCTCTCGTTTGGGAAATACGATCGCACTCTTAAATCGGGATGTGAAGCACCTTTGTATTTACTACTATGAACTTTCCCGCTTATTTAAAACAATAACACCATGAATATTGCTAAACTCACCACTGATGGCACTCATCAAATCGTTATTTTGCCCGAAGACTTTCAACTCACTGGTACTGAGGTTTATATCAAAAAAATTAGTAATGCCATTGTCCTGATTGCCAAAGATAACCCCTGGCAACCCCTCATTGATAGTCTAGACAATTTCTCCGATGACTTCATGACTAGCAGAGATCAGCCACTCCTCAACACCAGAGAGAACTTTTAAAATGCTATACCTCTGTTGCCCAATGGCTTTGTGCTGGTGCTAACGAAAATCACAGCCAATGCTGGAACAATAGAAGTAATGCTAAACCACGATAATAAATCATGAGTGAACTTCCTAATAGTCTTGAAGATGCGATCGCCCAATCTCAAACCGCCGTCCAAGCCGCCCTTGCCGATGGCTGTAATCGCCTACAAGTTGAGTTCCTATTCCCAGAACTGAAACTCATGCCCGTGGCGGAACAATTTGTGCCACTGTTTGCTGAATACGATTCGCGCTTGAAAATTTTCTTTGCAGATGCCGGGGCTGCGGCCTTAGCCCGTCGCGATTGGGCTGATGCACCATTTCAAATTTCGGATATCGGGACGGGGAGGGTTGCTTCGTTGCAAACCAAAATCCAGCCAGAGGATGAAATTTTCTTATTCATCTCTCCCACTTCCGTAGAAGTACCGCAGTTAGAAAAGTTATGTGAAGCAATTGGCGCTCGCCCTTTAGTATTTTTAAATCCCCGCCTTGAAGATGCTGGAACTGTGGGCATTGGTTACGCAGCTAGAAAAATCCGCGATCGCTTCATCAATACCATTGAATCCGCCTATTATCTGCGCCCACTAGACGATCAAACTGCCTTGTATCGCTGCTACCCAGGACAGTGGGAAATTTGGGTAGAAAACGGTGGTGAATATCAATTAATTGCCGAATTACCTACAAAACCATCGGGTGATGAATTAGATCTCATTCTTATGAATGGACAACCCCAAACAACAACCAACGCTGTACCTGGGAGAAAGCCGAATGTGTTTAAGAGTTTACAACGGTTTTTAAAGGCGTTGAGTAGTTAACAGAAAGCACAGCTAGCAGCAGGAAACTTAATCTCCTGCTGCTAATACGTCTTATTAAAGTAGAATACAGGATATTTCCATATATTTAGGGCTAAAACAGAAACTTAATGTTGAAAACCCTGTATATTGTGCGACATTGCCAAGCAATTGGACAAGAACCTGACGCGCCTCTGACATCAGAAGGCTATCTCCAAGCGATCGCTCTTAGTAATTTGTTATTCGGATTTGGCATCGAGCGAGTAATCTCCAGTCCATTTACTAGAGCATATCAATCAATTGCTCCCCTTGCTGAACGTCTGGGTCTCACAATCGAGACTGATAACAGACTTGCCGAACGCGTTCTGTGTGCAACACCGCTTGCTGACTGGCGCGAACGATTAGCTGAGTCATTTACTAATCTTGATTTATGCGTCGATGGTGGTGAGTCAAGTCGTGATGCTATGGCGCGTGGAATAGCTGTCGTAGATGAAGCATTGCAGCAAAAAGCAAACACAACTGCGATCGTTTCCCACGGTAATTTAATGGCGCTGATCCTAAAGCATTTTGACGATCGCATCGGTTACGCCGAATGGCAAAAATTGACCAATCCAGATGTGTATCGCCTACAGTTTGTCAACGGTGGAACACACGTTGAGCGAATTATCTAAAGTATGATTAGAGTACTTCGCTAGAAAACTCTTAAATAGTTATGACACTTGAAAACCTTGAAGCTGAAGTTCTAGCACTTCCAAAAGACTCTCAAGCCGCATTACTGGCTCGACTCCTTGAGCATTTGGGGAAAAGTGGCGAACTCGATCAAGAAGTTGCATCTATCTGGTCTGAAGAAGCTGAACATCGCGATCGAGAAATGGATAGCGGTAAATCAAGTGGTATTTCTGCCAAAAAACTTTTTCAGCAAATTCGTTCGTCTGTACAATGACAAACGTTATATTTCATCCCTTAGCAGAGCAAGAATTAATTGATGCTGTAGCCTATTACGAAGAACAAAAACCCGGACTTGGGCTAGAGTATCTTCAAGAAATAGAACACGGAGTAAACTTCCTCATCCAATATCGGGAAGCTGGTTAAAAAGTTCGAGGTTCGCTTCGCCGCCTGATTTTGCCCAAGTTTCCATATTCTTTACTGTATCGTATTCTAGAAGACGATCAGATTCGTATTTTGGCAGTTGCTCATCACAAACGTAAACCACAATATTGGGTCGATCGAGAGTAATGGACAGTGGGGGCTTGATCAACAAATAATTAGCTATTACCAAAGAATCTTGAACAGTTGCCAAACAATAAACCTCTTGCTTGCAGTTTAACTGTTTATTATGTTGCCCTCTGGATTTAACTATCTAACTATTGACATCAAGTTTTTTCTCACTCTGTATAGGCATTCTATATATATTTTGCCAAAATGCTGTCCGAACAATAAGAGTTAGGAATTTTACTATTAACTCCTAACTCCTAACTCCTAACTTTTCTAATTTGCTTGCAACGGCGCATTCAAGATTTTCTCAATGCGATCGCGTGTTTCTAAAATGTGCGCTTTGGTATATTCATCATCGGAATTAACATCTTTGAGTTTATCATCCAATTGTTTTAGTTTATACCATGCCAAAGTCCGAGCATCTTCTGGAACATATTCTTTTCGTAACACCATGTTGCTTAAAATGTCTAAGTATTCGCGCTGCAAGCCTCGCCGCAAGCTGGCAATCTTCATTGGTTTACCTTTTGGTTTGATGACTTCCGTCCAAATACCTGACTGTAATGTGTCAAATAGCTCTGGAAGAGTCAGGGCATTTTCTGGCTTGGTTTTGAGTTCGATATCCTTGAGACGGGAAAGGCGATCGCCTGAGAGTAAATCCCGTAAAACAGAACCCTGCAACAGTAACACCAAGTCATGAATTGGATAATCCAAACGACCAACTTGGGGAGAACTACCCCAATGACGCCAACGGGAAGGTGCTAATTTATTCAGTAGTTCTGGTGAAAAACTCAAGGCATCTTCGGCAAATAGATATTTTTGCAGTGTTTCTAAAGCCTGACGTTGTTGTTCAACTGGTACTGGTTCAAATGGTAATCGGCGCTGAGGGGCTTGGGACGCATTCTGGGAGGGAGTTTCGCTAGCATGGATGCGATAGAATGACTGCCCGCCGATGTATTTTGTTGTGTAATATATTTGCTGGAAATAGTTACCCAATACTGTGCTAAAACGTTCGCTAACATCGCTGTAACTCTCTCCAGCCACTGGGTAACGCTTATCGAGACGTTCCCACATCACACGGGAATTATTCAACTGCCACTGTGAATAAAGCAGCACATTGCCGCTGTTATCCCAAGCATCGGCTGTGGGGTCAAGGTCATAAACATCTTCGTCGGTGGAATAACTCAACTCAGGTTTGGAGGATTCGGCAGCAATTTCCTCTAAGATTGGCTTTTCGGCTAGAGGAGTTGATGTCTGAATTGGGATGTAGCCGTACTTAATCGCCCATTCATCATAAACTCCCACCATATTGGGAAAATAATCTCCTTGCTTTGTACCTTGGGGGGCAATATTTGGCGGAATGTAATCCATGACGGAAGTTGTCAAACCTTTAGTTTTAGTAATTTCCGTATTATTCATTTCTTCTGGTGGTAGGAGCGTACTACCACGGAAGTTATGGCGTAAACCAAGGGTATGTCCCACTTCGTGGGCAATGATTAAACGTAAATATTGATTGATATATTCCTTCACCTGGTCTTGATTGGGTATGTTATCTGGTAACAATGCCATTGCCAGGGAACCTAAGGCAAATTGATTAGCAGCTTCCATCCCGTAGCACAAATCGTATTCGCCTGCCATTTTAGATAAATGATTCAAAAACCCTTGCGTTTGCTGAGGCATATTCTTGTCTTTGGCATTTAAACCGTTAGCGCAAAGTAAACGATTTTGCATCAATGCCGATAAAGTGGTGGTATTTTGTACTTGGTTGGGTTGGACAATTTTGCGATATTCATTCTTGAGTGCGCGTACAAAGCTAGCATCTACAAGAATATCTGCATCTAAAATTTCTCCGGTCAATGGGTTAACGCGGGATGGCCCCATTGCAAAGTATCCATCTACCGTGTTAATCCAACGAATCGTATTGTAACGAATATCTGCTGGATCCCAAGTAGCGTCATCTGGCATTTGGCGGACTTCAATGGCATCCTTGAATCCAGCTTTGAGAAAGGCTTTGTTCCACATCAAAACGCCTTCTTTGATAGCATCCCGGTATTCTAAGGGCACAGCATTATCAATCCAAAAGACAATCGGTTTTTTGGGACGAGAAATTGCTGCTTTTGGGTCTTGTTTTTCCAAGTCCCAGCGGTTAATGTAACGGACAAAAGAATCACCGCGATCGTCTTTAGATAAATCTTGGTAGGCGGTGATGAAATAGCCGATGCGATCGTCAGCAAGGCGGGGGCGATAATTCTTATCAGGTAGTTGAGAAAGACTGTAATGGACGCGTAAAGTAAAGCCACGGTTGTCAGCTAGTGAAGCAAAGCTTGGCACTTCACTATCTCGACCACCACCACCGGAGAAATTTAAAACTGACTGAACTTCTACATTATGGGGAAAAGCTTTAGAAGTACCAAAATATGACTGGTCTGTGCCTCCTGGAACTCCTAAACTCAGAGATAATCCTGCTAAGTCTGTCAATAGCAAATCTCCCAAGTCAATGAGAAGGGTTTTGCGTTGCGGATGAATGCTTTTAATGGAAATATTGTAGAGAACAGAGTCACTAAAAGAACGGGCAAGCGATCGCACTTGCGGATCTCCCTCACGAGTCCGGAAATTGACATTGCGAATCACAAATTGTAAATTATTATCCACTCGCCGGAAATAAAACAAAAAATCTTGCAAAGGCATCCCGCTGTAAATGCCTCGTTCGCCAATGCCTGATTCCAATGTTGCCGCAGCCAGAAAATCTTTATTTAGTTGTTCTGGTTTAATTTCTAAATAAATTTTATTCTTTTCTTTATTACGATAAAGCGTGAACAATCCTCCCTGCTTTGCAGTGTCTTTCACTACTTCATCAAACGCTTCCAAATCATCCTTTGCTTCTGGTTTAGTACTAGAATTCGGTTTAGAATTAGGTTTTTGTGGCGGTTTGGCAACTTGTAAAAACGGCTGCTGTGCTGCTTTTTTCGGGTCTTTTACTACCCACATAAATGATTGAGGCTGTACCTGTTTATTTTGATTCACTACCCAAACTTGCCCTGCTGCTAGCCTCTGTTGGGGACGGGTATTGATATCTTTTGGCGACAAGGTGGAAGTTTCAATTGAAGAAGTTTTTGTAGTTGAGCGGCTATTAGAGTTTTGTTTAGTTATGTCTGTGACTAACACTGTCTGATGGTTGCCAGACAAATCTGAATTAACTCCATTAACAGCCAATGACTTGGTGCTAGTCGCTGCTATTCCTAAAAATAAACTTTGTAACAAAATCATATAAAAGCTTAATCTGGTCATCGCATTCATCCCCAATAACAATCTTTCGTTAAGTTTTAACTTTTGCAAAGCTACGCAGCCTGTATTGTGTTGATTCAGTACTTGCTTCATATCAAGCAGCAAACTTTGACTTCAATTTTAATTCGCATTTTTCCGGTTTTTTGTGCTGTTTTACAGTAGGATTTTTCCTAATAATTGCGTCTCTCACAAAGAGTAAGTATTATTTTTACATCAGAGTAGTAAATATCGTGGGAAAAAAATATAACGAATTCGCCAACACTGCAAAACTATGTCATTGTAGGAATATTTTTTCAGTTGGCAATTTATTTACATCATAAGTATCAGTTTCCGGCTCAAAGGGCTTTGCAGTAAAGCCTCTGACCAATGCTACTACAAATTCACGAGCATATATAGTAAATATTGATACTAGTGTTTTAGTCATGTAAAGCAAACTAGCAACAGAAAAAATTTTAGTTCGGGATTATCAAAACAATCACTTTAAATGTATCAACGGGCACAGAAATGTCAACATATTTATCTCAAGTCTGGAAGCTGCTGACAAATTATGTGAGGGGTACAAGGTTGCAAGAGATGTCAAAAAACACATCTGCGGAAACCGAAGCAGTTTTGCCTCTAAGAAAAAGTCTTAAAGAACCAGACGAAAGCCTTAAATTTGTTCAAGATAATTTGCCGGAATATTTATTGTGTGAAAAACTGCAAAAAAGTTTAGAAAAATGGACATTAACAGGGAACACTTGGAATTCTAAGATAGACGAAAAGATATTGAGTAGGCAACCTGCTGAGTTATGCTTTGCAGTAGGCGATCGCCAACTGCACAAAGAGATTTACGATTTACTAGGTAACGGTGCGCTGAAACCCGAAATAGTCAACGAGCTGATGGAATTCGTGGTTACAGATAAAAAAATTAACATAGAAGTACTTTTTTGGCGGTTAGAAGATTTTTATCATCGTTGGTGTGAGGGAGAGTTTATTGATGCCACACCAGAGGATAACCTACCTCAGAAAAAAATGTTACAGTTGGCAGCAAAAAATATTGCGATCGGGCTAAGACAGGTAGATATATATACAGGGCTAAACGTACTGATTTTGCTACTAGAGTTACACCACTACGCCCAACAACGAGAACAACTCAAACCAAAAATTATTTTCTATCCATCTGCTCAACCAGACACAGACAATTTTTTCACATCCCAACTACTGCGAATCGTTAACTATAGCGATGCCCTGGAAATTGGCAACTTTAGCAGCATAATCGGGCAATTTCTCAAAAGCGGCAACTTTATCGGTGCTTACCTCGGCGATGCTAACCTGACTGGGGTAGATTTTAGCAACGCCAACCTCAGCCGTGCTTACCTTGGCGATGCCAACTTAACAGGAGCCAACTTCAGCGGTGCTAACCTTACCACTGCTAACTTTGGTGATGCCAACCTCAGCGGCGCCAACCTCAGCGGTGCCAACCTTAGCGGTGCCGACCTCAGCAGCGCCAACCTCAGCGGTGCCAACCTCAGCGGTGCAAATCTGAACCAAGCTAACCTTAGCCGCGCTGACCTTAGTAGCGCTACCCTCACTCGTGCCAACCTGAAAGGCGCCGACCTCAGTCGCGCCGACCTCAGCAGTACCAACCTGAAAGGCGCCGACCTCACCAACGCCATCCTTTTCGGCGCCAATTTGAGTGACGCCAACCTCAGCAACACCAACCTTAGCCATGCCGACCTTTGTCGTGGCGACCTCAGCGGCGCTGACTTCAGTCACGCCATCCTCAACGGTACAAACCTCAGCGACACAATTCTTTTCAGTACCAACCTGAAAGGCGCTACCCTCATCGCCGCCGACCTCAGTTACGCCAAACTCAATGGCGCCAAGCTGAACAACGCCAGACTCGACGGTGCCATGTTTTTAGGCGCTGACCTCAGCGGCGTAGACCTCAGTCGAGTGACTCTCAACCAAGCCGACCTCAGCGGCGTAATTCTCAACGACGCCGACCTTACTGGTGCAGACCTCACCGACGCCATACTTTTCGGCACAGACTTCAGCTATGCCAACCTCAATAGTGCTAATCTCAGCGGCAGTAACCTCAGCGGTGCGCTTCTCAATGGTGCAAATCTCAGCCATAGTAATCTCAGCAGCGCCATTCTCGGAGGCGCTGACCTCAGCGACGCCAACATGGAACAAATGACCTGGGGTCAAAAGCAGCAGTGGGAAAGCGTGCGGGGATTAGAAACAGCGGTTAATGTGCCAGAGGCGTTGAAGGAAGAGTTGGGGTTGAAGTGACAAGGGGATGAGGAAGACGCGGGGACGCGGGGATGGGGAGACGCGGGGACATTTTTAGTTTTTGCGTCTTTTGTAATTGATTATTCTCGTAGAAGAATTTTTTAATTCACAACACAAGTGCCTTGGTTCACAACACAAGTACCTTGGTTCACAACGCAAGTGCTTTGGTTCACAACGCAAGTTCTTTGGTTCACAACACAAGTGCCTTGGTTTAGAACAGCAACTTTTGAGTTCCAAACACCATTTTTCTACTTCCAATGCCAAAAGATGGGTATCTTAGCTTGAGTAATGACAAATACTACCTCAAAGCTAGTTCTGAGAATCCTAACTGCACATCAGAGGGCTATATCCCGCTTGCTAGAGTGTGAGTCGTTCACGTAAAATATAGTGCCATTGTTCCGGAAGTTCTCATGACTTCATCTGCGTCGTTTGACACGTTAGAGTCTTTACAGGCGGATATCGCCGAATTAATTGTTCGTCTACCGACATTAAAAAATCGGCAATTTATTCAGCAAGCACTTGCTACCATTGTTCGCCTTGCTGATACTGAAATTGAGCGTCTTGATTGGAAAATCTTGTCGGCTGCGCTAGCGGATATGGAGCGCGGTTTCCAGCTGTTTTATGATTACCGACACGTCCGCAAAGTCACGATTTTTGGTTCTGCTCGTCTGGCATCAGATACACCAGAATACCAAATGGCGCTGGAGTTTGCTCGCTGTGTGACTAAATTGGGATTTATGGTGATGACTGGCGGCGGTGGTGGAATCATGCAGGCGGGTCACGAAGGTGCTGGCCGAGAAAATTCTTTTGGCTTGAACATTCAGTTACCCTTTGAACAGGAAGCCAACCCTTTTATAGATGGCGATCCCAAGCTAATTCACTTTAAATATTTCTTTACCCGCAAGCTGTTTCTCCTTAAAGAAAGTGATGCTGTAGCTTTGTTTCCTGGCGGCTTTGGCACCCAAGATGAAGCTTTTGAATGTATGACATTAAGCCAAACTGGTAAATTTGGCCCCGTACCTTTAGTTTTAATTGACCACCCTGGTGGTGATTACTGGCGCTCTTGGAGCGAATATATTGATAAGCAATTAGTTAATAAAGGTCTTGTCAGTCCTGATGATCCCAGCCTTTACACGGTGACAGACAACTTGGATGTGGCTTGCGATGCTATCACGCGTTTTTACCAGGTTTACCATTCTAGCCGCTACGTAGCGAATCGATTAGTCATTCGTCTCAAGACAGATTTATCTGATGCCCAAGTCGAGCAACTGAATGCTGAGTTTAACGACATTATTATTGAAGGAAGAATTGAAAGAAGTCAAGCTTTACCCCAAGAAGCCCAAGATGAAACTGTTGAACTACCCCGGCTGATTTTGTACTTTAATCAACGTGATTTAGGGCGTTTGTACCAGATGATTGCTGCAATTAATCAGATGGGTACTCCTTCTCTAGAAGATGCAGCACATCCAGAAAGGAAGTAAGGTTTATGGGTGGATTTTCCACCCTTACACCAATATTTTTAACGTTGGAAAAATATATTTGTGTCAATACTTGTCGGGTTTTGGGGAAAAGGGGAAGGGGAAAGGGGAAATAAAAAACCTTTACCCTTTACCCTTTTCCCCAAACCAAATTCCGAGTTCAAAATGCAAAACCCGAGCAGTATTGATATTTGTCTAGGTTGAAATAAATTAGTTAGCTGCATCAAAAATCTGCTGTGCAGTTAAATTTAATTGGGGAAAGGTAGGTGATGAAATTGGGGTGTTGCCTTGAAACGGATTCATTTGATATTCACCATCAACTAATTCGCATACAAAAATAGTAGGTTGTTTGGGATTACCGATGAACTTTCTTGCGCCTAGTGCAGCATAATCAGCAATCCAATATTCGGGAATTCCCATTTCTTCATAATCCCCAAATTTATTGTAATAATCATCTCGCCAGTTAGTTGAAACAACCTCAACCACCAAAGGAACCGATGCTGCTTGACTTACTGTTGATTGTTTTTGAAAAAGAAGTTCATTGTCGAGATTATCAAGATTTAACAGCAACACATCAGGCGAATAAGCTGATTCGGCAGAAGGAGTTTTTACTAATGCGGTTTTGGGTATAGTGTAGGGAAGGTTCTGGCGATCGAACTCGACAGTTAGCTTTGGGGCTATAAATCCTACAACTTTTTCATGTTGTCCAGTTGGTGGTGGCACTTCAACAATTACTCCATTGTGCAATTCATAACGTTTGCCATCATTGGGATACCATTCGACAAATTCATCGAAGGTGACTGATTTAGGCAAGGGTTGGGTCATATCTTACCTCCACATCTGTTTTAATTTATCAAAAAAAATCACAATTAATATTCTGATATTTAATTAAGTTTAATTTTAATATAGCAATTTTATCAAAACAGAGTTCAGCAGTAATAATTGAGAATTATACCATTCAATTATGTACAGATGGTAGCTGAATAAATGGGTTTAATTTGCTCGCTAAATCGTTTGCTTAAGGATGGAATTGGTGACTCTGTAGCGAAGCCATCCGCATTTTTCCACATCTAGTGAAAAGTTAAATTACAGGGGAGATCATCGCCACAAATTCCCAACTATGCCCAGAGCTTTTTAATTCGTGCAGCTTGTTCTCATTAATGGCGATCGCACTTAGAAAAAACTATAAATAAATTATTATCAAAATTCACCGAAAAAATTATGCAATATGGCAATCCAATTCGCTCTGTCTCCTTTATACTGGCTTTCAAGAGACGTGAGTTTTGTAGTCTGTCTTTTTTTGGTAAAAGACGTAACAAAAACACGGTAATTTAACCTACTTTCAAATGAGAAAAATACCGTTTATTATGGCTCAATCCCGAACGGCGTAAAAAAACGTGTATATTAGCACAGTAAATAATACATAACATCCTAAACAGACATAGAGGAATAAAATATGCTGGAAATACTGGGTTCAGGTTTGGTGTCTCTTTGGCTAGAAATGGCTGGGGTACACATCAAGCCTCTAGATGCTTTAGATGCATTGGCTTGGCAAAGTAGCCCTGGCTTAGTTCTTGCCCCCGATCCAAATCCAGCTGGGGCAACTACAGTACAGGCATATCTCAAGGAATTAATCACAACCAAGGTAGTAGGGCAAAATCTGGCTGAGAGTCAGGGCATTTGGATGCAGTCAGGGCCGATGCTGATGGCAAATCACCAAGGCACAACACCTCTACCAGCTGCCTCTTTAACTAAAATTGCGACTTCATTAGTTGCCTTGAAAACCTGGGGGCCAGACCACCAATTTGATACTTTGGTGAGTGTCACTGGGCCAATGGTAAATGGAGTTGTGCAAGGTGATTTGGTAATTACTGGTGGCGGCGATCCGATGTTTGTTTGGGAAGAAGCGATCGCCCTTGGTAATACTCTCAATAAAATGGGTATCAAGCAAGTAAAGGGAAATTTGGTGATTACTGGCAATTTCGCCATGAATTTCCAACGTCAGCCGATGCTGGCGGGTTTAATACTCAAGCAAACACTAAATTCCGCGAGTTGGGGTCGCCCCGCTAATTACATATACTCCATCATGCCCAAGGGAACACCCAAGCCGAAAGTCGTAATTGCAGGTGCTGTGAAATTTGAGGCACAACCAAACCCCCGACAAACTTTGTTAGTGCGTCATCGTTCCTTACCCCTGAAGCAGCTGATTAAGGAAATGAACGTTTACAGTAACAATGAAATGGCAGAGATGCTAGCAGAGTCCGTGGGAGGAGCCGCTGTGGTACAATCAACTGCTGCTTATCTTGCTAGGGTGCCGCAATCGGAAATTCAGTTAATCAATGGTTCTGGACTGGGGACAGAAAATCGTATTTCCCCAAGAGCTGCTTGTTCTATGCTCATGGCTATTCAAGGGCAAGCAAGCGCCCATCAACTGAATCTAGCTGACTTATTCCCCATGTCTGGATTCGATCGCCGAGGAACATTGCACGCTAGACACATTCCCTCTGCTACTGTAATTAAAACAGGCACTCTGCGCGATGTCAGCGCTTTAGCCGGAGTCATGCCCACCCGCGATCGCGGTTTAGTTTGGTTTGCAATTATCAACCGTGGTACAAATGTCTGGAGTCTACGTACTGGACAAGACCAACTCTTGCAACGCGTTGTTCAACAATTACAAGTCCCTCCAACGGTTCCCCCTGCCCTCACTCCCCACTCAGCCATCAATTCTTTACCCCAGCTAGGCGCAGCTAGTCGCAACGAAATTTTATTCCCAAGTTAGTGAATTTAGAATTCAGAATTCAGAATTTTCCTGACTGGGTAAAAACCGAACTTGTAAAGTGTAAATCCCCATAATAGCTTTTGGGGTAAATTTTCCATTACTTTGATTAAAGTAGCTTGCAAAATACCCTAATCTTGATTGCGGCTCAAGCAAAACCAAAAGCCAAGTCAAATTTGTAAAAATAATCGTAAATAGATTTGTCACGACTAATTAACAATTAAGCTTCTAAATTTAGGTTGTGATTATGCGATTTCCCAAATTTACCAGGTCTATGCGTCAGTTCGGTACTCATGTATTAGCGATCGTGCTAGGAGTTATACTCACAATCAGCACATTACAAGTGTTGCCTTCCCAAGCTGAACCTGCCCCCATTGCACCTGCTGTGGATAGTTCAGAAATTATTGCCCAACGACAATCACCAGCAACTTCCGCCATCGGTAGCAGTAGCTTTGTCACAGCAGCAGTTAATCGTGTGGGCACAGCAGTCGTCCGTATCGATACTGAGCGTACAATTACTCGCCGCATCGATCCATTTTTTCAAGACCCCTTTTTCCGCCGCTTTTTCGGCGATGGTTTCCCCCAACAGATACCTTCTGAACAACAGTTGCGCGGTTTAGGTTCGGGTTTCATTATTGATAAGAGTGGGTTAGTTTTGACTAATGCTCACGTGGTGGATAAAGCTGATAAGGTAACAGTTCGGCTCAAAGATGGCCGCACCTTTGAAGGCAAAGTCCAAGGGATTGATGAAGTCACAGATTTGGCAGTAGTCAAGATTAACGCTGGTAACGATTTACCAGTGGCGCCGTTGGGTTCTTCGAGTAATGTACAGGTAGGAGACTGGGCGATCGCAGTTGGTAATCCTTTGGGATTTGATAACACTGTTACTTTGGGAATTGTCAGTACCCTCAAACGTTCCAGCGCCCAAGTCGGTATTAGTGACAAACGTTTGGACTTTATTCAAACAGACGCCGCCATTAACCCTGGTAACTCTGGCGGGCCACTATTAAATGGACGAGGTGAAGTAATTGGTATCAACACAGCCATTCGCCCTGATGCAATGGGTATTGGGTTTGCCATTCCCATCGATAAAGCCAAAGCGATCGCATCTGCCCTGCAACGAGATGGCAAAGTTGCTCACCCCTATTTAGGCGTGCAAATGTTAACTTTGACACCCGAACTTGCCAAGCAAAATAATACCGATCCCAATTCTCCTATTCAGATACCAGAAATTAATGGTGTTTTTGTTATGCAAGTTGTTCCCAATTCTCCAGCCGCATCTGCGGGTATCCGGCGCGGGGATGTAATTGTTCAAGTTGACGGTAAAGCAATTACCACTGCTGAACAATTGCAGAATCTTGTGGAAGACAGTCGCCTTGGTCAAGTCTTACAAGTCAAAGTGCAACGAGGTAATCAGACACAGCAAATTTCAGTACGCACAGGTGAATTGCAAAACGCTTCTTAAGGGCAAGATAAACGATTTCAATTAAAGTAGGGGGGCACATCTGTCCATTGGTGTGAACTTAAGCTCAAAGTTATATCGTCTAGGTGTTTTGCACATCCCTCACGCCCTCATCCCCTAACCCCTTCTCCCACAGGAGAAGGGGAATTAAATCTCTGGCTGCCCAAGAGAGAGGGGAGAGGGGCTGGGGGTGAGGGCAAAACCTTTTCACAAAGCGGGTTTCATGACAACTGTGCTATCCTACAGCGCCTTGTATCAAATTTAAGTTAAGAAAATTATGTTCATTTTACAAGAGGCGATCGCTTGTCCTGTTTGTCATCAACCTTTAGCCAAAACCCCACAGCAGTGTGATACGTGCCACAATTACTTCCAAAACGAACTCCAAAAAACGCCTTCATCGTTGATGGATTTAACTCCTGAGGCGGTACATAAACAAATAGAAGGCAATGCAATTCAAACAAAACCTTTACGCACAGAATTATTTCGTTCCCCTGTAATTTCTTTTTTCTATGAACGCATCCTACCGCCAATTTGGGCAGCAGGGCTACGTAATCTTGGCGGTATTGATGTAGAGTTCGCCCAATGTACAGAATTTTTTGGTGAAAACCCTGGAATCGTAGCAGATATTAGCTGTGGCACAGGCATTATGGCGCGACGCTTAGCACTGTTAGGGAAGTGCAAACAGGTCATTGCTGTAGATTATTCGGAGACAATGCTGTCACAGTTACAACAACAAATGAAACTAGATGACATCTCACCGTCTGAGATCGTAATCATTCGTGGCGATGTTGAAGCACTACCTTTAGCATCAGATTCCATAGATGCCATTTATGCCGGAGCCGCAATGCATTGCTGGCCTAACGCCGAAGAAGGAATTCGCAACATTTACCGAGTATTGCGTAGCGGTGGCAAATTGTTTGCGACTACTTTTCTCAAGCCATTTCCGAGCATTGTTTTTCGCTTCTTTTCTGTAGACGAACTACGGCATATTTTAATCACAGCAGGCTTCAATTCAGACTGCGTGCAGGTAGAAGCTCACGGACTTTATGGAATTATCCGATGTATTAAGTAATTCCTGTGATTTATGCTTTTTGGCATCAGGAATTTGAGTTATTAAATATGAGAGCGATCGCATTTATAATATTTGCAGGAAATACTATTTATTGCACCTAACTCCGGGTTAATCTCAAGGAAATATCACAGCAATGTCTGACGGCAAGCCCGGAGGCGGAGCGTCTCCGGCTTTGCCGTGCGCGTCTACGCATCTATAATATTTGCAGAGAATAGTGTTACTGTGAGTCAGAAAAATTATGATGTCTTCGCTTCCCGTAAATGATGCTCAAAATAATTTACAAAAGCTCATCGACCAAGTAGCAGAGCAGGGTAAACCTATTATTATTGAAAGCGATCGCGGTAATGCGATACTGCTGGCTGAAAAAGACTGGTCAGCAATTCAGGAAACTCTTTATTTGTTATCTATCCCTGGAATGCGAGAATCTATTAAAGAAGGGTTAGCTACTCCTATTGAAGATTGCGATGTGGATTTGGATTGGTGAGTCAAGAAGATGGGGCTAATTGGCAGTTAGTTTACACAAAGCAAGCACAAAAAGACGCTCATAAGTTAGCTTCCAGTAATTTGAAAGATAAAGTTGAGGAATTACTCGCTGTTCTTGCAGAAAATCCTTTTCAGAATCCTCCATCTTATGAAAAATTAGTTGGTGATTTACAGGGTGCTTATTCTCGAAGAATAAATATACAGCATCCATTGGTCTATGAGATTATTGAATCCGAGCAAGTAGTCAAAATAATTCGGATGTGGACACATTACGAGTAAGTTATGGCGATGGCGTAGCGGTTCCTTTTGGAAATATCTCACTTGATAAATTACAGGTATTTAGAATTGTGAGCGCACCAACAAAATATTCTCTAAAAAAATGCGATCGCATCTATCATCTCATGTTTAGGTATAAGAATAACTGATATTACCAACAGAGCGATCGCTCGACTTTTAAGGCAGTCGCTACATTTACTCAAAATTATTCAAGTGGAGCAAATGAAAGTTTAGAGCTTTCCGAATACTGGAAATATTTGATAAACTAACCAACCTAAACCTAAACCTAACCAAGAAGTTACAACCAGAATTAGAAATATTAACCATTCATTGAATAATTTTTTTGACTCATCGATTGCATCCTGTAAAATCCCAACAAAAAGCAAAAACAATATCGTAAGTGCAAGCATAGCTAAAGCGCAAATTAAAACAACAGGCGCAACCTAAGCTAAAGGGTAAGCCAAAGCCCCAGCCCACACCAATAACTACTGTTGATTAACCTTTGCCTTTTTCGGGATACTCTACCAAAAACTTTCAATTACTTACCAACAACTAATACTAGTCCCTCATGAGCTAGTAATGCTTCAGGAAAAGCAGATTTGACATCGGCTTGAACTTTATCAAGAAAATCATCATGATCATCTGGATGGTGATGAGAAATGACCAATCGTCCAACGCCAGCACCCACAGCCACATTGACTGCAACTTGCCAAAGTAAATCAGCAGAGTCATGGTCGTGAGATGTTGGAGGAGTGTAGGTGGCATTGGCAATCAACAAGTCAACACCTTGAACGAACTGTAAAATCCGCTCTAGTTCTGCTTGCTCCGCATTTTGGTGCAAATCTGTGACGTAGGCAACACTATATTCCTGCCAACTAATTCGGTAGCCAATTGACCGCTGAGTTTGATTGATTAATGCAGTTGTAATAATCACATCATCTAGCTTTACATCGCTGTCAGGAGTGAGATTGTAAAACTGTAATTCCGACTGCATTAACTGTAAAGGGTAAGGAAAATGCGGTTGGAGCATTTGGTCGCACAGGCATTGTTTAATTGAGGCACTATTTGAGGCAGCTGTGCCGTAAATATGGAAGCAATTTTCGGGAATAAATGCGGGAGCAAAAAAGGGAAACCCTTGAATACGGTTTGATTGGGAATTGGTGAAGAATAAATGAGCTTCTAGTGGTTCTTGTACTTCTTGCCAAGTTTTACCTAGTATGCGTAACCCGGTACCGCCATCAAAAATCAACCGTTTTCCGGCTACATGCATTTCTACACAAGCGGTATTACCACCATAACGACTGGTGTTCTCGCTGGGAGTGGCAATCAAACCCCTTACACCCCAGAATTTCACTAGAAACTGACCTGCTGGACTACTGAGCAGGCTAGTTGACTTTTGAGGTATATAACTTTGGGAACCCGACAACTCAAAATTAGACATTTTTTTTGAAATTAGACCTTACTGAGCAGGTCATCATAGCGCCGCACTTCTAAGAGCCTGTTGTTTTCGTCCACAATGACTACTGTAGGTGAGTAGCTTTTTAACTCCTCTGGAGTGAACTGCCCGTAAGTCATTATAATCAAGCGATCGCCAATAATGCCTAGACGTGCCGCAGCCCCATTTAACTCAATCACTCCTGAATGGGCTGGAGCCGGGATTGCATAAGTAATAAAGCGCTCGCCATTGGCATTATTCACCACTTGCACTTGCTCATAGGGTAAGATGCCAGCTTTTTCTAGTAGGATGCGATCGATACTGATACTACCTACATAGTTGATATTCGCGCCAGTGAGGGTGCAGTTATGAATTTTTGCCAAAAGGAGAGTACGCTGCATTTTGATTTAGGGTTAGTGGCAGTTTTGGGAGCTGTAACAGACGAAAGTTATCAAAAGTTAGGAGCGAGGAGTGAGGAATAAAAATTCATAACTCTTAACTCCTAACTCCTAACTCTTAACTCTTCTATTATGCTTTATAAGCTTTGACGGATTTTTCGACTAAAGCTGCAACCTTATCTACATCTTGCCAACCGAGAATTTCAGTTACCTTTTTTTCCAAATTTTTATAACTGCGGAAAAATTCAGCAATTTCATCCAAACGGTGCGGTGCTATGTCTTTCAGGGATTTTACTTGAGCGTAGCGTGGGTCTTTGTCTGGAACACAAAGAATTTTTTCATCGCGATCGCCTCCGTCAATCATTTCCAAAAAGCCAATTGGCCGGGCGGCAATAATACAGCCTGGAAAGGTTGGCTCATCAATAATCACCATTCCATCTAAAGGATCGCCATCATCAGCCAAGGTATTCGGTACAAAGCCGTAGTCATAGGGATATTTGACTGACGAATAAAGTACTCGGTCTAGAGCAAAAGCTTCTAGTTCCTTGTCATATTCGTATTTATTTTTACTGCCACCTGTAATTTCAATCAGAACGTTGATCAAGCCTGGTTTTGGTTGGGCAGGAATACGAGATAAGTCCACAAAAAACTCCTCTGATAACGGTAGATTATGGGGGCACTCAGCTTCGCTCCCCGTGTAGAATTTTAGGGCAATATGGATCTCTTCCCAAGAAATTGGGTGTTGGGCATGGGGCAAGCAGGAAGTGTGGGAGGGGTGGGAGGTGTGGGAGGTGTGGGAGGTGTGGGAGGTGTGGGAAGAGACGGGGGCATAAATTCTCTTTCTCCCCACACTCCCCACACTTCCGCATCTCTCCTCTGCTCCCCACTCCTGTGATTTACCCAAAGCAAAGAATGGAAAAGCGTTGCGAGTAAACTTCGCAACGCTTTTTCCAAGAGGGTAGTTATGAATATGCGCTCTATAGCAGTTCAAGCATAGTTCAAGGCATCAATTGATGGTAAAAGCCTCATACAAAAAGACTTTCAAGCTTATTGCCTGTTGCCTGTTGCCTATTGCCTATTGCCTATTTCCTGCCATACAACACTAGGACAAACTGAGTATCATTAATCTTTAGTTTCTTGCAGGTTTTGGATTGCGGGTTGCTGGTTATTTTGAACATCATTTGAAGAGTAGTGCCCGATGACAAATACGGGTAAGGTAAGAGTCAACAGAGCGATCGCGGTTCCCACAATGTCTGCCAACCTGTGTGAGTATGTGTCGGCAGAACTGGCAGACGGACTATTTGAATTCATACAATATTGAAGTTATTCGGATCGTTGTGTAGGTTTACTCTCAAAAGAGAGTTTTGATGCTATTTTAGCTAGTTTTAAACTGTAAGATGTGGAGCCTTAAAGTAGCTAAACCACTTTTATAACTGTCATAATACCAATTTTTTACATTTCATTTTTAATACAAAGTTACACAAAAATATATCATCTTGAATTTGGCGATCGATATTTTCAATTGTTTATCTGTGTTGTCTAATTAATTGCATAAGCATAGTCTTTAGCAGCAGCAATATAGGTTACATTTTTTCGCTGCTTAAAGATTAATTAGAAAAACGTATCTTTTAGATACTTCGTAATTATAACATCCTCTAACGCCTTTGATCGGTTCATCTTGATGTAATTACTAATTTGTGATATGGGATACAGAACTGCAAAAAAAGTGATAAATATTCGTAGTTTTCGATTGTTCTATATTAGTTACACATAAAAATGTTTGACACCGGAGAAAAAACGGTAGCAAATAATTTTTAACATTATTCATAGTTACCGAATAAATACAGATATATCATCTGTCTGATGCGGTATATATTCAGTGATATCACTAAATCAATATTTCCTAATTTAAATTCCTTAGTCCATTTATCGTTAAAGCCAATTTGTCAATCTATATATAGGTAGAAATTAAAAGGAATATATTTATGCTTAGGTTAATTTTAGGTTAATTTTTTTGCCTCTAATGCAACTGTATTCGCTCATATCTAAACTACTGTAATGCTTTTTGTGCCTGTTTTTTAGCCTTATCCTAAGTTTTAACTGATAGATCCTAAACGAACTCTCATTGCGTCGGTAACACTACCTCCAATACTTGTCGGTTAAGGGGAAAAGGGGAAGGGGAAAGGCGAAAGAAAAAACCTTTACCCTTTACCCTTTTCCCCAAACCAAATTCCGAGTTCAAAATGCTTAACCGAGCAGTATTGACACTACCTCTTACTCACTCCATACATCAAAACTCGAAGTCAGACTTCGTTTTCATTGAAGTCTGACTTCTGTAATATTTAGTAACTATTATTACAAGGTTAATTTATAAGCAATCTAAGAACGCGATTTGGGCGCAAGCTCAGACAAATCCGTAGATTGAAAAACTTAACTCAACAACAACTTGCTGAAGCAACAGGGATTTCAGTTGAGTTTCTTAGCAATATTGAACGCGGTATTAATGCACCGTCATTCGATACGCTTGAGAAATTAGTGGAAGTCCTCAATGTTTCGTATGTCGAGCTGTTTGATTTTCAAGAGTAGGTCTGTTTGATTTTCAAGAAGTAGAGGCATCATGCAAGAAAGCCAAGCGGATGATGTAATTAATAAACAACTTTCACTTTTCAAAATATCAAAGAATGAAACTTATGATAAGCTTATACAAAAGGAAAATGAATTTATTAATAAATCAGCTCACAAGCTAAATCGCTCTCCTATAGAAGTACAGTTACGTTGGATTAAGGAACTAGCTCTTCAAAAGTATGAAATCTCTGAAGACAATGTACGTATACTTATCACCTTAATCACAAGCTTTTTCAGGAAGCATTTACTGTCGGCTGGATACGAAAAAGCAGGAATTAAAGCCGTCATTACCAAATTTCGGGACGCTGGACGGAGATCGGGGCCTTGGAAACAAGCATCAAGTCGTATAGCAGGTATACCACAAGATGGTGATGATGGAAATCGTAGGAGACGTTGGGATTTTGAAACCGATCATAAGTTTTATGCTAATAACGTCGATGCAACATTAGTTGAAGTCAAGTATTTTTTACAGACACTATCA
Source organism: Nostoc sp. DedQUE12a (assembly GCA_034530795.1). GTDB lineage: Bacteria > Cyanobacteriota > Cyanobacteriia > Cyanobacteriales > Nostocaceae > Nostoc. The sequence goes on from JAVRCH010000079.1 coordinate 63,399, forward strand.
ATGGCTGGAGCGCCTTCTTTACCAGTTAATTCTATACAAGAAAGTTTTATTTGGCTTCTCGATCATCCCATAGAACCTGGAATGTATCTCGATCCTATTCAATTGATTCCTATTGAATTTCCTCAGTTTATCAATAACCCAAAATACCGAAAATCTATTCAATCAGGTCACTTAATTCCACTAAAACGTGGAGGAAGACATAAACCAGACAACACATTCTTGATGTTAGAGCGTAGCAATCAGATTCAAGGCGATCAAACCTTAGAAGAACTACTAGAATTGATGGAAAGAGTTGTCCGGAGTTATCAAGAAAAGCGCCAAAATAATAAATAGTTATTGAGTTGAAAAGTTAATGATTAATTAATATAAAATTTTTAGGATAATAAACTCTCAATTTTTGAACTAGTTTCAGAAATTAAACTTGATGCTTTTGCTCTCAAAATATCAGCTTGAGCAATTTTTTCACCTATTTCCTCTACCAGACTCAAGTCTTTGGGATGGAGAACTGGTATTGAAGCGATATAGCTGCGACTAATTTCATCTATAACAGAGCCAAAAACACCATCCCTGAGTAGTCTTTGTCCAATCTGGCTTCTAAGATAAGCAGACAAATAACCTGGATGTAATTTTTCAGGATTTGGAACAATTCTAATTATGTGTTCTGAAGCTGCATAGCCTTCCCAGTCTTCAGGGACAGTAGAAATAATACCAGTAGTACCACTTCGTGTTACCAAAATCCATCCAGCTTTTAACGCTAGATCTTCATAGTGTAAGCTGTTTTTAAAGATCCTTTTTTCAGTTACCGGAATAAGTTGTGTAATATTCGATCCTCCAAGAAAAGGAACAGTATCCTCAAAACTTTCTGTATAATCACGTTTAAATCTACCTGGATAAAATATATCTGTAACCAATTCTCCAAGGGGAGTAATTGTTAAAGATAAATCATGCTGAACAATTGTAACTAACTGATGCCTTAAATCTATTGATGAAGGACGATAATAGGCAGCATTCAAACGAATATCTGTAGAATGTTTAATTGATTTCGAGGAAATAGTAAATGCTAATTGAGTTACTTGACTTGGATCTTTCCCTTGGCTAAAAAATTCAAAAGCTTTTGCCATTTCAGGTAAATCAGTATCTATTTGCTCAGATGTTCCCTCTTTGAACATTGGTCTTCCTCTTCTATCGTGGCCAATTTTTTGAGGACATGCCATAAAGATAGGGTAATCTGATTCATCTTCCCAATCAGGATTTGGATTAGCTCGTTTCTCAACAACTAAAAGAGATCCTTTAGTTCCTGTATAGGGTTGAAAAGTATCTTCCGGTAAATCAACAACAGCAATTATTTTACAATTGGTCATTAGCCATTCACGAACAAAACCTTCTTTTGGGCCACTTAATATTTGATACGGGACGACTAAAACCATTTTTCCTATTCCAGGAATTAAAAGGTTTAGATTCCGCTCAATAAATAAAATATCTAGCGATCTGGGAACAATTTTGTGATGAGATTTTTTCCAATAATTTTTTTCTTTTTTCCAAGTATATGCTAAAGCATAATGCTTTAAAGTTTCTGTATCCTTAACTGTAATTTTTGTTCCAAATGGAGGATTTCCCACCATAAATACTCTAGAATTAGGAGCTAAGCGAGCAGCAAGAGTTTTTCGCCATTGTTCAAATGGTGCTAGGCTATCATGTTGCTCAACAAGCTGTTTCGGTAATTTGAAGAACTCTGGCGAGGTGTTGGATATTTGAACCAGGTCTCGATCGATCTCTACACCAAGAATTAGTTTGCTTACTAGCTGATTTTGATCTTCTTCTGCGATCGCACCAATTTCCTTAGCTCTGTTGATTATTAAAGTTCTTGCACGATGTAAAAATCCAGATGTTCCACAACTTATATCTGCTATAGTTTGGTTTTCTTTTCCTCTAAAGCCAACTAACTTTAATGCTAAATCAACTACATAACGAGGAGTAAAAAACTGTCCTCCTTCTCTCTTCATTGTATAAGCTCTAAAGGTTTCTAAAGCATCTCCTAAAACATCAGTTGGAGTTTTTTGTAGAGATATTCCTTCTAAATTAAAAACAGCATAATAAATAGACTGAGAATCTAATTCCAAACTGTGTATTTTTTGGTCTTCACTTCTTACAGAATCATATTTATTAAGTAATGTTTTAAGACGAGAAGCTACTGATGAGAATGCTTCAGATGGTATTATTTTATTACTATTCAATCCGTGAGGCAATTCATGTGGAGCAATATAGAACTCACTATTTTCACTGGGCTGCTCTTCATCAAATCTCTTTAATAAAAGCAGCTTTTGAATTTCAATCCCTAAGCGAGAAGGAATTCTAATATTGCTATTACCATATAAATGATCGTGTAAGTCAGCCAGAATTCGTTTTAAATCATACGCAGGAGATAAGCTTGATTTTAAGCGATAAAATCCGAGTTGCTGAGGTTCAATCAGTTCTTCCCAACTGGGTAGAAAGGGTGGTAATTCACAATAACTTCCTTCAGAGTTAAGGGAAAAAACTTTAAGTGTTGCTCCGTTAAACCAAATTAAGGTTCTTGCTCCTGAACTTTGCCATGACCTCACCCATTCATAACTAAAAGCCACTGACTTTTTGCCAATGCTAACAACTAGTAATGGTTCAGTATGCAGTATCGCTTCCGGAGACAAAATAATAATGTCTGCGGAGAAATTTTGACCATTCTTACCTAGAAAGCTTGAGTTTAAAAGGAAGCTAGTTTTAGAGTAGCCAGAGTCTAGCATTCGTCGAAGCATTTCTTGTTTAGCAACCTCAACAGTAGTAGTTCGTAATGGCAAGTTCGTTACAAGACACTTGAGAGTACTAGAACTAGCTTGACTTTGATTCTTTCTACTTTTATGTCCTTCAATAGTTGTCATTCTTCATCCCTTATGTGCATATAGCGCATTTTATATTTAAGGAAGCACTTGAGGCACTAAAATAATGTCCTGGTCAGTGCCTACCGGAGCATGACGAAGTAAGTGCAAAATGCGGCACGTTGTAAAGAAGAATTATAGAACATTAAAATGTGCAAAGTTTTATTTACAAATCAAATAGGACAGTTTTAATTGCTGTGAGCAATGAAGTAACTGAAATTTTATACTCAGCACCTACTTACCCAATACTTCTAAAATATTCTCTAACTATTTTCTATAAAGCCTTTAGCTGTCGATTTCGCACGCGTTCGGGGCTACCAGTAGGAATTGCAGCAATTAATTTTTGTGTGTATTCTTCTTTGGGTTCTTGGTAGATGCTTTCGGCTGTGCCTTGCTCGACAATTTGACCGCGATTCATGACTAAAATGCGATCGCTCATGAATTTCACTACGCTTAAATCGTGAGAAATAAAAATATAAGTCAGCTGAAAATCTGACTGCAATTCTTTAAGAAGATTTAATACTTGTGCTTGTACAGAAACATCCAGCGCTGAAACTGATTCATCGCAAATAATAAATTTGGGATTTAATGCCAAAGAACGCGCTATACAAATCCGCTGGCGTTGACCGCCAGAAAACTGATGTGGATAGCGGTTCATTGCATCTGCACTCAAACCCACCCGTTCTAAAAGTTCGGCTACTCGTTGGCGCCGTTGTTGTTTTGTCTTGCCAACGGAGTGAATTAACAACGGTTCCATCACCGCTTCCCCAACCTTCATCCGTGGGTCGAGGGAACTAAAGGGATTTTGGAAGACTATTTGCATTTCCCGCCGTAATTTTTGTAACGGTTGTCCTTTGAGGTTAGTAATATCTTGTTTGTCAAAGATAATCTGACCACTCATCGGTTCGATTAATCGCAGCAAGGTTCTACCAAGGGTCGTTTTGCCACAACCAGATTCTCCCACTAACCCCACTGTTTCCCCTGGTTTGACATTAAAGGAAACGCCATTAACTGCCATACTGTAGCGTTTTGTACCACCAAATACCCCACGTACTGGAAAACCAACTTTTAAGTTGCGAATTTCCAATAAAGGTTCTTTGTCGTTCAAATTTGCCAATCTTGCAGTAATTTCTTGGCTGGTAACTTGTGGAGGTTGTGCGGGTTCCTTTGCTTGAATTACTAGTTGTCCCGTTGGTGTTTCTTCTGCACTCATGTAGTCGGAAACGGTGAGTAATTTTTGGGGACGGCGGTCAAGGGTGGGACGACAGGCTATCAAGCCTTTAGTATATGGATGCTGGGGATTGGTAAAAATTTGGTCAGAAGTACCAGATTCGACAACTTTACCTTTATACATTACCGCTACATGATCAGCGATTTCAGAAATTAGCCCCAAGTCGTGGGTGATGAAAATCATCGCCATGTCACGGCTTTGCTGCAATTCTCGCAACAGTTCCAAAATTGTGGCTTGCACTGTCACGTCTAAGGCTGTGGTTGGTTCATCGGCAATTAAGATTAATGGGTTGCAAGAAATTGCCATTGCAATCATCACCCGTTGCAACTGACCGCCAGAAAGTTCATGCGGGTAGCGTTCCAGCATGGCTTCTTTGTGTTCTTTAACCAACTGTGCCAACTTTGGCGTATCTGGTTTCGATGAATTGGCGTTGGTTTGATGCCAAGTTTCGATATACTGCTGTTGGATATCTTCATCGCTAGGTAAAAGTTTTACCTCTTGTAGACCTGCGATCGCAATTTGTTTTGCTTCGGCACCTGAGACATTTTGATGCCGCAGAATCGCTTCTGTGAGCTGAAACCCAATGTTATAAACTGGATTGAGGGAACTCATCGGTTCTTGGAAAATCATGGCAATGTCACCGCCACGATGTAGCTGCATTTCTTCAGGCGGCAATTTTACTAAATCTATGGGCTTGGCGTTTTCCTGAGGACGAAACCAGATTTCACCACCAGCTACTCTACCGGGAGTCTGCAACAAACCCATCACAGCTAAGGATGTGACAGATTTTCCGCTTCCTGACTCTCCTACTATTCCTAGAGTCTCACCTCGACGCAATTCAAAGGAAATACCATCCAAAGCTCTGACGATATTGCCATCACCGGGAAATTCAACTTGGAGATTGCGAACCTCTAGGACAGTTTCTCTCATAGGAGTTGGGTAGGAGTTTTAACTGAAAATTATTTGGATTTTAACAGTAGTTTTGATGAGTATGTCAGTTTTTTCACTGCTGACATCATACTTTCCACAATATACACGCATCTGCAATGTAGAACTGCTTGGAATTTGCCCAAATTGCGATCGCCTGATGGTATCTTTTGCTTTCAGAGTTTCAGTGTTTACAAAATTTGCTACCACGAAAAAACCAGCCAACTTAAGCCCAAGCGAATGGAATTCGCGGCTACACAAACAAAGCCCACCTTTCCTACGGAACGCTACGCGAACGTGGGCTAAGAGAATTTAACCCGCGCAGGTGGTCACTGAGCTTGTCGAAGTGCGGGTTTTGCCTGTGTAGACGCGGTTTCTAACCGCGATTTCACTGTGCTACCAACTTTAGAACGGAATATCATCTGGATCTGGTTCTTCTTGTTTCACCGCTGGGTAATTGGTTCGCTCGTAATTTGCAGGTTGGGGTGTGGGTTCATAATTTGTCGGGGGAGTAACGCCAACAGGACTTGGTGCTGGGGTAGGTGCTGGACGTTGTGACTCGTAAGTGGAAAAATTTGTCTCTGGCGGACGAGATGGTGGTGCTTGTCGTGGTGGAGTTTCGGTGAATGATGGAGTTGCGCTTGAGGAGAAGGATGTAGTATTAAAACTACTTCCAACAGATTGAATTTGTTGTACTGTTAGTTCAGCGCGTTTTTCTTTAAAACCTTCTTGACGCTCAACAGTATTCATAGTTAAACGTCCTACGAGAATAACGCGATCGCCTTGGTGATAGTTTTGCTGAATTTCTGTTGCTAAATTCCCCCAACCCACAACTTTTAGAGTTGCTGGCGGATCTTCTGGTTTTTGGGAATTCGGAAATTGTACCAACATTTCCGTGACTCCCAGATTATCCGCTGTGTAACGCAGTTGCGGCTCGTTAATAATTTCCGCCATTAAAACGCAGCTGTTCATTAAAATTACTCCTGACTGAAAAAAGTGCCAATTGAAAAAGAGGGGTTTTTCTATATAGTGCCAATTAATATTATGAAGAATTCAGAATACAGAACTCAGAATACAGAATTTAGAATCACTCTTTGTGGAGGATGGGGACTCGCTACCTAAAAGACCATAAAATTGAAAATTAGTTTAGTATTTCACCTTGGATTCATCTACCAGTAGCTACAAATTCAATTCTGAATCCTGAATTCTGAATTCTGAATTCTTACTTTTTAGCATAAAAGCCAAGCGATCGCTTTGAACGGCATTAAGTATGCTGTTCGCCACCTTCGCCTGACTGGGATGAGCATTGAATTCTGCATTTGAGTAGTATAAGTGTACCATCCATTGCTAACATATCAAAAATTCTCAGCAAAAATTAAGTTTTGACATGAACAGGAAAAACACCCAAGCCAATCAACCTTCCTGGGAGATCCCGCAAGACAGGTAAGCGCAAAAAACCAGGTGGTACAAAGGTGCGATTTGAGGTGAGAACAGGGGCAAATACCTGCTTTTGGACAAAAGTTTGAAATGCTTGAATGATGCGTGTGGGTAACTCCCGTTGATGCTGTACTTTTGCGAGGTCACTAAGTTGTACTTGTCGGTTCTTAAGTGGTTTACTGAGTACATTCGCCGCCACTACAGCATCTTGAATTGCATAGTTAATGCCAACTCCACCAACTGGAGACATGATATGGGCAGCATCACCGATGAGTAATAACCCTGGATGATACCAGCGTTTAACGCGGCTGGACTCGACAGAGAGAAAGGCTACTTGCGACCAATCATGTAAATTTGCGATACGTTGCTGGAATTCCGGCACCACTTCCACAATAGATTTTTTTAAATCCTCCAAACCCGCAGCCCGTAGTTTTTGATAGCCGCCTTTAGGAATAACATAGGCAACTTGCCACTCATCGCCACGGTCAAGCATAGCAATTATATGTCCTTGACCAAAGCGCCCCATTCCGCCCTCTGGATCTTCTGGCTGACGGGGTAGGCGGAACCAGAGAACATCCATTGGTGGCGAGGTTTCAACAGACTCAAATTCACCCAAGTTTCGTAAACGTGAGTGACGACCATCCGCCCCAACAGTGAGAATTGCCCGGACTTCATGCCAACCACCGCCTCCCCGATAGCGGACGCCTTGAATCGCGCCATTTTCCGTAATTAATTCCTGAACATTCGCACCCATCACCAGATGAAAACTAGGATATTTTTCAGCTTCTTGGGTGATGAATTCTAGGAATTTCACCTGGGGAAGCATCGTAATATAGGGGTAGCGGGTTCTTAAATGACTAAAATCAGCCAATGTCACAGTATCTTGGGGAGTTTGAATACTCAGGCGGCGGATTTTGGTATGGGGAAGTTGTAGCAAGCGATCGCTTAATCCCAATTCTTCCATAATTTCCATCACCGATGGATGAATTGTATCGCCCCGAAAATCGCGATCGAAGTCTTTATGTGCTTCCAATAGCATCACAGAAATGCCTTGACGCGCTAACAACAAGGCTAATACAGCCCCGGCTGGCCCTCCACCCACAATGCAACAATCCGTAGTTTGTACGTCTACAATGTCATGAGCAGGGTTAACGTTTGGATCTTGAGAAGAGTTAGCAGGGATATGGGTAGTCATAACAACACCTCTTGAGCAAATAATTACTAATTCGTAATTCGTAATTCGTAATTCGTAATTAATGGGTACAAGCCTCCAGTAATTGGAACTAGGAATTACGTAGCTTGCTTCTAGCTAGAGGCGAGTATTATCAATTACGAATTATTTTGACAGCCCTAAAATTCAGGGTAGTTTGTTTTTTATGGTGTAAGCTATTTTTTTAACTTTTCGTATTTAGATAGAACGTGTATTATGGGCGCTAAAGTGTCATTAGTCATTAGCCCAATGCTCAATGCCCCAATGCCCTATGCCCAATTTCCAATTCTTAATCAAATAATTAGTTGTGTCTGAAGTTATTTTAGAAAACGTTTATAAAAGTTTTTCCCCGCGTCAAGGGGAAAGTGTGACCTCACAAACTCAATCCCCACTCAAAAGAGGGGAAAAAACCGATGCCGCGCGAGAACGTGCAGAAAGCGTCAATGTTTTGCGGCGGATTAACTTGACTATCGCAGATGGGGAATTTATGGTGCTGGTAGGCCCTTCTGGTTGTGGCAAAAGCACCTTGCTGCGGTTAATCGCTGGGCTAGAGGTGATGACTGGAGGTAATATTTGGGTAGGCGATCGCTTGATTAATGATTTACCACCCAAAGAACGCGACATCGCAATGGTGTTCCAAAATTACGCCCTTTATCCCCACATGACGGTGTATGACAACATTGCTTTTGGGCTAAGGCGCAGGCAATTAGAGAATAGCGGAAATCAGCATTCCCCACTCCCCAACTTCGCTGAAGATCTCCTCGTCGGGGCGACGAAAAAGCTACCTAAAGGACTCCGTTATATTTCTGACAAAGAACGGGCTGTAGATGAGCAGGTGCGTAGTGTTGCCCAACTATTACAAATCGAAACATTGCTGAAACGCTTACCCAAGCAGCTATCTGGGGGGCAAAGACAACGAGTTGCATTAGGAAGGGCGATCGCGCGCAATCCCCAAGTATTCTTAATGGATGAACCGCTTTCTAACTTAGACGCCAAATTGCGGGCGGAAACTCGTGCCCAAATTGTGAAATTGCAGCGCCAACTAGGAACAACCACGATTTACGTTACCCACGACCAAACCGAAGCGATGACAATGGGCGATCGCATTGCGATTATGTCTGAGGGTAAAATTCAGCAAGTCGATTCTCCATTAGAAATTTACAATCATCCTGCAAACCTTTTTGTTGCAGAGTTCATTGGTTCGCCACCGATGAATTTTATTCCTGTAAAATTTCATGCACCGCTATTGATTACTCATTCGCAGTTTCGTTTAACGCTTCCAGAAGTTTGGGCAAAAGCTTTACAAAAATATGATGGGAAAACTCTAATTTTAGGCATTCGCCCAGAACACTTAAATTTGAGCTTACCTGCTACTAAAAATTTACCAGTACAAGTGGATTTAGTAGAAAATTTAGGTAACGATTCCTTCTTGTCCGTTAGGATTGCTGAACCTGGTTCTCAACCTAGCCCTACAAATAATTATCTCCAAGTGCGAATACCACCAGAGCGATTTGTCCAAGTTGGCGAACAACTTTGGTTGTCCTTAAATCCAGAGAAAATTCACTTTTTCGACCCAGAAACTGAGTTGGGAATATTTCCTTAAATTTTATGTCACACTAGATATTAACTATTTTTCACAACAAATGTACTTGTTACCCTCTATGTACATTGAGCGTTAGCCTTTAGCGTTGCCGTTCCTTTAGAAGTAAGCTAAGCGTAGCCTTGATTGATTGCAGGAGTAGGTAGCCTTTGATTTTCGGTTCAAAATGGTTAAACTAAATTGAAATAGTCTGCACGTAGCGGGGTGAATAGTGATGTCCTCCGAACCCAGTGAATTAGATAAAAAGATTCAGTATGCAGCGGAGGTAACTCAAAAAATTACTAATGCATTAAAAGAAACATCAAAGAAAAAATTAGAACAATACTCAGAGGAATTAAATTCAATAATTAAAAATGATGAAAACGAAGAAAAAGAGCGTACCTTACAAGCAGAAATTAAACGTGAAACTAGAAGAGATGAAATCAGAAAACAATGGAAGCGCTACTAATCTAAAACACTTTATTTACTTAGATAGAAACCGCTTAAATTCTTACTCTTCTCAATTAGAAGATGGGATTATCCAAATAAGAAGGTTAACAGAAAATCTAGGAAATAAAAGTACTGATGTAAATGGGGAGAGATATACTGAGAAAACAGAAGAAGAAGCAAGAGACATAGAGTTCAGCCTTGGCCCAAAGAATTTTATGGGCGGAGTATCAGGTAAAGGAAATGATAAAATAACTAAAAGGGAAGGATATAAAGAAGGCACAAAAACAGTAACAGATGAATCATCTGAAATGTTTTCACAAGATAAAATTGATTATCACAACACTTATTTAATATTTGAAAAAGAACTAATTGCAAAAGGTATTTTAAAAGAAATACGTCATGAAAATCAATTAAAACAGTATGCATCTTTAATCAAAATTACAGGCACATCAAAATTTTTTGATTGGAATTCACTACTAAAAATTTATGATGAATTTGGAAATATAATTGCTAATAATTATCCTCAAGAAGAAGCCTTACAGGCAGATACATTTAAACTAGTATTACAAACAGTAAAATTATTCTCTCTTGGTGAAATTACTTTACACACCAAAATAGGTAATTCAATTTTAATTAGCTCTCTTAATATTGAAAATTTATGTATGACAAAAGACCAACTACGTTCAACATACGTAATGCCGGGAGATGTAGAAACAACCATCGTTGGATTTGTACCTAAACGAAGAATAGAACAAACTACATTCCCTGGAATTGCAGGAACTTTTAATATGGCTGATTTATGGAATGAAATGGCAGGAGAAGTTCAAACAGTCATAGATCCCTTAGCAATTTATACAGAAATACATATTTAATAGAAAATAGTTGATCTAATATTCGCAAAATGTCTGAGACTTTCTTCTTGTTGATATTAGTAAGCTAATTAAATTTACAGGTGTTTTTGCACCTTTGCAAGATAAAAAATACTTTGCTCAGGTTGAACTCAACCACGAAGTAGGTACAATTCAATGGTCATCGGGAGCCGACTTCGATCCAGATGTTCTGTATGCAGTGATTAGCGATCGCCCTATTCCTAACTATAAGTTAAGTCGTAGTGCCTGACAGGAAAAAAGATTTAATTAGCGATGCCTACGGCGGCAAGCTACGCACCCCATCACACACCAAATTTCACAAATGCGATCGCCCCCTCAATATGTTGCTAAACTATTTAACAAAGCTTTCGCCGTCCTTTCTGGCAAGCATTACAGGCAGAAGTTTTTGGTTCAAAATCGATACAACCAATCGCTTCTTCTGAACAAGCTTTTACCGGGTGTACAGTACATTTAAGACGGTAATCATTGGTAAAGTAATCACAACCAGAACACGGAATTTGATGCAAACTTTTTATATGAATTACCCCTTTTTTTAAGGTTAACCAAACACTCGAAACAAATAAAATTATAATTGTCCAAGTACAAAAAGCACACAAAATCATAGCCAACATTAGTTATCCTCAAAAAAATTCCAAAAAAATGCCCGCAGTTCACTGCTTTTCACCGCAGGCATAGGAGTTTATTTAGCTAAGTTTGAGCGAAAGTTAATTAACAGGAAAAGTCAGAATTCAGAATGATTTTTTTAGTCAATATTTCTCTACAAGAGTGAATTTTAGTTTTGGATTTTAGCAATCTAAAATCCAATATCTAAAATTTTTATGACTCGCTACCTATGGTATTCAAAGCCTTTTCAATTTGGCTAAAGTCAACGCCAATTGCTCGTAGTGCGTGCCACAGATGACCTTGCAAGAAAAAGAAAGCTAAGAAAAAATGGGCGTTTGCTAACCATGCTCTAGCAGTGTGACCACCATTAGGTAACTTAATTGTGTCGGCAAAATAAGGGCTAACTCCGAGTTTTACTTCTAAAGGAGAGCCATAAAACTCTACAGGATAAGCTAAGGTATTCACTGCACAAAAATAAGCTGCAACAAATCCCGCTAAGGCAATACCACCTAAAGAATAAGAAAGAATTGCTTCGCCGGAGAAGATTAAAAGCTTTTTTGCCCAAGGTAAAGGCTCTATGAGGATGTGCCAAATACCACCGCCAATGAGTAATAAACCTACATATATATGACCGCCAACTAAATCTTCTAAGTTGTTAACGCTCACAAAGTGGGTTTGATAGCCATAGATAACGAAGGGGTTAAGAGTAGGTTCAGTGACAACTCGGACATCATGAATTGTGGAGTCGTATATTCCTCCCCAAAACATCGCTTTTCCTACCAAGAGTAAAGCACCTATTCCTAAGAAAATTAAGTGATGTCCTAAGATAATGCCAAGTTTTTTCGGGTCGTCCCATGTAAAATGAAATTTCCGAGCGTTACCACTGGCGTCTTTTAAGTTTTTTGGAGCTTTGAACGTGTGAAAAAGTGCCCCCGCACCAAGCACTGCTGAGGAAATTAAGTGCAAAGCGCCGATAACAAAATAGGTGTAGGTATCGATTACCTGACCACCTGCACCCACACCAAAACCCAAAGTTGCTAAGTGGGGTAGCAAAATTAGTCCCTGTTCCCCCATCGGGACATCAGGGTTGTAGCGAGAGATTTCAAACCATGTAAATGCCCCAGCCCAGAGTGTCGTCAGCGCTGCTTGTGCCACATGAGCGCCGATAAATAAGCCAGAAAGGTTGGCGAAGCGGGCGTTACCATTCCACCAATCAAATTCGACGTTGGGATTGCCGTATGTCTGCATTGTTAAGCTAGCTCGTAGTTGTTGCTAATAATACTCAATTATTTGGTTCTGATTTCAGAAGTGAAATCTCCTGTTAGTGGAGCAAACCACCTGCCATCAGCTTGGAGATGAAGCCTTTTAATCTGTTTGGAGAGCTTCTTCCAAGTCAATTGCATGTCATCAGGCATCAATCTTATTGAATTTATTCGCAATAATTGAGATTATAAATTTAGTTTATTGAAAATATTTTCTATTAGCTAATTCTCTTTACAAAACTTAATTATTAAAATAAAGAAAAAATTAAGCAGCACAAATAGGGCGTTAGTATTAATTACTAACGCCTGAACTACTAGCAAATATAAGTTTTTGCCATAGCAGTCCTAAATAATTTGTCAAAATATCTCTTCTTAACCTCTCTGCGTTCTCTGCGCCTCCGTGGTTCGTTAAAAAAGCATCTTTCACAACTGCGATAGGATTGCCATATAGCAGTTTTTTTTGAAAACTTACAGCATAATTCTGAATTCAGAAGCTGAGCCCGAGACGTTTCTTTTGCTCCGCTCAGAATCTAGTATAAATTGGCGTTCAAATGACAGAGATCAATATCTTAGTAATTAATTCTGAATTCTAAATTCTTCTTAAAAACTAACTTTTGGAAGCGCTAAAAGATAGTGCAGATGCTTCCACTAAATGCAAATCGTGGCGTTCCCAAAAACTCAAAATTTGTTCACCAACCTCTTGGGGATAAAAGTAGTGAAAGAAATGATAGCCTTGTGGGCATTCCCAGAGTTTATCTTCTGGTTTGAACCAATTCATCCAGTCATGCAATGCAGGTGGGTTAACAATTGGATCTGTCTTAGAACCACATATCATCATTGGCATAGAAACTCCACCTTTGGGCAAATAAACTAACTTAAATAAAGAGTGTTGTGTGGGAGATTGTTCTAAATCTTTATCTAAGGCAGCTACTAACTTTTTAGCAGTTTGAGGTGGTTGATTTCCAAAAAGACTGCGAGCGCTGCTTGCCAAAATTTGTTCGCGGCTGATGCTAAAAAGTTGTCGTTGAAAGTAATAGTGAGCGTGCCAAGTGTTAGCGGGTTGAGATGCTACAGCGAGTAGAGTTAGCGATCGCACTTTTTGGGGATACCGCCGAGCAAAGCTTAAAGCTACCGTACCACCCATACCGTGTCCTGCTAAATGCACAGAGCGATCGCAGTCTTCTAAAAATTCATACAACAACTCTACAGCTTGGTCTATGGAACTACCTTCATCTTGACTTTGCTGATATTCCCAATGGGCAATTCTCAGATGCCTAGATAAATATTGAACTAATGGGCGATCGAAACGCTGCAAAACAGAACTGGCACTTAACCACAAAACATCAAATGAATCAGACATAAATACCTATAATTTCTCAATTATCAATTTCACTGAGGGCGTACAGTTGCAATACTCCTCGGTTAAGCATTTTGAACTCGGAATTTGGTTTGGGGAAAAGGGTAAAGGGTAAAGGTTTTTTCTTCCCCTTTTCCCCAAAACCCGACAAGTATTGCGTACAGTTGTACGCCCCTAATTTCTACAAACCAAATTCTGTCTTTAACTGAGCAACCCAAGTTTTAATTCGCTCTTCTGTTAAATCAGATTGGCTACCGTTATCAAGCGCCAAGCCAACAAACTTGCCATTTCTCAAAGCTTTAGATTCATTAAAGTCATATCCATCTGTTGACCAATAACCAACAGTTTTCCCACCTCGTTGGGAAATTTTTTCTTCCAAAATTCCGATGGCATCCTGAAAGTTATCTGCATAGCCAAATTGGTCTCCATCACCAAAATAAGCGACCAACTTACCACTAAAATCGATTTCATCAAGATCGGGGAAAAAGCTTTCCCAATCGCTTTGAAGTTGACCAATATCCCAAGTGGGAGAGCCAATAATCAGCAATTCGTATTCATCAAAAGTAGAAGCATCCGCCTCGTATATCGGATGTAGTGTTACAACATCACCACCAAATTCATCTCGAATTTGTTCAGCAGCAGATTCAGTGTTACCGGTTTGAGTCCCGTAGAACAGACCTATTTTTTTCGACATGTTGACACCTGATATAAAGTTTTGCGAACACAATAATTTCCGCAACCATCGCCCAATTTGAAACACGATGGCGACAGCTAGATTTATCGAAATCTTTAAGAGAAAAATTCTCAATCCTAAATCTCGAATCTAAAAGTCGCCAACACCAAATCCCAAGGTTGCCAAATCAGGCATCCCTGCTTATACATCGGTGGTGCAAAGTCGTATTTGGCGATTAAAAGAAAGTCATTGCTCTGATTGCTCTTCGCCTAGAAGACAATGAACCCAGCATGAGCAACATCAGTGCCTAAAAGTCTTCCTGAGAAGTTGCCCACCAGGCAATCGACTTTAGTGTTTGAGCAGTCACGCTTGTCATGGTCTTATCTCCTGATAAAGTTTGCAACTAGCTGAAATATATAACTAGCTTAATGAATATCTATATCAATAAGCCCAAGGATATACTACCAGACTTATTGAAAAGTTTTTTCATTTATTAGCTGTAAATTTTTGTAAAGTATTTCAGCAAAGAGATTTTAGGCTTGATTTTGGAGGGAGTTTTATAATCATCTCCTTTTGCAAAATAAAACTACGGTAATTTTATCGGTTTACCGTAGCTTTATTTTAAGAGTAACTACCCGACTGTGCAAGAGCATAGTTGGAATACTACGAAATTCGGTCTGATGCCAAAAGATTGTTTGAAATTGGCATCTTACAATATCTTCACAGGATATTTTCGATGATTACTGATTTCAATAAATACATCGGTAAAAGAAGCTAGATAAAGTTAGTTCTTTGCCGATATATGAAATTAATCCAAATACTAAAAATGGCTGTAATTCCTGTTTTGAGCGGATTTACCTTTGTATCTGCATCAAATACACCACTAGCTGACTATTTAAATAGTCAGGGTTCGGGAGGTGATTACCGCTATGAACTATGGTCTAGCGATGATAATAGCAGTTACTACTTAAAAATTTGGTCATATGAAGCAAGTCCAACAAGTAGCCCACGTACTACAACTAGAGGATTTGATTCTAGTAGGGAAGCTCTAATTTATTTTGATTGCAATTACGCCGAGAGAAGTTTACCAGAATGCCCTAAATAATAATTCGTAATTGCTAATTCGTAATTCGTAATTGAATTCTTTAATTACGAATTACGAATTACGAATTACGAATTACGAATTAAACTTCGGCTGGTTGATATTCTTGTTGTCTTTCCACAAAAGCCTGGACACGGGTGCGGTAGTTTCTTACAGTTTCATCTACCCAATCGCGATCGTTGCTATTGGCATATAAATGCACTAGTGGTTCGCTGGCATCTGGTAAAACTAACAGCCAACTGTCATCGTAGGGTTGGCAAATTTTCACGCCATCGATGAGTTCTAGATTTTGCGCTGGGTGAGTTTCCACCAAATAGCGCATTAAAGCACCTTTGGCTGTCCAAGGACAGCGTACTGTATAAGTTTTGTGAATTACGCGGGGCAGTTCTGACCGTGCACTAGCAAGCGATCGCTCTTGTATGGTCAACATTTCGATGATTTTAGCAATGCAGAACATGGAATCAAATCCCGGATGCAGTTGCGGGAAAATAAAACCAGTTTCTCCACTACCTCCTAGCACCACATTGGGATTTTTCTGACAAGCTTCCATTAAAGCTGTGGGATTGGCTTTAGTGCGAATTACTCTGCCATCATGGCGACGGGCGACTTGTTCAATAGCACTGGAAGCGTGAACCGGGACTACTACTGTGCCTCTGGGGTTAGCAGTTAAAATCATGTCTACCATCAGTGCTGTTAACATTTCCCCGCGAATTGGGTAGCCTGATTCATCAACTAAAATCAGCTGTTCGCCATTAGCCGAGACTTGGACGCCAAAGTTAGCTTTCAGCGCTTCCACCACATGACCTAATTGAGTCAGCAGTCCTTCGCGATCAGTTACCGACATGGCCGTTTTATTGACACTAGCATTCAATACCACCGCGTCAGCGCCAAATTTATCTAACATTTGGGGTAGAACTGCCCCAGATACAGCATAAACATAATCAATTACCACTTTTGCCCGACTATTGCGGAGTGTGTGAACGTGCAAAAGTTTTTCAAAAGCAGTGCAGTAGCTGTCAATGACTTGGCTGGGGTAAGATACATCACCAATTTCATGAATTAGTGCCCGCCGCATATCTTCCTTAAAGTAAGCCCCTTCAATTTTCTTTTCCAAGGCTTTGGAGATATTAATCCCCTTGGCATCCATGAATTCAATCAAAATGTAGTCAGGGCGATCGGGGTGTACGCGCACATGGATACCACCTACTACTTTCATGATGGGTATAACAGTGCGGGCGATGGGGATAGCTGTGGCATCTAGGTTTTGAATATCAATACCTACTGACATCAAACCAGCAATGAGCGATCGCGTCACCATTCGAGAAATATTACGCTGGTCGCGGGAAACCGTTACCTTAGAACCAGGTTTCAACGTAGAACCGTAAGCAGCTCCTAATTTCACCGCAAATTCTGGGGTGATATCGATATTAGCTAATCCTTGGACGCCACGCTGCCCAAATAAATTTCGTTGGGCAATATTTCCCCAAATCAAGTTAATGTTTAAAACAGCACCTGACTCAATCTTTTTACTCGGCCAAACACGCACGCCAGGGCTAATTTGAGCTTCTTCTCCCACCGTAGAAAGCGAACCCACAACAGCAGCTTCTAATACATGAGCGCGGCGGTCTACACGAGTGCCACGGGAAATTACACAGGCAGAAAGATGTGCTTCGTCGCCAATGATTGCTCCATTCCAGACGATGGGGCGTTTGAGATTAGCATCAGCGCCAACAGTCACATTATCGCCAATTACCGTTCCTGCCTCAATCTGGACTCTTGCGCCGATGCGGCAATTGTCACCAATCACCACTGGGGTTTCAATTACGGCTGTTTGGTCGATAAAAGTATTTTGACCTACCCATAATTGAGGAGAAACTTCCTTGTAGGCATAATCTAGTTGCACTTTCTGGTCTAATGCATCATACTGAGCTTCCCGATAGGCATCCAAGTGACCGACATCGCACCAGTAACCTTCAGCAATGTAACCATACATTGGCTCATCTTTTGCTAAAAGTAAGGGAAATAGGTCTTTAGAAAAGTCAGATTCAGTATTGGCTGGCAGATATTCCAAAACTTCTGGTTCGAGAATATAAGTGCCAGTGTTGACGGTATCGGAAAAAATTTCACTAGTAGAGGGTTTTTCTAAAAATCGCCGAATTCGTAGTTTTTCATCGGTAATCACCACCCCGAACTCAATGGGGTTGGGAACCCTAGTCAAAATCAAAGTAGCTTTTGATTTTTTTTGTTTATGAAATGCGATCGCTGCTGTGAGGTCAAAATCTGTTATGCTGTCGCCGCTAATCACTAAAAAAGTTTCATCAAGAAGTTCGGCAATGTTTTTCACACAACCGGCTGTACCTAGAGGTTGGTCTTCTTCCACAGCGTAGGTCATTTGGACGCCAAAATCGCTGCCATCTTGAAAATAATCTCGCAACACATCAGGTAAATAATGCAATGTCGCAATAACTTCTGTGATTTGATGTCTTCTGAGCAGATTGATAATATGTTCAGCAATTGGTCGATTGAGGATAGGCACCATCGGTTTGGGCAGATCGCAAGTTAACGGACGAAGCCGCGTTCCCGAACCGCCTGCCATTAGTACTGCACGCATAAATCCTCCTTAATTACGAAAAGCGTTTGCTGCTTGAAAAAGTGTTAGATATATTATTTTCTTCTTTCTCTAGTCTGCTATGGATATTGATATTTGAGGAACTTCCACAAGATGCATCTGTATTGGGTATGGGGCAAACAGGGCATGGGGAAAGGGAAAGGGGTAAGGGGAAAAGGGGAAAGATTATTTATCAAGAAAGGCAGAGGGCAGGAGGCAGAAGGCAGAAGGAATACTGTTTTTTGCCCTCTGCCCGTGACCAAAGGGAACAAGGGTTTAAGACAAGAACACCAAATTTCAAGAAAGGTGGCCTCAATTAAGTACGATATTGAATCCCCTTCTAAATTGAACATAAAAGCCTTCTGCCCTCTGCCTCCTGCCTTCTTCAATCCTTTTCCCTTTTCCCTTTAACCTTTTCCCCTGCCTTCCCTGCCCCCTCATCCCCCTTGGCAATGGTAAAGTTGATATTCGTAACCGTCTACGTTTGGTAAAGATTCAGTATCAGACATTACACATGTTTTGACGGCTTCTGCTGTGGGGGCATGAAAGTTTACTAGCCACAGGTCAAAAGGTCGCGGTAGTGTTTTTAAAGTATTTTCTAGAGCAATGCTAGGAGTATTCGGGTCTTGGTCTTGATGGGCAAGAAGAAATAGGGTATTTTGAGGTGAATTTCCAAGTTTAATTTCCCTAGCTATTCCCATCATTTCCCCAGTATGTACGTAAGTTTTATGAGTGGTAGCAATTAATCTTGGTGCTAATGATATTTGTTGAATTAATTGTACAAAAAGGTCAGGGCGATAATATTTTTGATAGCCGAGATTGGATATTACTGTAATTGCGCTGACGAATGACATTAACAAAATTAAGATTACGGCTTTTTTGCCGTTTATTCCCCATCGGTCTATGCCTTTAACAATCAATTCTTTGGGAGGATGCCAACAAACTGCCAAACTTGCTGCTAGTAAAACAATGATACTGGGAAAATAAAAAAAGTGATAGCGAGCGCCCCTAGTTAGGTCAATACCTAAAAAGTACGTAAAGATAAAGAATAAAGCGATCGCACTAATAGCGACTACAGCTAGTACCTGAATCATAATCCGCTTTTCTGGCTGTTGTAGTTGAACTTTCATGCCACGTATAAAAATTGGTACTGCCCAAATAAAGAAAATCAGCATCACCAGTCCTGAAGGAATCACAACCAATAGTTGTGCAGATTCAACTGGTAACAGCGAAATCATTGTTATCAATGTTCCTAATGCTTGAAAAATTGGCCCAATCCAATCTAGTCCGTCGCGGGAACCTCGAATCCATTCGGTTAAATTATCGCGATTTCTATTTTCTAAAAAGATTGGTAACCAAATTAAACTTGCAAAAAAAGTACCGATAGCAACTGCATAGATGCGCTGCCAGCAAGAGGAAAACAGAGAAAATTTTGTGCTAGTTTGTTTTTGATGCCAAGCCAGAAATATCAAAACTACAGCTTCAGTGCAGAGGGTGAGGCTGAAGAAGTAATGGGTGGCAAAACCCAAAGCATTAATTTCTACCCAAACAAATGCTACCCACATTGGTAATGGGGTGCGGTTTTGTAAATGACGCGTGGCAATTACTAAGCAAGTAAAAGAACCAATTACCCATAAGGCTGCTAAACTGTAATGCCGTGCTTCTTGTGACAAAAAAACTGCATAGGGTGATACTGCCATCATGGCAGCAGCAAAGTTTCCTACCAATGGCGAACGAAATGCTATTCTACCTAATACATAAACACAAGGTATAGATATAGCACCGATGAAAGCTGGTAACGATCGCGCAGCGAATAGCGATACTAATCCTCCTTCATCGGGAAATAATTTCATCCACAGATAAGCTAGTGCAAAATACAGCGGTGGATGGGTATCTTGTGTAACTAAGTTATCAATTACATGACCAATACTAGCAGCTGGGTTTGGTTGTAGCGGTTGTAATAGGATATCAACTGCGATCGCTCTATCTAGGGGTATTCCTAAAAAATTATTTCCTAAGCTAAAAACTAAGGTAGAAAATTCATCAGTCCAAGGAGGCTTTGCAGTCAAGTTACCCAGACGCAAGCCTAAACCGATGATGAACCACATTAAAGGATGAAACCAGCTAGGAAAAAAGGAAGCATACCATTTGTTCAAAGACATCTGTTGGGTGACAGATTTTTTACCTCTTGGTGGCAGAATCTGAGCTACATAAATCGGCAGCAACAAGATAATCTTTTTGCAAAAATGGGATGTATCCCCAAAAACTGTCATAGCTGGGCCTCACACTGATGGATTTGTAAATTTGACGTTTTAGAGTTAGGTTCGTTCTAAAATCTAAAAAGAAAAATCCAAATCTCAAATCCATCGTTGTAATTATTTCACATCAGTGACGCGCCAGCTAAGTTTCAAGTTCGCCCAGAAATTCCAGATAGTAGCAACTGCGATCGCAATTAGATTAGCAATATAACGATTAGGAATTAGGAAATTGAAGACTAAATTTAATACCAGTACATTTAATATGAGTCCAGCAAGGCAAATGACATTAAATTTAAAAAACCGTTTGGCCCGTTGATGCCATTCTTGTTGTCTGGAGCTAACATCAGCAAATGTCCAAGCATCATTCCACAAGAAATTATTTAATATTGCAATTTCACCAGCAATAATTTTGCTGCGTGTCAATGGTAAAGCTAAGGTAGTGGGATCGCTCAGTAAGAAAAGCACTGCCATATCCACAAATACCCCACTCAGGCCAACCAAACCAAAGCGCACAAATCGATCAACTGGAAAATTAACTTTTCTCCTGAATCGTCCTACCCTGCCTGTGGATAGCCGCAACCGCACTAAGTGGCGTAGGTAGTCTACATATTGTTTCCATGTAACTTTACTTTCACCCTCTTTGCGTTCGCAAAATACATACCCAACTTCGGCAACTTGGTTTACTTTTCCCCGGCCGATTACCTCTAGAAGAATTTTGTATCCTACTGGATTGAGTATTGCATTGGCGATCGCACTCCGACGCACCATAAAATAACCACTCATGGGGTCGGAAACTCTTCCCAATACACCCGGTAAGATAATTAAACCTAACAACTGAGCGCCACGGGACAAGAAACGTCTAGCAACACTCCAACTGCTAACACCGCCTCCTTCGACATGGCGGCTAGCCACTGCCAAATCTGCTCCCTGCTCAACACTACGCAGCAGTTCCATCAGCACCTCTGGCGGATGCTGCAAATCTCCATCAATCACTCCTAACACGCTTCCTGTGGCTGCTTGCCAACCGCGAATCACTGCTGAAGACAGACCACGTTCGCTTTGGCGGCGCATCACCCGCAACTGTGGATATTCTGTTGTCAAGGATTGTGCGATTTCCCAAGTCCTGTCTGGACTATCATCGTCTACGACAATTAGCTCATACTTGCCTGGAATGGATTCATCTAGTATCTGAGTTAATATACTGACTATCTGCTTGATGTTATCACGCTCTTTATAAGTAGGAATTACTAAGGAAAGACGGATCGATTCGCTACTGATATCCAGAGCCTTAGGAGGTAATTCTGAAATCTTGAGTAGACCAGTTGGAACTGTTAATAGTGAATTCGATGAGTTTGTTTTCATGTTTCAAATAACATAACAAGGATGGTAGATGTTGTGATTAATAAAACCGAACATCTGCTAGCTTTGTCGATCCAATGTACTTTGTTTAACGTGTTGTAATTACTTTTGTTACAGGTTCCTATTTTGAAAGTTTAGTAATTCCCGCACATCAATTTCCAGTATTTTTACTAATTTCATCTAAATTTTATATTTTGCTGGCTCTTCCTATGAGAATCTTTATTTATTTTAAAAATATTATTTATACCAGTATAAATACAGTCTACCATTAACCTAACTTAGCCAAACGATTTTTGATTTGAGATTTCGCCAAAATTCAAGCTGGTGCTACCTCAGCGCCTTGTGTTCCTAGTAACTGCTCTGGAGTTAAGGTTGCTAGCAAACTTAACTTTTCTAAGTGCTACCAGAGATTCATTGTTCAATAAATAAGTGATTCGTATATCTTATTTTTAATATACTTTACAATAACTAAACCTAATAGTTCGTCCCTTAGCTGAGCAACACACACTTCTTTATGGTGTAGTAGTTTAGAGGTCAAACTTTTTTAAACCTTAACGCTGAAAATGCTGGCAAAGTTCAACAAAGGAAATTTTAAACATTTTATTATTTAGTAATCTCAACATAGTAATTATATTGAATTTATGAAAATTTGCAATATTCAAAGCCGCAAATGATTTAATGATTTTGGGATATAGTCGGCTTACCAATAAGTTCACAGTCATTTATCGGCATATATTGAATTATTAATATTTTTAGCCACAAAAATTATTAAGATAAAAATTAATTATTTTTTAATAAGTGTCGAGCTAGTAGCGACGAATAGCCCTTCGCCCCTGCAATTATCTGTACCTGTCTGCTGTAAAAAAATCTCAAGTAGGAGAGGCAGAATGAGTATTATTTACTCTAGTTTAACCTTATGGCGCATACTGTAATTAACATGTTAATTAATGGTAATTATTACACTAAATATTTGTTTTTTTTATGACAAATCATCTGAAAATATTCAACTAATACAACGTCAACTGCTATAGATTAAAAGCGGTTTAGCCAGACAAGTCACACTGAAAACTAGAGTAATTTGATTTTTAGTTGATAAATAAATTTTGATATGGGATAGCTATTTTTTCAATTTTGGTTACAGCAATTAACGCAGATATTTATCGAGATTTTGTGACTTTTGCAATAAACAATTAAAGTTTAGTAATATATCTAAAATTAAAATTCACAAAACTTAATAAAAACAAAAAATCAAGTATACTAAGAAGTATATATTGTATTGTAAATCTGTCAAAAGTAACACAATAAAATCCCCCATTGGGGCATTGCAAACAGGATAAAAGTTTTGTTTGTTATTAATTTATATGGTTGTTACTTTATTACTTGTTTTGAGTAAGTGAATATCTAAAATACAGGGTAAGTTATGCATATTCCTGATGGATTTGTTTCTGTGCCAGTAGCAGGGGCTACTAGTTTAGCGAGTGTGGCAGCACTTTTTGTTGCCTTAGGGCGATCGCAAGAGGCTTTTGGTGTGCGTCGCGCTCCTTTGCTAGGGCTAACCACTGCCTTTATTTTCGCTGCCCAGATGATTAATTTCCCTGTAGCAGGAGGTACTAGCGGTCACCTGTTGGGGGGAACTTTAGCAGCGATCGTTTTAGGCAGCCCTTGGGCAGGAATGCTGTCTATCGCCACAGTTTTAATTATTCAAGCCGTGCTGTTTGCTGATGGTGGAATTACAGCATTGGGCGCAAATATTTTGAACATGGCAGTAATTGGTGTTTGGGTAGGCTGGATTTTGACCCAAACCTTACAGCGGCTGTTTGGAGGTTCTAAAGGGCGTTTACCATTAGCTGCGGGCATTGCGGCTGGTGTCAGTGTAGTAGTAGCCGCCATAGCAGCAGCCATTGAATTAGCCCTCTCTGGAACTGCACCTGTAGCTATAGTTTTACCAGCCATGACTGGCGTACATATTTTAATTGGTGTTGGTGAAGGGCTGATTACTGGTGGTGTACTTACTTACTTAGCCACAGCTAGACCAGATTTATTACCAGGAGAACAGCACGAATTTCGTGGATGGTCGATACCCATTGTTAGTATTTTTTTAATTGCAGGAGTATTATCACTGTTTGCCTCAGCCTGGCCTGATGGTTTAGAGAAAGTTGCGGAAAACTTAGGTTTCATTAACTTAGCTGAGAAAGTACGGATAATTGTACCGACTCCCCTAGCTGACTATGGGATTGAGGGTTTAGGAGCAATTGGCACTAGCATCGCTGGACTTGTGGGGGCTGCGGTTTGCTTTGCTGTTGCCTTTGGCATTGCCAAGATAGTGAAACCGAACAATGCTTAAACTTTCCTTGCCGCTACGTTTGCAATTGTCCCTAGCGATGGTGGTGGGGGCAGCATTATTAAAGCATTATGCTTGGTATAGCCTGGGTGTGTATGGTGCGATCGCACTTTTGTGGGCTTGGCAGTTGCGCGTACCAATTCGCAAGTTGGGAGGATTACTCGGTACAGAGTTGATTTTTTTGTCATTGCTGACATTACCCTTGGGATGGGAGAAAGCTAGTTTTTTGCTAGTTCGTTCTCTGGTTTGTCTGATTGCCATGAATAGTTTTTTGTTAACCTTACCGCCCCACAGTTTCGGTATTGCTCTTAAAAGCTTACCCGTACCAGCACCGATTAAAGAAAACTTGCTCCTAGCTGGGCAATATATGGAAATTTTGCTCTCAGAAGTCACACGTATGCAGCGCAGCGCTCAATTACGAGGTTTGACTGGAACTGCGGCATGGCTTCGCTACACCAGTGCTGCCATGATTGGAGCCTTGTATCTCCGCAGTTTAGACAGAGCAGAACGAGTTTACGCAGCAATGGTAGCTCGTGGTTACAACGGGCAATTGCCCATAGATTCCAGTCTCAGGCCAAAAGAGCGCTTTGTCTTGTTATTAGCTTGGACGATCGCAGCCACAGTTACCCTAACTTCCTACAAAATTTAACCCCCTACCCGCAGACGCGATTCATCGCGTCTCTACCCATTCTCCATTCTTTTGCATAGGTACATTTTGAAATCTTTAACTTCCAACCCCCAACCATCAACCAATAAACCCCACGCCGCTGTAGTCGAAGTTGAGAACTTGGTGTATGCATATTCCCGCCAAGAACCAGTATTGCAAGGAATTTCTTTTAACTTGAACAGAGGCGATCGCGTGGCGTTGATGGGGGCCACAGGTTCTGGAAAAAGCACCTTACTGGAAAACCTAATTGGCTTAAAAGAACCGCAATCTGGGAAAATTAGCATAAACGGCATTCCTGTACAACCGAAAACTTTACCCGAAATACGTCGTCAAATCGGTTTTAGCTTCCAAGATGCCAATGACCAACTATTTATGCCCACCATCTTAGAAGATGTCACCTTCGGGCCACGCAACTATGGTATGTCAGCAGCAGAAGCTAGCGATCGCGCCCGTAAGTTATTAGCAGATTTTGGTCTGGAAGCCTACGCCAATCGCTCTGCCCACGAACTCTCCGGTGGACAAAGACGCCTCGCCGCCCTTGCGGCAATTTTAGCCCTAGAACCAACGATTCTAATTTTGGATGAGCCAACTAACGGTCTTGACCCAGCATGGCGGCGTCATTTAGCACAAGTATTGTTCAAGTTACCCGTGGAAGTGATCTTAATTGCCTCTCATGACCTGCATTGGTTGGGTAGAGTTACTCAACGTGCCTTGGTGTTATCAGGTGGCCGCATTCAAATTGACAGCGATATTCAGCCACTTTTGCAAGAAGGCACTACTTTAGATCAGTTGGGTTTGCCAGTAGATTGGTAAAAATTGACATACTCTCAACGCTAATTGTTATGCAATATAGGTAAGGATTCCAAACTTTACAGTTGGAATATTTTCTGTTGCAAAAACTCTTGACGCTCAAATGACTGCCCCCCCCTTACCTGAGTTACTATATTTATTTGTAATATTGGATACTATATTCTCGGTTTTATTACTCTTGGGGTGTTAATGTCTATTTTAGAGAAATATACTGTTCTTGCTCCTGTTAGCCTGAGCATTGCTTTGTTCATTACTAGTTGCAGCGAAACTAAAGTCTCCCAGTGCCAGCGATTGATTAAACTTGTTAATGAAGGAACGTCATTGATTGATAAAAATAAAGGAACGCAAGTCATAACCAGTATCCAGCTGTCTAAAGATTTGGAGTTTATTACTAAATCAATTCAGGAATTGAATTTAGCAGACCCCAAGCTGAAGGAATATCAAAGCGGTTTTGTTAAGATTTTTCAGAATCTCAGTCAAGCGATCGCCAAAGCAGGTAAAGCGCTAGGTTCGACTAAAATAGCAGAAGCCTCGGCTGCTGGTAGGGAAAGAATTCAAAAAGCCAGAAACGAAATTGATTCATCACTGACAGTTGCTGAAGCTATTGGCAAGCAGTCAGATAAATTAGTTGATGAAATGAATAAGTATTGTAAACAGCCAGAGTAAGAGGCAGAAGAAGGGGGACAAGGGGGACAAGGGGGACAAGGAGAATAATTCTTAACTCCTAACTCCTAACTCTCGACTTCCACACAAGCCACAGTAATTTTTATCACTCTTTTTTTAGAAATATTCCTGATGCACGCCAACTTTGACTGTCAAAAGAAATGTTGGTGCAAGTCAAATGAAATACCAGGAGTGATATGAGTCTACTGATGGCGAGTGTGCTAGCAACAGCGCCAGTATCTGCGCTCAATTTACCGCAGCAGCCAGTAATCGAGCCAGACAATCAGGTGCAGGAGTCAACGCAAGACAATTTATCTCAAGTAGTCCCCCCTGCTGAAATTACACCACCTGAATTTGTACAGCCAGATATAAGTACTTCAACAGCTGCCAAAAATAAGTACGAAAATATACTTAAAAAAAGTAGAGAAAAAATTCAATTTATCAGTTCTTCTAACTCGCCTGAATCAAAAAATACTCAACCTCTACCAGGCCAAGCTGACAAAAATTATTCCCATACCCCCATCTCCCAATCTCCCGATCCCGCAGACTCAGACGACCCAATGTCTGAAGTTAACTCGGTATCACAGCTTGAGGATGTGCAACCTTCTGATTGGGCTTTTGGTGCTTTGCAGTCTTTGGTAGAACGTTATGGCTGCATTGCGGGATATGCTGATGGTACTTATCTGGGGAATCGTACTATCACTCGTTATGAATTTGCAGCTGGTTTAAATGCTTGTTTAGAAAAGATTAACGAAGCGATGCCTGCGGCGGGCTATGCCTACGCTAACAGTAAACTTAACACTGTTAATGATGAAGATTTAATCCTGCTGCAAAGGTTACAAGACGAATTCAAAGCAGAGTTGCAACAATTACAGCAGCGTGTCGAGGTTCTAGAAAACCGGACTAGTGAATTACAAGCTAATCAGTTTTCCACAACTACCAGATTATTCGGTCAAGCCGTTTTTAGCGTTCAGGGAACCAACACCACCGATACAGATTTGTTTCCCAGAGATGGAATACCCGAACGCCAAGGAAAAACTAATCTGACTTTCACAAGTAGCGCCCAACTAACCTTAGCAACTTCATTTACCGGACGAGATTTGCTCTTAACAGGTTTGTCTGCGGGGAATTTGGGTTCTAATGCATCGTTGGTATCTACCAATATGGGGCGGTTGGGTTTCGAGTCCAACACAGACAACAATCTAGTTATTAGTGATTTATCTTATAGATTTCTAGCTTCAGATAACTTGGGAATTGTCGTCGGTACCGCGGGAGTCAACCCCATCAATACGTTTCGCGGTATTAGTCCATTAGAAGGTTCTAGCGACGGTGCAATTTCTCTATTTGGTCAGCGTAACCCGATTTTAGGCATTGGTAACGGCACTGGTGGTATAGGTTTTGACTGGCAAATTAGCGATCGCATTAGTTTGCAAGGTGTTTATAGTGCAGAAATTCCCAGTTTTCCTGGCGACATCAACCAGGGCGGATTATTTGGTGGTAGATTTACTGCTGGCACTCAGTTAAGTTTAGCACCTACTAATAATATTGATATCGGCATACATTATCTTTATTCCCACTCCCCAGATGGCTTACTAGGAACTGGTATCGGCGATTCTCAACTGATTTCCCCTTTTGCGGATGCTACTGCTTTCAATACCCACGCAGTTGGCGCTACTGTTGCTTGGCGAATTAACCCTAACTTACAGGTGGGTGGTTGGGGTGGCTTCACTTCCTCGAAACCATCCAATCTTTCTGGAAGTGTAGAAACTACTAACTGGATGGTGTTCGCAGCCTTTCTCAATTTGCTGCGCCGTGGGAATTTAGGGGGCATTCTTGTGGGACAACCACCAAAAATTACTTCTAGTACTTTACCTGAGGGATTTAATCTTCCCAACTTTTCTGATGGAGGGACAGCAGGGGGACGCACTGACACATCAATTCATCTAGAACTTTTTTACCGCGCCCAACTGAGTGACAATATTGCCCTAACTCCAGGCTTATTCGTTATTTTCAATCCCGATCACAATGCTGCTAACGATGCTTTAGTAGTTGGAGCATTAAGAGCAACCTTCCGGTTTTAATTTTGTACTGATGAATATGTAATCAAATACGCTTTTTTATTACTGAAAAAATCAGTAGTTAGATGCTTTCATTCTCCAGTGGAAGCAAGGAAAAACTCATGCGTATTTTTTCATAGGTGATTAAAGGAGCAAATTTTTCATGAAATTAAATTCAACAAGAAATTTTGACGAAAATCCAAAATTCTATCAGTTGGGTTGTGCAGTTCTTACCAGCAGTAGTTTAGCCGCACTCATCATTGCTTTAGGCGGAACAAGTGCTTTAGCTCAAATCACAATTCAAACCACTGGGACATTATCAGGTACGATTCAACTTCCTACCAATAATCCGAATTTCAATAAAAGCATTACTCGTATTGACACAGACGATACAGGGACTTACTCGCGGAACTTAGGTACTAAAAACAATCCTAATTACGTTCCTGTATACAAGTCAGAGTATGTGAAAGTAGGAACACGTAAAGATGGTACTTTGCATTATTTTGTTGATTTTAAAGGAATTCCCATAATCTCCTTCAACGGCGTTCTGAATTCGCCTGTTCTGTCTGGCGGTGAGTTAACACCTTTTAAATACCAGGGAACAGTAGCCGGAACTAAGTTTCAAGGAGTGGTTCAGGATGAATTTAATCTCACAAAAGCCTTATACACTGGTATTGTTACCGACCCAAAAACCGGAAACCAGTATCAGGGAACTTTTGAAGTGAGTGGATATGGGCCCAGGTATAGCGATCGCAATGGTGGT
This sequence comes from Nostoc sp. DedQUE12a, assembly GCA_034530795.1. GTDB lineage: Bacteria > Cyanobacteriota > Cyanobacteriia > Cyanobacteriales > Nostocaceae > Nostoc. The sequence continues at coordinate 92,555 of JAVRCH010000079.1, forward strand.
GCAACCCCCACAGTCTTTGATTTCAAGTCCGATCTCCCAGGTTTACCAACAGTGAAATCTTTGGTAATGACTAACTCTCCTATCGGGAAATTGACAATCAAAGTACCTGCAAATGCAACTCTCATCACTCCTACACCCGCACCCAGCGGTAGTAGCACACCCACTCCTGCACCGGTAGTTAGTGGTGGTAGCAGTACACCCACTCCTGCACCAGTAGTCAGCGGTGGTAGCACACCCACTCTTCCAACGATAGTTGATAGTGGTAACACAATAACCGCTGCACCAATAGTTGGTAGTGGTGACACAATAACTGCCGCACCAATAGTTGGTAGTGGTGACACAATAACTGCTGCACCGATAGTTGGTAGTGATAGTGCGATCGCTTCGCCGACAACTACAACTTATACATCTGAGTCCAATTCTCCATCGCTGTCTACTACACCTAACATGGAGTTCAGTAGTGGTAATTCTGCAACAGTTAATCGAGTAGTTATGAACCCCGCAACCCTGGCTCAAACTGCTTGTTCAAAAGATTTTGTTGATAGCTGTACAAAACCTGCTTCGCCCAAACAAGCGATCGGCCCCCGCAGTCGAGTCCTGGTGCGCTAGATAACTAATTCAAACATCTTACCGTAACTTTCACTTTGGGGACACTGAGGAGTCAGAAAGAGAAATTTATAACCAAAAAACTTTTTCCTACTCCCCATTCCTCATCCTTACATAAACCTTTTCATCAAAACTTTAGAGTACTTCTGGAACTCCGACACACCAGAATGAAATCAATATAATAGCTAAGACGGGGTAATGTGCCAATTTAAAAAGTCTACCATAAGCTATTCTGTCGCGTTTTACAAGCCAGACTTCCTTTCTGTGGTAGATTTTACTCTCATGATTTTCTGGCTATACTAGTGACTTCAGCCGATTGACAAAAATGGATTGAAGACTGGGGACTAGAGACTAGGTAATAATATTAAAAGTACTATTTTTCAATACCCAATGCCCAATCCCTTTTCTCAATCACATTAACACTACAAAGTAAATTTAGAGCAATTAAACATCTTCTGAGTTAGCACCTATGAAAGAAGAATTGATAGCCAGAGTTGTACAGGTCTTACGAATTAATATGAGTTGGATGACTTGGAATTTATTTCTGGCTTTTATACCTTTAGCTTTGAGTGTATGGCTATTTCGCATTAAGCGTGGTCGCACTTGGCTTTGGTGGCTAGGATTCTTAGTCTTCTACGCATTTTTACCCAATGCACCATATTTGTTGACCGATGTAATTCACCTGATAGATGATATCCGCACCATCCAATCAGTGTGGATGATTACTTTAGTACTAATTCCTGTCTATTTGTTAGTAATTTTGGCTGGATTTCAAGCTTATGTAATATCGTTAATAAATTGGGGTTACTATTTACATCGCATCGGCAAGAGTGAATGGATTTGGCGACTTGAATTGATTACCCATGCTATCTGTGCTGTTGGTATTTATTGGGGGCGTTTCTTACGTTTTAATAGCTGGGATTTTGTTACTCAACCTGATGCGGTATTAACCAAAGGTGTTGAGGAAATTCTTGGCAAACAGCCACTCGTAATTATCGCTATCACTTTTGTCATCCTTGCAGGACTTTACTGGATTATGAAACGAGTAACTTTGGGTTTTTTTGTGCAACCAAAAAATGAATATGCTATCAAAACACAACCAGTAAATCCCAACACTCCTAACGCTTAATGGATCGACTACTCACACCTGCCTTTTCTTCTTAAGAGACGTTTCGCAAACGCAACCTTAGCTGAATGGGCAGGTGTAGGTTTTTCATAACAAAAACTAAAACAAGAACAACCAGCAATTAATACTAATTCAAAATTCAAAATTAAGAAAACTAGATATCATAAAAGTTTAAGCGTGTGTATCTGTCGCATTATTTTTTCAAATTCAAATTAGTATAATTCAATTTCAACCGCTTTTAACCAATTTCATCTGGTGAGTGAAGACTGGCAGAGTGGTCAGACTTTAACAAAGATATTAAGTGTTTGATGCGTTTGCGCTGTGCTGACCAATGATTACAAGCTTCTTTAGTAAGCCGTATCTCTTCTTGTGTCAAAACTTCATCAGGTTTCTCTCGCGCTAAAATCTCAGATGCTTTTCTTGCTTTTTCATAGTCCACACCGTACTTGACTAATTGTGTGTGAAATATTTTTTGTTTTTCCTCTACTGTCAGTGCAAATTTTTGCTGCATCAGGAAAAGCTCATCAAAATTTTAAATCTGGAACATGGAAATTACTTTTCAGTTTTCAAAAATATACATTTTCAAACTTTTTAACTTCTACTGTAGGATAGACAAGCAAAAATACTTAATTATTTTTTAATATTTAGGTTTCCCCTTAAAATTGGCGAGGTAATCTCTACCCTAGAGAATCGCTCAATTTTATAGAATTCGATATCAGTACAATTGTGCCTTTTTCTAAGTCCCCAACAAACTTAGCGTATTCCATCCAACTGAGAAGCAGTATTTTTTTCCACCTAAAGAAGGGTATACACGCCCAGACATTCCGTATCAAAAGAAAGATGCACCTGACACCGTGAAGATTTGAAATGAATCTAGGTTGTTTAGTTTTTATTGACTTAGATTCGGAGTTGAAAAATATGAGTCTATTATCTATTGATGAACTCAAAACTTTAGCAGAAAATTCTCAAACCCCAAGTATTTCTCTGTATATGCCTATGCAAAAAGCAGGGCCAGAGATTCGGCAAAACCCGATTCGCTTCAAAAATCTAATCCGGGAAGCTGAAGAACGCTTGGATGCGATGGAAATTGACCATACCCAAGCGCTAGATCTTCTCCAGCCAGCGATGGAACTAGATACGAGTGAGTTTTGGGAACACCAAGACCACGGATTAGCAATATTCATTTCGCCACAAGTGTTTCGCTACTACCAACTGCCAATGGAGTTTTCAGAATTAGTGGTTGTGAGCGATCGCTTCCACTTGAAACCGCTGCTACACTTGCTCAATAATGATGGCAAGTTCTACCTCTTGGCTCTTGCCCAAAAGGATGTGCGGTTTTTTGAGGGAACGCGCTACAGCATTAACGAAATAGAAGTGGAAAATCTGCCTAAAAGTTTAGATGAAGTCTTGCAAGAGGACGAAATGCAAAAAGGCGTGCAACAGCGCATAGCCACATCTAAAGGGGGAACCGCCAATTCTTTTCAGCAGCCAGGTTCATTTCACGGCCAAGGAAGTCCTGACACCGATAAACGCCAAGAAGATATCTTACAATTTTGTCACGCCATTGATGCGGCATTGCATGATAAATTACGCAAGCAAAAAGCACCTTTAGTTTTGGCTGGGGTTGAGTATCTTTTTCCGATTTATCAGCAAGCAAACACTTATAATCATTTGGTGGAGGAACCGATTACAGGCAATCCGCAATTTACCAAGCCGGAAGAATTACAAGACCAAGCTTGGCACATTGTCGAACCTCTATTTCATCAAAATGAAAAACAAATAATGGAGCTTTACCAACAAATAGCTGGTGAAGGTACTGGCAAAGCTTCTAGTAATCTTCAAGAAATTATTGCAGCAGCCTATTACCAAAGAGTCGATCATTTGTTTGTGCCAGTGGGACAACAGATCTGGGGTAAATTCGATCCAGAAACAATGGCTGTAGATTCACACCCAGAACCAGAACCGGAAGATTACGATTTATTAGATTTTGCTGCCATTCATACGCTTTTAAATGGTGGACAAGTATATGCTGTTGAGCCAGAACAAATGCCAAATAATACATCAGCAGCAGCAATTTTCCGATTTTGATGTTGCTAGCAGGGAATAGGGAGTAGGGAGATGGGGAAGTGTGGGGAGTGTGGGGAGCAGAGGAGACAAGGAAGTGTGGGGAGTGTGGGAAGAGAGGGGGGAAAGATTTCTTCACCATCCTCCCACACCTCCCACACCTCCCAAGTCCCCAATCCCCAGCCCCTCAACAGTCTATTTTGACTACACAATTTCTACCTTGTGCTTTTGCCTGATAAAGTCCTTGGTCAGCAGCAGCAATTAAAGTTGCGGGAGATGATTGACTATGAGGAGTAATTGTTGCCACGCCAAGGCTGAGGGTGATGAATTCACTAACCTGAGAATTCGGATGAGGCAATTGTAATGCACTGATATTTGTTTGGATTTCTTTGGCAACTGCAATGGCTTCTTCGGAATTAGTATTTGGTAAGATGACTGCAAACTCTTCTCCACCATACCGAGCAACTAAATCGTTAGGGTGTTTAACTGTCTGAGAGATTACCTTGGCAACATGTCTGAGTGCATCATCTCCCGCCAAATGCCCATGAGTATCGTTATAAAGTTTAAAGTAATCGACATCACATAAAATCAAAGATAGTGAGGCTTGCTCTCGTGCTAATTTTTGCCACTCGGCGTTGAAGGTGTTATCAAAGCAGCGGCGATTTGCTACTTGGGTCAGGCCATCGGAAGAGGCAAGACGCTGTAATTCTTGGTTTGCTTGTTGTAATTGGTGGTAAAGTTCTGATTGCTGAATAGCGATCGCAGCTTGACTTGCCACCTGATTAAACAAGTTAATTTCTGATTGCTGCCATAGTCTAGTACTAGAGCATTGGTGAGCAATTAATAATCCCCACAAACGCTTTTGCTGTAGAATCGGCACCACAAGATTTGCCCGAATTTGCAAACTCCGCAATAGCTCAACATGACACGGCGATAGTCCAGCAGTTTCAATGTCTTCAGTCGCTCTACTATTACCTTGTTGGTAATAAATTGCACTAGTCGATTGAAAGCATGTATCCATCACATGAAATCCCAGAATGGAAATACACCCTTGTGCTAAGGATTCTACAGCAACTAACCCACTCCAATCTGGCTTAAACTGATAAATTACTACTCGATCTACGTCAAACAGTTGTCTTACCTCGTCTGCCGTAGTTTGCAATATTTCATCTAACTCTAACGACTGGCGAATACGCTGGGTAACAGCTGCAACAATTCGCTCGAACTGGGTTCGGTGTTGGATGCGCTGCTCAATTTGCTGACGAGATGTCGATGCTACAGCTAGGGTATCAAAGTGAGGGGTTGTAGTAATAGGCACGGCATTTGGTTTAGCAATTAAATAACCTTGACCAAAGGTTGCGCCTCGTTCTCGCAGCCAGTTCAGTTCTTCAATACACTCAATTCCTTCGGCAACGGTTTGGATATTTAACTTTTCAGTAATTTCTAGAAGTTTTTCAGTAATTGAAGCTTTATATAGGTCTTGATGCACATCTCGAATTAACTGCATGTCTAATTTGATAAAATCTGGGCGTAATTGATGCAGCAAGTTGAGGCTGGAATAGCCAGAACCAAGGTCATCAAGGGCGACTAAAAACCCACTATCGCGGTAGTATTGAAGCACAGCTTTCAGATGGGCTAAATCTTGAGGGTTGTCTGACTCCACAACTTCAAAGACAACCCTTCGATGGTCAATCCCTGCTCGATCTATTGCTTCTACTGTACTGCGTAGGCAATAAACAGGGTCATAAAGCGCTGTTGGTGCAAAATTGATGAAAATGCACCCATTCACTTGATAGCGTGTGAATTCCTTGATTGTGTTGAGACGAGCAACTCGATCGAGTTGTGGCAGCAGTCCGGCTTCACTTGCTAACTCGAAGATTGATTCCGGTGGTACTAAATTGCCTTCTTCATCCATCCCTCGCAACAGCGATTCATATCCATAAATCTGGGATGTATCTTGAATTGAGACAATCGGTTGAAAGTGACTAGTGAATCGTTCGCTTGCCAACATTTCAACTAACCACTCGGACTGACTGAACTTAATAAACCGCTGCAATGAAGCGATATCACTAAAATCTTGCAGCTGAGGTTGGATAGCACCTTGAATGAAAAGAACTTGGGTTTCTTTTAATTCTCTTGGCGCAAGGAGTTGAGACAAGTTACGAGCAATTTCTTGAGCCTGTCCAGGTTTACAGTTCAAACTTAGGCCTGGTCGCTGGTGCATTAGTTCATACTCAATGCCTAACTTGTTTAAGTATGAAGTGACTTTTGTCAAGGTATGTGAAACGGGAAACCAAAGAAAGAACCTGCCTGCTTCCCCAGTCTCGCAGCGCACAATATTATGACAAGTACAAGTCTTGGAGAGAGGACATTTTTGGCTCATTGGTAATTACCTTACTCAACCTTATTGATTTTAGTGTTCCCCTCAAACTTCCTATAAAAAATGAATTACAGTTCAAGTAGATGAAGATTTGATGAGAATTAAAAAGTTAATTCCCTATTGGCGCAATCAATTTGGATTAACAAAAATTATCTACTAACTGGTGATATAAAATGATTGATTTATATTAACGTCAGTTCGGGTTAAGACTGTTTTGCTGTTCATTACTACGAGATAATAAGGTTTTTAGCGAACGATAGAATCAGGGTTTCAGCTTATCCCGAACTCAGGTTACTTAGTACATTGCTAATAAAGTTGGGTAAACCTCTGTGTAACTTTGCGCTTGACTCTGCGACCCTCTGCGTTTAAAAACATTAGTTTTGTACGTCTTATTACCAGCCACGACTAATTTGATACCAAGCTGTCATAAAGTCAATTACTAACATACCGTTCATAATTGTTGCTATTAACAGAATTACTGATGAAAGCCAATATTTTTTTAAAATTTTGATAACTGCTAATCCTAAACCAGTGGGAATCGAGAGCAAACTCCAACATAAAAATATCAAATATATTGTTGTGAATTGACGAACTCGTTGGGTTAAAGATGATGTCAAAGGCTCACCAAATAATCTGATGATAACATCTTCGTGAAAGTAGATTATTCCTAATATAAAAGTTGGTATACATAAAAACAAAAAAATTATTTCGATACTTTTGACTATTTTCATGGAGATCTTTTCTCCTTTAATTCACGTCGTGCTGCTGCTAAAATGAGGCGTTGTTCAGCACGTGCGATCGCCTGATATGTCCGCTCGATGGCTTCGGGTTCAACGGAAATGGAAGTTATGCCCCATTCCACTAAGCGATCGATAATTTCTGGATAGAGTGCTGGTGCTTGACCGCAGATGGAACAAGGGATACCAGCGCTTTTAGACATATCGATTAACTGAGCGATCGCACTCATAACTGCTGGATGACGTTCGTTAAATACTTTTGCTAACTGTCCTTGTTCCCGATCTACTCCTAGCAATAATTGAGTCAGGTCATTTGTACCAATGGAAATTCCGGCTACGCCTGCTTTGACATATTCTGGCAATAAAAACAGCACGCTTGGTACTTCTGCCATCATCCACAATTCAAATTCTGCCGCCTGTGTTAAAAGAGCTTGCTCGACTTTGCGGCGACAAAACACGAATTCTTCCACAGTCCGAACAAAAGGTAGCAGTAAATGAATATTGCCGTAGCCAGATTGCTGTACGCTGGCCAAAGCTTTCAGTTCCAACTCAAACACAGTCGAATTTCGTAGATAGCTAAAGGTGCCGCGTTCACCTAACATCGATTGTGGAGAAGATTGTAAACTATCACTCAATGATGGCAAATCTGACGATCGCCAATCTAAAGAACGATAAAAAACTGGTCTTGGTGCAAAAGCGCGAGCAAACTCCATAATCGCAAGAGACCAACGCTCTAACAATTCTGCTTGCCGCCCGCCCAAAATCCAACTATTAGGATGTTGTCCATCCAATATATTTAGTACCATCAATTCTGAGCGCAGCAATCCTACTCCGTCCGCAGGCAAGGTTTTTACTTGCTCTATCAAGCTGGACTGACTCAAGTTAACCAGCAGTTTGGTAGCAATCATAGGTAGATGGGGTGATGAGATGGTGGGGTAATGGAGTGGTGGCGGGATGGGAGTAGTTTCACCCATGTCCCCATTTCCCCATTTCCCTATCTCCCCATCTCTGGTTTCTGTTTCGATGCGATAAACTTCTCCTCTGTCGCCATCAAGCAAAAGTCGTTCGCCGGTTTGAATTAAGCTTGTCGCTGATGTTGCATTTACTACTGCTGCAATCCCTAATTCTCTGGCTAGAATTGCAGCGTGGCTGGTTAATCCTCCGTGTTCGGTGATAATACCAGAAACTTGCTGCAATAATGGCAACCAATCAGGCGTAATTGTTGGGACTACTAAAATTACTCCTTTTGGGATATGTTCAGGTTTTTGCTGAGAATCCATCGTGACTAAAGCATTTGCCACAGTACGTCCGCCTGCGGCTGGCAGTCCCCTGATGAAGTATACCTGGGGGATTATGGATTGGGGACTAGTAACTTGTGTTAAATAGAGTTTGCTAGATGTAGTTTGGCTAGCGATAGTCCATTTAAGAATAAAGGTTTTACCTAGTTCAGCTACTAATTGAGTTCCCAGACTAATTATTTGTTGTAAGTATTCTGGTTGTAAAGCGTACTGTTTTTGTTGGGCTTCCTGAAGTACGTAGGGAATCACACAAGTTTTCTCTGCTGTGAGTGCTGAGTCTACAAGAGGTTGGGAAAAAGTTGTAGAGGAACCATCATTAACATCGTAAGCCAGCATTTTATTGCCGAGCTGTTGCTCTAGGATAATCGCAGTTTCATTTTGAATGTAGTACACATCTGGCAATACTTCCCCCTGAGCGATCGCAATTCCTAATCCCCAAGTGGCTTCAATTTCCCACCCAGAGGAGTTGGCTTTGAGCAAACCACTGGCGATGGTATTTTCCACAGGTTGCACCAAAACTCCGAAATTAATTTGTTGCAGGTTAATTCCTATGTGCCGCCAATACAATAAACTTCTGGCACGAAATATTTGACTCCAGGTACGTTTTAATGCTGTGGCGATCGCCTCTTCTTCGCAATGGCAAAATACTGACTCCAGTAACCCAGATATATTTTCCATAGTTTGAGTACTATCTGCTACTGACAAACTAGGTCGAAAAATCAAACAGCTAGTTTGCCATTCTCTAGCTGCTGTGAAAATTTTACTCACCCACTCCTGTGGCACAGTTGCAGTGAGAATTTCTTCGCGCAAACGACCAGCCACCTGCTGAAGTTGACGCCAATTAGTGACATCTAGGTGTAATGAAGAATAAGGTAAATCAGCAACTAATGATTCTGAACTGTTGAGATTTTCTAGAAATTGTCGCAAAGCTTCTGCCGGAACCACAAAGCCAGGCACCACCGGATAGCCACGTTGGATAATTCTGCTTAAGTGAAACGCTTTGTCACCTACTTTGGCGCGGTCTTGTAGTTTAATTTGGTCTAGCCAGTAGAGTTTTTCCACTCAATTTGTTAGTTGTCAGTTATCTATTCCTAGCCACAGCCATTTCTTATTTAAGAATGCAAACCTATATTTATTGGTCAAAATAATATTTTATTGGGAAATAATCCTCACAAAAGTCTAAAATCGTATAACGCTTGAATCCTAGCGCGATCGTATTCTCAATTGTGCATTCTTCTTCAAAGCAGCCGACGAACGGCACACCACCCGCTACAAATGAAAGAAACTATTTCTCTTTCCCCCACTCCTTACTCCCTAGTCCCTAGTTTCCATGTTTCTTAAAAGATATATTACCAATTAACGTAGTAAATATAATTATCCATACCAGAACCAACCTTGCCAAACACTTACTATCTTGCAACTAATGATTGGTTAAATATCAGCTTCCGACTATGCATCGCATTGCTGATTGGAGGAATTATCGGTTGGGAACGCGAAATTAGGCGCAAACCAGCTGGTTTAAGAACTCACATGCTGGTAACTTTGGGTTCAGCCTTATTCACCATCATACCTCTGCAAACAGGTGAGCTACAGACCAGTCCCGATGCACTCAGCCGTGTGATTCAGGGAATTGCAACTGGTGTGGGATTTCTTGGTGCTGGAGAAATTGTGCGGCAATCTTCCCAACCATCAGAGCAACTGGAAATTAAAGGACTCACATCGGCAGCAGCTATTTGGGTTTCGGCTGGTTTGGGAATTGCTGCCGGCTGTGGTTTATGGCAGTTAGGATTAATCGGTGCTATCCTTACTTTCTTAATTCTCAAGGTTTTTAAAAGGTTAGAGAAACGCAATTAGCGATTATTTATATAGTATTTTGAATCAAAAATATGCCTAGCAAAAATAGAGCTATTGAGCCTCCTAATTTACCTTCATCTGAAATCCTCGTTCGGGGAATACCAGATAACCAATTAGATGAATTAGAGAGCTATAAAAATGTAAGTTTATCAAATTGCCAGCTTGAAGGAAGTAGAGGAGTAGATTTTCAGTCTGCCTATTTTGATAATGTTAAAACTATAAATACTTACTTTAACAAGCTTTCTCTACAAGATGTGAGAATTACTAAAAGTGATTTTGCTAATACTGAATGGGAACAGGGTTTGCTTAATAGAGTTGAGTTTTTTGACTGTAGATTGCTAGGATTTAAAATAATCAAGTCCAGATTAAGAAATGTTATTTTTAAAGGCTGTCAAGGCCAGTTTGCCCAGTTTAATTTTAGTAAGTTTGAACTTGTAATTTTTGACAATTGTATACTGGAAGATTCTACATTTTTAGAAGCATCTTTAACAAACGTAAAATTTATAAATTGCCAAATGCATAATATTATCCTTGCTGATGCTAAATTTAAAGATACTGATTTTCGAGGTTCTAATTTAGAAGGCTTGCAAATTAATATAAATCAGCTTCAAGGAGTAACTTTAGATCCATTTCAAGCTGCTTATATTCTTCAAAGGTATGCAAATGTAATAGTTAAACCTGTAGATGAAGAAACTGGGGAGAATTTCTAAAAATATTAGCAACTTATACCAATTTCAAAAAAGAATGCGACAGATGGTAAGTATATACAGAGGTAGCATTCAGGTTTCAATTCTTCCTCTGCGTTCTCTGCGCCTCTGCGTGAAATAAAAAAAGGCGAAATTTTACTTTCGCCTCTACTTACATAGTGTTATGGTGTTGCCCAATAAAAGCCAAATCTTAAATCTTCGCTTCTTCCTTCACCAACTTTTCCCAACCTAAATCTTTCAAATTATTATTTCGACGCAACGGACGAGTCACCAACTCTAACATGTCACGCGCATTTGTAAAGCCGTGAATTTGAGCAAAAGTGAACTCCACAGACCACTTAGTATTAATCCCACGTGCTTCCAACGGGTTAGCATGAGCCATACCAGTAATTACCAAATCTGGTTTCAACTCATAAATCCGCTGGAGTTGATTGTAATTATCCGGCTTCTCCACAATCGTTGGCAGGGGTGAATTCATTTCCTGGCAAGTTTTCTCCAGTAGCGCCAACTCAGCAGCTTGATAGCGCTTATCCATGTATGGAATGCCAATTTCGTGAACTGTCATCCCACAACGGATTAAGAATCGTGCTTGGGAAATCTCCAGCAAGTTATCACCCATGAAGAATACAGACTTACCGCGAATCAGTTTGACGTAATCTTCCAAGCTTTCCCAAATTTGGGCTTCCCGTTCATCCAAACCCTTGGGAGCAATACCGAACACCGAGCAGATTTTCTCAATCCAAGCGCGGGTACCATCGGGGCCAATGGGGAACGGTGCACCGATGAGTTTGCACTTGCGGCGGCGCATTAAAGTTGTAGCTGTGCGGCTGAGGAAGGGGTTGACACCAGCGACATAATACCCTTCTTCTAGTACTGGCAGTTCAGTGAAGCGCTTTGCAGGTAGCCAGCCGGAAACTTTGATGCCTTGTTTCTTCAATTCCAAGGTTAACTGCGTAACCACGGGATCAGGGAGCGAACCAAAGAGAACTAAGGGAGGGTGATCTACGTACTCAGATTCTTCTTGCGCCACATCTTCTTTTTTCTTACCAAAATTTAGCAGCTTTTGAATGGCGTTGCGTTCGTTTTTGTCTGTTTCTGCCACAGGAGCCTTATCAGGACAACGATTAGCCATTGCTGCTAATACGGTGTCTTCTCCTTGGGTGAAGGCGTAATCTAGACCGTTTGCACGCGCCACAACAATGGGAATACCAATTTCGGATTCTAGTTTCGGTGCTAGACCTTCTAAATCTGTTTTGATAATTTCAGTGGTGCAGGTGCCAATCCAGACAATTACACTAGGATTGCGATCGCGTTTAATTTGCAAGCACAACCGCTTCAACTCTTCATAATCATTCAGCTGTGCCGAAATATCTCCCTCTTCCAACTCAGCCATTGCATAGCGGGGTTCAGCAAAAATCATTACCCCCATCGCATTTTGCAGGAAGTAGCCACAAGTTTTTGTCCCAATCACCAAAAAGAAACTATCTTCAATTTTTTGGTATAACCACGCCACGCAGCTAATTGGGCAAAAGGTATGGTAATTCCCAGTTTCACACTCAAAGTTTAAAGCTTCTGGTTGTTGAGCGACAGTCATTTTGGTTTTTTCTCCCCTTGATTTTTCAAGTTAGAAGTAATTAAGTTATGAGTTAGGAGTGATGAGTTATGAGTTATGAATTATAGAGTTGTCAGTTATGAGTTGTAAGTTATGAGTTTTTATTACTAACTCCTAACTCCTAACTCCTAACTTTTTTTAACTCCTAACTCTTAACTCCTAACTCCTAACTTTTCTGAACCCATAACTTTTTTTACTCCTAACTGAGTAATTAAGCGTTGGGGAAGAGACGGGCAATTTCGGATTCATCAAAAACGCCAGCTGGCAGTTCTTCCCCTAACAAATCATTATTTTCTTCAGCCTTTTGCAGTGAGGTTTCATCACCCCAGACATCTGATAGCACGTCACTAAACGCATTCTCGTCTAATGGACTATCTTCAAGTGCCTGGTCATCCAGCTTTACTTCTATTGCAGCTGTTGTTGCATCGAAAGTAATTTCCCCAAACTCATCTGCTTCTAGACTAGAGGTTTGGAGTGGCTCATCTTTTAAGCCTTCGTCATTGGATAAGGAAATATCACCAAAGCCATTTTCACTTTCCTGAGGCTCGCTTAACGCCAGATTTTCATCATCGGAATCCACCATTGTGAACTGTTGAGCTACTGCCACCGACTCAAAACCATTTATATGGGAATGTGTCAATGTTTCATCTTCAAGTCTTTCATCAATGGCAACTACGGCATTATGCACATAATTCTCTTGTTCTGGTGTGACTTGGAAGCGATTACCGAGAGCAAAATCTGGGTCAAAATGCAAATCCAGGACTTCAATCAGGGTATCAGCATCAGGATTAAGCTTGGCAAAGGGCAACATCAATTGCGCTAACTTTGGTTCTAGAGCGTTGACTACTCCCAGGATGAGGTAAGAAGGTGGTCGCTTCCCGCCATCAGGCGTGTAGACTGATTCCACTTCCATGTGCAGCGTAATCCAGTCCCGATTTGTTTGAAAAAATTGCAACCACTTCTGCTTTAATGAATCTGTAAAACTGTGAAAGAATGCCATGTTATTGTCCCCCATCCTGAGAACTTGGTGATTTATACAATCATCAAGTCTAGTTCCTCTTCGGAATTAGCAACCTGGGGTTTACCCGGATTTAGATAAAAATCGGACAACAAAGAGAACAATTCGCGATCTGGTGAGTCGTTAGGTACAACACCTTCCGGACGCGCCAGGATTTGGTCGGCAATGTTGAGATAGTAATCGCAAACGTAGTCTAGGGAAGGATCTTGCTCTGCCATTTCAAACAAAGTCTTACCTTTAACGCGAGAAACGCGGATATCTTCAATTAAAGGTAAAACCTCTAGAACTGGCATTGGCACAGCTTCTATATATTTTTCAATTAAGTCGCGCTTCGAGGTGCGGTTACCAATTAACCCAGCTAAACGCAATGGGTGAGTTCTTGCTTTTTCCCGGACTGAAGCAGCAATGCGATTAGCAGCAAATAAAGCATCAAAGCCATTGTCAGTAACAATCAGGCAGTAATCTGCATAGTTGAGTGGTGCTGCAAATCCACCGCAAACTACGTCGCCGAGAACGTCAAACAAAATTACATCGTACTCATCAAAAGCATTGAGTTCTTTAAGTAATTTTACTGTCTCACCAACTACATAACCGCCACATCCCGCACCCGCAGGTGGCCCACCAGCCTCTACGCAATCAACACCACCGTAGCCTTTGTAAATCACGTCTTCTGGCCAGACATCTTCGTAGTGATAATCTTTTTCTTGGAGAGTGTCGATAATTGTGGGAATTAAAAACCCTGTCAGGGTGAAGGTGCTGTCATGTTTTGGGTCGCAGCCAATTTGCAGCACTTTCTTGCCACGTTTAGCTAGGGCGACGGATATATTACAGCTAGTTGTGGATTTGCCAATACCACCTTTTCCGTAGACTGCTAGTTTCACTGTTGTTTGCCTCTTATAGCTTCTTATCAAACTTGTGGCTCAAACATTTGCCTTCACCCAGCCTGAGACGGCGATGCGTGAGGTGTCTGGATGTCATTATTGGGCAAATTACATAGAAAAGAAAGTGGGTCTTAATTTGTAAAACGTTGCTATTTTGTGACAGCAAGTTTAAAAATGATTATTTAGGCTTAAATGACCTTAAAAGACTTATATAAACGTAAAAATCTTTATTCAAAGCTTTTTATTAGCTATTTTTATAAAAATAGTTACAAAATACAAAAAGCTGTAATTCCCTTTTTTAAATGGTTTTTATAGAATTAGCTGATTCTCATACAAGGTGTTTTCAGAGGATTGGGGCGCAGTGTCAAGGGTAGACGGAGGTATATGCAGCCCTATGTTGCAAATACCACTGAAATTTGAAATCTGCTCTAAATTCGCAACTTTCAGACGGTAGGCAACACCATTTAATTGCTGCTTGAGAGCAAGTTAGTCTGATTTTGTAAAATATTATTAAATTGACAAATATTTTCTAAAATTCTTGAAATTTCTAGGCTGGATCAAAAATAAATAGGTGCTAGTTAAGAAATATTAAGATATCTAGACTAAAAGCCATTAGTATAAATTTCAGAATGAATTTGTCTCACGCAGAGGCGCAGAGGCGCAGAGATAAAGAGTTGAGAAGAGTTGATATAGGAATCGGATTTTATTTTTGAAAAAATCTAAATATTTGTGTTGTTAATTTGCTTGTTGGCTAGGGAATTATATTTATAAGTAATTCATCGTTTGATGGTGTAAATTGTTAATCCTTGTTCGCAAATAAATCTATTTACAAAAATCTTGATTAAAAATATGGAAGTTAAATTAGGATTCGGAGCTATTCCCAAACCTCAATATGTGTTTGTTAGCAAAGAAGCCGATCATTGCTGGTATATGCTATCTGATGATAAAAAACAAATCCCAATTTATGACAGAGCTTTGACTGGAGTGATAACAGGCATAGAAGTTAACAAAAAGGTAGAAACTTCGCACGGAGAAGCAGAAAAAACTGATTTGCATATTTTGGCAGACAAGCCTTATGTCATACGCTCAGGAAGTGAATCTTATTTCTCTAAAAGTTTGTTGCTTTCACTTGAAGCCCTGACTTGTGAACAATTAGTTCATCCTCTTACCATCGCAGTTAGTCCTGGAGAAAAAACAATTGTATTTTGTGCAATTTATAATTCAGTAACTTATCGCTCTGTGGGTATGAGTTGGGATGGACACAGGGAAAATAATTGGCAAGCTTTAGGACAAAAAGTAAGCTTAAAAATTAATTCTCTTCAAAATTTCAATCAAGAACCAATACAAATATCTGCTAATACAACGCCTTCAGAAGTCCAGACAGTGCTGATAGCTCAAACTGACAGATATTTAGCGCAATTAAATTGGACACCGGAACAAGGTAGGGAGTATTTGCAGCAGAAATATGGCAAGCGATCGCGTTTACAACTCTCTGATACAGAAATTCTCGAATTCATTGATTACCTGCAAGGAAAACTAGCTCAAAACTGCCAAATTTAGCTTCTTAGATTGACAGCGCCTGAGAGCCAGGATAAGCTTTGTGTGCTTCTGCATAAATCCTTAATGCTACAGCCATCTGCTGTTCGGCAGTCTCTCCCTGTGCTTTGAACCAAGCAAAAGTTTCAGGATCTACCTGAACTGTAATTTCTACAGGTGACTTGGGCATTCGCAATTCTGCTTTAGCAAAGAATTCTTCTGACAAGGGTGGAATATCTGAGGTGTCGATGTCTTCGTCACTCATTGCATCGACTCTAGCCCAATCGGTTCTTGAGGTATTGCTCATAGCGTTTTCGTTCGTGAGACAGTGCTTTTCTTAATGATGCGATCGCCTATCCACTGTACTCAAATGTTAGGCTGGGATAATTGCGATCGCACAATTAAATAAAAGTTCCAAATATTAAAACACTTCCATGAACTCAAGGGCTGATTTGTTGACTCGTATTACTCAAACTCCCGGTCAGTGTGGTGGTCGTCCTTGTATTCGAGGCATGAGAATTCGTGTGACTGACATTTTAGAAATGTTGGCTGAGAATGTCAGTGTTTCTGAGATTTTAGAAGATTTTCCCGATCTCGAACTCGAAGATATCCAAGCCTGTTTATTGTTTGCAGCACGCCGAACTGACTTTCCTCGACTGACAGCATGAAAATTTGGATTGATGCCCAGCTGCCTCCTACATTAGCACTTTGGCTAAATGAAACTTTTGACCTAGAGGCTACTGCACTACGAGAACTTGGATTACGAGATGCTAAAGATGTAGAGATTTTTGAAGCAGCACGAGTGACGAAGGCGGTAATTATGACCAAAGACAGCGATTTTGTTGACTTAGCTTGTCGGTTAGGAACACCACCTCAAATTCTCTGGCTAACCTGCGGTAATGTGACAAATCGGAATTTGCAGCGGCTACTTGTGATTGCTCTACCTGATGCAATAGAACGACTGCGGCAAGGAGAAGCAATTGTAGAAATCGGCAGTAGTTCATGAGAAATTGCTTGACTCACCAGATGCTAGTGACACCCCCACTCAAGACCAAAAGGATTCTCAACTCAGACCATCACAGTATCAAATTTATACCTTCTGAATGTTCATTAGTTGGTATCTCAGGGAAGCATAAGTATAAGGTGATGCCTTGTTTTTCTGCCTAACCCGTAGACAAGTACTAACCAAATACTAATCACAATCAGGAGTATTTCATGATTCCACTTATCTTGGGTGCTATTGCTTTGGGAACTGCTGCTTTCGGAGCAGTAAAAGGTGTTGAAGGCGTTGGCAATATGAATGAGGCAAAAGAGATTGGTGAACGTGCCGAAAAGCGCCACTCAAATGCAGTCAGTGAGTTAAAAGCAGACTGGGAAGTAACTAACAAGCTTGCAGAAGAGTATGGCCAACTCCAGCTTGATGTGATGATGAATACAATTGGGCGCTTTGTTGATTTTATTGAACGAAACATTGGTAAAGCAAAACAAAGTGAAAAAGAGTTTTTAGAGGGGTTAGACGGAATTTCAGTTCAGCAAATCAAGGAGTACAAAACTGCTGTAATGGAAGCTGAACAGTTTTTCAAAGGTGGAGTTAAGGCTATTGGGGCAGCAGCAGCAGGATACGGTGGTGCAATGAGTCTTGCTACCTCTATAGGAGTAGCAAGTACTGGGACGCTTATAGGAGGACTTAGCGGTGCAGCAGCTTGGAATGCAACTTTAGCATGGCTGGGCGGTGGTTCATTAGCTGCTGGTGGGGGAGGTATGGCTCTTGGTTCTCTGGTTTTAGGTGGTATCACCGTTGGGCCCGCTGTCCTGATTGGAGGTTTTGTGCTTGCTGGTGAAGGCGAAAAAGCATTGACAAAGGCACGGGAGTACAACGCTGAAGTCAACATTGCGATCGCTAAAATCGACGCAGCAAGAGACTTTATGCAACAAGTAAGACGCAGGATTACTGAGTTAAAGGGCGTATTTGAGTGCCTGAATCAATGCGCTATTCTAGGTCTTCAAGAACTTGAATCTTTACCATCATTCGACAAAAACAGGGATGCTAAGAAGTTTCAACAAGTCGCACTTTTCGTTAAAGCACTTGCAGAAATTATGAAAACTCCTGTTTTAGATAGTGAAGGGCAGCTTAATCCCGGTTCTGCGACTATTCAAGCCAAGTATCGTACCTTGGGAGGCAATTAGGAATGTCGATCAAAGTAGTCAAAGAATTTATTAATCCTGCTGAATGTTTACAGCAAGTGGTTTTAGCTTACACCGATTACCTTAAAGTTGCCGAAGAGGAACAGACAAAGAGACGTAATATTGATGCTTGGGAAAAAGAAACAATCACCAAGATTAATGCACAACGAGATTTGCTGATGGCGTATTTAGATCGCTCTTTTGATGAACGTGCAAAAAACTTTCACGCTTTATTTGCTGTTGTTGATAATGCGATCGCATCCGGCAATAATGAACAACTAGCCCTTACTTTAAACTCAATTACAGAAATAGCTAAATCCAGTCCATTCAAAGAACTTGCAAATTTAGCTTCTGTTCGCGCTGCACTTGACGATCCAGATCATGAATGGACATTTTAATTTTATAAAAGTGGGATCGCTCTCTTAAAACTTTCTGAAAAAGCCTGTTAACGCAGGCTTTTTTATGTAATACCAAGTTTACAGGCGAGAAGTACTCTGAGAGGATAGCGATCGCCACTATCCCTGCATTACAACGTATTGCAATATAATATGATGCAAGATAGGTTGATTTGATAGAACTATGAGCAAAGAAAACATTACGTTTCGGATAGATAGCGATAAGAAAGCTGCGCTTGATGCGATCGCATCTGGAATCAACCGCGATCGCAGCTACGTACTTAATGAGGCAGTAGCCGCTTATCTAGAAATGTATCAGTGGCAAATTGAGGAAATTCAAAAGGGGATTGCTGAAGCGGATGCTGGAGACTTTGCCAGTGATGAAGAAGTAAAAGCGACTTTTGCAAGACTCACAAATGCAGATTAAGTGGCTGCGCCGTGCGCTTCGTAACTTGGAACAAGCGCATAGTTACATCTCTAAAGAAAATCCAGAAGCAGCGCAGGAAGTGATATTAAAGATTCAAGTTGCTGCCAGTCAACTTGAGAATTATCCTTTTATGGGGCGACCTGGACGTGTAGAAGGCACAAGGGAGCTAGTAATTTCTAGCACGCCATATATTGTTATTTACCGAATCAAAGAAGAGTCAGTAGAAATTCTTCGGGTTCTCCACACGTCAAAGCGGTATCCAAATTAGCGAGTCAAACAATAACTTCATGCTTGCACAGTCAGCATTTGCCGTTCTCTATCAGCCGCATAACTTAGGCAAGCTAATATGTCCTCTCGTGTCAAATAAGGAAAGTCATCAAGCACTTCCTCGTAGGTCATGCCAGAGGCCAGATAAGATAAAACATCGTATACAGTAATTCGCATTCCTCGAATACAAGGTTTACCACCTCGCTTCCCTGGCTCGATTGTAATAATGTTTTGGTACTGCAAAGCTTTTCAACCCTCAAAAATCTTCATCATCAACAAAAAATTCGGCATCATCTTCTAATCGAGAATTACCCTGTCCATAACCACCAAGATTCCACAATGGTTGCAGCAGTGCTGTGCCAATTAATCCTATAACTGCACTAAAAGCTAAAACTAAACCCGCAGGTATTTGTATTGATTGAAATGTTAAGAATTTTAACGATACTGGTGTGGCATTTTGAACTGAAATAATTGCGATCGCCACTACCCAAACAGCTACAACTAAAATTGTCAATAAAGGAGCTAAAGTTTTCATATCTTAATAAAAGTTAGAAGTTAGGAGTGAGGAGTGAGGAGTGAGGAGTGAGGAGTTACGAATTCAGATTTTGCTCGAAGTTATAAATTAAGAGTTAAGAATTGCTAATTTACAACTCTTAACTCCTAACTCCTAACTCCTAACTCTTAACTCCTAACTCCTAACTCCTAACTCTTATGCTTCTAGCTTAGCAATGGCACTTTCCATCTCTTGAGAGATTTGGGTGAGTTTTTCGGGAGAGTTGGTTTCTAGGTAAACGCGCACCAAGGGTTCTGTACCGGAAGGACGCAGCAGTACCCAGCTACCTTCTTCTAAATAGAGTTTGATACCATCTTTACGCCCGACTTCCTTGACTTTAATTCCGGCTACCTCTGTGGGTGGATTTTTGGTGAAGGAGTCGATAACAGCGGTTTTGTGAGACTCGGTGAGGTGTAAGTCAAGACGGGTATTGTAAAGCGGGCCGTCAGCTTCAGCGATCGCTTCTTTCACCAGCTGGCTTAGGGGTTTACCTTCATAAGCGATGGCTTCTGCCACTAGCATATCGGCTAAAACGCCGTCTTTTTCGGGAATATGCCCAATTACACTTAATCCGCCTGATTCTTCCCCACCAATCAGTACGGCAGTTTCCCGCATTTTTTCACCGATGTATTTAAAGCCTACTGGTGTTTCATAAATTTGCAGCCCATATTTAGCTGCAAAGTTATCCAGCAGGTGGGTTGTAGCCACAGTGCGAACAATGGCGCCGCTTTTACCTTTATTTTTGATTAAATGTCGTGCTAAAACTAACAGCACAGTATTCGGAGTGAGGACAGTACCTTGTTCATCAACAATACCAAAGCGATCGCTATCTCCATCTGTGGCCAAACCCAAATCGGCACGATCCTTCACTACTGCTTCCACTAACTCAACTAATTGTTCTCCTTTGGGTTCTGGCATTCCGCCGCCAAATAATACATCCCTCCAAGTGTGGAAACTTTCTAACTGAACACCACTATGTTGCAAAACTTCATCTAAATAACCACGAGAAGTAGAATAGAGAGCATCGTATTTTACCTTTAAATTAGCGCTCTTAATTTTTTCTACATCCAGTAGGGTATAGATAAATTCCAGGTAATCTGGCTTGGGATCGAAAGTAGAAATTAAATCGGAGCGGTTGCTACTAGGCAGTTCATCCGATGCACTTTCTATATTTGCCACAATAGTATCAGTAATCTCTGGAGTGGCAGGTCCAGCATAATCAGGGATATATTTAATTCCACAGTATGGTGCTGGATTATGGCTAGCAGTAAACATTAACGCCCCAGCGGAATTTAGGTGACGGGCGTTGTAGGCAATTACTGGTGTGGGACAATCCCGATCGGTAATTTTCACAGTCCAACCCAAATCTGCCAAGACTTGGGCTGCTGTGCGGGCAAACTGGTCAGCTAAAAACCGAGTATCGTAGGCTATAAGTACTGGTCTATCTTTTGTATAGGCTGTTTCGAGGTAACTGGCGATCGCTCTTGTTACTTTCCGCACATTGGGGAAAGTAAAGTCATCGGCAATAATGCCTCGCCATCCATCGGTACCAAATTTTATCTTGCTGGAATTGCTACTAGCGCTCATTTTTGCCACTTGCTCCCGTACATCATCAGTACTATTAAAAGCTTCCCGCAAAGCGTGTGTAGCAGCAAGTATCCTCCGGAGTTATGTTCGGTGGAAACTGCCGAACATAGTTTTTCCCACCGTACTTTCTCTCACTGTTTTGGAGCAATGTCAATCCCCGATCGACCTTTTGCCAGTTATCACCTTTGGTCTTTAGTTGCCCCAGCGTCAGGGCAAGAACGCTGGCATTGCCAGATGAGACGGGGGTTTATCAAAGCGCGGCAACACGAACCACAAGTCAAAGCACTGTTAGCGAGAGCCACCGCACCCCAGCGGATTGGCATACTTGCCCAAAAAGGCGTTTATGAGTTTCACAATCACAGACACCTCCTAGAGCGATCGGATGGCGTAGAAAAAGTTGCACAGCTACTAAAATTAGCTAGTTCAAGCGAGCAAGTCCGCCAACGGGTGCTGCAAATTTTGAAAAAATATCATGATGCGCCGTTGCTATTGGATAAAAATATTATCCAATTAACTCCCGGCGATGAAGGTTTTCCAAAGCCGATTGTCATTGAACAACAAGATTCTTGCTTTCGCTTATATGCGGCGATGGACTGCGTTTTTATTGAGAGCGATCGCACTTTACATATTTTAGATTTCAAAACCGGAAAATCAGCTTTTGACCGAAGACAGGCTTTAGTTTATTTGTTAGCTGCTCGTTATCTTTATCCGGGAAGACAAGCTGTCGCCTCATTTTATAATTTAGAGATTTGTAAAAAATCTGAATTAATTAGCATCAACAATAGTGAATTAGAATCTTTAAAATTTGAGTTAGCTAATATTGCTCACAAACACCAACACGACTTACAAAAATATCAAGAAGAAACAAATAATTTTAGTAAAATATTTCCCCCAAATCCTGGTTCCCACTGCCGCTTTTGTCCATTTAATTCTATTTGTGAATTTGCAGATTTTAGGCAACCTCAATCGTATCCATTGCCCAGTTTAAAGGTGCATAAGTAATATTAATTTGAAAAAAGAATGTGACAAATATATCATTTGTAGAGACGCGATGAATCGCGTCTTCACCCAAGGACGTGTTGCCATCATTAATGGAATTGGTATAAGTAGGTAGGGCTTGCTGAAAAA
Organism: Nostoc sp. DedQUE12a; assembly: GCA_034530795.1. Lineage (GTDB taxonomy): Bacteria > Cyanobacteriota > Cyanobacteriia > Cyanobacteriales > Nostocaceae > Nostoc. Next base: position 114,915 of record JAVRCH010000079.1, read on the forward strand.
CGATATCCGGGTTCTGAACCTACTGGGTTAGGTAGATTCGCCAACCAAATTTCTCCCCGATACATTACCAATCCTCATGAGACAGAGACATAAACTGCATCTTTGCCATCACTGGATCTAGCTTAGAAGACTCTTGAGAATAAACTTGGTTCAGCTTGTGCAAAATTTGATTGCGGTTGTACTTTTTCAAATAAGCTTTTAATGCTTTTGTGTAAAGCTCACTACGTGACAACCCTAGCTGCTGGGCTAGTGCTTCTGCTTCTTCAAAAACTGAGTCTGGAAGCGAAATTGCAGTTTTCATAATGGCCTTAACTGCACTGAGCAAGCAGAGTTTGACAAGTCAACATCATGATTGAGTCAAGAGAATCGTAACAAAGCGGCAGGGCGATCGCTAGAAATCATCCTTGACACGATCAGCCCTTCAGAAAACCATACCCAAATAAATTTAAAAAGGTGGCAATTCTTTAAGAATTGTGAACCGAATATGATTGATCGCCAAATCGCCAATGGGAATATCTTCTTTGGTTAACCGCGTACCTTGACTGGTTACAGTTTCAAAGGTAATACCTTTACCAATTTCAATGTGATACCAGGACAAACCCATAAAAAACCGCGTGGGATATGGGCCGCCATGACCGACATCATCAGGATTCGATTCCATTGGTAACCAACCAAAATTCGGTACGTAGAACTCCAGCCAAACGTGATTAAAATCGGGTTGTAGCGGTACGCCTTGGTGTTCGCCATTAGGTGGACATTTATACCTGCCGACTGTGCGGCAGGGAATACCATTTAAACGACATAGGGCGAGTAAAACGCCTACATACTCACCACAGGAACCAACGCCGCGTTCTAAAACTACATCTGGCGTATCTATGTAAGGCTTAATACCATAAGATAGCTCATCGTAAACATAATTACGGATACTATACATTTTCCGCAACAGATTGGTTTCAGATCCAATTGCTTCTCTGGCGGCACGGCGGACAATGGTACTATCCATTGCTAAGTCGTCGTCATCCACGAGATAGCGGCTTTGCAATTCTGCTGAAAGTTCGGGTATATCTTCCACATCTTTGGGTGTGATGCGATACTTAATATTGCGAACTTCTAAAAGAGCTTTCCAACCAAATATATGGCGTTCGCCTGGGGTAAGGGCATCAAATTTAAATACTGCTACGCGTTGACCATCTATCACTTCTTCGGTGAAGGGTATACCAATGGGTTCAACGTGTTTCAGCTTTTGACGCTCGGTTTCCGATGGTAGCGCAATGCGCCATTCTACGTCCGGTAAATAAACCTCGTCTAAGGGCGCAATTTCTTCAGCATAGGACATTTCTATGAGATAGCCATTAGACAGGGCATAGCGCTTATCTGGCTCGTAATGATAATACAGCGGGTGAATAAAAGTACGATCGCGGTAAGTTAGCTCATGATTCGGGTCAGCATTTGGATTGTCTCGGATATATGGCTCCTCCGAGGCGTAGGCGACATAGAGACTTTCTTTGCCTGTTTCGCCATCTTTATGTATTGCTATGCCTGTAGGCGATTCAAAGGGCGTCAGAACGCTAAATTGAACTTCTCCGGTGGCCCTATCCATCGCGTAAACTGTTTGTTCTGTGCGATCGCAAATCCACAACATTTCCTCGCTGACTGCCAAATTTTCTACCCCAACTCCAGGGGCATAAAACCTGGTAATTTCTTTTCGGCTTTCCCGATCGAAAATCAAAATGTAGCCTAACCTTTGGCAGCTGATGTAGACTGTTGTTTCCCAGACAGCAACACCGTCAGCTGGATAAGGCAATGTGACGAAATGTTCCAGACCTAAAGCATTCAGCTTGCACAAATAAACGCTATGGTCGCGGCTCACCCACAGTGTGTCTTCCCATATCGCTAAACCAGTAACATCAGTAAATTCCTTAACTTGATGCGGATTCAGAATTTTACTGTTGTCAGAAGTAGGATCGATCTCCAGTAGATGCCCTTTAAGACTGTCAATGGCGATTAGCCTATCCTTAATGAAAGCAATACCGCACAGGGTAGCAGCAGTAAGCGGTCGAATTGTTTTTTGCCCAAACATCTGGCTAGCAGTCAAAGTGGGGAGTACAAAACTCATATTAAATATTTATTAAATGGTTTAGCACGTTTAAGCAATTCCAAATTCCTTTGAAAAAGTTTGCTACAAACCCAGACCCAGCTGGCAAATTGACCAACAAAGGGGTGTAGGGTGTAAGCAATACTTGTTGGGTTTTGGGGAAAAGGGGAAGGGGAAAGGGGAAAGAAAAAACCTTTACCCTTTACCCCAAACCAAATTCCGAGTTCAAAATGCAAAACCCGAGCAGTATTGAGGGTGTAAGGGTGTAGGGGTGTAAGGGATGAGGGGAGTGCCAAACTCCTACACTCCAGAAGTTACAAGCCTCTGACACCAGTCGTTCAGACAAACAGATATTTTTTTGAGAGGATAGCTTGCCCGAAAAAACTTGCACCTCCTTTGAACAAACCCCTCAATTTATTGATTGGTTTCCCCTACACTCTTATCCCCTTACACCCTGCGCCAAGCGCATCGATCAAAACTTCAAAATCCAGAAATGCAGTAGCTCCATGCATCCTGGCTAAAAACTGGATGCAAGTTCAACCAACAGGAGCCTAAAATTTATTGTGGCATATCCTAGTCAGCCAAACTTCAAGCTTCTATTACTTACAATTATCAGTACAATGTGTTTCAAAAAACTCTTTCGTAAGAAATAACACATTTATGTCACATATATGTCAACGGAAGAGAAATTTGTAAATCAAAAGCATGTCCTCTACACTCATAAGATTTAGTATTGCTTTAATGTAACTTTAGGAGATGGTTTTCCAGTCATCATTAAATTATGATTATGATCGAATTTTGTAACCATTTCCTGTGACTTACACGATGTCTGCTAATTCTCTGCCTGAAGGTGCCGCCGTTTGGCATAGTTTAGAAGTTGATAAAGCGCTAGACCTGCTTGATAGTAACGCAGACAGTGGCTTAACACCCGAAGATATTCAACAAAGGTTGCAAAAATACGGCCCCAACGAACTCGAAGAACATGGTGGCCGCAGTGCTTGGGAAATTCTGCTGGATCAGTTCAAAAACATTATGTTGTTGATGCTGATTGGCGTAGCTCTGATTTCTGGGGTTTTAGACTTGATTGCTTGGCAGTCGGGCAGCTTGAAGCCTGGTGAGGTGCCATTTAAAGATACCATCGCTATCTTAGCGATCGTCATCCTCAATGGCATACTCGGCTACGTTCAAGAAAGCCGTGCAGAAAAAGCCCTAGCAGCCTTGAAAAAACTCACCTCTCCCTTAGTACGAGTCATCCGCGACGCTAGATTAGTGGAGGTAGCAGCTAAGGAACTAGTCCCAGGAGATGTGATGCTGCTGGAAGCCGGGATGCAGATAGCCGCAGATGGAAGGCTAATCGAACAGTCTAATTTACAAGTGCGAGAGTCGGCACTGACTGGTGAAGCTGAAGCTGTTAACAAACAGGCAAAACTAAATTTACCAGAAGAAACAGATTTAGGCGATCGCATTAATTTGGTATTCCAAGGAACTGAAGTTGTCCAAGGACGGGGAAAGGTTCTAGTAACCAACACCGGCATGACAACGGAACTAGGCAAAATTGCTGCCATGTTGCAGTCGGTGGAAAGTGAACCTACGCCTTTACAACAACGGATGACTCAACTGGGTAATGTCCTAGTTACGGGTTCTTTGATTCTTGTGGCGATCGTTGTTGTTGGCGGCGTGATCCAAGCCAGAGGTTTTAGCAATATCCAAGAACTTTTGGAAGTTTCCTTGAGTATGGCGGTTGCTGTGGTGCCAGAAGGCCTACCTGCGGTAATTACCGTTACCCTTGCTTTGGGAACCCAGCGAATGGTACGCCAGAATGCTTTGATTCGCAAACTGCCAGCAGTGGAAACATTAGGTTCTGTAACCACTATCTGTTCTGATAAAACCGGCACCCTAACTCAAAATAAAATGGTGGTGCAATCGGTATTCACCAATGACAAAACTTTTAGCGTCACCGGACAAGGTTATGCCCCTACAGGAGATTTTCTCTTGGAGGGTGAAAAAGTTTCCCCAGAAGAGTCGCCAGAAATCTCAGCTTTGTCAGTAGCCTGTGCTGTTTGTAACGATTCGGTGTTGCAAAAAGAAAAAGGTGAATGGGCGATTTTGGGAGATCCCACAGAAGGGGCATTAGTCACTCTGGCGGGGAAAGCAGGAATCGAAAAAGAACAGTGGAATAGTAAATTACCCCGCGTTAGCGAGTTTCCTTTCTCCTCCGAACGCAAGCGGATGAGCGTAATTTCTCAGGTGCAGGAAGTCGCCACAGGTGAAGGGTCTTTGAATGCCGTTGACCCAGCCATTGCCAACTTCTTACAATCTGAATCTTACTTAATGTTTACTAAAGGTTCGCCAGAATTAATCTTAGGACGTTCCACTCAGATTTATTTGGGCGATCGCCCAGCACCCTTGAGCGAAGAACAACGTCAGAGAGTTCTGGCAGAAAACGACAAAATGGCAAGTAAAGGTTTACGGGTGCTAGGTTTTGCCTACAAACCCCTGGCGGAGATTCCACCACAAGGCTCAGACGAAACATCCGAACAAGATTTGGTCTGGCTGGGATTAGTGGGAATGCTAGATGCACCACGTCCAGAAGTCAGGGCAGCCGTGCAAGAGTGTCGGGAAGCAGGAATCCGCCCAGTCATGATTACTGGTGACCACCAGTTAACAGCACGAGCGATCGCCACTGATTTGGGAATTGCCAAACAAGATGACAGATTGCTCACAGGTCAAGAATTGCAGCGCATGAGCGACCAAGAACTAGAGCAAAATGTTGATTTGGTGAGCATCTATGCCAGAGTTGCCCCAGAACACAAACTGCGAATTGTCCAAGCACTGCAACGCCGTGGCAGATTTGTGGCTATGACAGGCGATGGCGTCAATGATGCCCCAGCCCTCAAACAAGCTGATATCGGTATTGCAATGGGCATAACTGGCACCGATGTGAGTAAAGAAGCCAGCGATATGGTGTTACTAGATGACAACTTTGCCACCATTGTCACCGCCACCAAGGAAGGTAGAGTGGTTTACACCAATATCCGCCGCTTTATTAAATACATCTTGGGCAGTAACATTGGCGAAGTTCTGACAATTGCCGCCGCCCCCTTGATCGGTTTGGGAGGCGTTCCCCTGACTCCTTTACAAATTCTGTGGATGAATTTGGTAACAGATGGTTTGCCAGCCTTAGCATTAGCTGTGGAACCTCCAGAACCAGATGTGATGAAACGTCCGCCTTTTAGTCCCCGCGAAAGTATTTTTGCCAGAGGATTGGGTTCTTACATGATTCGCATTGGTATAATATTTGCCATTATCACCATTGCTTTGATGTGGTGGGCTTATCAACACACCCATGCCGCTGGTTATCCCGGAAATCGTGACTCTTGGAAGACGATGGTATTTACCACCTTGTGTCTTGCCCAAATGGGTCATGCGATCGCCATTCGCTCCAATAACCGACTGACCATCGAAATGAATCCCTTCTCTAATATATTTGTACTAGGGGCTGTAGTCGTGACCACGATTTTACAGTTAATGCTAGTTTACGTCCCACCCCTGCGAGACTTCTTTGGCACTCACTACCTGACTCTGCAAGAATTGGGAGTTTGTATTGGCTTCAGTGCCTTAATGTTTGTCTGGATTGAATCGGAGAAGATATTCTTACGCGTTATGGGCAAGAAGGCTGTGTGAAAAGTGAGGAGTTATAAGTTAGGAGTTAGGAGTTAGGAGTTAAAGAACATTTTGCATTCAAAACTCAAAACTTAATAGGAGTTAGGAGTTGAAGAATATTTTGCATTCAAAACTCAAAATTCCTCACTCCTCACTCCTAACTCTTAACTCCCAACTTCTCACTCCTAACTTTTCCCTATGTACCTCAAAACTCTAAACCTGAGACAATTTCGGAATTATCAAGACCAGAAGGTTGAGTTTACTGCTGCCAAAACAATTTTGGTAGGTAATAACGCTCAGGGAAAGTCGAATTTGTTGGAGGCGGTGGAGTTATTGGCAACATTGCGATCGCACCGCATGGCACGCGATCGCGATTTAGTTAAAGAAGGGGAAACCATAGCCCAAATTAATGCTCATCTTGAGCGACAAACAGGCAGCAGCGATTTGACTTTAACTCTCCGTCGCAATGGTCGCCGTAGCGTTGCTCTCAATGGCGAGTTTGTACGCCGTCAAATGGATTTTCTCGGCGTTCTCAATGCAGTGCAATTTTCCAGCCTAGATTTAGAACTAGTACGCGGCGGCCCGGAAGGCCGCCGCAATTGGTTAGATACACTTTTGATTCAACTCGAACCAGTTTATGCTTACATTTTGCAGCAGTATAACCATGTGTTACGCCAGCGCAATGCCTTTTTGAAAAACAATCTAGAGACGTTGCATACAACGTCTTTAAACTCAGAACTCGCTTTGTGGGATGCACAATTAGCTACCGCAGGTACACGGGTAATTAGACGCCGCGATCGTGCCATACAGCGATTAGCTCACATCGCTACTGCTTGGCACGCTAGCATTAGCGGCAGTACAGAAATTTTGGAAATCAAGTACGCACCAAATATTCCGTTAGAAGACAACCAACCAGAACAAGTCCAGCAAGCTTTTTTAGCAAAAATTCAACAGCGAAGCCTAGCCGAACTGCACCAAGGCACTACCCTTGTGGGCCCCCATCGCGACGAAGTAGAATTAACTATCAACCAGACACCAGCTCGTCAATACGGTTCTCAAGGTCAACAACGAACCCTCGTTCTAGCCTTAAAATTAGCAGAACTACAATTAATTGAAGAAGTTGTCAAAGAACCACCATTGCTATTACTTGATGATGTTTTAGCCGAACTAGATTTATCCCGCCAAAATCAATTGCTTGACGCTATTCAAGACCGCTTTCAAACACTGATTACTACTACTCATTTAGGTTCTTTTGATTCACAATGGTTGAAATCTTCACAAATTCTTTTTGTGAAGGCAGGAGAATTAACAATTTAAAATTCAAAATTAAGAAAGTCATACTTAGCATAGGTTTCAGGGTTTGCATTTATATCATAATAGAAGAAAATTTGTTGATTATTTTGACTTGTAAATATCATTATGAATAAAAAAAGTTATTGAGGCTGGGATATTATTTTAGTAAAAGCATCGCTTTTTTAACGAACTACCCCAGGCATAGGGGACGGGAAGCAGATGAATAAAAGACCCTTTCCCCATGAAAGTCAGCAAATGCTGAAGTGGCTAAACTAATCAGTTAACTCATAGACATCGGTACAACTTGCAGAAATTCCTTTACTACAGGCGTTATATCTTCTTCTCGCCACACTATAGCCGTTTCTACTAATGGTGTTTTCTCCTCCACAGTACGATAAACGACACCAGTTCTCTGAAGATTTTGCAATGAAGATGGCACGATCGCAATCCCCATTTCTGCTGAAACTAGCCCGATAATTGTCTGCATTTGAATCGCTTCTTGAGTCACTTTCGGGCTAAAATTTCCTTGCTGACAAAGACTCACAATTTGGTCGTAAAGTCCAGAGCCTAAATGCCGAGGAAACATGATAAAGTTTTCGTTGATTAGCGATCGCACTGAAATTTTTTCTCGTTCAGCTAAGAAATGAGTTTCTGGTAAAGCGACAATTAAAGCTTCTTGCTGAATGCACTTTTGATTGAGTGTATTATCTTCCAATGGTGGATGAGCAAAGCCTACATGAATGCGGCTCTCTTGTAGCGATCGTTCTTGCTCGGTTGTAGTTAATTCCTGCAAAATTAACTCAACTTCTGGAAACTGTTCTCGAAATTGCCGCAAAATTACAGGAAGCAAATTATAAGTTACTAAACTGGTAAACCCAATTCGTAGTTGTCCCTTTTCACCTCTGCCAATTTTTTGAGTTAGCTCAATTGCTTTTTGGAGTTGCGCTAAAAGCTGATAAGCTTCCTGCAAAAATACTTGTCCAGCTTCGGTTAGTTGTACCTGTCGCTTGGTTTTGCGGTGAAACAGTTCTACTCCCAATTGCGCCTCTAGTTGCTGAATTTGCTGGCTTAAAGGCGGTTGAGCAATGTGCAGCCGAACGGCTGCTTTACTGAAGTGCAGTTCTTCAGCCACAGCGATAAAGTAGCGCAGATGTCGCAATTCCATTTTTATATTTTATAAGTCTCAATTCTATATCAATATATATTGGACATCTGAAAACTACCTAGCAAAATAAGGGATAGAAGTGAAACGCAAAGGGGCACGGAGGTTTTAGAGAATTTGTGATAAAAATTTACGCGTTCTTTCTTCTTTAGGGTTGTTGAAAAATATTTCTGGCGTAGCTGACTCGACGAGGGTACCGCTATCCATGAGAATAACTCGGTCGGCGACTTCGCGAGCAAATCCTACTTCGTGGGTGACGACTACCATCGTCATTCCGTCACGGGCGAGGCTTCGCATTACATCTAATACTTCTCGTACCATTTCTGGATCTAAGGCTGAGGTGGGTTCATCAAACAACATAATTTTAGGTTGCATCGCTAAAGCACGAGCGATCGCTACCCGTTGCTGTTGTCCGCCAGATAACTGTCCTGGATATTTGTGCGCTTGTTCTAAAATACCTACTCTTTCTAGTAGTTTCATCGCCGATTCTTGAGCTTGTATTTTTGGCGATCGCCTTACCCAAATTGGTGCCAAAGTAATATTTTGCAACACAGTCAAATGGGGAAATAAATTAAACTGTTGAAATACCATTCCGACTTCTCGGCGAATTGCTTCAATATTTCGCAAGTCGTGGCTGATAGTAATACCATCAATTTCAATCCTTCCTTGTTGGTATTCTTCTAAAGCATTGAATGTGCGAATGAAAGTAGATTTCCCAGAACCAGAAGGCCCCATTAAAACTACAACTTCTTTACGACTCACTGTCAAACTCACTCCTTGAAGAACGTGGAATTTGCCATACCACTTGTGAACATTTTCAGCAATAATTATCGGGTTTTCTTCTGTTTTTGACACAGGTATGCACCTCCGTTTATTTTTTATAATTTCCTGACTACTGATTTAACTGTTTTTCTAAACGCCGAGAAGCCAAAGACATTGAGTAACAAAATACCCAGTAAATTAATCCAATAAATAGATAAACTTCTGCATAGCGACTAAGAAATTCTGGCTGTGCCAAGATAGAACGGGCAATACCTGTGAGTTCTATTAATCCCAACAAAGATAAAAGCGAAGTATCTTTAAATAAACCGATAAATTGACCAACGATCGCAGGAATAACCGCCCTTAAAGCTTGGGGTAAAACAATTAATAAAACCACTAAAGCTGTGTTTAATCCTAATGCTTTGGCGGCTTCAATTTGCCCTCGTGAAATTGATTGAAGTCCACCGCGTACATTTTCTGCCATGTAAGCAGCACTAAATAAAACCAATCCAGCAATTCCTCGTAATACGCGATCTAAACGCAGATCTGCTGGCAAAAATAAGGGAAGCATTACCTGAGCAAGGAACAAAATGCCAATCAATGGAACTCCTCTAATGATTTCAATGTAGAGGATAGAAAACCAACGCACGACCGGTAAATCACTTGTTCGTCCCAAAGCCAATAAAACGCCAATGGGAAATGAAAGCACAATACTAACTGCTGCCATTAGTAGGGTAAGTAGCAAACCATTCCACAAATTAGTTGGTACAGATTGCAATCCAAATCCACCGCCAATTAACCACAGAATTATGGGGAAACATAATAACCATAATAGGGAAAGCCAAGGAGTTAGCACTTCAGCAAATTTTCTTCCAATCCCAAAACCTGCAACTATTAAAAATCCAATTAATAGTAACTGCAAGCGGTAGATAAAATCTAGTGGTAAAATAACTAAAACAACACCAACTATAAACGTAAAAAAAGCAATTTTGCGTTTTGTTAACTGTTGCTTGCTAAAGAATACACCCCCAGTAATAGCGGTTAAAATTGCAGCGATCGCTAGCACAATCCAAGCTCGCCAATATAGTGTTTGGGGAAATCTCCCAACTAAAAATAAACGTAAATTAACTTGAATTACTGCCCATTGTGCTTGAGTAGTTGCCCAAGTTATTACTCCTTGTGCTATCCAAAACAACAACACCAAAGACACAACAGTTAACAAGCTGTTGTACCAAGTACTGAATAGATTTTTACGTAACCAAATCAATTTTTCATTTGTCATTAGGTTATTTCTCTCCTATCTCCTCACCTTCTCATCTCTCTTTAATTTGCACGGTGCGATTAAACAAATTCATCACTAGAGAAATACTCAAACTTAGTATGAGATAGGTGAGCATAATTAGTAATATTACTTCTACGGCTCTGCCAGTTTGGTTAAAAGTTGTGGAAGCGACAAAATAAATATCAGGGTAGCCGATCGCGATCGCTAAGCTAGAATTTTTCGTTAAGTTCAGATATTGGCTGGTTAAGGGCGGAATAATTACCCGCAAAGCCTGGGGAAAAATTATCAGCCGCATCACCAACCCTGGTTTTAATCCTAGCGATCGCCCTGCTTCCCATTGTCCCTGAGATACCGATCGAATTCCACCTCGAACGATTTCGGCAATAAACGCACCCGTGTAAAAAGTTAATCCCAACAACAAAGCGGAAAACTCTGGTGATAGAGTAAACCAAGGCAGTTCTAAACCACTTTGACTCAGGCTAATAAAACCCCAAAGGGATATTTTATTTTCTGTTTTCGGAAAACTAAGAAAAACAGCAAAGTACCAAAATAATAATTGCAGCAGTAAGGGCGTATTACGGAAAACTTCCACATAAACCATTGTGATATTCCGTACCAGCCAATTGTCAGAAAGTCGGGCAATTCCAGCAGTGATACCTACAATTGTGGTGAGAAAAATTCCGGCGATCGCCACCCGCAAAGAGTTAATTAAACCCACCCATAAAGCACGGCTATACGTATCTGTAGGTTTGTAGTTAATAGGCGTTTCACCAATAACAAAAGAAGCTTGTTGCTTGAGAAAATCAAATCCAAACTGAATGCCCAATTGCTGTAAATTACGGTTAAGATTTTCCCACAATATTACTGCTATAACTACTGTTAAAAATATTGCAAAAAATTGCCCAACAATTCTCCAAATACGGTAATCATTAGTCATTAGCCATTGGTAATTAATAATTCAAACTTTACTAGTCCCCAGTTTCCAATCCCCAGTCTTAACGAAAGGGTGGAGAATAAAGTAGTCCGCCTTTATTCCAGAGTTGGTTTTGGCTGCGAGGTAGATTCAGTTTTGTTTTGGGGCCGAGGTTGCGATCGTAAATCTCACCATAGTTGCCGACGTGCCTAATTACTCGTGCTGCAAAGTCATTTGTTAAGCCGAGTCCTTCACCAAGGTTGCCTTCTGTTCCTAAAAAGCGCTTAATATCTGGGTCGTTACTAGTGGCAAATTGACCTACATTCTGAGAAGTAATGCCCAACTCTTCAGCTTTTACCAAAGAATAAACCACCCACCTGAGGGTATCACTGAGTCTGGTGTCTCCTTTAGCAATTGCTGGTGCAAGGGGTTCTGAAGAAATTACTTCTTCAAGAATCACATTGTCTTCTGGTTTGGGTAGGGTTATGCGCCGAGAAACCAACGCCGAGCGATCGGCTGTGATGCCATCGCAACGCCCTTGAGCATAGGTGGCAAAGGTAACATTAACGTCTTCAAAGACAATAGGTTTATAAGTTATGCCTCTTTTTCGCATTTGGTCTGCTAAGTTCTGTTCGGTAGTAGTGCCAGTTTGAACACAAATAGCTTTATCTTTCAAATCTGCCAAGGATTTAATATTGCTATTTTTACGAACCATGATGCTTTGTCCGTCGTAAAAGACCACGGGTGCAAATTGTAGACCAACTGAAGTATCACGACTTAGAGTCCAGGTAGTGTTACGGCTAAGAACGTCTACTTCCCCAGTTTGCAAGGCTGTAAATCGTTCTTTGGCATTGAGATTCCGAAATTCTACTGCATCTGGTTTGTCAAACAAAGCAGCTGCCATTGCCCTGCAAATATCTACATCTATACCGCTGTATTTCCCGTCAGTTCCCACAAAGCTGAAGCCTGGAATTTCACCACTCACACCGCAAATTACCTGACCGCGGCTTTTAATACTATCCAAACGATTTCGAGTTGCTGGTACTGGTGGATTACTACCTGGGCTGCTGGCTGTATTTGTTGTTTGCCCTGACCCTCCACCACAAGCACTAATGGCAAATATTAGAGGGGCGATCGCTACAATGAAACCTGATTTATACATAAACTTCATAGTTACTAGACAATAAAAATGTATTATTCACTACAATTATTTTAGTAAAAACAATTTATTGCTTGTCATATAAAACTCTACCAGCCTCTGGGCTATATTTATTCACCTTTCAAAGCGGTAGTTGGAGTTTTTAGTGATTTTGAAAAGCTTGGGATCGTTTGGGGAAATTGTTTCAATTTAGCTTCAACTTTCTACTTTTATTTAAAATGCTCTCAGCATACTTAATAGCAATCTATTTATCAAACCTGGAAGATAATATTAAAATTTCACTGATACGAATTCTATATTTTTCACTGCCTAAGAGTTGGGAACAAACAATTATCGCATCTTTAATAATGAACAAAAGATCCTCAGAAAATAATGTTCACACGCCAGCATAAAAACCTATTTTTTTCATCTCCAATACCCCATAACGCCACTTGCTACCCTACGGGTTCCGCGTTAGCGGTACAAGTCGGCAGAGCCGACGACAGTCGCCTCAAGTCGGGCTTTGTCCGCCCAACGCACTGCCGACGCTCCTACCTCGCTAACGCTGCGCTAACACCCCGGCGCTGTCTCCACAACGCAGTAGCTCCCCCATGCCCTATTTACTATAAGTAGCCATACTAACTCAAACTACTACCACTCGCAGGTTAAACTAGGTCTGGTAACAGCTGCTCCAGCATTCCTTATGAGGCTTTTATGGGAGCTAACCTCAAACAAATTGCCAAGTACTTAGATAACCTTGGTTGGGACTACCGTTTTGATGATGAAGAAGACCGAATTATAACAGGTGTAGAAGCTGATAACTTAGAAGATTTTCTAATAGTTGTTCAGTTGGATGAAGAAGGAAAATTTTTTCGGGTATTTGCACCTCAAGTTCTGGCGGGAATTCAAGATCATCCTCACAAGGGAGCTATCCTACAGACAATGCTTGCAATTTCCTGGGAAACCAAAATGCTGCAATGGGAATTTGACCCATCTGATGGTGAAATCCGTGCCATTATTGAGTTCCCTCTGGAAGATTCAATTCTCACAGAAAAGCAATTTCACCGTTGTCTGAGTGGATTAATTCAGATTGTAGATGGCATAGCGATCCCTCGCCTGAAAGAAGTTATGGCGACAGGCCTCGATCCGGGAAATATAGAGCTTGGAGAAAGATTATTACTTAGTATCCAAGAAGAAGCCCCAGGATTGCTAGATTTACTGGAGAAGGCAATGGAAGCACGAAAAAAACGAGGAAGTTTTCCCAACGAGTGAGACGGATCGTTACTGAAATAGCTATACTCCAAAGTGATACCCTCACTATATATTGAAATTTTCTGGGGCTGGATATTATGACATCCTATGCAACCTCCTCTGCTAAAGCGGAAATGAGTGAACTCCGGCGGTTGAAAGGCTTACTACCGCCAGAATTGCAGAGCTGGGTCACGGTAGAAGGCACCACTGAGGTCAATCCACCCCTGATCCGCTGCGAAGAAATTGGTAAAGACCAGGTAGAAATTCAAATTGACTTGGTGAAATGGGATACCCTCGCAATGGATCAGCGTAATCTGCTGTTCTGGCATGAAGTTGCTCGCGTTCAAAACGACACAATTCCCAAAGATGGCTGGGAAATGGCAGCACTAGCCATTGGTTTAGGTGGCGCTGTCGGTGAATTGTGGGTACAAGATGGATTGCTTTTGGTGTTAGCTTTAGCGCTGTGTGGCGTGTCAGGCTGGCGATTGTATCAAAAGAACAATGGGGAAAAGCAACTAAAAGAACTGCTCAATGCTGATGAAAAAGCGATCGCCTTGGCAACTCGTTTTGGTTATACCCTCCCCAACGCCTACAAAAGTCTTGGTAGCGCCTTGAAAACCCTGATTGATAACACTCCTAGCAAGCGTCAACGCTCTAAATACGAAGCAAGGCTCTCTGCCCTCAAACGCAGTGCCAATAAAGCAAAAGCTAAGTCCAGAACAATGGACGAAAGCGCACTGTAGCAACCAGAAAGTAGGTTGGGTGGGCGATACCCACCCCTAAAAAAAAATATCTCAATAAGTAAATCTAAAATCTTTTAGCTTCAGCAAAGCTGCTTTTTGATAGCTAGCAGCTTTATGGATCGAAAAAAGCTTAACAAAAATTTATATATTTATTTAGCTAATAAAATTTCATATAAATTTATTTTCACTTTCACGAAATCTTTAGTAATAGGTAGATGTAGCAGCAACTTTTACAGTTGATTGAGCATTTTATGTGTCTGGGGTATTACCCGCACTTGTTTGAGAGACTGTTTCATCAAAGCTTGCCATATCAAAACTTGATCGGGTGTAGGGGCAAGTACTGGTATTGGAGAAAATTGTTCAGACTCTGCTAAAGGCGTAACAGGTTGTAAAAATACTGGTATATCTGGACTGATATCTGCCACCAATAAAGCTGAACGTTCCAATTCAGAGGGATCTGTGTTTTGAGACACAATTATCTTGACAAAAACATTTAAATATGAATCGTGACATAATTGGAGAGATTTTGTATGTTCTTGCCAATGGCTTTCGCCGCTAACACTGGGCAATTTGAAATCCATTCCTACAGAGTCTAAGTAGGGGAGAATCATTGCCAATTGTTCTGGCCGGTGTCCGCCTGTTTCTAAATATATAGGTAGGCCAGTTATGTCTCGCACTTTGGGTAGAAACTGAGTTAAAAATGGAGCATGAAGAAGTGGTTCGCCCCCAGTTAAGCTAATGCTATCGTGTAAGGAAGGTAGATTTTGCCTTTCTACCCATTGGATTAATATGGGTAATGGGACAGGATTAGAGTAAATTTCAAAGTCGCGCAATCCGGGCGATCGCTCTATCCGGCAACTAACAGGTGCATTCCAAGTGTGGGCACTATCACAAAACTGACAGCGCAAATCACACAAAGCAAAGCGAATAAAAATCTGACGAGTCCCTACATTCAGTCCTTCCCCTTGAATGGCAGAGAAGACCTCAACCAGGCGTGCGGTAGGTGTAACCGTAGTTTTAGCAATCATTTGATCCAAGCAACGCGATCGCATTGCGTCGGCACAACAGCAAGAATATTTTTTAGCTTCTTGTTCTATTGTGAATCGTCGCTGGCGATTGACAATCTAAGAAAGAGCAAATAGTAATTAGTCCTGATTACGGTTAAGTAATTTTTAAAGGACAAAATAATGTTTGGCAGATTACATTATACATGGCAACGAAAGTGCAGAGCTTCATGACTAGCCAACCGACAGAGGTCGATTTTCCAGTTCATTCCCTAAACGACACGGTTATAGTGCAGGTTCCCACACGATTGAGCGTGCTGGAGGCTTTAGGCTTTAAGCAAACCTGCCAAGGCTTAATCCAACCCAATTCATATCTCAAGCAAATTATCATTGACTTTCACCAAACTACTTTTATGGATAGTAGTGGTTTAGGTGCCTTGGTCAGTAATTTGAAATACGCCCAGGCTAAAGGTATTGCATTAAAATTGCGGAATGTAACACCTCAAGTAATGGCAGTTTTAAAACTCACAGGATTGGATCAAGTTTTTCCCCTAGAGCCTGTAGACAATGGGTCGCTAATAGAACAACAAGACCTAATGGATAATCGGAGGACAACTTCTCGTCAAGTCGAGCAGTTACCTAAGACTCATCCTTCTGTGGCATCTTGGATGAAGCGGTTCTTAGATATTATAGGATCAATTGTTGGGTTATTAATTACAGGAGTTTTGTGTATTCCCATTGCGATCGCTATTCAAATTAACGATCCCGGCCCCATTTTCTTTAGTCAAACCCGCTGCGGTTGGATGGGAAAACGGTTTAAAATTTGGAAATTCCGCTCTATGTGTGTAGATGCGGAAGCAAAAAAATCCGAAGTCAAAAACCAAGTGCAAGGTGCATTTTTCAAGAATGAAAATGACCCCAGAATTACCAAAGTGGGGCGTTTTTTACGGCGAACTAGTCTTGATGAACTACCTCAGTTTTGGAACGTCCTTAAAGGAGAAATGAGTTTAGTCGGTACCAGACCTCCTACACCTGACGAAGTGGAACGCTATGAAGTACCGGAATGGCAACGTTTAGATGTCAAGCCCGGTATGACTGGCGAATGGCAAGTAAATGGACGATCTACAGTCCGGAGTTTTGAAGATGTAATTCGCCTAGATTTGCAGTATCAAAAAAATTGGAGTTTGGTGTACGATTTAAAGCTAATTTTCAAAACTATAGCGATTCTGTTTAACAAAAACAGTGGTGCTGTTTAGCTAATTACCCTTATTTACAATTTTTTGCTAACTCGCAATTCTCACCATAATTATTAAATTTACCCAAGCTCAAAATGAGCTTGGGTAAATTTTTAGAAATTTAAATCTAGGAAACCTGAACCAGTAAAAAAGGAGAAAATACAACAGCGATCGCCAATCCTGAACTAAAGGCTGGATAATTGTTGAATATATGTAATAACTTGGTTTTTATTGATTATTCTTTCAACTGGCACACAATAAGATGGATAAATATAATAGGTTTCACCTGATAGATAACTTTTACGTTGATCTTTAATGATGCCATATCTATCAGGATAAATAAACCACTCAGTGCTAGGACGTTTTGGTGTTATTGCTCCCCAAGCTATATTAGACTTTAGGCAATACCAAATAATTACTGTAGGTGGATATATCCACTGTTTACTCTCTACTTCGCCACACATCCATCCTTTATAACCTGATGGCAGTTTCTTTGGATCTGTAATGTTTCCAGGCACGCTTTTTACAGATATCCAAAACAACTTATTACCTAAATTATCATACACAGGAATGTCTTCATCAGTACCAAACTGACCCATAATAGACTTTCCTGCATTAATACCTCTTCTTTTTAAACCTTCACAAACCTTTTGGACAGCAACATCTCCCTCACGCTTTAATTCTTCCCAGTTCATGCTTGATATTTTGTTTTGCTAAAACTCACCTGTCATTGTTTGATCCTCAATTTCTAACAAAGGATTGCTGAATTGCTTTTCTACTAATTCAGTGAGAATCTGATTACAATATTCAGAAATTTCAGGGTATTTTTGAGCTATCCATCCCACAGGTGTAATTACTAAAGGATCGCTAATATCTACACCCATTTTCATCATTTGTATAGTTTCTTCTATCGCTTCAAGTAAAATAGCTTGTAATTGAGGAAATTTATTGTTAACACCGTATGCATATTTATATACGGAACGAACATAATCAAGAGTTAAACCATATTCTTTGATAGAATTAATATTTTCTTCTGTTAAAGGCAAATCTAAATCTGGATACGCTTCTACCTTCAGGAATACAGAACGTATATACTCTTTTTTTGCCTTTCTATAATTAGCAACTAAGTTTTTACAGCTTTTGATCGAAGGTAAAAGCATCTGAAGCCAAAACTTAATTTCAGAAAATATTTTTCTTTGCCCTAATGCTTCATCTACAAGTAGTTTTTCTGCTGAAAACTGTAGCATCCAACGGATATAAGTTGGGTAAAGCCTCCAATAATTTGTAACAACTTCTGTAAGTAATTTTAAGCCTTCAATATAGTTTTTGTATTGCGTTGGTTTGTTATTGTTGTTTTTAGCTTCCTTGGCTATATTTAAGTAATATAAAGCCATCGAAAACTTTTTATTTGCTTGTAATAAATATGAATAATTCTTTAATAATTCAAAAACTGTATTTATGTTATTTTCCTGATACTCTTGTGCAAGTTTGAAAGCTAAATTACTTGCTTCTTGGAATTTACGGGATTTTATTGATAATTCGTTAGCCGCTTCAGCTTCAGCTGCCAAATGAGTTATTTCTACAAACATTGAAGTGGCTGGAGATTGAGAACTAATACGTTCTTCCAGCCTGTGTCTAGTTTGAATAAGTTGGTTTTGAAATTCATTTATGTCAATTGTTTCTAACAAATCGTTGTTAAAAACACCTTCTGGATTTGTAAGATAAGGCGTTTTCATGATTTACCTATCCTCAAAACAGGAGTCGCAAATTACTATATTTTTCAGTCAAGTGCAAAGGCGCAGAGTTTTTCTTAGCGCCTTTGCGTGAACTTAACTCGCCGCCTTTTGAACACCAACTACTTCAACTTGCTGCGTTTCTGGCAATAAACGCTTCACGCCTTGCTTGACAAACCCCTGCAAAAAGGCAATTTGCTGATTTTGTCCAAATACCTTTTGCAGAGTTTCTCGCAATTTGTCCAAATTCAAATTAGTTGCAGAATCTATTGCTATTTCTTGTTGTTGGAAATATTCAACTAAACTCAATCCTGCAACTCTGGTTAGATAAGCTGCGCTTACTCCCTGCACCAAACCACCAGCAACAAAGGTAACAGCATTACTTTTGAGAACAGTACCAATAGCCTTGGTAGAAAGTTCAACTAAACCGAGTTTCAGCATCAAGCTTCCCATTGTTCCGGCTACGGTTTGTGCCTGTTCTAGGGAAAATTTCTGCTGATAAATCTTACCCAAATCCATTACCATCTGAGCATTAATGGCCGCAGTTGCTAGGATATCAAGTGCTGGTACTGGGTTAGCAAAGGCAGCACCAGCAGCTATCCACTGATATTGTTCAATAATTGGGGTGGCGCGATCGCATCTGATTCCATTGAGGCAGTTTTTCGCTTCAGCTTGCAACAATCTGGCTTTCCTAATGGTAGTTATCCAAACCAGGCGTTGTTTTTGCTGTGCCAAAATTTCACTAAACTGTTGGGTTAATTGCTGGATATCTGGTGCTGGTTGTTCCATCCACTCTTGCACAGAACCATCAGCCTCATGCTTTCGCACTTTGACGGGTATGGGAGAGGCCGCAGTTGCAACTACATTTCCTGGCATCCGCTGTTTTAATGACAGTAAGACGCTAGCACGTTCATCGGCTAAATACTGGTCTTGTTTGTTGAAAACCAGCATTGCAGGCTGATTTGCTGCTTTTAGCTGCTGTAAAGTTTGAAATTCTGTATCTGTCAAATCACCGTTTGTCAAGAACAGCGCAAAATCAGATTTTGCCACTTCTGCTAAAACAGCTGCATCTGAATTCTCACCTGCTTCTCTAAACAAAGGTGCTGTCTCTTGTAGAAAAAGATTTTCTGCCTGTAGATTTTTTTCTAACACTTGAATTAGAGTGCTTTTACCGACAGATTTACCACCAGTCACAGCCACTTTAATTTCTTGCCTGTCTAATTCCCACCACAATTGGGCAACTTGTTCTCTGAGTGTCTCTAATGCCCTATGGTTTTCTGCTTCTTGTGCCAGTTGGTTAATTACAGCTTCAGCTTTAGCGATCGCACTTTCCACAGTCGCCCGATCTACAAGCATACTATCTAGCTGTTCTAAACCATGTTTTGGGCGATTTTGTTGGAATAACCACAAACCACCGCCGACAGCTAAGGCACTCAATAAACCAAACTCACCCACCTGCATTATTGAATGATGCCAACTTTGTAACATCCACAGAGAAAAGGACAGTCCCAATCCTCCCACTAAAATTGGTCGCTGCAACTTCACAACCATGACTCTCCGCGCTTTTTGGATGGCTATTTCTTCCAGAATAGATCAAAATAAAACAAAAACTCCCCAATCTTTACCGATTGTAGGAGTTTTGCATTATTTTTAATTTGGTGGCGGGAAGTGGATTTGAACCACTGACCTTCGGGTTATGAGCCCGACGAGCTACCAGGCTGCTCTATCCCGCGTCGCTCTTGACTTTTCTAGTCTAACTTAAAGTCAAGAGTTTGGCAACTACAAAAACGATAATTCTCCAATTACTTCTAAACGCTTGTATTTTCCTAAGGTGACAAACTTCTCACAGAGGCTTTCGGCAACGCTGGGACTAATCCAACCCATTTGTTGGAGTAAGTGAATGGCAACGGCGTGTTTTGCTCGTTTTGCCCCATCCATAACTTTAATCGCTAATCCCATACCTTCACCGAGTCTACCAATACACTGCACTCCTTCAGCGCCAGATTTGCTCACCAGTTCCCCTGGAGTTAAACGCATCAGTTCCGTATCAAATTCTCCATTTCCTGCTACCATTGCTGGGTGATGAGTCATAGCCCGGACAATGCGCTCCATATCTAAGTTGCTACTGGAGGCTAATAGGGCGTATAAAGAGGCCATTTGACCGAGTTGCATCAAATAAGTCGGTGCGCCGCAGTCATCATGGGCGCTGATAAATTCCTCAGCTGGCATTCGTAGCAATTCTGCTACTTTCCCCAAAATCAACTGCTGTATTGGGTGTTTGCGTTCCAAGTAGTTATTTAAAGGCCAATGGCGTTGCTGACAAACAGCTAGCATCCCAGCATGTTTTCCAGAGCAATTGTATTCCAGAGGACTGCGCTTACCTTCAGGAATCGGACACTGGAGTACAGTGGGGTCAAGATCCGCCCGCCAAAGGATGTTAAATACCTGTCTGACTTGCTCTATTGTTCCTTTATGGGAACTGGTGATAATTGCTAAATCGCGATCGCTGAGGTCATACCGTTCCAGTGTACCTGTAGTGGTGACTGCGAGTGCCTGAAATGGTTTGAGTGCTGAACGAATAAATGCAGCAGTTTCAGAGTTTCCGGCCACGGTTAAAACACGTCCGCGTTCGTCGCATACAACAGCCTGGACTATATGCTTGGATTCAATGATACCTTCACGCAGCAACCGGACTTCCAGTGCTGTGGCTTGAGTTCGTTTTCCCATTGTCATGGGTTTATTTTTATCACTTTTTTATTATTAGTCATTAGTCATTAGTCATTAGTCATTAGTCATTTGTCCTTCGTCGTTTGTTTATTTATTAATAACCAATGACCAATGCCGAATGCCCAATGCCCAATGCCCTGTTTGACCAATGACGGTTTACAACAAATGCCAAACTATAGTACCAATAACGAACATTCCCGCCAAGCCAGCAAAGGTAAATTGCAACCGCCGTAGGATAGGTTTAATTTCGTATGCCACAATTAAGCGATCGCGATTGAGGACTTCTTGTGGTTTTGTCCAGGTTTGACCGTCGTACCAGCCTGACTCTTCATAGAATACTGTGGGAGAGCAAAGGCGATCGCACACGTAAAACCAGCCTAAATACAACCTTACCACCGCCAGCAATACGCCAATGCTTGCCCCTCCTGCACCACAGAGAATAAAATGGGCAAAATACTTTTGTGGGGGAAAACTTGCTGCTGCCACAGGGCCAGCTACTAACCAAGATAGACCCCAAATCCAAAGTATTTTCGTGATATACTCCCGCCAATGTAAAGTGCTATCACGAAACAACCAGGAACCTTTTAACTCTTCGTATTCATTGAGCGGTTGTTGGTCTGCGGGAACTGGGCAATTTGAAACTGAAGACCTAATCATGTTGGCTTACCCCCACCCTCATCAGATTCTGGAAGGGAAATACGTTCTGCATGAATCCAGAACGCTTCTAAATTATAAAACTCCCGTTCCTTGGGCATCATGATGTGAACGATCACTTCACCGTAGTCTTGTAGTACCCAACTCCCCTCCGCTTTTCCTTCTGTCCTCAAGGGGCGTCGCTGCAACTGTGTTTCTACTTTTTCTTCAATTGCTTGAGCGATCGCCCTTACTTGTACCCTAGAATAACCAGTCATCATTACAAAATAATCTGCTAGGTAAGATACATCTGCTACTCTGAGCAATAAAATATCACCAGCTTTGCGATCTGATGCAGCTTCAGCAATTATCGCAGCTAATTTTCCGCTTGCTTCTTCTATTTGGGTGGGGTTTCTCAGCACACTATTTGTTAGTGGGACAGATTGTAATGGGAAATTTCCTTGGAAATAATCAGTCATTAAACCTCAGGTGCTTTCTTCCTTTTGAAACAATTGTTTACATTTACTTAACAAGTAACAAACAATCGATCTGAAAATGTGTCAATGGGTTTTTTTGAATACTAACAAAAAAACAGGTGTCTATGGAGGCTAGCTTGGAAAAGCGATTAGGAAATGGGGAGTAGCGACTAAAGGCTGAGAAGAAATATTTTCATGCTCCCGTTGTGTAATTTTTTATTGCATGACCGTCTAGCTTGAGAATCCTGATTTTTAATTAGGATGCGATTCGTTCTTGCCTTGATGGGAGTATTACGAATCTTGCTTTGCAGCACAGCTGGTTCATCGTATTAATTTTGGAAGCTTTAAAATTTTCTGTGTCTTCGTTTCAGCTTTCAACTCTCAAAATCTTTCCGCCAGAACGCTAGACTTTAGGCTGTCTATTACAACTTACGATAGAAGAGAATGCACTCATACCCGATCTCCCAAAAGTCTGATTAGCATGAATGTACTATTTGGTGTTTGGGGATACCAAGCACCTTTATTAATTTTAGATAAAAAATTTATATTTCCACGGCTGGAATTGAATGAAGTGAAGCCGTGGGATTTTTGATTCAATACGAATGCAGCTAAAAATTGCTTCTATATTGAAATTACTAAGTAAAATTTGATGCGGTTAAGCTCTCTGTAATTAATATTTTGACATCAAGTCTACAGCAGGTGCAAATACAGCGGATTTCAGCTGGGTAAAGTACAAATCTTAACTTCTAAAGCTATAACTACAGACTGTTTTACTTCTGAATTCTGCTGTATGCAACGTAACTCCACTGCCGTAGATTAGACTTCTTGTTTGGTGACTATTGTCGAGTGAATTGCTCTACGATTTGCGATTAATGAGTAACACAAAGACTCATACTGATTTAAAGCTTGGTCAAAAGCATACTGCTCAACGGCATATTGCCGACTTTTATAACCCAAAGTTTTAACTTTTTCAGGATTTTGATACAAGTCTAAAATTGCCATTGCTAAAGCTTGGGGATCTTCTGGAGGAACGATAACTCCGCCTCCACTTTGCTTGATAGCCCTTGCTGCCGTACCATTATCAGGGACAGAGGCAACTAAAGCCCGTCCGCTAGCAAGTAGCACCTGAATTTTTGACGGCATATTGAAGGAGATAACATTTTTCTTTTGCACCACTAAACCAACATCCGCAGCCGCCAACATTTCTGGTAAATTTTTACGGGGTTGAAATGGCAGTAGCAAAACATTATCTGCACCACAGTCTAAACATTCCTGTTGCAGTCGCTGTAAACCTTTTGCCTCCCCGACAATGACAAAGGCAATATCTGAGATGTGGCGCAACACAGAAGCAGCTTTGACAACGCTTTCTAAGCCTTGGGTCAGGGCAATGTTACCAGAATAAAGTACTACAAATTTACCATTTAGGTTATGCGTCGTGCGGAAAGGGTTATTTTCTTGAGGCAAGGGGCGGATAAAATTGACATCAACCCAGTTAGGAATTTGCACAATTTTGTCAGCTTCTACACCCTTAGATCGTAAATTTTCCACAAATCCATCGGCGATGACGCTAATTTTACTGGCACTGTGGTAAGCAAATTTTTCCAATAATGTAAATAACTGGATGAGCAATTTATTTTTAAGTAAACCTACGTGAACAGCTGCCTCTGGTAATATATCTTGTAGATTTAAGATTACAGGGCAAGCACGTAACCATCCTAAAAGAGCAACTGGTACACAGCTTGGTAGGGATGGTGAGGTGGAAAGGATAACATCTGGACGCCAACCCATTAGGGCGGGTACAAAACTAGTGACAACAAAACTAGCATCTAGCAACACTCGATCTAGTAAATTCGGTTGTGGACGAATCCAAACATAACTACGTTGGATTTCAACACCATTTTTGTATTCTGTGACATACCACTTGCCCCGATATTCCTGGTAAATTTGACGCTCAGGGTAATTAGGCATGGCGGTAACTACGCGCACTTGGTGTCCCCGCTTTACTAGTCCCTCTGCTAATTCAGTCATTAGTGGGGCAATACCAATTGGTTCTGGGTGATAGTTGTATGAGTAAATTAAAATTCGCATAGAAAATTAGTCTGAAGTACCCCGGTTTTTTATTTAATGACAAAACTTGTCTTAAATATCTCTGGGAGCTTGGAAAGTCCCATATTTAATTGTGGCTTCAGAGTGTTTTTCTGTCAGGGATTTTCCTTAAAGATTGAGTAAACTTTTATATTTAATTATTAGGAGGTACGAGAATAATTTTTACCCGTTAATAGAGGATTTCAAGTGTTTACTTCTGACTGGTACGTAAGTAAAAACCCCCAATTTTAGAATATTAGTATTAATATTTCACAATAATAGTAACTGAATGAGCGATCGCCCTTGTATTTTCTCTTTTTTTGCTGGTTCAGGTTTCCTCGATTTAGGTTTTGAAACCAGTGGTTTTAACATTGTTTATGTTAATGAAATTTTTTCTCCATTCATGGCAGCATACCGCTATTCACGGCAGGTTCTCAATCTAGGGATGCCGGAATACGGATATCATCAGGGTGAAGCAGGAGACGTAAGTAAACTTACGGAAGATTCACAAGCACAACGCATTTACGAGTTAGTCAAAGACTGCCGTAAATTTAATGATATTGTTGGCTTTATTGGCGGGCCTCCCTGCCCTGATTTTTCCATTGGAGGAAAAAACAGAGGATATTTAGGAGATAATGGCAAGCTTTCGGACTCTTATGTGGAATTAATTTGTCAAAATCTACCAGATTTCTTTTTATTTGAAAATGTTAAGGGTTTGTGGAAGACGAAAAAACATCGTTTATTTTTTGAATCACTGAAGCAACGATTAGAACAAGCAGGATATATATTAACAGAGCGCTTAATTAATTCTTTTGAATATGGTGTACCCCAAGATAGGGAAAGAATTATTTTGATTGGATTCCAAAATAATTTTCTCAAGAATATAGCGAGAGAATTTAGTAGAGAAGAGTTTCTAAATAAAGAGATTTTACCTTGGGAAAATTACATTTTATACGAACGAAAAAATGTTTTTGCTTACCCTTGGCCTAAACGCGATTTATTCCAAGAAAATTCTCTTATGCCTTGTCCTGATGATATTCCTCAAGAATTAACAGTGGAATACTGGTTTAGAAAAAATAATGTCCTAATACATCCCAATGCTAGACATTATTTTCAACCAAGGGCTGCTATCACAAAATTTGCTCTTGTTGATGAAGGAGACGATTCTAAAAAATCTTTCAAGCGCCTTCACAGATGGCGCTATTCTCCAACAGCTTGTTATGGTAATAATGAAGTCCATTTACATCCTTATAAAGTCCGACGAATTTCTGTAGCAGAAGCTTTAGCCATTCAATCTTTGCCTGCAAATTTTGTACTTCCAGAGAATATGTCACTGACCAATATGTTTAAAACTATTGGTAACGGTGTACCATATTTAGCATCGAAAGCATTAGCTCAAACTATTATTAAGTTTTTAGTAAGTGACGGAAAAAAACACTGCTGATATTATTAACCTTACTGGCACTTAATGTCAACTTAAATACTTACAGTAATTATGGGACATCTGCACAAATAACATCCCAGATTCAGTCAGCAACTTATTTTCAGGATAAACTCGTAATAAATATGGTTTAATATATATATAAGAAATGTTTTAATTTTTTATAAACTTTAATAATCAATCACTGGCAGAAGACACGATGGCAGCAGACTATCCAGACATTGATATTGCGCCATTTATCGAGCACGCCCTGTTAACGCCAACTGCAACTCCAGAGCAAGTTGAGCAATGGTGTGAAGAAGCATACAGATTCAATTTTGCGGCCGTTTGCCTATACCCCGCCTATGTCAAACAAGCAGTTGAACTCCTCCACGGTAAGAACCCGAAAGTCTCTACAGTGATTGGTTTTCCCACTGGTGCGACGACTTCAGCAGTCAAGTTGTATGAGGCTCAAGAAGCAGCGGAAAGTGGGGCTAGTGAGTTGGATGTGGTAATCAACTTGGGCTGGTTGAAAGCTGGTAAAACGGAACAAGTGCATCGCGAGATTGCCGAAATTTGCGAGGAGACTGGAAAAACTGTGAAGGTAATTTTGGAAACTAACCTTTTGACAGATGCAGAAAAAAAAATAGCTGCTGAAATCTCTATGGATGCAGGAGCAAGTTTCTTAAAAACCAGTACTGGTTGGAATGGTGGTGCTACAGTCGCAGATGTGCGACTTTTGAAGGAATTAGCAAAAGAAAGAGTGGGAATTAAAGCTTCAGGTGGTATTCGTACTATCAATCAAGCTCTAGACTTAATCGTAGCAGGTGCTACTAGATTAGGGACATCTCGCGGTATCGATTTGATCCGCCAGCGCGATAACCTGGAAAAGGGTAAATAGTCATTTGTCCTTTGTCTTTTATCGTCTGTCATTTGTCCTTTGTTTATTTACTAATGACTAATGACCAATGACCAATGACTAATGACTAATGAGTAGAACCTACAAAGCAACCGGAATTAATCTTAAAACCCAGGCGCTCGGAGAATCGGATAAAATAGTGACAATTTTGACACCAGAATTCGGTCTAGTTCGAGCAGTGGCTCCAGGGGCACGCAAGCACAACTCCAGCTTGGGCGGTAGGAGCGGTATGTTCGTTGTGAATGAACTATTGATTGCCAAGGGGCGATCGCTCGATAAAATTACTCAAGCACAGACGTTAAAAACTTATCCAGGTCTAGCCAAAGATTTGGGAAAATTGGCTGCGAGTCAGTATTTAGCAGAAATAGTGCTGTGTCAAGCTTTGAGCGAACAACCCCAAGAAGAACTTTATGAGTTATTCAATGAACATCTTCATCGATTAGAGGTGTTACCTAGTGGGAATAAATCTGGTGTTTTGGCTCATCTAGCTCATGGGGTGTTTCACCTTTTAGCCTTAGCAGGACTGACGCCGCAAGTCCAAATTTGTTGTTTGTCTGGGCGACCCTTGAGGCCAGACTTTACAGACCCCAACTGGCAGGTAGGATTTAGCAGCCCTGCGGGTGGAACGGTTTGTTTAGAAGCTTGGAAAAGTTTGCGAACAGATGCGGAGATAGGGAGATGGAAAGATGGGGGAGAAATAACCAATGCCCCATTGCCAATCCTTAATGCCCAAACAGTTGTTGTCCATCGGCAAGAAATACCCGTGATTTCCAGTCGTCCTGGTGCAATGGAACTAGCTTTGCTTCAACATCTATCGCAACCAGAGATAATGCCAATTGATGGTGCTAGAGATCAAAACTGGTTATCTGTTGAGCAGATTTTACGCCAGTATGCTCAGTATCAATTAGGCCGCCCTATTCGCTCTGCTACCTTGATCGACTCTTATTTTGCTGCCAACCATGATGCAATCGTCTGATTTGGATACAAAAATTCTACCTTTATCACCAAGCCTGATTAAAAAACAGAATAGGGCATCAGATCATACAGTAACTAATCACCTGAGTGCCGTCTCTAAGTCTACACCTCATCAAATAAATGACCAAGAAATGTCCCCAAAAGACGTTTCTAAAAGCGATGGCAGTAAGACAGAAGAAACACCAAAAACTCATGTTCCAAGTCAATCAGAAGCACCAAACCAAGACCAATTAACCAATGGTCAGGCTGATAAAAATAATGATGGCGGTAATGGGCTAGACCTACGAAATGGGAAGAATTTACCAGTAAACACTATTCCAGAAACAGAACCGCCGAAATTAGATGAGGCTGGATCAGAAAATGGAAAACAGCAGGGGTTTGTGCCAGTTTTAAAAAACTTTAATTTCCTGGCTCTTTGGGGCGGTCAAGTTTTTTGCCAACTAGCAGATAAAGTTTATTTGGTGTTAATGATTGCTTTGATTAATACTCAGTTTCAGGCTGGGAATCAGAGCATTAGTGGATGGGTATCAGCTTTAATGATGGCTTTTACTATTCCAGCAGTATTGTTTGGTTCTGTCGCAGGTGTGTTTGTAGACCGCTGGTCGAAAAAGGCTGTGCTAGTGGCTACGAATGTTTGGCGCGGTATCCTAGTTTTGTCAATTCCCTTTCTGTTGTGGTTGACTCATGATTGGAGACCTATAGGAGTTTTACCAGTAGGTTTTTTAATCATCTTGGCTGTGACTTTTTTAGTTTCCACACTGACGCAGTTTTTTGCACCAGCAGAACAAGCAGCAATTCCTTTAGTAGTAGAAGAACAGCATTTACTCTCGGCTAATTCGCTTTATACAACAACGATGATGGCATCGGTAATCATTGGGTTTGCTGTTGGGGAACCGTTATTAGCGATCGCTGATGGACTTTGGTTGCAGTTTAGTGGTAGTAATGGTTTGGGGAAAGAACTTTTGGTAGGTGGGAGTTATGCGATCGCTGGAATCATTTTGTTTCTGCTGAGAACTAACGAAAAACCTCACGCACCCGAAACCGAATTTCCTCACGTATTCTCTGATTTGCAAGATGGTCTATCCTACCTCCAAGCAAATCATCGCGTCCGTAATGCTTTACTCCAGCTAATTATCTTGTTTTCTATCTTCGCAGCTTTAACTGTTTTAGCTGTTCGGATGGCAGAAATAATTCCCAATATGAAAGCCTCCCAATTCGGCTTTTTACTTGCAGCAGGTGGTGTTGGCATTGCGGCCGGAGCAACAATTCTCGGTCAATTTGGTCAACGCTTCTCCTATACACAACTAAGCCTGTGCGGTTGTCTAGGTATGGCAGCATCGCTGATTGGGATTTCTGTGTTTACAACAGATTTGTGGATAGTTTTGTTACTGATTACCTTGTTAGGTATCTTCGGCGCACTAGTCGGCATTCCTATGCAAACTGCGATTCAAACAGAAACACCTCCAGAAATGCGTGGTAAAGTTTTTGGTTTACAGAACAATGTAATTAACATTGCTCTGTCTTTACCTTTGGCATTAGCTGGTGTAGCAGAAACTTTTGTAGGCTTGCAGGTAGTTTTTTTCGGATTAGCGGCGATCGCTTTTTCAGGAGGAATATTAACCTGGTATAACTCACATCAGTAGTTATTAACAGGAGATATTATTCATTACCTTGAAATAATTACTAATTTTCTTAAAAGTTTTGTGTTCGTGTTAAACTAAGGCCAGTCAAAATTTATCGCATACTTGCCGCATATCAATCTGATGTTAGGCACAATAAGTTGTTTAAATATAACAAATTAACAACTTATAACTGGAATCAATATAGCCATAAATTCACCAGTTTAATTAGCTAAGAAAATTAGCTTTTTGAACTAATTTTTGGCGTATATTTTCTAAATAATAAAACCAGCAAGTATAACACGATAAAAGCAACAAAGGACGCAAAATTAATTAATACATCAAACCCGCTTTTTTTACAGTCAAATAAAGAATGCGTATAGCCTGGATTGGAAAAAAATCGCCCTTTTGCGGTAATGTCACCTATAGTCGAGAAATTACAAATGCCTTGCTAGACAGGGGACATCAAGTTAGCTTTCTTCACTTCGCTCAAGAAGAATCAGAACCTGAAAATTGGCCGAATTTCCGGGAAGTTCCCCTACCTTTCATTTATAAGTCCCAGGTTTACACAATTCCCACTTTTAAAGCGACCAAACTTTTAACCGATTCACTCCGGGAAATTAAGCCAGATATCGTCCATGCTTCCTTAACTTTATCTCCTCTAGACTTTTTTCTACCGGAAATATGTGAGGAACTAAGGTTACCCCTAATTGCCACCTTTCATACACCTTTTGCTGGGAAGGGGGCAAAACTGATATCGGGAACACAACTTTTGGCTTATCAACTCTACGCACCTTTTTTGGTTAACTACGATCGCGTGATTGTATTTTCCCAAATTCAGCGGGAATTATTGGCAGGGATGGGTGTAAGGGAAGAAAATATTGCGATAATCCCCAACGGTGTTGATACCATTAAGTATTCTCCGGGAGCTTCTAGAATCAAAGCAGAATTTCAAGCCGAACGCTTGTTTGTTTATCAAGGTAGAATAGCACCAGAAAAAAACGTTGAAGCCCTCCTGAGAGCTTGGAAGCAGTCGCCGATGGAGGCCAATAGCAAGCTGTTAATTGTTGGCGATGGGCCTTTAAAGTCTTCTTTAGAGCCGTTTTATGGTTGGGAATACGGGATTATTTGGTTAGGATTTGTTGCTGATGAAAATCGGCGGATTGAAATTTTGCGGGGCGCGGATGTATTTATTTTGCCTTCATTGGTAGAGGGGCTATCTTTGTCTTTGTTAGAAGCAATGTCATGTGGGATGGCTTGTTTAGCAACAGATGTTGGTGCAGACGGAGAAGTCTTAGAAAAGGGAGCAGGTATAGTTATTAATACTAAAACAGTGCGATCGCAATTGAGAACTCTCTTACCAGTGTTACAAGATCATCCAGAGTTAACAACATTGCTGGGGCAAAAAGCTAGACACCGTGTATTAGACCGCTATACCCTCAGTAAAAATATTACTCTACTCGAAGAACTCTATAAAGAAGTTTTAACACAACCATCTTTACCGCTCAGTCGTAGAGCGTAGGGAAAGGGAAAAAGCGCAATCTCATTTTTTGGCTCATCATTATTGTGAAAACACACCTTTTCTTCATTAGTATTCGCTTGTATACACAACGCTAGAATGACTGATAAAAGGAGAGTTATTGATGTCCCAAAACGAAGTTGTGACTATTCGGCTGAGTCCAGAATTATATAAATCCAATTACCTGCAATGGTTGGAGGAGACTATTAAATGTCTCAAAACCAGGCAATTAGAAAAGGTTGACTATGAAAACTTAATAGAAGAACTGGAAGATTTGGCGAAAAAAGGCGAGTTACAAGTCTGTTGGAACAGATTATTAGATATTTATTGCTTTATGAATATTGGGATGTAGAAAAGCCAAGAAATGCTAATCATTGGGCTGCGGAAATTATTAGTTGTCGTAACCAAATCAATGAAGATTTAAGTGCCAATTTACGCAACCCTTTGGAGGAGAATTTCAGCATAATTTACAGTAATGCATTAGATTATCTTAAAGCTAAAACAAAGCTGACCAATTTACCTGAATTATGTCCTTATACCTTAGAGCAAATTTTGGACAAAGATTGGTTGCCTTAATTTTGAACTTTAATTATTTGCGCGAAATATATTCATTTTTCAATTATGTACTAAAGGCCATCCCAAGGTTGTTGGCTGTTCATAAATCCGCTTCAAAGTATTCACATCTCTAACAGAAATAGGCAACGGTTTACGAACTTGGGAAAAGTATAAAGCATCGGTTTGTAGCTGACTATGACCCCAAATTCCCAAAGCGTGTCCGAGTTCGTGGCGGGCTGCTGCTTGAATATACTCACCTGTTTGACTGGGGCTTAGCAAGATAGTGAAGCGGTGGGATAAAACTTTGTTGTTGGTGTATAAATCATAAGTAGTTTGTGCCGATCGCGCACGGGGTATATTACTACCTGGAGAAATTTGTAGAGGTGGCGCTTTTCGCACAACTGTAATATCAGCAATTTCTGGCTGTTGGACTACCGTCAAAGGCAAATAAGTATTCCATTCTTGCACAGCCAGTAAGACGCTTTTCACCCATGCTTGAGCTTGTTTTTCGCTAAGGGCTTTTGGGGTTTCTATGTAAACTTTAATAGGAAATTGCGACCAAATTAGATAACCAACTTGAGTTGTTGTAACTTGGGAAAAGTAGTCGCCACTGTTGGTGTTATCTTGCCACTGTGAGAGTGTGGGCGGTAACGGATGAGGTTTTGAGGTCAGGGGAGATGAGGAGATAAGGTGATGGGGTGATGGGGAGATGGGGTGATGGGGAGAAACAATAACTGATGCCCCATACCCAATGACGCCACTTGCTTCAAGTCGGCAGAGCCGCCCAACGCAGTGGCTACCCCATGCCCAATGCCCCAGGTTCGTAAAAACAACTAGCAGTCCTGTGCCAATAGTTAAGCCCAAAACTGCTAAGAATCGCTGTCTAATTAAATTTTTGGGGATTTTAGGTATTGGATATTGCGTTTTGTTCCTCATCTCCCCCTCACCCATTTTTATTTAGGCAACCAACCAGCACTTAAAACTACTGTCAAGCCAAGAAAAATGACTGTTAACGCCCAAGTAACTCGGTTCAAAGTGTTTTCTGCACTTTTGGTGCTGCTAAATAGCTGAGCTTGCCCACCAATGGCTCCAATACCATCACCTTTGGGGCTATGCAGCAAAACTAAGATAATTAGACCAACGGCGGAAAAGGCCCAAATGCCTTGCACGATATTAGTAACTGTCATGGTAGCAATCTCATTTATAACAAGTTTTAAAAAAGAGGAGTTAGGAGTTAGGAGTTAAGAGTTAGGAGTTAGGAAAGTTTGAATTTGTCACTCTTAACTCTTAACTCTTCACTCTTAACTTTTTTACAAGCCTACTTGTACGGGGGTGCGAGTGCGTTGCAGGTCATATTCTGCCGTTTTGAGCAGCGATCGCCCTGTCATTTCTGGTGGTTGAGGCAGCTGTAAAATCTCTAGAATGGTGGGCGCGATGTCGGCTAGCTTGCCATCGCTTCGCAGTTCGACATTTGTACCATATCCAGGGATTTTGACTTTTTCTCCTTCCACGAGGATAAAGGGGACTGGGTTAGTTGTGTGAGCTGTCCAGGGGTTACCCTCTTCATCTAGCATATACTCAGCGTTGCCATGATCGGCAGTAATAATTGTTGTGCCGCCGGCCTTGATAACGCTCTCTAGTAAGCGTCCTAAACAGCGATCGACTGTTTCAATGGCTGTAATGGTGGCTTCGATCTGACCAGTATGCCCTACCATGTCTGGATTGGCATAATTAATCACAACTAAAGAATATAAACCCTTTTGAATGGCAGCGATCGCTACATCTGTAACTGCTGTTGCTGACATCGCTGGGGCGTGGTCGTAAGTCGCTACCATTGGGCTGCTGACTAATTCCCGATCTTCACCAGGAAAAGGTTCCTCCAAACCGCCATTAAAGAAATACGTGACGTGGGCGTATTTTTCAGTTTCGGCAGTGCGGAATTGCTTGAGATTGTGATTGGCTATCACTTGTCCCAGAATATTGTTGAGATTCTGCGGCTCAAAAGCCACAGCCACCGTTAAGTCTGGGTCGTATTGGGTAAATGTGACAAATGAAAGCGCTTTAATTTGCTGTCTTTCAAAACCCTTAAATTCAGGGCTGACAAAGGCTTGAGTCAGTTGTCTGGCGCGGTCGGGGCGGAAGTTGAAAAATATCACCCCATCCCCTGCTTCTATTGCTCCAGGAGCAATTCTAACAGGGTTGACAAATTCATCTTTTACCCCTTCGGCGTAAGAGGCTTGCAAGATTTCTACAGGCTGACGGTTATCAGTCACTGCATCTTGTGTCATGACATCGTAGGCGCGTTTTACCCGATCCCAGCGGCGATCGCGATCCATCGCGTAGTAGCGACCGCTGAGGGTGACTATGCGCCCGATTCCTATGCGGTCTATATAATCTTGTAGCATGGCGATCGCTTTTACACCCTCGGCTGGGGCGGTGTCACGACCATCGGTAATCGCGTGGATACAAACTTCTGAAATTCGCTGCTCTTTAGCTAAGTCAAGTAGTCCAAACAGATGGGTGATATGGGAATGTACCCCTCCCTCAGAACAAAGCCCTACTAGATGCAGCTTGCCATTGCGAGAGCGAACTTCCTGGCAAATTTTGACAAGTGCTGGGTTTGACGTAATAGAACCATTTTCGACCGCATCGGAGATGCGTACCAGTTCTTGTGGTACCACTCGCCCAGCACCAATGTTCAAATGGCCAACTTCTGAGTTGCCCATTTGACCATCTGGCAACCCTACGGCTTTTCCTGATGTGTGGATGAGGGTATGCGGGTAAGCTGCCCATAAACTATCCACAATGGGAGTTTTAGCAGCAACAATAGCGTTTCCTCGCGTCTGCTCGCAGTAGCCCCATCCGTCTAAAATGACTAGCACCACAGGAGCAACAGGTGCTTTGGTCATAGTAAAATTGCCCTTTACTTTTTGTAATACCCGAATGATACCATTGCTAATCGCCGACGCAAGTGAATTTCTGCTTATTAACTTCTTTTATGAACGGCTTACAGCTTTTTGAGATATTTTTTAAATATTAGTAATCTTTCTACGTTGTTTTTGATCTTGAATAATGAGTGATTATTGAGTAAGCTTTCATCGATTTTTGTTGCAGATTAACTTGTGAGGTTGTCCTTTGCCATTTGAAAATCACTAATAACGAATGACAATCTGGATAAACAAATGCAACATCAAGGCGTCTTAGCCTTAGTAAGAATGAAGCCAATTAACTGTTATTAGCTGTATGATAATTAATCAAGTCAAGAGTTATCAGTAACACTAGTAATTAGTGACTGATAAATCTTGAACAAAGTGACTCTTAACCAAGGCAGATAAGTGACAAATGATAACTGTTGAACTTTACTATTAAGCAATTTTCCAGTTTTTCATTTTCGTTTAGTGGCAGCTTTGGCAGCTTTGGCAGCCTTTTTAGCAGCTTTCTCGGCTTCTATTGCAGCTAACTTCGCTTGTTCTTTTTCTTCGGCAATTTTCTGGAGATAGTAATGATAATCTCCTAAATAAACGCGGAATTCACCATCGCGAATTTCGACAATTTTGTTGGCTACCTGAGAGATAAAGTAGCGATCGTGTGATACGACAATTGCCGTACCATCATAATTTTGGAGGGCTTCTTCCAGCATTTCTTTAGCTGGAATGTCTAGGTGATTTGTCGGCTCATCCAAGATTAATAAGTTTGCGGGACGTAAAAGCATTTTTGCCAATGCCAAGCGAGCTTTTTCTCCCCCACTTAATGCGCCAACTGCCTTGAATACTGTGTCACCAGTAAATAAAAACCGTCCTAAGAGTGTGCGGACTTCTTCATTTTTCCAATCGGGAACTTCATCATGAATTGTTTCCATGACAGTTTTCTTCAAGTCTAAAGCTTCAGCTTGATTTTGTTCAAAATAACCAGGAATAACATTATGATCGCCTAATTCTACAGTCCCTTCTGTTGGTGGTTCCATACCCATAATTAGGCGCAGAAGTGTAGATTTGCCAGCACCGTTGGGGCCGAGAAAAGCAATGCGATCGCCTCTTTCAATTAAGAGATTTGCCCCCAAAAACAAAATCTTATCATCATAGATATGAGTAAAATCTTTAATGTTTACCACTTCGCGTCCACTGCGTGGTGCAGGAGGAAAACGGAAGTGTAGAGTTCTCACTCCAGCTACAGGTGCTTCGATACGCTCAATTTTTTCCAGTTGCTTTTCCCGGCTTTTTGCCTGGGTACTGCGGGTAGCACTGGCGCGAAATCTATCAACAAAAAATTGTTGTTTTTCTAACTCTTTCTGTTGGCGTTCGTAAGCGCTCAGTTGTGCTGATTGATTTTCGGCTTTCTGTTGTAAATATGCAGAATAATTGCCGAGGTAAGTACTAGAAACACCGCGTTCAGTTTCCACTATTTGGGTGCACAGACGGTCAAGAAATTCGCGGTCATGGGAGACTATAACCATCGGGGTAATTAGCCCCTTGAGGTAATTTTCCAGCCACTCAATGGTTTCTAAATCGAGATGGTTAGTTGGTTCGTCCAGCAGTAATAAGTCGGGTTTTTGCAGCAGGATTTTACCCAAACTCATCCGCATTTGCCAGCCGCCACTAAAAGCGCTGACAAGGCGATCGCCATCTTCTACTCCAAATCCCATTTCTGGTAAGATTTTCCCAATGCGTGCGTCTAATCCATAACCATCCAAAGCTTCAAATTGCCGCTGCAAACGATCCAATTTGTTGATTAACCGATCCAGCTCCTCTGGGTCAGCTGCTTCCATGTCACGTTGTACTTGGGTTAGAGATAACTGTACTTGGTTTGCTTCTTTGAAAACTGTCCAAAATTCTTCTCTAACGGTGCGGGTGGGATCTACTTCAAACTCTTGGTTGAGGTAAGCTATGTGTAAGCTGGCAGGACGAATGATTTCCCCTGAGCTAGGTTCCATTTCCCCAGTGATAATTTTGAGTTGGGTGGATTTTCCAGCACCGTTGACACCGACTAAGCCAATGCGATCGCCTGGTTTAACTTCCCAGTTGATATCTTTGAGAACTTCGCCTGTAGGATAAATTTTACTAATATGTTCAAGTCGCAGCATTAAGTTTCTCTCAGGTAGGGAATGGGTGATTGAGGACGAAGTGGTAACACCGCTTCCAATATTAACAAAAATTAACTATAAATTCCTCGCTGGAAAGTTCTGCAACTCGAAATCAAATTTGCCTAGAGTGAAGACTTCTTGCAGAAGTCGGGAAAAGGGGAAGGGGAAAGGGGGAAAGGTTTGGTATTTTCTCTTTCCCCTTTAACATGAGTCTCTTTTCCCATGTCTTGCAAAAACCACTTTTGCAAGAGACTCCATGAACACAATTCACAACGAAGGAATGAAAATATTTCTTTCCTAGTCACCAGTCCCCAGTAAAGAGTCCCTATTTTCAAGGCAGGTCTACTGACTTTGTGTTAATCGTCTGACTTCTTCAACACTTAAATCTAACGCTTGTGCTACGTACTCTACAGTCAGACCTGCTGCCAACATGGGTCGTACTGCTTGCAGTTTACCTTGTTCAATACCTTCTTGAAAGGCTTCCTGATAAAATCTGGTTTGTTTTAACTCGCTTAACCCAAACATTTTTTCCATATCCTCCCTACTCATTGTCGGAAACTTGTAAGCCACAATAGTTTCTATAAATTGTAATAATTGCTGCTGTTTTAGTGGTGAGTTGATTCCGGACTTGGTTCTGTCTATTAACTCCCTTGCTTCTCGGATGGCTATATCTTCGGCTGCAATTACTAATTTAACAGTTGCAATGCCAATAGGAAGCGATGCAGTTTCACCTAATTCATCTAAATAAATTCGTCTAACTCGCTGACTGGCGAAAAACTCACGATAATGTTTAATATCTCCTATATCTATACTTCTATTGGGGTACAAAATCACAGCACTCCAGTTATTTTGTGATTGGTTTTGACGGAAGTATAAAGATATTTCGGCAAATAGTCG
Organism: Nostoc sp. DedQUE12a; assembly: GCA_034530795.1. Taxonomy (GTDB): domain Bacteria; phylum Cyanobacteriota; class Cyanobacteriia; order Cyanobacteriales; family Nostocaceae; genus Nostoc. The sequence continues at coordinate 152,094 of JAVRCH010000079.1, forward strand.
TGAATAAATTTATGCATCAGGCTGAAACTGTACTTCAACAAAATAAATCTGGTAGTCATTTTCTTCTGTGGGGAAAAATACACCATCGATTCTGAAGGCTGTTTGTTTAATTTCAATTGATGAAAATTGGTAAAGGCTAGCTTCTTCAGGTAGATTACCAATCAGTTCAAAAAAGATACTAGGAAATTCTTGAAATAGACGGTAAAAAATACTGTCTGTCTTCATGATTTTTTGCAATTTATGAACTTACGATTTACTGCTCATACGTTACTTTCTTTCTCTGAACCATCTCGTACTTCTAGTAAGCGTTCTTTTGCTATTCCTAATATCCGTGAAAGCGGTGCTAATAAACTATCATCAAATGCTTCTCCAGCATAAATATTATTGAGTTCAGTAGGGGATAATTTAAAAGTATCGCAGAATTTAGCAAACTCTTGATTACTGAGATCAAGTTCCTTTTGGCGATCGCGCAATAAAAGAGCTATCGCTCTAGTTCCATATTTGGGACGTTCGCTAGTTTTTACATATTTTTCCATTAAATAATTGACTTTAGTTGTATCGCCGCCGATTTTTTTAATTAAATCAGTACAAGCCATTTTTAGCGCTTTTTTTAAAACTTCATCTTCGTTTAAAATTTTAATAATTTCACTGGCATATTCTGGTTTAAAAAATCCCACCAAATTCCCTTGATGATAAACTGGTATATAAGGATTATTCGTTTCAAGTTGCCAATCCAAAGGCTCATTGCGTAGCGACATAGCTGCACCCCTAAATATTTTAAGATTGCACCATTTTAAAACCATTTATTCCTTAACTGCCAGTGGTTATATTTTGGTCAGAGATCTAAAAACATCAATTGTTAAAGCAAGTCTAATTTCTCGCTAGAAGCAGAGGTTACTTGAAAGCATCTCACTTTTGCGAATTGGCCACACTACATGCCACTGCCTGACAAACAGAGCCTTATCCACGGGGGCTATATCTAAGTAATTCCGCGCTGATGGACTATATTTGTGTGGCTATACTTGAGATTATTTAAGTATTTATACTAAAATTTTGAGCTAAAGTAAAATTAATGAAGATGAAATGTTGAAAAAATTTACCAAACAAGCAAAGCAAGAACTAGAAAATATTCTTAATGAGCTTACATCTGCAAATGAATATTTAAAAACATTTATCCCTGAATTAGTTATACAATACAACTCCTTTTATGACGATTTTATAAGTAAAGTAGGGGTAGAAATTCAAGACGAAGTTCTAAGGAAACTATCACCTCAAAAAGAAGATTATAGATTCTGGACAGCTCTGATTGAGGAAAAGGGTAAGGTAAGACCTCCAGGTATAACCTATACAGATAACGTATGTAAGACATTGAAGCACGAACTTGAAACTGAGCAAAGCTTAAACACATTTTTAGAGATTAAAGCAGGACAGTATTGGGCAGAATTAGTTACTAAAATATTAAGTTTTTTTGGAGACAAATAGGCATAACGCAGTTTTAAATTGCATAGTAAATACAAAGGGGCACAATTTTGTTGTGTCCCTAGAACCAGTTTATAACTAAATAAATCTTACTATCTATGGCTAGCTTAACTGAAGAAATATACAGAACACTAAATATATACAAGGACTTTGAAAAAGCTGTGAATGGAAGTTTTGATAGCTTTAATTACCTTACTAATAAGTATGGAAAATATGCTTTAAACACAATAATTTTTAAACTTAAAGGTGAGAAATTACCTATAGCAGGATGTTTCTTCAGATTTCAAGATAGCAAGGTGTACTACGATATATATGGTAAATATGGTAAAAAGCAACAAAGCTTTAATTACCAAGATTTTGAAAAGCTAGTCTCTATTAAGTATTAACAAATATAACGTGTCTCCAAGTAACAAATGAGCGCAAGAAAAATGGTAGTAATTATCCTTCCCAGTCTTGACGAGTATCGCATAGAAAATTCTCTGCGATCGCATCATCAAACAAATACGGGCAAGACTGTGGAAAAGTTCGTAATGGTAAGTTAGTTTCTCGTAACGCTAAATCTACTCCTGCTTCAAAGCCATCTAACAAAGCTTCTTTTATTCGAGACTTAGACTTTAAGCTAGGGTTCTGTTGCAAATGCCTGTGGATGGCACGACGCTGTTCTCGAATTATTAAAAACCAACTGCGAGAGCGTTGTTCGGGTTGATATTCCCACTTCAAGAGATGACCAAGTAATACACTCAGACAACTCACAAGTTCCCGATACTCCTGTCTCTCCAAAGCTTGAATTTCCTCTTGCAGGTTTTGCCAGTCTAGTTCATTAACTAGCCTCTGCTCTAATGCTTTACCCTGCTGCTGCGTCCAGCCATAAAAGTCTTGGTCATACAAACAAGGTTTGTCCATATCTATATAGATGAATCTTGACAGCAACAAACCACAAGCTAGTTTGAGCCAATTTTGCTTTAAATCGTCCTTAAAAAACTGAATTACGAATTACGAATTACGAATTACGAATTACGAATTATTTTAATATTCAACTGGCCTTTGCTTCATCGCCTGACGCTTCAGCCACAGCAGCGAATCTATCCGCCGCAGCTTGCACAATTTGAGCCACTTGGTTGAGGGGCATGTGTTGTATTTGCCTGAGAATCAAACTCAAATCTGAGGTTTCTTGTATTGGTTTGCCATCCAAGCAACTAAGTAGCTCTTGGAGTGTATAACCAGCTCTCGCTGCGATTTTTGCCAGATATTCGGTGTCTGGCACATTCACACCCTTTTCCCACAACTGGACAGCAGTAGCAGAAACTCCTAAAAGCTTGCCAAAAGCTCGCTGGCTCATGGAACCGCGAGCTAGTTTGATGATTTCAATCAGTTTTTCTTTGCTTTCGATGTTCACTGCTTGTGTAGCTAGTCAACTGCATTTATTAGTTTAGTGAGAAAACTTAAAACTTTAATTTTATATTTACAAGCTTTGTTGTTAATGATAAATTAAAATCTTGCTTTTAATTAAGCAACATTCATTTTAATTATTAATTATCAACGTTGCTAGGTTATTTGGCATCGGTGCCAATGATACAGAAGGTGCATCATGTTTTGCAAGCCACGCCAAATAAAAAAATATCGTCGCAAAGGACGAAATCTCATAGCCGCTAATAAGCTCAAACCAAGGCAGTGGCAGATTTCAAACCGTGAAGTAAAAGAAGCTCTCAAAGCCAAAGGCTATGAAATTAAGCAAATCAAGAAAATCCACTGTCTGAAGCATCAGGTGTGTATTTCTTACTGGGATACGGCAGGTAACGTATGTAGTAGCTTTTTCAGCTACAGGATTTTTTCGCGTTGGCAACAAGAAGCAGAAAAACTAATTTATACTTGCCAAACCTTAAAGGAGTGGGCAAAGATAAATTACGTTATGAAGTATGAATTTGCTTATTATAACTATCCGAGCAAAATGGAAGATGCACTCCAAGCTGCATTAAAAAACCACTTGGCTGTGTTAAAAACAACAACACAACAAGCGGTTTATCAGAATTTTTACTAGTAAAAATTAATTAGCGCTAGCAGTTGCCAATTCAGCTAGACGTTCCTGTTGGTCTTGGGAAATGCAAGATTGGATAATAGTCTCTAAATCGCCTTCCAAGACTGGATTAAGAGAATAGTTTTGACCTAATCGGTGGTCGGTAACGCGGTTGTCTTTATAATTGTAGGTGCGAATTTTTTCCGATCGCGATCCTGTTCCAACTTGCGATCGCCGCATGGAAGTTACAGCTTCTTGTTGTTCGCGTAACTTCATTTCATACAACTTCGCCCGGAGAATTTGCATTGCCCGTTCTTTGTTTTGCAACTGGCTGCGTTCTTCCGTACAGAAAATCCGAATTCCTGTAGGCTTGTGCATCAAGTCAACGGCTGTTTCCACCTTGTTGACGTTTTGTCCGCCAGCACCACCAGAACGAGCCGTGGTCATTTCAATATCCTTCGGGTCAATGTGGATTTCCACATCATCCACCTCTGGCATAATCGCCACCGTAGCAGTGGAAGTATGAACCCGTCCACCTGCTTCTGTTAGGGGCACCCGCTGTACGCGATGCACTCCAGCTTCAAACTTTAACTGGCTGTAAACGTCGTCACCTTTAATTTCCAGAATCACTTCTTTCCAACCGCCCATTTCTCCGAGAGATTCACTCACCAGAGAAACTTTCCAACCTTGAGTTTGAGCGTAGCGAGTGTACATCCGCATCAAATCGCCAGCCCAAATACTGGCTTCATCGCCACCTGTACCAGCGCGAATTTCCAACATGATATTCTTTTCATCATTGGGGTCGCGTGGTAGCAGTAAGACTTTCAAGCGACTCTCTAAATATTTTATTTTTTCCTCAAGTTCATCTACTTCCAGTGCTGCCATTTCTTGCAACTCTGGATCGCTTGCAGATTCTTTGTAAACCTGACGCGCTCCGATCAAGTCTTCTTGGGCTGTTTTCCAAGTTTCATAGGTATTAACTACCTCTTCCAAAGAAGAACGAGACTTAGCAATTTGTTGATACTCATCAGGGTTGCTAGCGGTATCAGGGTCGCCAAGACGACGAGTTAATTCATTAAAGGTTTGTTCAACGGATTTGAGTTTTTCCAGTAAGTATATTTCAGCCATGACGAGTGCGATCGCTCCTTAAAAAAATAACAAATTGGCTCGAGCATATAAATGACAATCGACCCCGAAAAATGCAGGGTCGTCGTTAACAGCAGAGCCAACCCGCTACTTTTTCTTTTTGGTGCCGGTGCTTTGTTCGCTGGACATACCGTATTTGCGGAGGAACCGCTCAACTCGACCCTCAGTGTCAATAATCTTCTGAGTACCAGTGTAAAATGGGTGATTTCCAGACCAAACATCTACGTGTAATTCTGGCTTAGTAGAGCCAACGGTCATCACAACTTGACCATTACAGTAGACTTTAGCGTCCGGATACCACTTAGGGTGAATATCAGATTTAGCCATTGTTTTTTTGTGGTGAATCTATAAAAATTATAACTTTTCGGTTGGAATCAGGTTAAGGAGTCGGGACTGGGGACATGAGGGAGTGAGGGATAATAACCAATTCCCCATGCCCCATGCCCCATGCCCCATGCCCAATACCCTAACGCTTGGAGTACTGAGGAGCTTTCCGGGCTTTGTGTAAACCATATTTTTTCCGTTCCTTTGCCCTGGGATCGCGAGTGAGATAACCTTCGGTTTTCAAAGGAGGGCGGTTGTCTGGGTCTAGTTGGCACAAAGCACGAGCAACTCCCAAGCGAACAGAATCAGCCTGTCCAGTCAAGCCGCCACCTTCTGCTTTTACCAAAATGTCGTATTCGTTTTCTAGCCCCAAAGTTTCCAACGGTGCTTTGATGACTCCCAAGTAATTGGCATTGAATTGGAAATACAAGTCTCCATCTTTACCATTGACAGTCAGTTTACCAGTACCTGGAACGAGGCGTACTCTTGCTACTGCTGACTTTCGACGACCAGTACCCCAGTAAACAGCACGGCCGCTATTGGTATCTACTGCTACCATTAACTTTGTTCTCCAGGAATTGTATTAATTTTTAGTTCTTTGGGCTTTTGAGCTTCATGAGGATGCGTAGGCCCGGCGTAAACTTTCAGCTTGGTGAATAACTGCTTACCCAGGCTATTTTTGGGTAGCATACCTTTGACAGCGTGTTCTATAATCCGCTCTGGCAGGCGCTGTTGTAGTTTCACAAAGGTTTCCGTTTTCATTCCGCCGGGACGACCAGAATGGCGACGGTACACTTTTTGAGTGCGCTTTTTACCTGTGACTGCTACTTTCTCGGCATTAACAACGATTACGAAGTCACCTGTATCTAGATGGGGTGTAAATTCAGGTTTGTTTTTGCCTCTGAGGACTTGAGCGATTTCACTGGCGAGCCGTCCAAGGCGTTTATCGGTAGCATCTACTACGTACCACTCACGCTCAAGGGATGCTTGAGGGGGAAGGTATGTTTTAACTATTGTCATTTGTGATTTGTCCTTTGTCCTTTGTAATTTGTCAATTGTACAAACAAGGGTTAATCGCCTCTGTACTAATGACCAATGACTAACTTTGGCAGGGTATCGTACCAAATCTCTTTTGGAAAGGGAAAATCTGGATAGCCGACTCGCAACAAACACAAACCTTGAGATGGTGCGGCATGTTTGACTTCTTGGCGACGTTCTTCTTTCCACAGTTCGGTGAAGTTGGAAAGTGTACGTTCTCCAGATCCTACTTGTACCAACATTCCTACCAACAGCCGTACCATGCCATACAAAAATCCATCTGCCTGTATTTCAATATGGATAAATGGCCCACTGCGACGACACTCTGCTGCTTGTACCTCTACCCAGGAATGCGATCGCTTTGATCCTGCACGATGAAAAGCAGCTAAGTGATGCTTTCCCAACAGAGGTTTGAGGGCAGCTTGGATTAATGATTCATCGAGGGGTGCATAATAATAATGCCAACTGAAGGGTTTCACGAACAAGTTAAGTCGATCTTCAGTGTATATTGTGTAGCGATATCGCCGATAGGCTGCGCTAAACCGAGCGTGCCATCGGCCATCTACACCAGCTGAAGCCCTGATTAATATATCTGATGGCACATAGCTGTTGAGGATTGTTGCCCACTTGTGAGCGGGAATTAAACCTGTTGCTTCAAAATGAGCGACTTGAGCAGCAGCATGGACTCCAGCATCGGTTCGTCCGGCGCCGTGTAATGTCACATGATGTCCGAGAATAGTAGCGATCGCTTTTTCGATCTCTTCTTGGACTGTACGCTGGTTCTTTTGCCGTTGCCAGCCATGAAAATGAGTGCCCAGGTATTGAATTACCAAGGCTACTCGCTGAGTTTGTCTAGGCTGGTGGCTTTCTAACATACAGATTTTGTTCTCTGTTACAAAGTTCCGTTCGCCGGAAGCCGGCGCTCAAGGCCACTTGCTTTGCGACGCAGGGCGCTGAGGTAGCAGTGGCTCGACTTTGCGCTTTGCTTTGTCTTTTGTCATTTGTCGTTTGTCTTTTGCTAAGGACTAATGACTAATGATTAATGACTTAAACCAATTCCAGTATTGCCATCTCGGCCTTATCACCCCGACGGGGTACGGTATGGATGATACGGGTATAACCGCCTTGGCGATTAGCATACCGATTGGGAGCTTGTTCAAACAAAGCATGAACTAGGGCTTTGTCGAAGATGTAGCCAAGGGCTTCCCGACGTGCAGCCAAGGAGCCGTTTTTGGCTAGGGTAATCATTTTATCTACTTCACTCCGTACAACTTTAGCGCGAACTAAAGTGGTGGTGATTTTACCATGACGGATCAGTTCGGTGGTAAGCGATCGCAATAAAGCGCGGCGCTGGTCTGCTGGTTTACTAAGTTGTTTGACGCGACAACGGTGACGCATAATTAAGCACTTATGAACTACAAACAATTTTCATATCATGTCCACTTAATCACTTATCAAAAAACTTTCCGCGTCTTTGCGTCTTCGCGTCTCCGCGTCTGTCTAGATGATAAGTAATCAACCGGACTCGATATACTTAAGGGTGTTTAGAGCCTCGTTCTTGGGGCAAAGTAATGCCCAAGCGACGCTGTAAAGCTTCTACGACCTCTTCTGCTGATTTTTGACCAAAGTTTTTAATTTCTAAGAGGTCTTCTTGGGTATAATCCAACAAGTCAGCGACAGAATTCACTTGTGCCCGTTTGAGACAGTTATATGCCCGTACAGAAAGTTGCAACTCTTCGATTGGAATCTGGGCAGTTGGGTCTTCTGAAATTTCCGAACCTGTATCTGTTGGCTCTAGGGAAATGTCTTTCAAAGGGTTGAATAAATCTACCAAGATTCCAGCAGCGGAGGATAGTGCTTCTTGGGGGGAAATGCTGCCATTTGTCCAAACTTCCAACAATAGTCGGTCTTTGGTAATTGAGCCATCCCCACGAGCTTCTTCCACACTATAATTGACTTTTCGCACTGGCATAAACACTGAGTCGATTTGAAGAAAGTCCAACGATGTAGCTTCCTCTCGTCCTCGCTCTACAGTGCGATAACCTTTACCTCTCTCGATCCGAAATTCCATTTCCAGTTTTCCACCCTCGGCAATGGTGGCTACATACTGTGTCGGATCGATGACTTCTACTTCACTGGGTAAATCAAAATGCGCCGCAGTAATTGTTGCTGGCCCGTTAACGAGTAACCTACCAATTTGGGGTTGCGAGGAATAGTTTTTCAGGATAACTTCCTTCATTCTCATGAGGATTTCCAGTACGTCTTCCCGCACGCCAGGGACAGTAGCAAACTCATGTGATACGCCTGCAATCCGGACTGCTGTAACTGCCGTACCCTCTAGATTAGACAGTAAAACCCGGCGCAGCGCGTTGCCAACCGTTGTTCCTTGACCGCGCTCTAGAGGTTCCAAAACAAATTTACTGTAATGGTTGCGGCTTTCTTCAGTATTAGACTCTACACATTCAATTTGAAACTGCGCCACGGATTAGCCTCCCTTTTTTAAGGTGCTGCTAGCAGACAAATCTATTGCCTCCCGAATTTAGTGTCAATTTTCGATTTTCGATTTTTGATTTTTGATTATGCTTTTTCGGTTAATTTATCCAGTCTTCTGGGCGGAACAAATCTCAAAGATTTTCGATGGGTTAGCTACGCTATTATCAACTTCAAATGCACAAAGCCCCAAGGTTTGTTAGGGATTAATTTCAAATCGCAAATCTCAAATCCAAAATTGATTAATAATATTTTGGGTTGACCGAAGTTTCACAGCTTTCCATGTGGAATAATCTGACACACTTCTAGTCGCCCAAACCGTCCAAAGTTTTAGCCTTGATTCAATGCAGTTTCAACACTAGACCTCTAAGCGGTCAATTGCAAGTTACTTCATTTGACTTTGGCTACAACTTCTCGTCCTCAATGCCCAGTTTTGATGATTAAACTCGACGGCGCTTCGGTGGACGGCAACCATTGTGAGGAATTGGGGTAATATCCCGAATCAGTGTAATTTCCAGTCCTGCTCCTTGAAGTGCGCGGATAGCGGTTTCTCTACCTGCTCCTGGGCCACTGACCATTACCTCAATTTGGCGCATACCTTGATCGATAGCTCGACGGGCTGCACTTTCAGCTGCGGTTTGCGCTGCAAAGGGAGTTCCCTTTTTTGCTCCCTTAAAGCCGCTAGAACCAGCACTAGCCCAGGAGATAACATCTCCATTTTGATCCGTAATGGTGACAATGCTATTGTTGAAAGTAGACTGGATATACGCCATCCCATTGGGGACGTTCCGTTTCTGCTTTTTGCTCCCAGTTTTTTTAGTTGGTTGTCTGGCCATACTTGTTTGGTTGATTTAAGGTAAAACTTGCTCTGTTTAGGAAGCGTTGTCAAATTATTTATTTCCCTGGCGCCTTCTTCTTACCAGCCACTGTCTGCCTTCTGCCTCGACGGGTTCTAGCATTGGTGCGGGTTCTTTGCCCTCTAACAGGCAAGCCCATACGATGACGACGCCCTCTGTAGGTGCCAATGTCAACTAAGCGCTTGATGTTCATTGACTCCCAGCGGCGCAAGTCTCCTTCAACTTCATAGTTGGTTTCTATTTCTGCTCGCAGTTTCGCTACATCGCTGTCACTTAACTCTTTAACACGGGTGTCTGGATTTACACCTGTAGTCGTTAGAATTTCCTGCGATCGCGATAACCCTATTCCGTAAATGTAAGTCAGACCAATCTCGACGCGCTTATCGCGTGGAAGGTCTACTCCGGCAATACGTGCCACAATCAACTCTCCCTATTGTTCTCGCAATTACTAGTACTTAAAAAAACGTCATTAATGCCGTCTTTTCGTTTTAATAAAGATTATGCGTTTTGCAACATCCTCTGTTGATTCAGAGCTTTATCCTTGACGTTGCTTGTGTTTAGGGTTAACGCAAATCACCATAACGCGACCACGGCGTTTGATCACGTTACACTTTTCACAGATTTTCTTGACTGAGGCTCTAACTTTCATGCCTTTTTTAGTTTCACTCCAAATATTAAATTATAACATTTATTGAGGAATTATTCAGCTAAGTTGACTAGGAAACAGTCAAAAAGATGGTTTTATGGTAAAATTCTCTACATAGATTTACTTCTTTCTCAGTCGATAGGTGATTCGACCTTTGGTTAAGTCGTAGGGGGTTAACTCTACCTTGACGCGATCGCCAGGCAAAATCTTAATATAGTTACGGCGAATCTTGCCGGAAATGTGTGCCAACACGTTAAAGCCATTATCCAAGTCAACGCGAAACATCGCATTGGGCAAAGACTCTGTAACCGTGCCTTCCATTTCAATCAAATCTTGCTTAGACAATTTGTTTTTTCCTCAACTCAATAATCTCATGTTCGTTTGCAGCACTTCATCTGCAAGACAACACACTTTGAGAAATATATCAACACTTTCTTAATATATTTTAGCTAAAATTGTTCAACTTCTTGATTCGATGGGATTTGGGAGTGGGGAGTGGTCAATTCTCTACTCTCTACTCCCTTGTGCTTTTCAAGCAATTATCTTTTGGAGTTCATCAGTGACTTCTTCTTGGGACTGGTTGCCATTGACTGTTACAAGTTTTTGGCGATCGCGGTAGTAATTAATCAAAGGCGCAGTTTCAGCACGGTAAACTTCTAAACGACGACGAATTACTTCTTCGCTATCATCTTTTCGTCCTCGTGCAAGTAAACGCCCTATTACTACCTCATCTGGGACTTCCAAACTAACTACTCTTTCACCAGACTGGTCTAATTGTTCGAGTAATTCCTCAAGAAAAACTGCTTGCTTGACAGTCCGAGGAAAACCATCGAGAATCCAACCATGCTTGGCATCTAACTGACTGAGCCTTTCTTGTACCATTTCCTGTACTAGAATGTCTGGGACTAGTTCCCCTTTATCCATATAACTTTGAGCTTTAATGCCCAAGCGGGTTTGCTTCGATAATGCTTCACGCAATATGTCACCCGTAGAAACATGGGGAACTTGCCGATGGTCAGCTAATGTCTTAGCTTGTGTTCCTTTACCAGCTCCAGGCGGCCCCAAGAAGATTAGTCGCGTCACTATTATTTCACCATTCCTTCATAGCGCTGAGAGATGACATAAGTTTGGACTTGTTTTGCTGTCTCAATTGCCACACCAACCAAAATTAACAAAGAGGTGGCACCTATTCCCTGGAAAGTTTTTACATTCAAAGCGCTTTCCACTGCGGTGGGAATAATAGCAACAAAGCCTAAAAAGATCGCACCCAAAAAAGTGAGTCGGTTAGAAACGCGTTCGATATACTCGCTAGTTGCCTTGCCGGGACGAATTCCAGGAATACTAGAACCCATTTTTTTCAAGTTCTGGGCTACATCTACTGGGTTGAGAATCAATGAAGAATAGAAGTAGCTGAAGAAAACGATGGAAACCATGTATACCAAAGCATAGACCCAAGAACTAGAACCGCTTGGACTCAAATAAGTGTTAACTATATTCGCCAATTCAGCATTTTTAGTAAAATTGGCGATCAGCAGCGGCAAACTGAGGATGGCAGCAGCAAAAATAATTGGCATTACGCCGCCTTGATTTAGGCGCAGGGGCAGATAGCTGCGTTGCTCTGCCAAAACTCGCCGACCTACTTGACGACGAGCTGAAATAATTGGGATGCGACGCATTCCTTCTTGCACAACCACAATACCAACAATTGTTGCCAGGAACACTAAGATTAACACGATCACGCGACCTACTGTTTCCCGACCGCCCACTTGCACCAAATCGATGGTATCGCCTAAAGCTTTTGGTAATGATGCGACAATGTTGACAAAAATCAACAATGATGCTCCATTCCCAATTCCCCGTTCTGTAATCAGTTCTGATGCCCACATGACGAACATAGAACCAGCAGTGAGGGCGATCGCAGTTTCAGCTACAAACACTGGCCCTGGGTTTAAAGCAAACTGCTGCAAGAATAATGCCGAAAAAGCTGTACTTTGAATAATTGCCCACCCCAAGGATACATAGCGGGTAATTTGGGATATTCTTCGCCGACCCGCTTCACCTTCATTTTTCTGTAAATTTTCCAAAGATGGAATTGCAGCTGTGAGCAATTGGATGATAATGGACGCATTGATGAAGGGCAAAATCCCTAAAGCAAAGACTCCCAAGGTGGAAAGTCCTCGCCCAGAAAAGATATCCAACAAACCAAATATCGCGTTATTTCCTGAGATGGCTGTGGCAAAGCGATCTCTATCAATCCCTGGCACAGGCAAGAAGATGCCTAAGCGAACCAAAATTAGAATACCGACAGTGACAAGCAGCCTACCTCTGAGCCCGGCTGCTTGTGCCATCTGCATAAAAGTTTCTTGAGCCGTTGGGGCTTTGTCTCGACTGATCATAGAGTGCTACCTTTATTGTGAACCAGGCGCTGGCTGCGAGTTGGCTTGCATCTAAGTGCCCTATTCCGGCTCACTCATAAGACTTCACAACTCCCACCAGCTGCCTCAATTTTGCTCCGAGCTGTACCTGTGAAAGCTGCCGCTTGTACCTTGAGCGGAACGCTCAATTCCCCGTTACCCAAAATTTTCAATGGGCCTTTAGCACCAGTGATAATACCTGCTGCTTTCAAGGAGGTCAAAGTTACTTCTGTATTAGCGGGAAGTGAGGCTAGCTTCTCTACATTAATCGTAGTGTAAATCTTGCGATTCACAATCGGAAAGCCCTTGAGTTTGGGTAAGCGGCGGTACAATGGCTGTTGACCACCTTCAAAACCTGGTCTGGTGCCACTACCAGAACGAGATTTTTGACCCCGCATACCTAGACCAGCGCTAGCACCTTGCCCAGCAGCAATACCCCTACCTACGCGGCGGCGGCGTTTTTTTGAGCCTTTTTGTGGCTTAACATCGTTGAGTCTCATAAGCTAAAAATGTCATTTGTCGTTGGTCTGATGCCATTTGTCGTTTGTCATTTGTCGTTTGTTATTCACTAATGACCAATGACTAATAACTCATGACTAAATTAGATGTAGAGATTTTCAATAGGAATACCGCGATCTTCGGCAACTTCAGAAAGAGTACGAAGTGTAGACAAAGCGTTGACTGCGGCTCTAGCATTGTTGAGTGGATTGTTGGAGCCAAGTTGCTTAGCTAGGACGTTGCGAACTCCTGCCAATTCCAATACTGTACGCACAGCACCACCAGCAATTACACCAGTACCAGGTGCGGCTGGACGCATAATTACTTTTGCACCACCACCAATACCATCAATAGGATGAGGTATGGAGTTGGATTTGGTGATGGGAATATCAATTAGGTGTTTTTTCCCATCAGCTACACCTTTTTTCACTGCTCCAATTACATCCGAGGCTTTGCCTACTCCGACACCAACTTGACCGCGCTCGTTACCAACGACGACGATCGCACGGAAGCTAAGTTTTTTACCGCCTTTGACGACCTTACTCACCCGTCGGATCTGAATTACCCGCTCTTGCCAAGTGGTTTCTTCTTTTTTGGCACGCTTGGTTCTACCTTTACGCTCTGTTGCCATAATCAATGTTCTCTTAGTGTCATTTGTCAGTTGTCATTTGTCCTTTGTCATTTGTCCTTTGTCAGTTGTCCTTTGTCATTTGTCCTTTGTCATTTGTCCTTTGCAAATGACTAATGACTAATGACTGATGACTAATGACCTGTTTGACCAATGACTAATGACCAATGACTTTAGAAATCTAAACCGGCTTCGCGGGCTGCGTCAGCTAGTGCTTTGACACGACCATGATATAGGTTGCCACCGCGATCGAAGACTACTTTGGTGATCCCTTTTTCTAGCGATCGCACTGCGATCAATTTACCAACTTGTACCGATGCGTCACGGTTAGCGCCTGAAGCTAAACTCGATTTCAACTCTGGTTCTATAGTTGATGCTGCCACTATGGTGTGATGCTGTGTATCATCAATTACCTGGGCATAGATATGCTCATTAGAACGAAACACTGCTAAACGTGGGCGTTCAGGGGAGCCAATAACTCTGCCACGAACGCGTCGATGGCGACGCTGTTTTGATTCTCTACGAGTAAGTTTCATTTTTACTTCTTACCACTCTTACCAGTCTTACCAGCTTTACGTCTTACCACTTCACCGGCATAGCGAATACCTTTGCCTTTGTAAGGTTCTGGTGCGCGAACGGCACGAATTTTAGCTGCTGTGTTGCCGACAATTTCTTTGTCGTAGCCGCTGACGATGACGTTAGTGGTTCCTTCTACTGCAAACTGAACTCCTTCTGGGGGTTCAATTTGTACCTGATGGCTGTAACCCATATTCAAAACTAGGTTACGTCCTTGAACTTGTGCCCGGTAACCAACCCCTTGAATTTCCAAACGGCGTTGAAAACCTTGGGAAACTCCCTCAACCATGTTGGCAACTAAGGTACGGCTCAAGCCATGCAATTGCCTGGAAGTCCGAGTATCATCTCGGCGAGTTACTTGTAATACTTCTCCCTCTTGGGAAACTATAACGTTAGCAGGTAAATTGCGAGAAAGTTCTCCTTTGGGCCCTTTCACCACAACCTTGGTACCATCGATCGCCACTTGTACTTTGGCGGGAATAGTAATTGGACGTTTACCAATACGAGACATGACTTTTTGTCCTTTATGGAGTTATGAGTTATGAGTTATGAGTTATGAGTTTTTATGACTAACTTTTCACTCCTCATTCCTAACTCTTCACTTTTCTTGATTACCAAACGTAGCAAAGTACTTCGCCACCCAAGTTCTGACGCCGGGCTTCACGGTCAGTCATAATGCCACTGGATGTGGAAATAATGGCGATGCCAATGCCACCTAATACTCTTGGTAATTCTTTTTTATTGGAGTAAACACGCAAACCAGGTTTACTGACTCGCTTAAGAGCGGTGATCAGAGGCTGACGATTCTTACCTTTGTATTTCAAGGAAATCACCAGATTGCGTTTTACCTCATCCCCTGCTTCTTCAAATTCACCAATAAAACCTTCCTCCCGCAGTACTTTGGCAATACTACGGGTCATTTTTGTAGCTGGCACTTGTGTAGTTTGATGCCGCGCCAGGTTGGCATTGCGGATGCGCGTCAGCATATCTGCAATTGTGTCGTTAGCCGCCATCGTTCCCTCTATAGATGAACTTATTGATCGCGAAAGGGCATTCCTAATTCTTTA
>JAVRCH010000080.1:0-15736 GCA_034530795.1 Nostoc sp. DedQUE12a
GCCAGTGTCGGGGTCTGTGGTGCTGAAGTTGCCCACTACAGAGTTAGCAGCCACATTTTCGTCGATGCTGGTAGCACTCAACGCTAAGGCTGTTGGTGTTTCGTTGACATTGTTGATGTTGATAGTCAAGGATCTTTCAAAGAATAATCCTTCCTGGTCAGTGGTACGGACTCGGATGCTGTAAGAATTCTTGGTTTCAAAATCAGGTGAATTGTTGATTCGCAGCTGGTTGCCGACGATGCTAAAAGCAGAGTTATCGGTAGAACCATCTCCAGGAACTAGGGCGTAGGTAAACGTATCATAGGGAATATCCGGGTCAGTGGTGCTGAAGTTGCCAACCGTGGTATTTCCCGGAACATTCTCGTTGATATTATTCTGAGTTAGAGTCAGACCTGTTGGTGGATCGTTAAAGATATAACTACGAGTGTAGATATCACCGTTACCAGAGGACTGATCGCGCCAGGCGATCGCAAAGTCCCCATTACTTTGCATGGCGATCGCAGGTTCAGCCTGTTCGCCTGTGGTTGTTTGGTTGACTAGGAATTCTGCACCCAGAGGAACCCCCGCAATACTAAACTGACGCGCATAAATTCCATTGCCACTGCCGTCTTGATTAGCAGACTGCCAAGCTACTGTAAAGTTACCATTGCCATCTAAAGCGATCGCTGCGTTTGATTGGTTGCCAGCTGTCACCGTACTAATCAAAAATTCACCGCTCAAGGGCGTACCTGTGCTACTAAATCTGCGCCCGTAGAGGTCAATACCTGTTGCTGAATTCTGGGTACTTTCCCAAACCACTACGAAATTGCCAGCATTATCAATCGCCACTACAGGAAGATTCTGCGCTGAGGTTGTAGTGACGTTAACCTGAATCGGAGCAGTAACTGCTGTTCCTGAACTGTTGTAAAGGCGGACAAAAACGTTATCATCCACACCATTGGCGATGGTATAAACCACTACAAATGCTCCGCTAGCATTCATCGCCACAGCAGGCTGGGTTTCTAAATCTGTGCTGGCTGTATTAACTAATGTTTCACTACCCAATTTAGTGCCAGCCGCATCAAATCGTTGAAAATAGACGCCGTTGGTGTCACCAGCAGATCCATTCCCTCTCCAAACTACGACATAATTACCAGCTGCATTTCTGCCAATTACCGGGTCTCGCTGTGCGCCTGTGGTAGTTGTGCTGACTAACGTATCTCCAGTTAAAGCTGTGCCAGCACTGTTATATCGTTTGGAATAAACCCCATAATTGCTGCCATCTTGCCCAAAGCTATCCCAGACAACGGTAAACCCACCGAGTGGATCGTAGACTACAGCAGGTTGTCCCTGGTTGTCGTTGGTGAAAGTGTTCACCTGGAACTCAGTACCAACCTTTGTACCAGAAAACGTCAAGCGTTGACCAAATAACCCAGTTCTAATTGTCTGTGTTGGATCGTCTTGTGCAACACTCTCCCAAATCACAACGTAGTCACCATCACTATCAATAGCGATCGCTGGAGTTTGCTGGGTTGTTGCGCTAGCATTATTAACTAAAATTTCATTGGAAATAGGAAAAAGTGCCATAGAATTATTCTTCCAAATCAAGGGTGTATTAAATCCATTAGTACTGCCGGACGGAAGTCACTAATATAAAGTCAAAACTTCAAAAACTGATGAATTCAGCTTTTTGTGAAATTTGAATAGTAGCTTGATTTTTGCCGTACTGTACTAATAGTAGTTATAATGACCAAACATTATAACGATAGGTACTAACTCTAGCGTGGAAAAATGAGTGATACTTTCAACCTTTAATAAAGCTAAATAAACCACTTCATTTTTTTAGCTATTTAACATGTCTTAGTGTTCAATAAACAGAAAATGTTTGAAATTTACAAGACATTTGCATTTTTGGAGTTGGGCTTAGCGTTCGCGTAGCGTCCCGTAGGGAAGCAAACCCCAGGTCTATATTGGATTTATTGGCTGAGCACAACCTAATAATCAAGGCAGTTTTCGATTTGACAAACGTATTGGTTGGAACACAAAATTTATTGATAAATTATATTTTACTATACTGCCTTATCAATTAAAATCCAAATTATAAATTTTGAAACAATTTTTTATTTTCTATATTTCAATATTAGAAAAATATGAATAATTAATTATTTTTAGTAGGTAATGTATATTATAGAATTAAATTTATTAACTAAATGATTTTTAATTTCTACGCCTTATTAGAAAAATATGAAAAAATAATTGCTTTTATTAGATTGTAAATATGCTATAGAAATTAATTTATTTTGTCAATATTTAAATTAGCCATTTCCTTTTCAAGTCAGGAGAAATCAGCATGTTTAAATGAGGTTATTAAACAACCATTCATTTTGGGCAAGTAATTGTTCTAAAATTATGTCCAAGTTTTTCACAGCAGGAGCGGTTGAGATTTATAGGATTTTTATTTGATGGCATGAAAAAACTTGCCCTCAACTGGAAAAAGCTGATTCCCGACTCCCGTAAAGACAAGGGTTAATCGCGTCTCTAGCTATCTACGGAGGTAGGACAGGCAAGATGCCCATCCTACAAAACTTTAACTAAATTGTTGTACTAACTTTGGGAAGGGTAGATACCCTGTAGGGCAATCACAAAGTTGATGACCAATGATGGCTGCATATTTTCATGGGGTTGACTATTGCCAGCAGTAGTCACTGATTGAGTAGCCATCACAGAATTGTTAGGATTGGTAGTATATGTCAAATCTGTCGCTGTTGCTAAAACTTGTCCTCCCGGTTCTGTATTAATGGCAGTATTTGGATTCGCAAACAGCGTATGGGTATGTGCGGGTATCTCACTAACTGATAAGGTGTGTTGTTCTTCACCACCACGCTGACCTAAAGGAAAATCGGTATCAAAAAAATGCATTGGCACTCGTCCCCGTAAGTCAGGTAACGCAAAGTTAGTCGTACCATTTCCGCCATAGGTGGTTCCTAATATGGAAAACAATGCTTGATTTTGGTTGATGGGCAATAGCTGCCCATTACATAGTGCCCAACCTTTAGGGGCATAACCAAACGAAGTCATTTTGATCTCGCCAAGAAAAGGCTCACTCATTAGTCACTTTCCTTTTATCTAGATTTGTTTAATTAATAGTTGCAACAGATTCTTAAACAAACAGCCATTAAAAGACTGTAATCGTCTGTCTCACTTTATGGTCGTTGTGGGAAAATACCTTGTAAGGCAATAATGAAATTCACAGCTAGATAAGGCTGCAAATTGTTGTGTGGTTGATTTTGTCCTACTTGTCCTAAAACATTGGGGTTCATCTGCGGTGAGGAACCGATCTGCGGTCCGTAAACTTCAGTGCGGGCACTAGCGAACATAGCTTGTGTGGGGTCGCCTCTATCAGCACCAGCACCAGTTCCTTGCAGGGTATGGGTATGAGATGGAATCTCGGTCGTCAATAAGGTAACGGTGGTTTGTCCGCTTGACTGACCAAGGCTATAGTTGCTCAATCCTGGCCCCTGACCGGGGTGAATGGGAATCCGTACCTGCAAATTGGGCAGCGCAAAGGTGCTTTTGCCATCTCCGCCATAAGTAGTACCCAACAGAGAAAATAGGGCATTATTTTGCCTGATGGGTAGGATTTGTCCATTACAAAATGCCCAACCTTGAGGAGCAAAATGACCAGCAAACATGCGAATCTCAGCTAAAAAAGGTTCGGTCATATAATCAACTCCTTGATGATATTGACTTGTGTGAAATAGTAAACGAGGAGGCTTTTGACAACTGCCATTCCATCTGTATATGGCTAGTCGTGTGACCTGTGTTATGGAATCCCAAACGCTGATATAGATGGAAGGCCCGATTGTGCGAAATTACTTGCAGCTTAACAATCTGGTAGTTTTGTGCGGCTTCGTCTAATAGAGTTTGAATCAACCGAGTTCCAATTCCCTGATTTCGATATTTTGGCAGCAGTGCGATCGCCACTAAAAGAATTTCTGTGGGCGTTCTATTTACTAGAATGCTACCAATGGGGCGATCGCAGTACTCGACTACCTGATGCTCTGCCTGGGGAAAATTTATCTGATAAGACCAGCGTTGAGCCTTGAATTGCATTTGTAAAAAAGCTTCTCGCTGGGACTGGTTCCAACCCCAAGCATCTAATTCTTCCGCACGAGTGCTGCCATACAACTCAAACAGAAAATTCTCATCTTCACCAGAGACGGCACGGCAGTTAAGCAAGCTAAAATCAATCATCTATGTGCCCTCAGTAACTATTCTGTACAGGTTAAATTTGAGATGGGTAAATACCCTCGAGCGCAATGATGAAATTGATTGCCAGAGAGGGTTGCCTATTTTCATGCGGTTGTCCACCACCGCTAAAGGGGGCGATCGCATTTGGACTCATAGATACCAATGGATCGTTTGGTCGGGTATACATCTCAACAGTACCCGTAGCTGGCACATTATTAACTGGGCTTTTATCTGTAGCAGTAATGACTCCTGGGTTTGAATTGGTATTAGCTGTCAGGGGATGATTATGTTGTGGCAGTTGAAATGAAGTGATAGTTACAGCTTCCACCCCAAGTGGCTGGCCAATAGTGCGGGGAGATAATCCAGGTCCCGTCCCTTGATCGATGGGCGCTCGACCTCGTAAATCAGGCAATCTAAAGGTTGTCTGTCCATCCCCACCATAGGTTGTACCAATCAAAGCAAATAGTGCTTCATTTTCGGAAATGGCGAGTGACTGCCCATCGCATAACGCCCAACCTACAGGCGCAAAAGTTCCCCCGAACATGCGAATTTCGCCTATATACGGATTGCTCATAGTTTCGTATACTCCAATTGTTGTAAGCTGCCAAGAGCATTTAACGCAGCACATCTTTTCGTATAGGCTGTTGAGAACCAGTTGCTTCAAGCCGGGGAACCCATCCAACGCACTGGCTCCTGTTGACGGTTAACAGTCAACAGTCAACGAACTTAGGAAGTGAGTGTGCAATTTAAAAGCGCAATTGTTGTATCTGTGCAATTTCAGTTTTTGAGAATTTTTGCATTCGATATTACAGAAATATACTGTCAATCTATCGAATAAAATTATACGTTTTAAGTAGCTATTTCAACTTCTGTAACCAAAAGACTTCAATTACTGAAATGAATCTTTAATTTCGGCGCTAGGCCTTAGCCAGTAATCAATACCAGGAGCTGTAAATGCCTGACGAATCTCTGCACGCTCGGCATTTAAGATATTGGGTCGAAAAACACCTGGTAAAAATTGTACAGCATACAGTTCTTGACATCCTGCTGTGAACTCAAGCATTCCCACTGTTTGCCCATTCTGCAAATCTATGATCGCCACCCCACACAACAACTGCCCAAATCGCTCTTGCACGGGTAAATTTCCAAAAATGTGGCGTTCCCGAATCTGGCACAGTCCCACTAGCGCATAACTGCCGACAAAAGTTAATCCCCGTAAAAATCCTGGTAAGACACAAACTACATCATGTTCTAGGGTTTGCGGATTTACACGCCATAACTCTCCCCTACCAGAATTCAGCAACCACAGATAGCCTTGATGCCAGTAGGGAGAATGGGGCATGGAAAGTCCCCGTAACAAAATTTCATTGTTTTCGACATCTATCAGGATGCCACCTGTAGCTTTGTGAGCACGCCAGCCTCCGACTACATCACTTTCACCCAGAGCAGTAACATATTTGGGTTGACCATTGACGAGCGCTAATCCATTTAAGTGACAACGGTCTTCTGGCACGAGCTGAGAAATAAATTTCGGCTGCCAATGGGGAATAAAGTTAAATTGATTACTGAGTGCAGCAAGGCAAGAAAAGCGGGTATTGACTAACCACAGGGAATCTTGCCCAAATACTAAATCATGGCTATTTAAATCGCCTGTAAAATATACAACTCGTGGCAGATAAAGAGTATCGTAGCGTCCGGGTTGGTCTTCTAGGTAAGAATTAGCAAGTTGAGGAGCATTGGCAAAGATGTAGACTTCTTCTTTGGTAGTCAGCGCCAGACATTGTTCTCCTATAGCCAAGCCCATCGGTTTGGGAAATTGGCGCATCAGCAGAGTTGGCTGGTTTCCGTTCCAACCAATTAAAGCAACCTTATTTGCCTGGTAAGTTGTCAGAGCGATCGCTCCTTTGGCTTGACTCATCCAAGACACAAAGGAATCTGAAATCGAACAGGCGATCGCTTGACCAGACTGGACGGCAGTATTAGATGATTGCGTCATGGGAGAAATTGGATTGGGCAAAGAGTGGGCGATCGCCTCTTCAGTTTGACTGTTAGTGTAGTTGTAGTCAAGATCTGCGATCGCTACCCAATCTTGTCCCTTTAATTATTTTGTTTCTGGAGTTGCGTGGGTGTATTTGCAAATTTCCTTCGCCTTTTTTTGAGTACCCGTCGTAGTCGATCTGCACTTAAATTTACTTGACGTTCGGACGCCAATTTTTTTGCTAGTTCTTGAGAATTATAAGCCTTTGGCTCTTGAGCTAAGCAATTTTCTAAATAAATCAGATCTGACTCCGAATATCGGGGCTTTCCTCCTCGGCCAGGAGCATCCCATAAGCCTACTAACCCCAACTTTTCCCAGCGATGAAGGGTTTGGCGTACTGTTGAAATCGCCCAGTTCAAGCCTTTAGCAATTTGCTCATTTTTTAAACCACGAGCATTTAACAGTAAAACTTGGGCACGATCTTTGGTACGTTGAGGAATATCTTTAGCTTTTCTTAACTCCTCTAGAGTCAGCTTTTCTTCTTCACTTAGAAAAACTTTCAATCGGCATCCCATAAGCAATAACCTTTTACACAATCAATCTTTGGCATTTTTAGGTCTATATCAAACCTCTCAATTTAGTACGGTAGACATTCAAACAATACCTTACAAACTAAACAATAAGTATTAATGCTACCGTAGTCTATTTTGATGGCTTATACACAGTAATTTTGGTTTGAGAACATTTAAAAAGTGGTAATTCAGCATCAAAAATTAGGCATCTTTAAGAATAGAGCCTTCGCCTTTATAGGTATGTTTATTGCATAGCCAGAAGACATAGCTCACGGCTATGAGATCAATAATTTTTTGGCTTTGTCTTGATTAGTGCCTAATGTCAATCATACAAAACTGTATCATTAATCTTTTTAAATCCTTTATATTGCTACAGGTGTTTATCGAAACTTTAAAAATTGTTTTGCTGCCATTTTCGACTTGAATGAGTAGAAAAACTAATGTATAAGCCCAGTTTTTTTTCTTCCACTGCCCTGAAAGAATTAGCTTTGACAATCTCCGAAAAGATTCTTGTTTCTTCTAGTTTACAGAAAATTTACATTTTAGGTATCAATATTTTGATGGAGAAAACAAAATATGTAATCTTGATTGGAAAGAATACTGCTAAATGGTTAGTATTTGAAGATTATGAAAAATTCCTAACAAATTTTTTATACTTTTCATACCTTTCATACCTTTCTTACTTTTCGTACCTTTCTTACTTTTCTTACTTTTCTTGCCTTGCTTACTTTTCTTACCCAGTTATCAGAAAGGAGAGCATTTATTTTTAACTGAGAACATACAAACCAAGTTTACCTTGTAGTAACGTCAAATTTAAAGACAGACTTAATGTAAATTATATAATTTGAATGTTGTTTCTTAGGATTTTTTATAGAATAAGATGCCGCCATAACACATTAGCTAATAAACCAAAAATTAGAACGTGCGTTCGCCTAATATTTTCCGCCACAAATCAACGGTTTATTTTTGATTTTTGGTATTTTATAAATATTTTTCATGTTTTGGATGATTTTGGATTTTTTTCAACTTTGATATAAAAAAAGATATCATGCACATGATATTTTGTAATTATCAAATGTTTTAATAATGGCAAAAATAGGCACTCAGTAGCTGATATATTAATTAGTATTTAGTAGATTTTTTGAGTTAAAAAGAATGCAGAAAAACAGCAATAATTAATACAAGTTAAAAATTGCAAAAACTAATATTTATTACAACTTGCAAAAAAATTTATAGGGATAATGGGAAGAGAAAAAACCTGATAATTTGCGCTCGGAGACGGATAATGGTAGCGATCGCAGAGAACGTTCAACATCGGCTAACTATACAAACTGTAGAAATTGCCCCTAATACAACAGCGATTCGCTCTCTTGATTGGGATCGCGATCGCTTCGATATCGAATTCGGACTGCAAAATGGTACAACCTACAATTCATATCTAATTAGGGGCGAACAAACAGTTTTGATTGATACTTCTCACCAGAAGTTTCGCCAGCTGTATTTAGATACCTTAAAAAGTCTTGTTAACCCCAAGACAATAGATTACATAATTGTTAGTCACACAGAGCCAGACCATAGCGGCTTAGTGGAAGATGTGCTTCAGTTAGCGCCGAGAGCCACCGTTTTAGCTTCCAAAGTTGCCTTGCAATTTTTGGAAGGCTTAGTACACGATCCGTTCTCAAAACGGATTGTTAAAAGTGGCGATCGCATAGATATCGGCAAAGGACACGAAATCGAATTCGTGAGTGCGCCTAACCTGCACTGGCCGGACACAATCTTTAGCTTTGACCGCAAAACCCAAATCATCTATACTTGTGATGCCTTTGGGATGCACTTTTGTGACAATCGCACCTTTGACGAAGATTTAGAAGCGATCGAAGCTGACTTTAGATTTTACTACGACTGCTTGATGGGCCCTAATGCTCGTTCTCTGCTCAATGCCATGAAGAGAATGAGTGAATTGGGGAAGATTAACATTATCGCCAACGGTCACGGGCCATTACTATATCACCATCTAGATGTTCTAACTGGATGTTACGAAACTTGGAGTCAAAGACAAGCTAAAGCAGAAACAACAGTTGGCTTGTTCTTTGTCTCAGATTACGGACATGCTGAACGCCTTGGTCACGCAATTGCTGAGGGAATTCAGAAAACAGGAGTTGGGGTAGAAGTCCTAGATCTGAGTACAGCCCAGAGCCAAGAAATCCAAGAGCTAGCTGGTAGAGCTTCTGGCATCATTATTGGTATGCCACCTACCACCAGCGCCGCCGCCCAAGCTAGCATCAGTTCCCTATTAGCTGTAGCTAGGAACAAACAAGTGGTTGGGCTATTTGAATGTTATGGCGGAGATGATGAACCCATCGATACACTGCGGAGAAAATTTATCGACCTGGGTGTAAAAGAAGCCTTCCCCGCCATTCGGATTAAAGAAGTTCCCACTGCATCGACATTCCAACTGTGTGAAGAAGCCGGTACAGACTTGGGACAATTGCTGGTGCGCGATCGCAACATCAAGCAAATCAAATCCATTGATGTAAACCTAGAGAAAGCCTTAGGTCGGATTAGCAGCGGACTGTACATAGTTACCACCAAAAAAGGTGATGTCAGCAGCGCCATGCTAGCTTCCTGGGTGACACAAGCGAGTTTGCAACCACTAGGATTCACAATCGCCGTTGCCAAAGACCGCGCTATTGATTCCTTAATGCAAGTAGGCGATCGCTTCGTCCTCAATGTATTGGAAGAAGGCAATTATCAAGAACTCAAAAAGCACTTTCTCAAGCGCTTGCATCCTGGTGCTGACCGATTTGCCGGTGTGAAAACTCAAACCGCCAAAAACGGCTCTCCAATTCTGACCGATGCTTTAGCATACATGGAATGTGAAGTACAGAGCAGTATGGAGTGCAGCGACCACTGGATTTTATACTGCACCGTCCAAGAGGGTCGCGTCTCCAAAGCCGATGCATTGACAGCCGTTCGTCATCGCAAAGTTGGAAATTATTACTAGGGAATAGGGAGTAGGGAGTAGCGAGTAGCGAATAGGGATTAGGTGCTGGGTACTGAAACAACTCTTCCCCATTCCTCTTTCCCCTTTCCCCTTTCCCCTTTCCCCATCAATTCCCCTACCTCACTAAACACCTATGATCAATTCCAAGCCACGCGACGTTCAAGTTTTACCAATTGCCACAAATAGTAAGGCTCTCAGGGCACGTAGTTGGTCACGTCTGCGGTTTGAAATTGAATACGCACTTGAAAGAGGTACTACCTCCAATTGCTATTTAATTGAAGCTGATAAAACCGCACTAATCGATCCACCGCCAGAAAGCTTTACCGAAATTTATTTAGAGACGTTGCGGCAGACTTTAGATTTGACACGTTTGGATTACGTGATCTTAGGTCATTTTAATCCCAACCGAGTTGCAACCCTCAAAGCAATTTTAGAACTGGCACCACAGGTAACTTTTGTTTGTTCTCTTCCTGGTGCTAATAATTTGCGTGCTGCTTTCCTAGACCGGGATTTGCAAGTCTTGGTGATGCGGGGGAAAGAAACTCTGGATTTAGGCAAAGGTCATGTTTTGAAATTCCTTCCCATTCCCAGTCCGCGCTGGCCGGAAGGACTTTGTACCTACGACCAGCAGACCCAGATTCTCTACACAGATAAGTTATTTGCAACTCATATCTGTGGTGATGAAGCGTTTGATGATAATCCAGAAGCACTTAAAGAAGACCAGCGTTATTACTTTAACTGCCTGATGGCTCCCCAAGCTACTCACGTGCAAGCAGCTTTGGAGAAAATATCAGATTTGCAGGTAAGAATGTATGCTGTGGGACATGGGCCTTTGGTACGCACCGGTTTAATTGAACTGACCAAAGCTTATGGAGAATGGAGCCGTTCTCAAAACGATCGCGAAATTTCCGTTGCTTTACTTTATGCCTCAGCTTACGGAAACACAGCAACTTTAGCACAAGCGATGGCTCTGGGACTGACCAAAGGCGGAGTCGCCGTCAAATCGATTAACTGCGAATTTGCTACCCCTGATGAAATTCGCATCAACTTACAACAGTCAGATGGTTTTATCATCGGTTCTCCCACCATCGGCGGTCATGCACCGACACCCATTCATACTGCTTTAGGTATTGTGTTATCCAGTGGTGACAACACCAAACTGGCTGGGGTGTTTGGTTCCTATGGTTGGAGTGGCGAAGCATTTGATTTGATTGAAGGTAAACTCCGGGATGCTGGATATCGTTTGGGTTTTGACACTCTGAAGGTGAAGTTTAAACCTGATGATGTGACTCTCAAATTCTGTGAAGAAGTAGGTACAGACTTTGCCCAAGCACTGAAAAAAGCTAGAAAGGTACGCGTTCCTCAACAAAGTGCGACTCCGGTGGAACAAGCTGTGGGTCGAATTGTTGGTTCCGTTTGCGTGCTGACGGCAAAACAAGGAGAAGTATCTACTGGGATGCTAGGCGCTTGGGTTTCTCAAGCTACATTTAATCCACCTGGACTGACTGTAGCGATCGCCAAAGATCGAGCGATCGAATCTTTAATGTATCCTGGTGGTAAATTTGCCTTAAATATTTTACCTGAAGGCAATCATCAAGATTACATGAAGCATTTCCGTAAATCTTTTGCCCCTGGAGAAGATCGATTTGCCAGCTTTAGCACAGCAGTTGCAGATAACGGCTGTACCGTTCTTACCGACGCTTTGGCATATCTGGAATGTTCAGTCAACCAACGTATGGAATGTGGCGACCACTGGGTTGTGTATGCAACTGTAGATGAAGGTAAGTTGCTCAAGCCTGATGCTGTTACTGCCATCAACCATCGTAAAACCGGTACTCATTACTAATGTGAGTCGGCAACGCAGGCGCACGTCATTATTAGTTATAGCAGGGAACAGGGAATAGGCAACAGGCTTAAAAGTATCTTAGTGTCAGAGTTCTACTCTCAGGTTATGTCCTAGCCTAGCTGGAAACTGCTATATCTTTTAACCCGCTAGAGAATCAATTCTCTGGCGGGTTGAGCTATTATAATCTTTGCCAAGATAGTTCTTTTGTCTGTTCATCCCAATGCCAGCGTAATAAATTAGCGGTTTTGGCTGGGGCAATTCCTGGTAACCCAATTGCTTGTCTTGGTGCATTGGTAGCTAATAAAATCGCACTTTCTACGTCGCAAATTCCCCACTTTACCAAATTCTGCACTCCTACCAATAAGGGTAAAGTCGTTCCTGATAATGTGCCATCTGGTAATCGTGCTGTACCATTGTTGACTTCAATTTGCCGACTGTCCCAAGGATACACCCCATCGGGTAACCCCAGAGGTGCAAGGGCATCGCTAACCAGAAACAGCCCTTTTTCTCCATCGCTGGCACGCAGTAAAATTTGCAACATTGTCGGTGAAACATGCTCTCCATCAGCAATAAAACCACACATGACGTGCGGATTGGTAATTGCTGCCCCTAATAACCCAGGTTGGCGATGATGTAGTGCTGGCATAGCATTGAAGGCATGGGTTACCATCGTTGCGCCTAGTTCAAAGGCGCGTTGCGCTTCTGTCGCCGTCGCTTGGGAATGTCCTAAACTGACGGTAATTCCCAAAGAATGCAAATATGGAATAACTTCACCACTAGGATCTAATTCCGGTGCTAAAGTGATAACTTTTACAATCTGGGCATAATCTCCCAAAACCCGCTTTACCTCATCAATTGTTAAGGGTAACAGGTACTCTGCCGGGTGTGCGCCGCGCTTGTGGAAATTCAAAAACGGCCCTTCTAGATGTACTCCCAGAATTTTGGCGGATGACTTCGCCCCCGAGCTGTCTTTTTCAGTAAAATTAGCGATGACTGCAAGCGATCGCTGAATATTTTCTACCGAAGTTGTTACAAGTGTCGGTAAAAATCCATCTACTCCGACATCCCACAAATATTGGGTTATTTTCTCAAGGAGATGAGCGTTTTCAGCCTTCAAATCAGGAAATGCTAATCCCAATGCACCGTTAATTTGCAAATCAACGCCGCCTAGAGAAATCCAGTCACCTGCTACATTTAGTAGGGCTGCATCACTGTGCGCCCCTAATGCACTCATTGGTAAGATTTGCTCAATTATTCCCTGTTGATTAATCAAGAGCATTTGCAAATCTTTGTAACCAGGCACTCTAGCATTGATAATTTGTAGGGTACTTTGTGTTGCTTGAGTCATCACATTCGCGAGAATATAGCTAAATCTGATTTTAAATTTAACAATCGACCATTAATCCAAAATCTAAAATCCAAAATTCTATGGCTCCTTTAGTTGGTATTATCATGGGCAGCGATTCTGATTTGCCCACCATGAAAGACGCGATCGCAGTTTGTGACGAATTTGGCGTTGAAAATGAAGTGGCGATCGTCTCGGCTCATCGTACCCCAGAACGCATGGTGGAATATGCTAAACTCGCACACCAACGCGGCATTAAAGTAATTATTGCTGGCGCGGGTGGTGCTGCTCATCTACCGGGAATGGTAGCCTCTTTAACTCCCCTTCCTGTCATCGGTGTTCCTGTAGCTACTCGTAACTTACAAGGATTAGATTCATTGTATTCAATAGTACAGATGCCTAGTGGTATTCCCGTAGGAACGGTGGCGATCGGTAATGCCAAAAATGCTGGACTTTTAGCAGTACAAATACTGGCAACTGCACAACCAGAATTACTAGAAAAAGTCCAAAAATATCGCCAAACTCTATCTGAATCAGTACTCGCCAAGCAAGCCAAACTAGAAAAACTCGGTTATGAGCAATATTTAAAAAGTGCTGAATTCTAAGTTCTTAATTTTACTTCCTATTCACGTGAGACACAGATTAAAAGTAACAAGTAGTTAACTTTTTGTATAAAAATTTAATAATATCCAAAATTGGACAATTGTGATACCGGAAAATACTTAGCCACAAAGGATATAGTTGCTTTATTTGTTTGATCGGCAGTTATGTTGTCATAACATAATCAAAAAAATGTATTAAAACATACAGTTTTTTGGTTCAAGTAAATAGACAATCAATCAAATTTATACGTTGAGGTATAAATTTACCAAAGTGCAGCAAGATGTTGTTGAGCCTATTACCAACATCAGCGATCGCTTTTCCAGCAGCAAAAAGTGAGCAATGAATAACCGTATTCGACCCTGGCATCGCCTAATGGCGCTAGGTATCGGTTCAATGGTATTTGCAGTTTTAGCGCCGACAGTTGTTCAGGCGGCAGATCCTCCTACTGTGCAATCTTTATCGGAAACGACAACAAAGCTGCAAATTTCGATTGATACTACCTGGGTACTATTATCTGGTTTTTTAGTATTCTTTATGCAAACCGGTTTTGCCATGTTAGAAGCAGGTTTGCTCCGGCAAAGAAGTGTAGTTAATGCCTTATTAGAAAACTTCATTGATGCCGCTGTAACTATTTTGGCATGGTGGGCGATCGGCTTTGGTATCGCTTTTGGTACGAGTGCTGGCGGTTTGTTTGGCATAGATACCTTCTTCCTCAGTCAGTTACCAGCTGCTGATGGTAGCTATCCATTGGGCGCACCTGGTTCTACAGCCGCCATCAATACCTATACTTTGTTTTTCTTCCAATTTGCTTTTGCTGCTACTGCCAGTACCATCACCACTGGTTCAATGGCTGGAAGAACCGATTTTATTGGTGATTTAATTTACAGTGGCATTATGGGTGCAATTAGCTACCCACTCGTAGTTCATTGGGCTTGGAATGCCAACGGCTGGTTAACCAAGCTGTACTATCATGATTTTGCTGGTGGTTCCGTTGTTCACACTGTGGGTGGCTGGACAGCACTAATTGGTGCTTATTTACTTGGCCCTCGTCCTGGTCGTCCGGCTTGGGGGACACTACCACCAGCGCATAATTTGGGCTTGGCAACTCTGGGAACAATGATTTTATGGTTTGGCTGGTACGGGTTCAACCCTGGCTCAACTCTTAGCACGGCTAATCCAGGATTAATGGGTCTAGTAACAATTAATACTACGTTATCCGCAGGAGCGGCGGCATTAGCAACGCTTGTTTTCCAATACATCCGCACAGGGAAATGGGATTTGGTTTATTGTCTCAATGGTTCTCTAGCTGGATTAGTAGCAATTACAGCGCCTTGTGCTTTTGTTGCTCCCTGGGCAGCAGTTTTGATTGGCTTAACGGCTGGTGTTTTGGTTGTACTTGGAGTCGATTTGATCGAGTCACTCCACATCGACGATCCGGTAGGGGCATTTTCCGTACACGGTATCAATGGCATGATGGGTACTCTCTCAGTAGGCTTCTTCGGTCAAGCAGAACTGACACTGAACAAAAAGGCAGGTTTATTTTTAGGTGGTGGGTTTGATTTGCTGGCTATACAACTTTTAGGCTTAGTAGCGATCGCAGTTTTCACCGTCGCCTTCGCCTTTTTAATGTATGGTGGACTCAAAGCAATAGGACGCTTACGTGTCAATCCCGAAGCTGATCGCATCGGTATCGATGCTTATGAACACGGTGCCTCAGTATGGCCAGATGTTTACGCCATCGTAGAAGCAGAAAAAAATCACACTCAAACTCCTGAAATCAACACTTTTGAGAGCGATAGAGCAAGTAATGATGCTGATGGGTGAAAAATAGTTATTGCTAATTAATTAGATATGTTAACCATTATTAACATATTTTTGATTTGAGCCACTTATAACAGTTGAAGCATAGTTTAGGAACCGCAAAATCCTGACAGTAATAAGCTCTCATACCTGTTACCAAGAAGGGGAAAAGGGGAAAGGGTAAGGGGTAAGGGAAGAAGAAAAAACTTTTCACCACAAGGTATAAAGCCCCTGTTTTTCAAAATGGAGAACAAAAAAGAAGATTGAGGAGATACATAGTGCGATAAAAATTGCCGACTCCATGCTTGAAACCCCTGTTTTGAAATTGCTGGTTCCTTTCCCCTTTCCCCTTTCCCCT
>JAVRCH010000081.1:0-39117 GCA_034530795.1 Nostoc sp. DedQUE12a
GTTATTTACAATCATGTATGTGTCAAAAAATCAGTTATGTTCATTGGTTTGAGGAGATGATGGTATGTTGACTATTTTAGTTTTTTTAGAGCTACTTTAACTAAATATGTAAAGTTTTGTATCGACATTCAACATTTCTGCCATTTGACTGTACCCTAAAACAGTATCGCTTGCTCAGTGAAGCAAAATAGGAATATGCGTGTCGTGGTGGAACCACCTCCTCCTTTCATTTTGGAGAGGCAATTACAACTAGTGTCGCTAATTACAAAGATGTAGACAATGAAGAATATCAATTATCAAATTCTTATAGTCAAGAACCCAAAGGTATTTATCGAAAAGAAACTACATTTATAGGAAGTTTTGGGATAGCAAATGCCTTGGGGTTATACGATATGCACGGTAATGTATTGGAATGGTGTGCAAACTATTGGCATGATAATTATGACAGAGCGCCTACAGATATTCCTTTATTACCTAACGCGTGATACGTTGGGATACTAGGATATTTGGTCATGGAGTTGAGCTTATTTAAATCACAACTTTGCATTGAAAAATCGTAATTCATAAAAAACCTTAGACAGATATTCCTAACCTGCAATTAATTCTCTTTTATACTACAAATATATTACAAAAATAAATAACCCTCAATAAACACTAGAGAATTTCTCTTTATGGTATCATCTGCCAAGTCTAGCCTTAGATTGCCCAATGACAGCCTCATACGACCACTTTTGTAGGGGTTGAGTTTCTAAACTGTACTTTTGGTTCCTGAGAGTAAGAAGTATAAAGCTTAGTTTGGGCTGGTAATTTTACGCACAGAATTTCACTACAGCCGTAATGGCTCTCGTTTGTTTACTCTTGATGACAAAAGCTTGTGCAAAATTCCGTAACAGCGGATACTCAAGCTGTATCCACGATCAACTTTCGCCTTCACTAGCCCTGCTATGCCCAAAAAGCCCCAAGACTTCTCTCACCAGAATCTCAGAGGTCGTTCGTTTAAGGGAGAAAACCTTGCCAGGGCAAACTTTAGTCATGCAGATATTCGGGGCACAGATTTTAGTGGTGCTAATTTGACAAGAGCTAATTTTCACAAAGCCAAAGCTGGACTCAAAAGCTACGGAATATTTGTTTTCTCACTATTATTGTTTTTTGTAGCAGGGCTATCAGGATTCACAGCAGGTATTGCTATTACTTTTGCCACATATTTTTTCCTCTCTTTGAAACCACGTATATTTATTGTTTTTGTTGCGTCATTCTTGTTTATTTGCTTCGTTCGTACAGTTTTAAATGTTACTTATGGGCCAATAGCTGTAAACATACAATTGGTAGCAGCCGTAGCTATTGTTTTAGCTGTGGTAGCTGTCGGCGCACCCGCAGCAGCAGTAGATGAACCAGAGGCTAAGATTGGGGCGATAGTTGTATCTGGGGTGATGTCCATGCTTTTTGTTTTAGCTGTCGCCCTGAATTCATCTGTAACAAATAATGAAGCATTCTCTACGACACTCATTGGAAATGAACTACTCAGAAAATTAATTCAAGGTGGAGCATGGTTTGGAGGGGTTGTTGGCGGACTTGTTGGGGCAGCTTTGGGTTCTTATGTTGGTCAATTAGCTTTAAATGGGGATAAACGTTTTCGCTGGATTTGGAAGATTACTATTGCTTTCGCCAGTACAGAAGGCACAAGTTTTCGGGGTGCTGACTTAACCAATGCTAATTTTACACAAGCAGTACTTAAAAGCAGCGATTTTAGAAATGCTATTCTAACTCATACCTGTTGGTATCAAGCCAAGAAACTTGACTGTATACGTTCAGGAACAACTTATCTCTCTAATGTACAACTACAGCAATGGTTGATAAATAAACACGGACAGAACAAAAACTTTAATCGTCAAGACCTGCGAGGCGTAAATTTGAAAGGAGTTAACCTAGCAGATGCCAGTTTCATCGGTGCAGACTTGAGCTATGCTAACTTACAAGACGCAGACTTATCCAGAGCTAAGCTAGTACAGACACAGCTAGACGCTACTGACTTCACAGGTGCAACTCTCACTGGTGCATTTATTGAAGATTGGGGTATTACTAATGAAACCCTTTTTAACGGGGTAAAGTGCGAATACGTTTTTATGCGCCTACCCACTGCATATAATCCCGATCCACTTCGCAAACCAGACAATAGACAGGAAGTATTTGCTCTGGGTGAGTTTGGGGATTTCATCAAGCCAATCTTCGACACCCTCGACCTGTACCATAACCAGGGCATTGACCCCAGAGCAGTTGCCATTTCCTTCAAGCAGTTAGCCGAAAATCACCCAGATGCTGAACTTGAGATAGTCGCAATGGAAAAACGGGGACAGGACAAGTTTCTGCTCCGTGCCAAAACTGCGATCGCTGCCGACAAATCCGAACTGAGTGCCGAGTATTTTACCATGTATAATCAGCTAAAAGCCCTGGCAGAGCAAGAAGTTAAAGCAATTATCGCCGAAAAAGATAGCAGAATTACTGATTTACAGAATATGGTAGTTACAGCACTACAGCGTCCCAGCTTTTATTCAAATGTTGAGCAGGTAGGTTTTATGAGTAATAACCCCAGTGGTTTTTCAGTTAGTGGTTCTGTTGGTGGTAATATCAACAACATTCAAGGTGACAACAACCGTGCAGTACAAGGAGACAATAATCAGGCTGTCCTTGGTGACAGTAATCAAGTAACACAACAAAATCAAGTGGGTGCAGATACCGCACAATCGCTTACTAAAGAAGATGTTGTTAAATTACTGGCAGAGCTTGAAACTTTGATTAGAGGAGCAGATTTCCCTGTAGATATAAAAGAAGAAGTAATTGAAGATTTGAGTGCTGCTAAGAGAGCCACAGATAAAGAAGAATCAAATAAACAACGTGCATTAGACCGTTTAACAGGTGTGGCAGAAACACTTGAGAAGACTAGTAAGAGTGTAGAGGCAGGTCAGAAAATTTGGACAAGAGCCAAGCCAATTATTGTGAAAGTTGCAGCTTGGTTAGGTGCTGCTGGTGGTTCTCATTTATTGCATTTATTAGGGTTGTAGAACTGATTTATGAATCAGATACCACCAGGAAACTACAATTCGCAACAGCCTGATGTAATTTCAACACAAGAGGCTGGTAGCTATACACCTCAAAATTCAGTGCAGGGAAATCAAAACCGAGACATTCAAGGTAATGAAAACCAAGGGGTTTTGGGTGATAAAAATACAGTATTTCAAGCTCATAACAGTACCCAAAATATCTGCATCACCAATTATTACCATGAAGATATTCCGGTAGCTAATATTAAACTCTCTACATAAAATAAAAATAATTTACCAATCTCACCATTTCTATCTTCAGAACAAGTGCTAGAAAATTCAGTAGGAGAAAAGATATTTGAAGATCACAAGTATAAGGGGAAATTAGCAACTCTTGAAATAGAATTTTACGAAATTATCCCCTCTAAAAAATTGAGTACTAAATTAAGTATTTCATTTGGCACGATAGAAGTAAAGATTCCTAGTACAAACAAAATATTAAACCGCACTAATAAAACTATAGACATCAAATTTGGTATTAAAAATAGTGAATTATATTTCTATTTAAAAAATGGAATTATGCCCTTAAAGGAACGTAATCTCGTTATTAACCAAGATTATAATTGGAAGGGTAATCCTACAGGTACACAAGAATATCCTATATGGGAGTTTAAATTAGACAATGAATCGAAAAATGGAAATCAATTGCAAATATTGTATGGTTTTCTTAAAAATGAAGTTCTAGGAATTTTAGAATTATTAAAGGCGGATACTTGTTGTGAATTAAAAGCTGTTTTGCAAGTTAGTGTTAATAGAAATTATATAGCAATAATAGATTTAGATGATGGAATAAATAAAAAAAATAAAGAAACAAAAATTGGGTTATTGTTACAGTATTTAAAAGCAGAAATAGAACATTATGTAAGTCAGGTAGCCATAAAAGTATGACCCAGCGACTATCTCTTGAAAAGCTTGGTGAGCTTTTTCAAGCAATTGACAATCAGCCAACAGGAAAGCTATCTGAATTAGCAAGAATAGCAGGACTTGATTTATCTGAGGATTATATAGGCGCAGACTTAAGTGATGAGGATCTTAGTGAAGACAATCTGGCTGGTGCAAATCTAAGCAATGCAAATTTAAGCAATGCAAATTTAAGTAATACTAATCTAAGCAGTGCCAACCTTTACAAAGCTAATCTGTGCAGTGCAGTTTTGAAAAATGCTGACTTAAGTTATGCTGACTTGAGTTATGCTGACTTAACCAATGCTAACCTGAGCAATGCGAATCTCTTTCATGCCAATTTAGATAATGCTAACTTAAGTAATGCGAGTCTAAGTTATGTTAACTTCGGATGTGCTAATCTTTTGAATGCAAAAAATTTAACCACTGCTAACTTGTCCCATGCTATTTTGACTACAGCAACTTTGGGACTTTCCCAAAAAGAAAGACTTATGCTGAAGCAACAAGGAACAATTGTTACCGATCCAGCAGATAGCTTCTCAAATGTTCAAGGTACTGTGATTCAAGGGAATCAAAACCGCATAGTTCAAGGTTCAGAAGACCCAAAACAAGTCACCAATAACAACTTACCCAATTCTCAATTTGGCGGCGGGTTAATTAATGCTGAGTCTGTAAATGCTGGGCGAATCGGCGGGGATATTTACAACATTCACTTCGGACAGCAAATGATAGCATCAAGTGACTCAGCCCAGTCACAGAATCAACGACAGCGATCGCAACAAGAGCGAGACTCCCTAGAAAAAGCCTACGTGCTGCAAAGCCAGAAAATTGCAAGCATACGCAACGCATGGGTGATTGAGACAGACCCATCACGCAAATTTCAATACGAACAGCACCTTCAGGCAGAGGAAGGTACACTCAAAGAGCTTGCTGACAAGTTGGATGTAGTTGAACGACAGTTGCAAGCTGATGATAACTCTAGACTAGATGCAGATGTAGACATATATATTGAACGAGAACCTGTTGAGAATAAAACAATAAACTCTTTTCCAGCTATTGAATTAGAATATCCAGACGGATATGTGCCATTAAATTCACCTTTTTATATAGAACAAGATGGTATTGAATCCGTTTATGAAGCACTTTTGAAGCCTAGTTCTTTAATTCGGATTAAAGCACCCAAACTAATGGGTAAAACTTCCTTGTTGACTAGACTTTTATCCTATGCAGAGAAAAAACAATTCCAGTCAGTTTACTTAGATTTAGGTAGCACAGATAAAGCAATTCTAACAAATCTTGATAAATTCTTACGTTGGTTTTGTGGAAGGGTTAGTGATGAACTGGAAATTGAAAACAAAGTGTCATTAGCATGGAATACGGATATTTTAGGTAGTAATGATAATTGTACAGCTTATTTTAGAAAGCATATTTTAGTTAAAATTAATTGTCCTTTAATTCTATGTTTGGATGAAGTAGATCGATTATTTCCTCATAGGGAAGTGGTAGAAGATTTTTTTGGAATGTTGCGTTCTTGGCATGAAAAAGGAAAAATTTTTGATGTTTGGAAACAACTGCATTTAGTACTGGCACATTCCACAGAACCTTACATCCCTTTGGATATCCATCAATCTCCCTTTAATGCAGGGATACCTGTAGAACTAGAGGAATTTAATCAACAGCAAAGCAAAGAATTAGTTAAAAAACATAGAATACAAGATGGGACTGCTGTTTTAGAACAATTGAGGAAAATGGTAGGAGGACACCCGTACCTGTTACGCTTGGCAATGTACGAGATAGCAACAGGAAAAGTAACTCTCAAAAATTTACTACAATCGGCGACAACAGAAGCAGGAATTTATAATAATCACTTGCGCTCTCTGTTAGGTGTTTTGCAAACAGTACCAGAACTGCGAATATGTTTAAACCGAGTAGTTAACTCAAATGTAGGAGTAGAATTAGATCCAATCCAAATTTATAAATTGCACAGTTTGGGGCTAGTACAAAAACAGAATAATCATGTCATGCCCCGTTGCCAACTTTACCGTGAGTATTTCCGCCGCGTCTTATAAGGAGTTTTGAAAAGTGCTAGCCAGTAGTTCTAACTTCTATCAGGTTGGTGCAAGTCTCCCAATTGATGCTCCTAGTTATGTACAGCGACAAGCAGACGAGGAGTTTTACCAAAAATTGCGGTCAGGAAAATTTTGTTACGTTTTGAACTCCCGACAGATGGGTAAGTCCAGCTTGCGGGTACAGACGATGCAAAGGTTACAACAAGAAGGGACTATCTGTGCAGCAATTGACTTAACAGGGATTGGCAAACACAATGTAACATAATCACAATGGTATGGAGGAATTGTTTACGCCTTAGTAGAAAGTTGCCAATTAGAAGATAAATTTGATTTTAATTGGCAGATATGGTGGCGAGAAAAACAGGAAATACTAGATCCAGTCATGTGTTTGAGATTGTTTATCGAACAAGTATTATTGGAAAAAATTCAGCAACCAATAGTCATTTTTGTGGATGAAATTGACAGAGTACTGAGCCAGGATTTTTCTTCGGATGATTTTTTTGCTTTAATTCGTTTTTTTCAAAATCAACGAGTTGATAATCCTAAATTTGAACGACTGACGTTTGCATTGTTGGGTGTGGCAACTCCCAGCGATTTGATTACTGATAAAACCCAAACTCCTTTTAATATTGGAGAAGGAATTGAACTACATGGTTTTCGGATGTCAGAAGTCCAACCGCTTATTAAGGGCTTAGAAGGCAAGGTATCAAATCCTCAAAAAGTAATCGAATCAATTTTAGATTGCACAGGTGGACAACCGTTTCTAACTCAGAAATTATGTAAGTTTATGGTAGAAGAGTCTGAGAAAGATAATCCTCGTTCCGTTGCCGAAGTAGTAATAGCAAGGATTATTGAAAATTGGGAATTTCAGGATAATCCAGAGCATTTACGAACGATCCGAGACCGAATTCTTTCAAATGAACAACGAGCTAGTTATTTGTTGGAATTATATCAGCAAATTCGACAATTAGGAGAAATAGATAGTAATAACAGTATTGAAGTTAGTGAATTACAG
Source organism: Nostoc sp. DedQUE12a (assembly GCA_034530795.1). Classification (GTDB taxonomy): domain Bacteria; phylum Cyanobacteriota; class Cyanobacteriia; order Cyanobacteriales; family Nostocaceae; genus Nostoc. The sequence continues at coordinate 7,083 of JAVRCH010000081.1, forward strand.
CTATCAGGGTTAGTTGTTAAAAATCAGAAAAAATTAAAAGTTTATAATCCTATCTATAGAGAAGTTTTTAACGAGAGTTGGGTCGAGAGGCAATTAGAAACTGTACGAGATGCTGAAAATCTTAGAAGAGAACTATCTGAACTGGTAATAAAACTTCGTAATCAAAGTCACAAATTCCCAGGTGATGAAGTATTAATATTTGCTAGTTTGGCGAAAGAATTTCAAGATCCTAAAGTTGAAAAAGCGATATTACTAAGTCATCTATCTTTAGCTTATCTGGAACTCGAACAATTTCAGAAAGCAGAAGAAAAAGTTAAGATTGCTTTAGAATATTTGGACAACAATAAAGCATTTCAAGGTGCTATGAATGATTTAGACAATAACCGAATAATAAATTCTGTTTTTCAAAAATTACAAACTCTAGTTTATGCCTATTATGCTCAAGGGAGTTTATCTAAAAAGCAGGGCGATCTTGAAAATGCAATAAAAGCTTATATGAGAGCCTTTAAAATTCTTAAGTATACCTTGAAAAAAGAGATAGATATCTTAAATAAGGAAATTCTTCCCTTAGAGATTATAGAGTCTATTCATAAAAATTTAATTGAACTGTTTAATAATAAACAAAATACTGATTTTACAACTAACGATGTTATATGTTCTTTAATTAAGTATCTTTTTATTCACTATACTCCAATTCAAAAATTACTTGAAGCCAAAGATTGGAAAAAGGCGGATGAAGAAACCTATCGTTTGATGACTCAAAAGGTGGGTAAAAAAGGCATCCAAATTCTTGTGAGAAGCGATTTTGAGAATTTTCCACTTGAGGATTTATATGTTGTAAACGCTTTGTGGGAAAAATACAGTGATGGTAAATTTGGATTTAGAAGGCAAAAAGAAATCTGGCTTAAGAGTGGCTCAATTGGACAAGCAAGACTTGCACCTGTGATCAAGTTTTGGCAAGCAGTGGGGTGGATTAGTGAAGGTAAATTAGAAGAAATTGAGTTGAATGAAATCAATTATCAATTACAACAAGAAAAAACACCTGACGGATATTTACCCACTACTGGACTCCGTTTCCAAGAGGTTTCTCTCCTCTCTCGCTTTGCTAGTTGTGATGTATCTTTTTTTGATTCACTGATGTCAAAGTGAATACTTCACTAAGGATTGAGTTTGACCGTAACGTAATATTTCACTTGTGCAGACTCCGGTTTCCGTCTCTCCTTACAAGCCGCAAAAAACACAGCTTTCGGTGACTTAACGCCTTTCCAAGTCCGCAGTGTTTCTTTGAGATAGGCAATCTCAAACGCAATTTTGATTAGTGCATTACAACAGCAATGGAAGCCAAAGGCATGGCGTGATGAGTACCTGGAACTACCAAACCTAGAGTCACCAGGGCAGAGGTGGTGGAATGCAGCAGCCAAAACGTGGGGTTACGATGTCCGCAATCGCCTCGTTGCAGATGTTTTTTACGATGAAGGCACAGAATTTATCCTCTTCACCAACGGTAAAGAAATAACGATAGAGACAGCATGGCGTTGGGAGTGGGAACGAGTACTGCAATATGCGACTAATCAATAATGCGACCCTTCCCAATCATTTACCAGAAATTTTCTGCCAATAACCGCGTCAATAGCGTTGAGTGCCAGCAATCATCTAAGTTGCAGCGAGAGTTTGTGGACACTCAGCTAATTCTTTGATGAACTGTTGCCTCCATGCTTCTATCTCCTCATTTTTGGGCTGACCATGAGAAACTACAGCAACCTGGTAGCGGCGCATGACTTCGACAGGGGACTTTCCGCCAGCTAAACTCCACAGTGCCAATTGTAATTGCTTTGGTGGTGAGTACAAAATTCCTAATTCACTTAAAATTGACCGGAAGTTACTATCTTCTTGCGGTGAGGGTTGATGCCTTAGCCTGACTCTAATTACCCAGCCGTCAATAGTATTAATCACCGTAACGTAACTAACTTTAAGTTGAGGTCTATCATGTAGGTATTCCATCAACTGTAGTATCAGGCTGGCATTCTCCAGATAGTAAAGATATTCGATCTTTTAAGAGTGAATTGGGCTGAGTTTAGTTTGAACATAGAGAAACAATGTGAGGAACTTGTGAGCAAAAGATTAATCAGTTTTTAGCTATTCTCATTAACTCAGAGCTATTGATAATTTGCTTGTAGAAAAAGCCACGTTTTTCAAAGCTTGAGGACTTACTGTGAAAAGTCAATAGGAATAATTGATTAAGTTTTTCTTAACTATTGTTGTATCTTTGTCAAAATTTTGGGATGCGATCGCTACGACTTCCTGTAACTTGTTGGGAGTTTTGACCAAACGAAGTAAGGGGCGAGTTTGAGAGGGTTTAGTAATCTTTTCCCTCAGTTCCTCTGGCAGGGTATCAACTACTTTCTTCGCAGACAGTAAATCCCTGACACGCCTATATCCCCCGTGTTTGATTAACTCGTTCTGGTAAAAACACTGAGTATTAGCTGAGATCGCTGAATACGCAAACTTCAACAGAAATCTTGTGTTACAGTCCGTAAAAGTTCATACTTAAGCTGTATGTAACATAACCCCTCGCTTTCACTAGCCTAGCTATGCCTCAAGACTTCTCCCGCCAAAACCTTAGAGGTCGTTCATTTAAGGGTCAAAACCTTGCAGGGGCAAACTTTAGCTACACTGATATCCGGGGAGCAGATTTTACAGGTGCTAATTTAAGGGGTGCAAACTTTAGCTACGCAAAAACAGGATTGCAGAAGCGTTGGTTTATTCGCTGTCTGACTCTGTTTATTTGTTTACTGCTATCAGCAATATTAGGCTCTATTTATATCGCTGTAGTAATAACTATTATTTTTACCTTTTGTATTGCGCTTGTTGCGTCTAAATACCATTCTAACCTTAGAAGCCTTGCTCTAACAGTAACTGCTGTTTTTGCAGTAGCTGGTTTTATAACTTGGATTCTTGCTTTGATGATATATGCTTTAATAAATCAATCTACTTCTATAGTTGTAGCAGGATTCGTACCAGTAGGCTTTGCTTTGTGTGGGATATTTTTCATTGCTTTAATTGGTTCTCAGGCAGGAATGGTGTCTACAGCAGTCAATAAAGTAAAGGCCGGTATTTTACCTATGTCTACAGCAATAGTCGATGAATTTGTGAAGATAGCTATAGTTAATACAGGTGGGACTAGTTTTCAGAACGCAGATTTAGCAAAAGCAGACTTTAGCAAGGCAAGTTTGAAATATAGCAATTTTAGAAGAGCCAATATAACTCATACTTGTTGGTTTCAAGCCAAGAACCTAGAACATACTATAACAGTAAGAAATTATCTTGCTCAACCACAAATACAGCATTTAGTAACTACAAAATCTGGAAAAAATAAAAATTTTGATGGATTAAATCTACGTGGAGTTAATCTCAAAGAAGCAAACCTAAAAGATACCAGCTTCATTGGAGCAGACTTAAGCCACGCCAACCTACAAGACGCAGACTTGAGCCTTGCCAAGCTAGTGCAAACCCAACTAGACGGCACGGATTTTACAGGCGCAACTCTCACCGGGGCATACATCGAAGATTGGAACATTACCACTGACACAAAATTTAACGGAGTGCGGTGCGAATACGTTTATATGCGCCTGCCCACAAAAGACAACCCAGACCCTTACCGTAAACCTGACAATCGCCAGGAAGTATTTGCTGATGGAGAGTTTGGTGATTTCATCAAGCCAATCTTCGACACGCTCGACCTGTATCATAACCAAGGAGTAGACCCCAGAGCGATCGCAATTTCCTTTAAGCAGTTAGCTGAAAATCATCCAGAAGCAGATTTGCGAATTGTGGGTATGGAAGTACGGGGTGAAGATAAATTTCTGCTCCGGGCCAAAACTGCGATCACAGCAGATAAATCCGAACTGAGTGCAGAGTATTTCGCTACGTATAATCAGCTAAAAGCTCTGGCAGAACAAGAAGTTAAAACACTCATCGCCGAAAAAGATAGCAGAATTGCCGATCTACAGAATATGGTAATAACAGCACTACAGCGTCCAAGCTTTTATTCAAACGTTGAGCAGGTAGGTTTTATGAGTAACAATCCCAGTGGATTTTCAGTTGGTGGTTCAGTGAGCGGGGACATCAACAATGTTCAGGGTGATAACAACCAACAACGGGTGAGTAACAAAACCTCCAACTTCAACCTGCAAAACGCTCAATTTGGTGGCGGTTTAGTCAACGCTGACACCGTAAATGCCCAACAAATCGGCGGCAACATCACCAACTACAACCCTGAACAGCGTCAGAACCTCGCCCAAGCCGCAGCAGACATTCAGCAGCTACTTAACCAACTGAGTCAGATATACCCTACTGCAACGACATCGCAGAAAATGAGTGTTGTGGCTAAAGCTGTAGACGAAATTGAGAGTAACCCAACATTAAAAGCACGGGTAATAGGTGCGTTGAAGGCTGGGGGAACCGAAGCATTTAAAGAGCTAATCGATCATCCTTTAGTAAATATTCTGCTGGCTTCAATCGAGGGGTGGCAGGAGGCGGAGTAGGTTGTTTGCAACAGGTGAGCAGAGGAGTGAGCTTAAGATGGCGAATGCGGAGCATCTGGAGATATTGAGGCAAGGGGTGGAGATTTGGAATGAATGGAGACAGGAAAATTTTGAAGTAAAATTAGATATCAGTGGAGCTAACCTCAGTAGAGCTAACCTCAGTAGAGCTAACCTCAGTGGCGCTAATCTCAATGGGACTAACCTCAGTAGAGCTAACCTCAGTGGTGCTAATCTCAGTGGCGCTAATCTTAGTGGCGCTAATCTCAGTGGTGCAAACCTCAAACAAACACGAATTAGTGAAGAAACAGTCATTGAGGAGAAATGGAAGTTAGTTTGGGAGATTGTTAATCAAGGAGCGGTAAACCAAGACCTCAGTTGGGCTAACCTCAGTTGGGCTAACCTCAGTGGAGTTAACCTCAGTGGTGCTAACCTCAGTGGCGCTAACCTCAGTTGGGCAGATCTCATTTCGGTAGGTTTGATAAAGGCTAATCTCATTGAAGCTAACCTTAGTGGCGCTAATCTTAATCAAGCTAACCTCAGTGGCGCTAATCTCAATGAAGCTAAACTCAATAGAATAGATTTTAGAGAAGCTAATCTCAGTGGGGCTAACCTTAATGGAGCTAGCCTTAGTTGGGCTAACCTTAGTGGAGCTAATCTCAGTGGGGCTAACCTCAATGGAGTAAATCTTAGTGAAGCTAACCTCAGTGCCGCTAACCTTAGTGAAGCTAACCTCAGTGCCGCTAACCTCAATGGAGTAAATCTTAGTGAAGCTAACCTCAGTGGTGCTAATCTCAAACAAGCACAAATTAGGGAGCTAACAGTCATTGAGGAAAAATGGAAGTTAGTTTGGGAGATTGTTAATCAAGGAGCAATAAACCGAGACCTCAGTAGAGCTGACCTCAGTAGAGCTAACCTCAGTGGGGCTAATCTCAGCGGGGCTAATCTCAATGAAGCTAACCTTAGTGAAGCTAATCTCAGTGGGGCCAACCTTAGTAGAATTCAAGCACTAGGAACCGACTTTACTACAGCAACTTTTACAGGAGCTTGTATAGAAGACTGGAATACCAACAGTGCTACAAACCTTAAGGACGTAATTTGTGACTATGTTTATCTTCAAACAGATCACCAAGAACGTCGCCCTATCAGTGGAAACTTCGCCCCTGGCGAGTTCACCAAGCTATTCCAAAAATCCTTAGAAACAGTAGACCTAATCTTTCGCAACGGTATTGACTGGGATGCTTTTGCCTACTCCTTCAAAAAAGTAGAAGTCGAAAACCAAGGCGCACAATTGGATGTCCAAAGCATTGAAAAGAAAGGTGATGGCGTTATTTTAGTCAGAGTAGCTGTTGCCCCTGATGCAGATAAGGCAAAAATCCACAGCGAGTTCACGCAGGGATATGAGTTTGCGGCTAAGGCACTAGAAGCACAATACCAAGCAAGACTCGAAGATAAAGATAAAATAATTAATCAGTTATTTTCCACAATTAACCAGCAAAATAAATTACTAGCTCAGACTGGAGATAAAGTCTCGATTTACTACCAACCTAACTCACAGTTCGCAAGCGGCATATTGGACGCTAACACTGCAAACATAGATCAAATGGGTGGTAATATTTATAACAACAATGCTTAAGCTTGCCTAAATCAACCCATGCCGGACTCCCAAGAACCGAACCAAGTCAATAACAACGACTTAAGCAATGCCCAGTTTGGTGGTGGGTTTATAAATGCTGAGAATGTTAATGCTGGCAGAATCGGCGGGGACATTTGGAATATTTTCTTCGGGCAGCAGACAACACCAGTAGGCAACCCGGCTCGACCAAAGAACGAGCGGATACTACTAGCCGCAGTCAAGGAAGAAGTTACAGCACGATTAAGGCAATCTCTACACAATGCCGTGTTGATCAATCTGGGAAAGGAATCACAACCCCAGCAGGTAAAACGCCCTTGGGATGCAGAGATAAAAATTGGCTTAAAGCCTCCCGAACCTCTCTCAGACACAACAACAATTTTAGAGGTTTTTGATTCCCCAGAAATTGCAGGTAAGCTTTTAATTTTAGGTGCGCCAGGGTCGGGCAAGACAACCACACAATTAGAACTGGCTCAAGCTTTAGTTAACCGTGCAGAAGAACAGCCTGATTATCCCGTTCCTATTTTATTCAACTTATCTTCATGGAAAGATAACAGGCAATCTATAAATAATTGGTTAGTGGCTGAACTAAAATCTAAATATGGTGTTTCAAAAAAACTTGCTAAATATTGGATAAAGAATCAAAAATTATTCCCATTACTAGATGGTTTAGATGAAATTGAGCCACAACGTCAAGAAGTTTGCGTTCATAAAATTAATCATTTTTTAGCTGCTGATAATAGGCTGCTTTATTTAGTTGTTTGTAGTCGAATTGAGGAATATAATAATTATACTACTCAATTAAAACTCAACGGTGCTATCTACTTAAAGCCTTTAACAAATAATCAGATATGTGATTATCTAAGAAATATTCAATATATAGAAATTTGGTCTACGATCAATAGTAACTTAGATTTGTTAGAGTTGGTTAAAACTCCATTATTACTTAGTATCACTATTCTAGTATCTCATGAATTATCTGTTGAAGAGTGGCAAAATTTAAACTCTACAACAGAACGAATTCAATATTTACTTAATGCCTATATAGAGCAAATGTTGATACGAAGTATTAATAGCATAACATATTTAAACAATAAACATCCTAATGCTAGACAAACCCGAATATGGCTTATTTGGTTTGCCAAACAAATGCAGCAAGAATCGAAAACAGAGTTTTTGATTGAAGAAATGCAACCTAATCTGTTAAAAAATAAAACTTCTAAAATTATTTATAATCTAGTTGCTTGGGGAATTATACAAACACTTGTTTCTGTATTGGTTATTGGGCTGATTTATTGGCTGCTTGCTATATTAATTATTGGCATTATCAAAAATGATTTGATTGCTGGTCTAAATTATTGGATAGAACGTGGGGTGATTGTTGGATTGAAATATGGATTAATTATTGGATTGTCTGCTGGCCTTTTAAACGGGGTATTTGGAAAATTAATAGATAATAAGCTTGAAAGAACTGCTTTAGTTAATTTTATTTTTTTAAATAAAACAATTGTAAAATGGTTAACTTATGGACTGATGTTTGGACTGCTCTTCGGTTTAATTGATGGGTCAGTGCAGATATTAAAAACGAAATTAGAACCGATCTCTGGACTTATATATGGGCTAATTTTTGGTTTGATATCAGGGTTGATAGGTGATAAAGTTGAAGCAATTGAAGTTCTAAATTTCTCTTTTAATAAATTTCTAATCGGTTTGCTTTGTGGTTTAATTACAGGTTTAACTTTTGGAAAATTTGGATTATCTTTGAATGGCATTGAAAAAATTTTACAACAGAACTTTTTGGTAAATATCGGACTAATTTTTGGTCTAATTTTTGGTCTAATTTTTGGGTATCGAGGTATAGAGATTGAAAATAAAATTATTTCTAATCAAGGAATTTGGCAATCAGCCAAAAATACTATGAAGCTAACAACATTGGTTTTTCTACCTTCTACATTACTAATCTTTTTAATTCAACAATTTCTACATACTAAGAATAGTCTAATTTTTAGCTTAGTATCTGGATTATTTTTGGCATTATTAGTAGGGATACCTAGAAGTGGAACACCTGTAATAAAACACTTCACCCTCCGCCTCATCCTCTACTTCAATGGCTACATCCCCTGGAACTACGCCCGTTTCCTCGACTACTGTACCGAGCGTATGTTACTCCAGCGTGTCGGCGGTCGCTATCGCTTCATCCACAAGCTGCTGCAAGACCACTTTGCTCAAATGGAGTTTAGACGAGATTAAGAAAGAATTTGCATCTGTCGGTCTAAAAAATAATGGTGATATTATTTACAACAATCTCGCTTAAACCTGCTCAAGCCTAACCTATGCCGGATTCACAAGACCCTAAGCAAGTCAACAACGACTTACGCAATGCCCAATTTGGTGGCGGGTTAATTAATGCTGACACGGTGAACGCTGGGCAGATTGGTGGGAATGTTTACAATATTCACTTTGGGCAGCAGACGGTTAAATCAGATAATTCAGTCCAGTCACAGAATCAACGACAGCGATCGCAGCAAAAAAAAGACTCACTCGAAAAAGTGTACACCCTGCAAAGCCAGAAAGTAGCAAGCATAAGAACCGCATGGATAATTGAGACAGACCCATCACGCAAGTTTCAATACGAACAGCAGCTTCAGGCAGAGTCACGTACACTCAAAGAGCTTGCTGACAAGTTGGATGCAGTTGAACGACAATTGCAAGCTGATAATAACTCTGGACTAGATGCAGGTGCAGAAATATATATTGAAAGACCGCCGATTGAAGACAAATGTTATAGTGCAATTGTGCAACCAGGGGCGTTAATCCGCATCAAAGCCCCCCAAAGAATGGGTAAAACTCTTTTGCTAGAGAAAATATTAGACCATGCCAGAGCGCAGAGTTATCAAACAGCAAAGCTAGATTTAAAACTAGCTGATGTTGAAACGTTGGCTAATCTGAAAACATTCCTGCAATGGTTGTGCGTTGATGTTGCCGACACCCTGGAGCTAGAACCCCAAATAGATAAACACTGGCAAGATGTCTTTGGACTAAATAAAAACTGTACCCGCTATTTTCAAAAATACTTATTATCGGTTACGGATACACCCCTAGTTTTGGCAATAGATAACTTTGAGAGACTGTTTGAATATCCAGAGATTTTCCCTCAATTCTGCTTGTTACTGCGGGGATGGTATGAAGCAGCTAAACAAGGAGACAAAATTGGTAACATCTGGAAGAAACTGCGCTTAGTGGTGGTTCACTCTACTGAGTCCTACCCATCTCTTGACACAAATCACTCCCCGTTTAATGTTGGGTTGGCCATTGAGATACCTGAATTTAACGAGCAACAAGTATTAGACCTTGCTAAACAACAAGGTTTAGATACGCTTGATGAACAGGGCTTAAATGGGTTGATGGGTTTGGTTGGGAGACATCCTTATTTGGTACAGTCTGCGATCGCTCACCTCAAAAGCCAGCAGACAACGTTAGAAGAACTGTTGAGACTCGCCCCAACAGAAGAAGGGATTTTCAGCGACCACCTGCGACAACAACTGTGGCATTTACAACACAATTCTCAGCTTGAGGCAGGGTATAAAAGAGTAGTGATGAATGAAAAACCTGTCAGGCTAGATACTGAAGTGGCATTTAAATTGCACAGCTTGGGCTTAGTCAAACTTGTTAGTAATGATTGCATTCCTAGTTGTGATTTGTATCGCCAGTATTTCTCAACTCGTTTGGGGTAGATAAATCATGGTTGAACAATACATATTTTCTGGAAGTCTACCTGAAAATGCCAGTACCTACGTCACCAGAGAAGCTGATGCCCAGTTGTATGAAGGACTGAAAGCGGGAAAGTTTTGTTACGTACTAAATTCACGTCAAAGTGGTAAATCCAGTTTGCGTGTGCGAACCATGCAGCGATTGAGAGATGAAGGTGTACACTGTGCTGCCGTAGATTTGTCTGCTGGAGGGATTCAGAATGTCCCGCCTGAGCAATGGTATGCAGATTTAATTGATACGCTCATTGATACTTTTGGGTTGGATGTAGACTTTGGCGATTGGTGGTCAGAGAACCAATTGAATACATTAGTAACAAGATTTCGTAAATTTCTAGAAGAAATATTACTTGTTGAAGTTCAAGAAAATATTGTTATTTTTATTGATGAAATTGATAGCGTACTCAGCTTAAATTTTCCTACAGATGACTTTTTTGCGTTAATTCGTGCCTGCTATAACAAGCGAGTTGATAAGCCCGAATACAACCGTCTCACATTTTGTTTATTGGGAGTGGCATCACCTAGTAATTTGATTGAGGATAAACAGCGCACTCCCTTTAATATTGGTCAGGCTATTTCTCTCAAGGGGTTTCAGCTACATGAAGTTGAGCCATTAGAAAAGGGTTTATCTGGGAAATTCAATAATCCCCAAGCGATAATGCAGGAGATTTTGCAGTGGACTGATGGGCAACCATTCCTGACTCAAAAGCTGTGTCAGTTTATGGTTGAGGAATCAGAGCAAACAAATCCCCATTCAGTAGAGCAAGTTGTTAGGTCAAGGATTATCGAAAGCTGGGAATCACAGGATGAACCAGAGCATTTGCGAACAATTCAAGCTAGGATTTTACGGGATGAGCAACGGGCAGGGTACTTGCTAGAACTATATCAACAAATCCGACTGGCCGAGGAGCAATCCCAGGTTATAGCAGATGAAACATTAGAGCAAAGTGAGTTACAGCTTTCAGGATTGATTATTAGACAGCAGGGTAAGTTAAGAATTTATAACCAAATTTATCGAGAAATATTTGGTTCTAATTGGATTGAAACTCAATTAAATAATCTGCGTCCATACTCTGAAAACTTTCGCTTTTGGGTAGCTTCCGGTGGAACTGATGAATCGCGGTTGCTGCGGGGAAAGGCATTACAGGAAGCAGAAGAATGGGCGAAATATAAAAACTTAAGTTATCAGGATAAACAGTTTTTAGCAGCTAGTAAAGAGAAAGAAATTCAGGAGGAGATTGCCGCGAAAGAACAAGAAGCTGCTTTGGAAAGGGAGAGGAAGGATAGGGAGGCAGCAGAAGCTAGAAATTATTTACTAGTTGAAGCAAACAAGAAAGCCAAGCAAAGTATTCGTAATGGAACTATAGTTTTAATTTTTACTTCTTTAATTTCATTGTCTTTAGGCTTATTAGCTGTTGATTTTAAAAATAAAATTGATAAAAATCAAGAATTATTACAAACTGCTGGTGAAGTAGCTAATTTTCTAAAAAAAAATCAATCAAATCAAAATAGTAATAGTAATGAAGATTCCTTAAAAGAAAGAAGTAGTATAAAACTATCTGACTTTAATCTAAAAATAGCATTAATTAATTTAGCGGCAAGTATTTATACAATCCGAGAAAAAGACTTAAAAAAAGCAGATACCTACCTTCAAAAAGCAAATCAATATATTAATCAAAGTGAATTAAAATATGATTCCATAGAAAAGATACAAATTTATGTTCTTTACTTAACGGCTAAAGGAAGATTATCTTATGAAAACAAAGACAAAAATAGTCAAATCAAGTTTTATGAACAAGCCTATGATGTCATTCAGCAACAAAAAGGAAGAATCTTTAGTAAAGAAGTAAATGTTCTTTTTAAAGAATCTGTAGAATCACTTTATCAACAACTTATATCCTTAGCAAAAGAAATTGGTAATACAAGCCTCAAAAGTAAAATCGAAACTTCTTTAAAAGAATATTATTACCTTGAACTAGAAAATAACCTAAAAATTAATAATTGGGCAAAGTCAGATGACATAACAATAGATATTATTAGCCTTGAGGGATTAGATAAAGATAAGGTTGATGAAGTACCTATCGATAAATTACAATCTTACTGTTCAGAATTCAGAAAAATTGATAACATTTGGCATAATTATACACAAGGAGAGTTTAGTTTTACCGCACAGAAAAATTACTTTGGAATATTTCAATCAGGAAAGTATAGTAGTAATGAAATTATTACTATAATAAATATAAGAAGACAAGCAAAAGCAAAGACACTGCAAAAAAGAAACATATTTTCAGCATTTGTTCCCCCCGCGATTGCAGGAGGGCCTCCACACTACCCCAGTCTAGGTCTGAGGATACGGACTAGATTTAAGCATAGTAATATTTTATCTGTTTGTCCTTTTAAAATAGATTCTGCCATAAATGTTCTTGTATTTTCTCCACCTACTAACATCCATATCAAACCTAGAAAAGTTGAAAATGGCAAAGTTTATGAAAAAGAAAAATGCAAAATTAATTATCAAGAAAGAATTCTAGTTTATAAAGATTTTAACCCTGATTGGTATTATACTGATACTTGTAACGGTGGTTGGATTCATAAAAGTCAAGTGCGCTGACTACAAATAACTGATAACTTTCTTTTTGGCGCTTGCTACCCAAACCTCAACTTTCATAAGACAACTCTCAAAATCAAGATAGTTGCCCTGACGGTACATTACCCTTACATCGTGCATGAGAACTGAAATAAGAAGCCATACGCAACAAACATAAGGACATAAGTTTTGCCGACGATTATCCTCTGGCAAGTAATTTGAGTAATGCAGTATTAAGTTTATCCACGTGCTAGAGTCTAGCTTGAAAACGAGCAGTGATCGCTTCATTCAAACATAGCATCACCGTGCCAAAACGAGAAAATTGTACGCTAAGGAACTGATGCTAACTTCAACGCTATGAAAATCAGTTGTTTTGAGCAAATGGTATACCTGTATTTATCATTTTTGGCTCTAATTAGTCTTGGAAGATGGTGCAGAGTACTACCAATACTCTGCACCAATCAATTGAGGGTAAACAGCCGCTCTTCGGGTAAAGGGTAAAAAATCAGTGGCTAAGATGCTTGCTAGGCAAGCTTTTCAGCCTTAGCGTACAATTTTCCCGTTTTGGCACGGTGATGCCAACATTTCACAATTTTAGGTGATGCAAAACCCTACTCCCCTACCGGAAACCGCCGCATCATCTCGGTCAACGCCACCGCCTCACCTTCCGATGTATACACCACCTCGCCCGACATCGCAATCACAATCCGCTGCTTCCTCGCCCACTCAAACCAAGCGATCGCACCCGATTTGGCGTGTTGCGCTTCTGGCTTCCTCCCCTCCTTACAAGCCGCTACAAACACAGCTTCCGGCGACTTGATCCCTTTCCAAGTTCGTATCGCCTCCTTCAAATAAGCGATCGCCCAGGGTCGTCTTCTTGTTAGATAGATTAGGAAGTTTAAGCAGATAAAGGATTGTTATAGATTTTTTTGAATCTTACGTTTCAAACTAATATATAAATATCCATCGTCATCCCCAATATGGAATTCATCAAGCTTCATCCCCAACCGTTCAACAGCTAAGTCAAATGCTTTTTTATTTGATGAATTAATACGGAGCGAGCTAGTCTTACCTTTGACCATAATTTCTATATTTTTTGCTAATCCATCAGCTTTGGCATTGAGCTTCTTTAGCCTCTGTTCTTCACTTATTTGGATAGTATGGGAGCTATTCACAAATTTAGATTTATTTGGCTTTTTAGTTGGGCTGGAAATCTGTGGTTTCAATTGTTCCTTAGAATTATTTTGAATCGTCTCAGACTTATATATAAACGCACTTATACAATTACAACACATGAAATCTCCATCATCATAAATACCATCAAATAAATCAAATGCTATTCCACAATAATCACAAGTTGGCATAGTCTTTAATTTAAAACTTACTTTATGTTAAAATTGTAACTCAGTTTATTATGTAGTGCGTTATTATGTAATGTAATATAAACTTGCTTACATTAACACCACTAATACTAATAAATTTCAATTTCTCCAAAATTTCTATAGTTATAGCTAAATTTGCAATTGTATGCTAAGAACACTAATAGAGTTAGTATTCCAGTAATTCTACGGTTGCTCTGAAATCAAGAGCATTTAATAAAAAACGTATTTTCTCTGAAGTCTTATTCAATATAATTAAAAGATGATTTTACTTATAAGCAGTGGCGTACATAGCTTTAGGTTTAATCAGGCAAGATATAATGGTATCTACTACACAAGAATCTCAACTTAAATTTATTACTACTGAACCAATCCACTTTCCTGGGCAAAAAGCTGAAAAAAAAGTCTGGGATGCTGTTCGTTCTGCATTTATCAATCGTAAAAACTGTTTGTGCTTCTGGACATTCCCTATTTTTATTAAAGATAAACAATTATGCTTTGAACCAGATATATTAATTGTTGATAAAGAATTAGGCATAATTGTTATTGAGGTTAAAAATATTAAAATAAATCAGATTACGCATATAGAAGGATATAACTGGTTTACACAAAATTTTTGCAAATCTCCCCTAAATGCTTATCAACAAACAAAAAATCAACTTCATCAACTAATCAATTCTTGCAACAAGTATCAATTGCTGAAGCAAAAAGTGAAAGGTAGAGTTTTAGTTGCCTTACCTTCAATTACTGAAAACCAATGGAAACGAAAGGGTTTTAGTGAACAGCTGTGCTGTCCACCTATTCTTTTTCAAGAAGACATAGACAGAAATAATTTAATTGAAGCAATAGTACAAACAGCAGGTCAAGTCCAGCCTGGAGAACCTTTAGAAGATAAAGAATGGAGGTTGCTGCAAAAAATTATCTGTGGGCCAGTCCGGCCTCCGATTTCAGATAAGGAAGGAGTTAATCCACTACCACAGCGTCGTCAGGTAATTGAACAATTACAACAATGGGTAGGTACAACAGATATTGAGCAAATTCACATCGGAATGTCAATTCCTTCTGGCCCTCAACGTATTCGAGGGATTGCTGGCTCTGGTAAAACTGTTTTGCTATGTCAAAAGGCAGGCACTGGTATCATCCAGATTGGGATATTGCTCTAGTGTTCTTCACTCGTAGTCTTTATGAGCAAGCTGTTAGCTTAGTAAATCAATGGCTGAAGTTTTTTTCTAATGGTGAAGTTGAATACGAACCTGATAAATCAAAGTTAAAAATACTACACGCTTGGGGAGAAGACAATCAACCAGGCTTATACTCGACTATTTGTGATATACAAAATATTAATCTTATTCACAATCAACCTGTAATAGGTCGCCCCAGCGAAAAGTTAGCATATTTGTGCAGAAGAGTTTTGGCTGAATATCAAATCAAGCCAATATTCGATGCTATTTTAATTGATGAGGGGCAGGATCTAGCATTAGATGAGCAACAATTAAAGTTTGAAGATAAGCAATCAATTTATTGGTTAGCATGGCAAGCTCTTAGACCTGTTGCGGCTGATAGTCCAGATGTTAAACGCTTAATTTGGGCATACGATGAAGCACAGAGCCTTGATTCTTTAAGTGTTCCAAGCTCCAGAGAGGTACTAGGCGCAGAATTAAGCCAAATACTAGGAGGAAACGGAGGAGCTTGGTATGAAGGAGGTATCCGTAAAGCTTATGCTATGCGCCATTGCTACCGAACTCCTGGGAATATTTTAACTGCTGCTCATGCAATTGGTATGGGATGGTTGCGTCCAGAAGGATTGTTAACAGGAATTACCAATAAAAAAGATTGGGAACATATAGGCTATGAAGTTGAGGGTGACTTTCGGAAAATAGGTGAGCCAATTACTATAAGCAGACCTTTGAAAAATTCTCCCAATCCAATACATCATTTTTGGAAAGAAGATTTATTAAAGTTTAATATTTATAATTCATGCGAAGATGAACTTGAAACACTAAGCCAAAAAATTCGTCAAAATATTAATGATGATGGATTAAAACCTAGCCGTGATATTTTAGTAATCGCATTAGGTACTGAAGAAGAAAGCATTAATTTACAAAAACGAGCAGCGTATACTTTACAAAAACATGGGATTAACTTTTATATTCCTAGTGCGCTCAAAAGCAATCAATTTCCAGAAGAATTAAGTTTTCAAGATAGGCGACCGAATCAGTTCTGGAAAGAAGAAGCAGTTACGGTATCGCGTATTTATCGGGCTAAGGGGAACGAAGCTTATATGGTTTACCTAATAGGCTTTAACAATATTGCAAAAAATGAAAGCAGCATAAGCCTTCGTAACCAGTTATTTGTTGCACTTACCCGCTCTAAAGCTTGGGTAAACTTGAGTGGAGTAGGTGAGTATCCAATGTGCGAAGAGTTAAGGCAAGTAATTAAAAACGGTAGTAGTTTCAGCTTCACTTATAAAAAACCACTTGCACGAATTATAGGCGAAGACATATTGACATAGCGATCGCTTCACTACTCCTACCACCTCACCAGTACCCCATCCACTGCCACCAACCCCCACTGCGGACACTTTGCTACCAATTTCTTGATAACGATTCACAAGCCTGGATCATCCGCCCAAGATTCCATCAGAAAATCATTCCCAAGATTTTCGCGCAATTGTTCCGCCATCTTGAGCTTGTTCATGCGCCAGGGTCACGCCTTTGACCGTCCTGCGATCACGCCTTACTTGTAGTGTCATTACCTCACCGGAAACCGACGCACCATTTCTGCCAACGCCACCGCCTCACCATCCGGCGTGTACACTACTTCACCCGACATTGCTATCAAGATCTGTTGTTTCCTCGCCCACTCGAACCAAGCGATTGCACCAGACTTCGCCTGTTGTGCTTCCGGCTTGCGCCCTTCCTTACAAGCTGCAACAAATACGGCTTCGGGCGACTTGATTCCTTTCCAAGTCCGTATCGCTTCTTTAAGATAAGCGATCGCTCCCGGCACATTATCCCAACACCGCCTCACTGTACGTTGAATCTCTGCATTGAGTCGAAACTGCGGAGTACAAGCAGAGTATTTCTACCAGCATTAAACTATAAGAAAGCGAAAATAACTGCATAAGAGAAGTATTAACTGTGTGGTTCTGGGAAAAAGACTCCGTTGAATACGAGGTATTCAAGCAATACGAACGAGCGTTAGTAGCCATTGATGTTAATTTCTCGCTCGAAGAAGTTCAAATGGCTTTGATGTATTTTAGACAATAGTAAAGAATTAATCATTGAAATTTGGAATTCAAGAATTTATACTTGAAGCAGCAGTTATTTCTATTGAGGATGATACAGATTTGAAGTTACAAAATTTTAATTTTGAAGTAGCAATTGTATTGAATTTTCCTAGGAAAAGCCCTCTAGAAATTGCTGATGATTTAGTGTTTTCTCAGATAAAAAGGCATTTAAATGATCTCGAACAATTAATTATACAAGGAACAATATCAAATCAAACTTATGAGCAAATTGCAGCATCATCAAATTACTCTACACATCAACTCAAGGAGCTTGCTAGTAATCTATGGAAAGTTTTATCTGAAACATTAGGAGAAAAAGTTAATAAAACAAATTTTAAAAATATTATTCAACAGCAAGTAAATTATTCTCAAATAGATATTCACCGTAGTCTTCGACAAGGACAATGCTTTATTGAAGACCTGGGGAATGGAGTTCAGTTAGAAATGGTGTCTATCCCTGAAGGCAGTTTTCTAATGGGATCTCCAGAAAATGAACCAGAACGTTACGACGATGAAAGTCCTCAACATCAAGTAACTGTCTCAGCATTCTTTATGGGCAAATACCCAATCACCCAAGCACAGTGGAGAGCGGTAGCAGCACTACCAGATATCAATAGACACATAGAACCTAACCCATCAGAATTTAAAGGGGATAATCGACCTGTAGAAAAAGTTTCATGGTACGATGCACTTGAGTTTTGCGATCGCCTTGCTGCTTACACAAAAAGGCAATACCGCCTGTCTAGTGAAGCAGAATGGGAATATGCATGTAGAGCCGGAACAACTAGCCCATTCTATTTTGGCGAGAAAATTACATCAGATTTAGCTAATTATGATGCTAACTATGATGCTAACTATGATACTAATGAAAGCTATGGTGCTGGAATACAAGGAACATATCGAGAAGAAACAACGGTTGTAGGTAGTTTGGGAGTAGCAAACGCCTTTGGATTATATGATATGCACGGAAACGTCTGGGAATGGTGTCTCGACGATTGGCATAGTAATTATGAAAGTGCGCCAACAGATGGTAGTGCTTGGTTTAATAATGATAACCCTTATCAAAAGCAAGTATTAGCCGTGCTGCGGGGCGGTTCCTGGCTTGACCTTCCTGTAGACTGCCGTTGTGCATGTCGCGTCGGAAATATCCGCAGCGGCCTTCACAACAATTTTGGTTTTCGTATTGTCTGCGGAGTTGGAGAGACAGCATAGTACTCTTAATGGGAACGAGTTCTCAAGTCTACCAGTAGTTGAGAGCTTACACTATTGTTCCTAATTAACCAGCACCCCATCCGCAGCCACTAACCCCCACTGCGGACACTTCGCCACCAGCTTCTTGATTACAACCCGCAAGGCTGGATCGTCAGCCCAGCACTCCATCAAAAACTCAACCCCTGGATTTTCGTGCAATTTTTCTCCCATCTTGAGTTTGTCCATACGCCAGGGTCGCACTCTCGATCCCATTTTTAACTTTTCCATCCGCCAGGGTCACGGCTTTGACCGTGCTGCGATCACCCCTCACTTGTGGTATTACTCCCACATCGGATACCGCCGCATCATCTCCTGCAATGCTACTGGTTCGCCATTTGGGGTATACACAGTTTCCCCCGACATCGCAATCACAATCCCCTGCCGCCTTGCCCACTCGAACCAAGCAATCGCACCAGACTTAGCCTGCTGTACCTCCGGCTTCCTCCCCTCCTTGCAAGCCGCAACAAACACTGCCTCCGGTGACTTGATACCCTTCCAAGTCCGTATCGCTTCTTTCAAATAAGCGATCGCCCCTGGCACATTATCCCAGCACCGCCTAACTGTGCGCTGAATCTCTGCATTGAGCCGGAACTGTGGAGTACAAGGAATCTCCCTCAACTGCTGCAAAACTTCCTGAAGCTCTTGGTTACTGGGCTGTATTGATTTTTCTTGTGGCTCAAAAGCATCATCATCGCCAGCATCTTCATCATAAAAATTTGACACGGTAGGGGCGGCGGAAGAACGATCATCATGAGGATCTGTCTTGGTAGTCAAGTCAACCAGTTCTATGTCTTCAACGAAGTGAGTAATTTGGGGTAACTCTGATTCTGGGGTTTGGCAAATTGGTTCCTGGTCGCAGCCCAAAATTTTGGTTTCCACTTCCTCACTTTTTTTAAGCTCAACAGCAGAGTGTTGTTGTGGCTTTGAAGCTTGAGTATGGTTTCTGTGGTATTGTTCTGCATTGAACGTGGCTCGTTCAATTTTGCCTGTGCCGTGTTCTAACAGCTTATTCAGTACATCGAAGTTTAATTTATACTGCCATGTTCTATCTTGACCGTTGCCGGGGTTCTTCTGCTTTTCGATGATGCCCATCTCTTCAAGTAGAGCGATCGCCCTCCTGATTACATGAAGGCTATGCTCACCCATCAAGTCAGCGTAGATATTTTTAAGGGGCTGGTAAATCCAAGGTGTGCGGTGGTTCTTGAGCTTCCACTTTGTCCAGTGCCGGAAATACTCAATCAGCTTGGCTGCACAGAAGTTACCAGTGATGTCCAAATATTCCCGGCGCAATATCACCAGGATAGAAAACCTTTCAGTAGAGGCAATGCTGCTCATATTTCACCTTCCATATATTTGATATTTGTCAAAACTGGTTTGGTTAAAAAGGCACATCTTCGTCTGGGCTTGCTGCCCAAAACTGTCTCAGCATCTCTTGTTTTGCTAATTGCAGTTCTCGTTTCTCTTCGGGCGATACTTCACCAACCAATTGCTGTAACTCATCCCTCTGTTTCTGCTTCCAAAGCTCAGTTGTGGCAGAAGGTAAAGCCAGGGTTTCATTTTTTGTAGATGGTCTAAAGTTGCGGCGACGGAACAGAAAACGGAAATGGCGTTTATCTTGTGGAGGCAGCGATCGCCATACATCCTCATCCCAGCCAGGGGGTACAAAATCAGACGATGGGGGCCGCAGAGTTTGTACTTGGGTTTGTAGTTGGGCGAAATTTTGTTGTAGTTCCTGAATTTGTTGTTGCAGTTGAGGAATTAGCTTGACTGATTCTTTGGCAATCAATTCACATTGCAGAAAATATTTGCGGATCTGTCTACCTTGTTCGCTGTTCGAGAGCATCCCCATTTCTTTGAAGCATTCGGTTGTCAAATAAATTTTTTCGACTGGTCTACCTGCTTTTGAATTTTCCTCACAAGTGAGGAAAACTTGATATGGTAAAGCTTCTGGCGATTCCTCTGGAAATTGTACGAAATAATCGAAGTTTCGTTCAAAGTAACCAGTCAGCATTCTCTTGGCATTATCCTTTCGGCTATATCCCAGCACTGACCAAGCCCAGTCAAAATCTATAATCTGGTTGCTGTTGTGCAATTGTTGAGCAATTTCAAGCGTAAATTCTCGTGTCATAAAATTATTCGTGGTAAAGGTTAATATTTGGCCCATGAAAATATCGGCAGCACTTGAGCCGTACTGCATTCAGTTCTTTTAAAGATGTGGGTGCGAGTTCTATTTACTGGTTTGTTTCGGTTGCCAGAATCGCAATTCTGACTTGAAATACCTGCTTGTTTTTTTCGATTGGTCTTTCCAGCAATCCCAAGCCACAATCACTTCCTCACCCAAATCTTCTACAACTTCTCCTCTTTCGATATAAAAAGTACGGTAAGGGTCAGCATGGGCAACGATAGAACCAACCCCAATTATCGGGGGTTCAGTAGAAACCTCTTCAATGGCGGTGATTACTTCGATGGGCAGTTCATCAATATGAGATTGAGTAGCAGCTTCTTCAAGGGCAGCGATTAACTGCGTTTCTTCGGTGGTCAGTTCCGCCCAATAGTCTGATTTGATTACCTCATACTGTTGAACAACGCTCCAGAAATCAATCCATGTACAGTCAGGCTTGGACAATACTTGTTGAATGTCACTAACTGCCTGTGGTACGAATTGCAATTGTTCCATCCTGTAAGCGATCGCGCTTTGTGTCGGTTCACTTCCCAGAATCAGAGCCGCAGCCTGGAGTGCTTGAGTATTGTTCATGGCACTGGCTAAATTACCTAAAGCAATACCCATGAGCCTTAAGCATTCTTGGGCATTGTCCTTGGGTGGTTCAATAGCCAGCGATCGCAAGTCAATTGTCTTATCCAGGGCTTGCTTAACCTGTTTGTTCAAGGCTTTAGTTGCTTGCTTAGTAAGAGTATTGCCCCATTCCTGAGCAGGACGTTCTTGTACAGCATTTTCTAGTTCCTGAATACGCCCTTTTAAACGCTGGTTTTCCAGTTCTAGCTGCCTTAGCCCTTCCAACTCGAAAAGGCGGTGCTGCAACTGGATGTTTTCTTCCTTCTGCTGCTGAAATAGGTTTTGTAAAGCAGTCAGTTGTTCTTGTACTTGCTGTTGGGCTTGGGTTGTCGCTTCCGTTTGCAAGCCAATTCTCAAGTCTTGCTCCAGCCTTTCCAACTCCTGCTGATGCTGTTGCTTCAGTTGTGCGATCGCTTCGGAGTATTCTTTGGGGTAGGTTCTTTCAGTAGGGTACGGAACGCTTGCAGCATCCAAATCCGCATTATTGACCAGTTCCCTACTGCCATCAGCGAAAGTGACAATCTGCTGCCAGTAATTCGGGCGGTCTGCTTCTATGGTTCCTAATTCTCCATGCCTGTGGTGATTTGGTGAGGTAACCGTGACTGTGGGGGAAGGGGGAACCATTGGTTCTTCAATTTTAGGAACCATTGGTTCTGTGGTTTTCTGGCGTGGAAGCCGAGGAACCACTTTGTTTGCAGCTGCGGCAAAGTCTGATTCGCTGGGGGAGGGATTATCTTGCAGTGCGATCGCTACAGCAGCCTTTAGCTTTTCTGGTTCCTTGACTAACCGCAGCAATGAACGGGCTTGACGCTCGTTTTTGATGTTTTCGCCCAATTCATCAGCAGTATCCTTAACTTTCTTCGCCCCTAGCAGTTGGTTGATTCTCCGGTAGCCACCCCAGGCAGCTAATTCGGCTTGGCAGTATTGCTCGAAGGTTTTGTAGCCAGCTTCACGGTAAAGCTGGTTTTCTCGCATCTGCAATATTTCGTCTACAGCCTGCCACTCGAATCGGTCAATGGCGGTGAACGTTTCTTTAATACTGTCGTTGAGAATGCTGTAGCTGGGTGCTGATGTTTTTTTGCGGTCTAGTGCCAGCATAATTATTGCCCACTATTGGTAAATGCACGAAAACAGACAGAAAATGCAATTCAACCAAAGTGAACATTAATGCTGGAGTTTGGACTACGCCAAAAATGTGTCAGCATATATCTAGCTCACTTTGTAGTGCAACGATTTGAGCAGGCGATCGCTTTGCTTGCCCGGCGGGCGATCGCTCCGACTACGCAACAAATAAAGAAGTTGGAGATTGATTATCTGTTGAGTGCAGTTTTCTGGTTTGGCTAGATTGTTCAAGTTCAGTTTCACCTGGAGTCTCAGCCGGAGTGGGTGTCACTGGATCTTTGGTGTAACTGATTAAATCTATTGGTGTAATTTCACCTGTTAAATCTTGTGCCAGAAAATTTAGGGCATTGCATAGCTTATTTAATGATTCACCATCAAGTCGCGGCATGGTTTTAGCTTTTCGTAAGTTAGCTATTGAGTTGTGGCTAACACCCATAGCTTTAGCAAGGTCGCCTGCTCTAATGTCATACCTTGCCATAACTTCTTTTAATCTCCACCTAATCAAAGTCTGCATCACAAAATCAACTCCTCCAGCTTACTTCTATCCAGACTATACCACAAATCTCAGAGTTGAACTGATATTTATCAGTGCAAAGCTGATAAATATCAGTTCAGACTATTGACTGCTGAAAAATTTCAGAGTAAACTTGTAATTACAAGGGACAAATAAATTAAATCCGTTTTTCCCAAATGTCTAAAATGCTTGCAATTAATTACCCTGAACAGCGAATCTAATTTGACTGATTTAGGTGTAACAAAATACAGGCATTAACCCAACAAATAAGAGATATACAGCTACAAATAAGTTTGCACTGAATCAGAATTATCCCAACACAAGATGATGCAATAACTTTTTGATGCGGTTTTGAGTCTTGTGCAACTATCTATTCAGTCTTGATCATGCTCAAATTCTGCTGGCGTTGAACCATATATTATGGCTCCGCCAAAAATCTGTGAATGCGTTGTGGCTCCCCCACAACGTTGTCCATCAAAAATCAAAGGCGACCGCCCAGCCTGGAAAACTAGCGATCGCCTTCTACCTTAAACAAGGATCTCAATTATGACCTACATTGCACATACACAGCAACCCGTCAGCGAACACGACTTAGCCCAAGCCGAACTCGCGCAGTACATGAACGAGCAAGCGCAAGCTGTAGCCCCCGAACCCCTAACCACAGTCGAGATCAACTCCCACCATTTCGAGGTTTATGCAGGGAAATGGCTGGTTGCCTACATCACTTATGATTACAGCGACTTTATTACACAACCTTGGGTAGTCATGGTGAATGGTGTTGAAAAGTTCCGCCACAACACCCAAGCATGGTGTTACCGCTTCATCAACTGGCACTACAAAGACGGCACACTTAACCCCCAACCTAGCGCAGATGTACCAGAAGTGCCGTTCATCTCAGAAATATCCTTCTACGACACTGAAGCATTGGTAGGCGGTGAACTGGTTGCCAGTGTCAGCTACAGTCACGACGACGAGCAAAACTCTTTCTGGCAAGTCACGATCAACAACGTGGAGATCTTCACAGATTCTACCTCAGCAAGATGCCACAGTTACGTCAAGCAGCAGTATCAAGCGGGGTTATTACCAGTACAGGAACCATTCGAGCAACCCTGCACCACTGAAAATGAAATCATGGTGCAGATTGCCCAGGCTTGTGAAAACCTCGGTCTTGAGTTGCTAGATGATGGCATCTACAGAGGCGACGAGAAGCTGGGCAAGGCAGATTGCACAGATGAACAATGGTGGTTTATCCGCGTCGGGGAATCCCAGGAGAAAGTACACTGTGACTGTGCGATGGATGCTGTCTACTGGCTATCGATGGTTGACACTGTACTTGCTACTGAAGCTTTGGATTACGAGCAGTTAGTAGACCTGCCCTTTGACGAACTGACGAGTGTGCAATGGCGGAAGCTGCTGGAGTATGAAACAGAGTTCAAGGAGCTAGTCGCTGCATAAATAGAATTCAGGAGTCAGAAGTAAAAATTCTTCTGATTCCTAACTTTTTTCTCTTCATTCATTCACTAACTAAAACAATGGAACCCACAATCTCAATTCCAAAGGGTTGGCAATACCCCCGGTTTATTTTTGGACAACGAACAGAACGCGGTGCAATTATCGGCATGAAGTATTACGCCCAAGACACGTATTTAGCGAATGAATACGGAGAAGGATGGCGTTACATTCTGCTAAGAGACAAAAATCATGAAGACGAAGAATACTGCATGGAGGATGACTTAGAACTGCTCTCGCCACAGGAATTAAAGACTGTTTTAGAAGCAGAAATCAGCAACCATCTGCGCCAAGTTGAATTATTGAAACACGAATTAAAAGCAGTTGGTGTAGGTGTTGTATCAACTGAATCTACTCCTGAAGCACAGTCAGTAAGGCAGATACAGTATCAGTCTTCAATATCTCTCCCACCATTGTGCAAATTGATTGATGCCGGAAAGTTCATCCTCAAAGAGATTGCGAAACACCCCGATTATCTAGCACTTAAATATCAGCCCGATTTAAACATTGGTGATGCTGAAACTGCGCTTGATTATCTGGAAGCAGAACTGGAACCAGATCAATACTCTGACACTGCATCAAACATTTCTGTTCAAACCTAAAGCAATCTCTGTTCATGTCATAAATAGCTGATTCTGAGGCTATCTAGTATCAACGCAATTTTTAACAACAACAACGTAATTATGGAAACAATCAAAATCAACAACAGTGTTTTTCTCATTCCACCCAGTCAACCGAAATTACAAGCTAATTGCGCCAAAGAATACAGTCAATTTCTCTTGAACTGCCCACCGAACTAGCAAATCGTCTAGAAGCTATCAGCCGCCCGGAACCGCAATTTCCCTACAGTTTCTTTGGTTCAGAAATTCAAGGTATGGTTCACGGCGGCGTAAAAGTTGCAGCTAAGCCTGTTGGATACCAAACAGATGTGCTCCCTTCAGGCAACAGGCGCAGGTGTATCTGATTTAATGTATATAATATTACTTATTTAATTACTGAATACGCTCGTGAATCACCAACGCCGTAATATCCTTTTTACTTTAGGTGCAAGCTTGACAGGATTTTTTTCTAGTACAGCCCTGGCCACTGCTGGCGCTAGATCTCCCAATCAACTAAATACTCAAGTAACTGTCAATAGCGCAAACCTGCAAAAATTAGTAGACCGTGCTTCCATTATTGATGCTGTAAATATTATTGGTATGGGTGCAGATTTACGAGATTGGAAAGCGTGTCGCGCTGCGTTTGCCGATCGAGTTCTGACTGACTACACCTCCCTGAATGGGGGTACTCCCAATACTGTAGCAGCAGATACATACCTTAGTTACTGGTTGGGCAGATTTTTTCAGTAAAACCTTTAAAGCCACTCAGCACATGATTACCAATCATATTGTCACAGTTAATGGCGATCGAGCAACCTGCACCTCTCACTTTCGGGCACATCACATCTATCTTGGTGGTGAATCGGGTAAAACTTGGACATTGGGTGGCTTCTACAATCATGGGCTAACTCGCATCAAAGGTCGCTGGAAAGTTACACAAATGAAAATGACCTGGACTTACGAAGAAGGTATTCGCGCTGGTTAATTGTATGATGCAGCCTGATATTTTCATTCTCCAAGCTTCTTGGGATGGGATTAGAGTCAAGTTTAGCGATCGCTAAACTAATTACTGCTCTACCACCTGCAAAAGTCGCTGTTTTTCGTGATAATTATAGTTTGAAGTTCTGAAAATCATAAAAAATTATCCTCAAAAATTTGGAACTTAATGTTTAGTCTGCGCGATTACCAACAAGATTTAGTTTCAAAGACTTTTAGCGCTTGGTCTAGTGGAATCAGAAAAGTATTATTGCAACTAAGCACGGGTGGTGGCAAGACAATTATTTTTGCCGCAGTAGCATCTAAGATGACCGCCCAAAATGAAGGTGTATTGGTAGTTGCTCATAGAGAAGAGTTAATTATCCAAGCAGCACAAAAACTAGCAACAGTAACAAAATTACAACCAGGAATCATTAAAGCTGGATATCAGCCTACTGACTCTTTAGTTCAAGTAGCTAGTATTCAAACTCTTTCTCGTCGCAAAACTTACCCGAAGGCACAGCTTGTCATCATTGATGAAGCTCATCATTCTTCAGCTAACAGTTACCGAAAATTGCTAGATGCTTATCCTGATGCCCTCATTTTGGGATTAACTGCCACACCCAGACGTGAAGACGGTTATGGATTGCGAGATATTTTTGACCATCTGATTTGCTCAATTTCTACCAAGGAATTAATTGCCTTGGGTCACTTAAGTGATTACAAATTAATTGCTGGCTTCAAATATTCTCGACACAAAGTCCCGCAAAAACGCGACTTTACTAAAAAAGAATTAGAAGAAGTTGCTTGTGACTACAAACCATCCGAGGTATTAAAGCAGTGGCAGAATTTTTGCGCTGGTCAAAAGACAGTGATTTTTGCCGTCAACGTCAAACACTCTCAAGAAATTACACAAGTTTTTTGTGCTAATGGAATCACTTGCGAGCATCTTGATGGTGAAACACCTTCCGAACAGCGTAAAGCCATTTTAGACAGATTCCGCAGTGGTCAAACACAGGTCATCAGTAATTGTGCAATTTTAACTGAAGGGTTTGATTGCCCAGACTCTAGCGCCGCAGTGATTGCGCGACCAACCAGCAGCGTAACTCTCTGGCTGCAAATGATTGGCAGAGTCTTGCGCCCTGCGCCAGGAAAAGACGGAGCAACTATCTTAGATATGACTGATAATTGGTTTCGGCTAGGTCGTCCATGTGACAACAGAAAATGGAGCCTTGAGCCAGTATCCTGTGATCCTGATACCCAAGGAACCAGATGTTGCCCCCGATGCCATCATGTCTTCAAACCAATGCCAGCGCTGATTCGCACCAAAGAATATTTTAATTGTCAAAAAGCCGAGTTTGTCATTCACTATGAAGTAGATTGCCCCAATTGCGGTAAATCTTTTAAATGGGTATTAGAAGAACCCTCTGCTACAGAAGATGATGGAGGAATAGTAATTGTTTTTGAGTCTAATATTGAGTTTAAGGAAGTTCCACCCGAAGTTCGCCCATCTTTATTAACCCCAATTATTGAAGCAAAAAAGCGTAAGTTTAGAAGTCAAGAAAAAAAACTAATTTTTTATAGCTCTACAATTAGAAGCTGGTTTTTAGATTGCCAAGAAATCAATTTAACCGAGTTGATTTATGCTATTGAGTTACTTGATTGCTCGCAACAAACATTTGAATTGAGCATAGAATCTTTAATTTACCGGATTCGCAATGCTCAGGAATGGACAGATGTAGCCAAAATCATGTCTAGTCGTCCAGATAATGTAAAAAAAGCTATTTGGAGCAGATTATCTCATCTTGAGAAAGACAGATTTAAAATTATGAAAGTCAAATATGAAAAGGAAATGAATGAGATTCAGGAATGGTTGACAGAAGAAAATTTAGTATTAGTAGCAGAATATTTGTCAGCCTGCCAAGACCTTGAGATGATTTCTTCTTTATGGCAAATCTATAAAAAGCCAGTTATTCAAGCAGCAATTGACCGGATAGCTAACGAGAAACGTTACCAAATTAATCAGTGGATTGCACAGTTAAATGAAGGTAGTTAGAAAATTAATCAGATCGTCATTGATATAATATTATTAAACCTAGCATAAATCATGCCAATATATAAAAACTATGATTGACCACGACCGTTTATTTAAAGAATTACTATCTACCTTCTTTGTTGATTTTTTAGATTTATTTCTCCCACAATTAGTCAGCCAAATAGACCGCGATTCCATTCAGTTTTTACCGCAAGAAGTATTTACTGATGTTACCTCTGGAGAGAAGAAGGAAATTGATTTACTGGCTCAAGTGCGTTACCAAGGGCAAAACACTTGTTTTTTGATTCACGTTGAAAATCAATCTTATACTGAGAAAGTATTTGCCAAGCGAATGTTTAAGTATTTTGCTCGGTTGCATGAGAAGTACGACTTACCAATCTATCCAGTTGTTATCTTTTCTTTTGATGAACCACTACGTCCTGAACCTCAAAATTATCGTGTTACATTTGGTGATTTAAATGTACTAGAATTTCAGTTTGCTGCCATTCAATTAAATCGTTTAAGCTGGCGGGATTTTTTAACCCAGCCAAATCCGGTTGCAGCTGCGTTGATGTCAAAGATGAATATTCCAAAGCTTGAGCGTCCACAGGTCAAAGCAGAATGTTTGCGGTTGCTGGCAACGTTAAAATTAGACCCAGCACGGATGCAATTAATTTCTGGGTTTGTTGATACGTATTTACGGCTGGATGCTGCCGAAGAGCAAACTTTTCAAGCAGCTATCGATACAATGGGGTTAATACAGCAGGAGGAAATCATGGAAATCGTTACTAGTTGGGGAGAAAAAGCTGCCCAAAAAACAAGAGAAGAGATTGCAGTGAATCTACTGCGTGAAGGGATGTCCACTGAGACAATTGTGCGAGTAACAGGGTTAACGCTAGAGCAATTGCAGCGATTACAGGTACAGTCTCAACAAGAGAATTAATTAGATTCTGCTGATTATTTCACCGTCAAAGTTTCGTTGTAAACACACTAGGTTAAAGGAAACGTCAAAAATCTTACTCTAGGATGAGGATGTAGAAACCCCACCCTCTAAACTAAAAGCGTAGGCTGGGGTAGTTCATTGTACTACTCATCTTAAATGGTTTTACCGCTTTCAAAAACCAGCAATCACAGTACAAATATTAAATAGATAATTTCTGCTCCCTGTTAGTTGTTATTTACAGTAATGGTATTTTTTTAGAACCAACATTTTTCAGGATTGCTGATTTCTCTAGCTTCATCTTTATTTGGGAAATGAGATGACGCTATCTTCATAATCTTCAAAATTCCAAATCCAAAACTTAAATTCTTTATCTATCTCATCTACGACTTTGTATTGTGCAGCATTTTTCATAGTAAAATCAGTAATCAAAGCATAGTATTTCCCTTCTTGTTTAACTTGTAATTTTATACTATACTCTATTATTGGTCAGTCTAGACGCTGCTGATTTTAAGCTATCTAAATTATCTTCATTTGGTGGACTTGACACTAAAATTTTAAATTGTACTTTCATTATTCTAAATATATGGCTGAACTTTGAAATGCCTCTTCTGCTGTTCCATAAAAAGTACCATTATCAAATACACTAGGCTCGTATTTTTCATTGCTGTATGTGTAAAAAGCTTTTGTCCACTTTTCCTCATTGCCTTTGTAACGCAATCGACAAAGGTGAATTGGAGTATTCCTAGCTCTTTCTAAATATTCTTCACGCGTTATTTTAAATAATGACGGGTCATAATTGTCTGGAATCAATGGTTCTTTATAAGCATCTATATAACAGAAGTATCCTTTGAAGCGTACATCGATACGTATATATTTCCCAGCGTAATGCTGCTCTGCATAAGCTAATATCCGTTGTTTCGTTCTTTGTTTTACTTGCTCAGGAATTTTAACTCCCCCTGAATGTGGATCGTTAACCCATACTCTCATGGTTGGCTCCTAATCTCTTTAATATTTATGTTAGTCAAAGATGCTGGCTTCTTCAATCTTCATTCAAAAACTGATGATCTTTCAATAATGAACCATTCATGGTATACGATTGCTAAGAAAAATTCTTCATCCTTAACGCGATCGCATACTGCCATAAATCCCGAAAAAAATGGATCGTCTTCATAGGTACTATCAGATAAGAATAGCGTTACGGAATTGTTATCTCTACTCCATATAGAACGTATTATACTGATATTAGGATGATGTGATTTATCCATAGGCAATAATACGAAATATCCTTCAATTTCAATAAATTCCGGCTCCTCATATTTCAAAACCGATTCCCAATCTTCTGGCCCTTCGTGCTTTTCAATAATTCTGTCCCACCTCACTGACTTAATTTTTTCTCTAGTCTGGGCTGATAAATCCGCAATTTTCATTTTTGGCTACCCTAAATAATTTTTAATAATTCCTCAATATTTATTGTGATTCAAATTTATCGAAACAATCGGGTCTAAAACCTCTCTGCGAGACGCTACGCGAACACTTTTTAAGGCGAAAAGTTAGGCGAGCGGGGTATAAATACCCGTTACAAAACTGTACTTCCGACGAACGACTTCTTTAATGCAATACTAGATTGCTCAAATTTTAATTAATATTAATAGCTATTGATGTATCATCATTTAGGTATTTTAGCCGAAAAAATCATAAAACTTCTATGCCTCGACGAACCACCACACCTTTATCTGGATCTACTGTTGCAAACGGGCTGGCTCTTTCCGAATTACATCTACGCTTACAATTTTTAGAGAAAGAACATCAATCTATCCTCAAGCAGATTAAGAAAAAGCGAACTGAACTAAATAACTTTGTTGAAAGGACACGAACTCTTGCCACAGAAGTTGTGCATCGGGCTAATCCCAGCTTCCAAAAAATGGCCCAACTCGACCAGGAAATTCACGCTTTGTTTGAAACTATTTTTACTACTAGAAAATTTGGTAAACAAACTCTTAAGAAAATACAAGTAGTTTATCGTCAACTACAGTCTGCCGGAATTATTAGTATAAAACCCGACACAAGCCAATTCCAGGCACAGCCAAACGAAGAGTTTTCCCCTATGGAAGAAGATTTCTCTGGCGAATCTGCCCAAAATCCCCATCAACATCAACATTGGCAAGCACAAGAAGATTCTACTTCATTTGGAACTGGAGCTAGAACCGAGACACAGCAAAAAATTCGCTCCACATTTTTGCGGTTAGCTGAAATCTTTCACCCCGATAAGGCACAAGATAGCGAAACGCAAAAATATCATACCGAAATCATGCAGGAAATCAATAGTGCCTACCAAGAAGGAGATTTGGCAAGGCTGCTAGAAATTGAATCTCGCCAACAAGTTGGGGAAAGGATTGATTTTAATAGTGAAGATGATTTAACTCGCAAATGTCGCCATCTAGAACAGCAAAATCAAATTCTGCTGACTCAATATGAAAACTTAAAACAGGAACTACGTTTAGCTAAAAATACTCCAGAAGGAGTAATGCTTTCTAGTTCTCGCAAAGCTGCAAAACAAGGCATTGATTCTGTAGCCGGGATGGTCGAAGCTATAGAATCTCAAATCCAAGTAATTTCTCAAATTCGAGATTTTGTCAAAGATTTTCAACAGCAGAAACTGACTATTCAAGAATTTTTTGCTGGACCAGTTTCTCTATACTCCTCTGAGGAGGAATTACTCCAAGATATTTTGGAACAGATGTTATCAGAATTAATCTGATAATAACTTGTTGATTAACCAACCCTTGTACAATTTAGCTTTCTTAATTGCGCTCATGCGCGATTGTGAAAAGCAGCGAATTGCGATTAGTCTGGCAGCAACTTAGAATCCCAAATGTAAAGTCCTTTTTCATCTGGCACTCTAGAGAATCTTCCTGTGCGATAACCGCGGGATAATTCATTCAATACTGCTGGTCTTACTTGTTTGGTTTGCTCAGGCTGAAGTTCTCCGTATAGTTGGTAAATAACTTCAGCCACATCAAAAACTTTTCTTGGATTTTGTTGCAGCAACGAACTAATCGCATCAATCAAAAATTTGCCGTCAAACTCTGCTTTCATA
>JAVRCH010000082.1:0-125778 GCA_034530795.1 Nostoc sp. DedQUE12a
AGGAACGGGAAACAAAAAACAGGCTTATCTGAATTGCATTGTGCTATGTCGGACAAATCAAGGGTACAAAACCGTGTGGGAAGATACAATTTCAGCTTCAGAAGCTCAACTTTGACCTTCTGAGGCTCAACTTTGACCTTCTGAGGCTCAACTTTGACCTTCTGAGGCTCAACTTTGACCTTCTGAGGCTCAACTTTGACCTTCTGAGGCTCGACGTTGACCTTCTGAGGCTCGACGTTGACCTTCTGAGGCTCGACGTTGACCTTCTGAGGCTCAACTTTGACCTTCTGAGGCTCGACGTTGACCTTCTGAGGCTCAACTTTGACCTTCTGAGGCTCAACTTTGACCTTGAAATAAATTATCCAAATCCAATCTTGTGGGGTGGGTGTCTCGCCACTGGTGTCAACTTAACATGAAACCCTGATGAAAACGTGATGAGCGAGTTCTACTCACTTACTATCAAGTCCGCGTTACCCCACCCCGATTTTGTCTAAAGCCAAAATCGCCCCTCCCCTTGCCAAGGCTACGGTGTACACACAAGTCTTAAAATTCCCACTAGTACTTGGTTTCATTATCTAGCTATCTTGTTGTGCCATCGCTCTGGAAGCCTGTCCGCAGCGAGGAGGAACGACGTTCGCGCAGCGTGTCGCAGACAAGCAATCGCTTTAACCACGGAATTATGTGATTACTTCGCTGGGCTATCGCTGCGCTCGTAATGACAATTTAAGGGGTCTATAACGCCTGAAACCCTTGCAGATAGTACTTGTGTGTACACCGTAGCCTTGCCAAGGGGAGGGGTTGGGGGTGGGGTAAAACGATTGTGGAGCAAGAATTTGAGCTTAAGTTGACACCAATGGCGAGACGCCCACCCCACAAGAGAAGTTCAATTTTTTTGATTTGGAAACCCCTTAAATCTTCTCAAGAGAACTAAACTCAATCAATGGCTGGTTCGATCGCAGTCTACAAAACGCAAACTTAAAATAAAAGCCTGTAAAATTTATTTCTTAATGATAGATTGAACAAACTCTTAACTCTTGTACAGACGCGATTCATCGCGTCTCCCAACTTTTAACTATTTAATATGGTCGAATACCTCATTTTCTTAGCAATTTCTACAGCCAGTTTTGCCCTATTCGCTCTCGGATTGAATTTACAGTGGGGCTTTACCGGGTTAATTAATTTTGGTCATATTGCTTTCATGACCTTGGGAGCATACACAACTGTGTTGTTAAGCTTCAAGGGCGTTCCTCTACTAATATCGACCCTTGTTGGAGGAATCGTAGCCGCTTTGTTGGGTTTGATAATTGGTTTTGCGACTCTGCGCTTGCGGGAAGATTACTTAGCAATTGTCACCATTGGTACAGGAGAATTAATTCGTTTAGTGGTGAATAATCAAGAATTACCTGTAGGAAATTCTTGGGTTTCTGGGGCGTTTGGGGTACAAAGTTATCCCATACCCTTCTCCACACAGCCGAGTTTGTTTTTGAGATTAGTGATGATTGGGTTGTTAACACTGTTAGCTGCCGTCACTTTTTTTACGTTGTGGCGATGGATTCGTACTGCCCAAAGATTGAGAGCCGCTGATTCCAGTCAAAGGTTGAGTAGCAACCAAGAATTTGCATCGCGTTTAGGGGTGGGAATTTTGTTAGCAGTTTTGGCAGCAGCAATTTATATTTCTGGGGTAATTGGATTGTATAATTACAACCCAAAAGCAGGTTTGATGTTAGTGTTGCTGTTAGTTTTAGCAGTGGT
This sequence comes from Nostoc sp. DedQUE12a, assembly GCA_034530795.1. Classification (GTDB taxonomy): domain Bacteria; phylum Cyanobacteriota; class Cyanobacteriia; order Cyanobacteriales; family Nostocaceae; genus Nostoc. The sequence goes on from JAVRCH010000082.1 coordinate 1,753, forward strand.
ATTCTGGCGCTTAGAAATTTTGGTGCGATCGCCTTGGGGTAGAATTCTCAAAGCTATCCGTGAAGATGAAGAAATTCCCAAAGCATTAGGAAAAAATGTCTTTTGGTATAAATTACAGTCTCTCATGCTTGGAGGTGCGATCGCTGGCATTGCCGGTGCTTTTTTCGCTTGGCAACTCGGCGCTATTTATCCTGATAATTTTCAACCCCAGCTGACCTTTGATACTTGGATTATGGTAATTTTAGGCGGTTCTGGGAATAACATCGGCACAATCTTAGGGGCGGTAATTTTCTTTGCCTACGATGCCATCACACGAGAAGTTTTGCCGAGAATTGTACCCCTTGATGAAGCACGTTTGGGTGCATTTCGCATCATGGTAATCGGATTAATTTTAATGGTACTGATGATTTGGCGTCCTCAAGGTATCTTAGGGAAAAAGGAGGAACTCACCCTTGGTAAATAACCAATCATCACCACTTCCTCTGCTGGTAGCCACTGGACTTTCTAAAAGCTTTGGCGGTATTAAAGCAGTTAATGAAGCGAAAATCGAAGTTGCCAAAGGCAGCATCACGGGTTTAATTGGCCCAAATGGTGCTGGTAAAACCACTTTATTTAATTTACTCTCCAACTTCATCCGCCCAGATAAAGGACGAGTAATTTTTGACGGCGAACCTATCCACAATTTGCAACCATATCAAATCGCCCAGCAGGGAGTAGTACGCACCTTTCAAGTTGCACGGACTCTCTCGCGGTTGTCGGTGTTGGAAAATATGTTGTTGGCGGCGCAAAAACAAATCGGTGAAAACTTTTGGCAGGTGCAGTTACAACCGCACATCGTCGCCAAGGAAGAAAAGCAACTCCAAGAACGAGCAATGTTTCTGTTAGAATCGGTTGGCTTAGCAAAAAAAGCACAGGATTATGCAGGTGGTTTGTCTGGTGGACAACGTAAGCTGTTGGAAATGGGACGCGCACTGATGACTAATCCCAAGTTAATTTTGTTGGATGAACCAGCAGCAGGAGTAAATCCGAGATTAATTGATGATATTTGCGATCGCATTATTACTTGGAACCGTCAAGATGGAATGACGTTTTTGATTATTGAACACAACATGGATGTCATTATGTCCTTGTGCGATCGTGTTTGGGTACTTGCCGAAGGACAGAATTTAGCAGACGGTACGCCAGCAGAAATTCAAACCAATCCCAAAGTTCTCGAAGCTTATTTAGGAAAATAGAGCGCGGTTGGCTTTCTCTTCCACAGAGGGAGAGAAGCTTAGACTTCTTGCAGAAGTCGGGGAAAGGGGAAAGGTTTGGTATTTTCCTTTCCCCTTTAACATGAGTCCCTTTTCCCACTACAATTTATCGCTCTACAGGCGAACCTACAGTTTTAGAAAATGGCGAGATATTAACCATACCAGAACTTTTTCCCGGTTGGGAATTGCCCATTACTGAATTGTGGCCGCCTATCTTTACCGAAGAAGAAATACAAATTTAGTGAATAACTTTAGTAGCTATTCACTAAACAATTCCAAAGTGAATTATTGTACTTCTTTCTTTGCGCTCTTTGCGTCCTTCTCTTCTCTACGAGACGCTAAGAGCGAACGAGACGCTTCTCTACGAGAGGCTTCTTTTTCAGAGACGCTAAGGCGAACGCCAACGCGAAGGCGGTTCGTTTTTCAGTAACTTACATGCTTTGCAAAAGGCTTGCTATTCGGCTTAATATCACACCTCTGTAATTCGCCAATAAACCCCATTTTCTCGTTGCATTAACTGGTAACCAATTAACTCCCGCCGCAACGTAGCACAGTCAGGATGATAACTTTTAAGAATCTCATTTACCAAGCGTTCCGGGTAGTTGACTCCTACCTCAAACTGACTCGCTAACCACTTGAGAATTACTAAGCGCTTTTTGCGACTAGCAGGAATTTCTTTGAGACGTTGGACAGAATTTTCATTACATCCATCGTCTTCTATATAGTTTTTTAGGACTTTACTTCCCCAAGCCTCAGTATTTATATCTTCTATCAAAGTTGTTATTTTATTAGGTGTAAAAATTTCCTTACTGATACTTTGCAAAGCCTCGTTATCTAATTGATACAGATGGGTATTTCCATCAGAGCGCATTGTCACCAAATTTAGCTCCTTAAGTTTTGTCAAATGATGGCATATCGTCGGCTCTTTGAGTTGCGTTTGCAACGCCAACTCTTCAACGCTGCACTCCTGATTTGCCAAAATACCTATTATCTTCAATCGACTATTGTCTGCTAAGACCTTGAAAAAGCGCAGCAAGATGTTCAATTGCTCTGGTTGCATAACTCACTTCTAATTAGACGCTTATCTAATTAGAAGTATATCTAATTTAAACTGATTAAACCACCTCTATCTCATACAAATCTGCTTAACCTCGTTTTTACGCGCTTCTCAGTCCGAACGCCAATAAACCCCATTCTCTCGCTGCATCAACTGGTAGCTTATCAATTCCCGTCTGAGAGTGGCGTAATCAGGATGGTAGCGCTTGAGAATATCATTCACTGCGCGTTCTGGATACTGAATCCCAATTTCAAATTTATTTGCTAACCACTTGAGAATTACTAAGCGCTTTTTACGACTAGCAGGGATTTCTTTGAGGCGTTGGACGGAGTTGTTGTCGAACACATCGCCATCAAAATAGTTTTTCAATACTTTGTTTTCCCAAGCTTCAGTATCTACATCGTCAATCAAAGAAGCAATTTGCTCAGGTGTAAAAATTTGCTTACTAATGCTTTGCAAAGCGTCGCTATCCAACTGATACAGACGGCTATTACCCTCAGGGCGCATAGTCACTAAATTGAGTTCCTTAAGTTTCGCTAGATGATGGGATACTGTCGGTTCCTTGAGTTGCAATAACACAGCTAATTCTTCGACGCTGCACTCCTGGTTCGCCAGAATACCTACAATTTTCAATCTGCTTTCGTCTGCTAAAGCTTTGAAAAATCGCAGCAGGGTCTGAAACTGTTCTTTCTCCATAATTTGTTATAATCAAATTAGATCTAAATCTAATTAGAAAAAAATCAAATTAGCTCTGCTGTCCTTTTCTGATACAGCATTGCCTTATCTTCGCTAATTGTGAATTAATGTTAATTCTTAGATTTTTTTCGTAGAAAATTGAGATTTCTTAAGTTGTTCTTTACATTTCGCCATGACACGTCCCTCATCAATTAGGAACAGAAGAAGAGGGAGTATCCTCCAACAGGGTACTTCACTTGTACAAGCAGCGAGATTTTTGGGTGTAGACCAGAGTACTCTCTACATGGCTCTACAAAGAGGACAGATTCCCACTACTAGAAGAAACGGTCGGACTGTGGTTAGCCAAGGAGCCTTGATGGACTATAGAGCTAGAACGAGACCACTTTTATAGTTCTTAATTAGACTTCTTGCAGAAGTCGGGGAAAGGGGAAAGGGAAAGGGGGAAAGGTTTGGTATTTTCCTTTCCCCTTTTCCCATAAGAGTGCAAAAGTGTTTTTTGCAAGAGGTCTATTGAGTAGAACACAACTTCTAGGGGCAAAGCGCGTTGCTCATTGGCGTCAACTTCAGAACAGAAAGCCCAAATTTGTTGGGTGTAAGCTGAAAAAGCAAAAAGGTAATCTCCATAAATAAATTTATGGAGATTATCTTTTTTTTATTTTTTAAGTAATATTATTCACTACAAAATTTTAAAATATGCTGGGCAGTGATTTGTGGTTGTTCTAGGTGAGGAAGATGTCCACAATCTTGAATCCACGTCAGGGTACTTTGTGGAATTGCTCTTTTAAACCTTATGGCATCCTTAGTGCCCAAAATTTTATCGGAATCGCCCCATAAAATTAGCGTTTGTTGCACAATTTGTGATATTTTTTTAAATCTAAAAGCACTATAACCACCACTTTTAGTGAAAGCAATTAAAGCTTGATGCCAATTCGGCATTTGTAGGTGTAATGCACCACAATATAAAGCATCCAAAGAGGCAAGATTTTGATTTTTATATCCAATGCGGGAAACGCGATCGCGCACTTTCATATTACTCAAAAACTGAGTTGCTAGATAATCCAATGGCGGAAACATTAACTTACTTAATGGCGAACCGCCTGCTAACCCAGCACTATCAATTAATACTAGCTTTTTGACGATTTCTGGGTAAGTCAGGGCTAAATCAATCGCGGTTGCACCCCCCATTGAAGCCCCTACCAAAATTACAGGTTGGTTAATCAGGCTTTTCCAAAAATAATAAAGATGGGTTTTAATTGCAGTTGGGCTATAGGCAAGTCCTGAGAGTCTATCTGTAAAGCCAAAACCCAACAAATCTACTGCCCAGGTTTCATTATTTTCAGCAAGCAATGGCAAAAGCCGACGAAATTCTAATACAGAACTATCAAAACCGTGAATTAATAAAATAGGAGTTCCACCACTCCCTTGCTTGACATAAGCTGTGGCGATCGCTTGATTACTTAAAGGTGTAGTAAGAGCAGTTATTTGAATATTCTGAGCCAGAGCGATCGACGCTGATTCTGTTAGTTGCCCAACTGCTGTAGGAAGAAAATTTGGAAACATAAATATCAGTTTATCGTACTAAGTCACTTCCAAGCATCGCTAATTTTGTTAAACCACAAAATTACACAAACTAATCTTATTAATTATCACCATTAATATATAAAACATAATTCCGCCCCCCCATCAAAACATTCTAACTCCCTACTCCCCACTCCCCACTCCCTACTCTCCAACCCGCCATTAAAGAAAGTTTTCCAAAATGTCAAAATTGGGACTAAACCCACGTACAATAAATATCACTTATTATTGACTCAGGAGCTAATGCCATGCCAATGGCGGTTGGCGTAATTGAAACTTTAGGTTTTCCCAGTGTCTTAGCCGCAGCAGACGCAATGGTAAAATCTGCCGCAGTCACGCTGGTATATTATGGCCTAGCTGAAAGCGGTCGCTTTGTAGTCGCCGTCCGGGGACAAGTTGCTGAAGTAAAAAGAGCTGTTGCAGAAGGTATTGATGCTGGAGAGCAAGTAAAGGCTGAAACAGTAATCACCCACTACATTGTTCCTAATCCCCCGGAAAATGTAGAAACTATATTACCAATCCATTTCACTCAAAAATCAGAACCTTTCCGTATGTTCTAAGCAATTTCGCCATCAAAATCCCTAGCGAAGCTTCGTACAATTAATTTCTCGCGCCACATATCGTTTATTCATAAAGGAGATTAGTAATGTCCCTACAGGCAGTCGGATCGCTGGAAACTAAGGGTTTCCCTGCTGTCCTAGCAGCAGCAGACGCTATGGTAAAAGCCGGTCGAGTCACTCTGGTTGGTTACATCCGAGTTGGTAGCGCTCGCTTTACAGTTAATATCCGTGGTGATGTTTCTGAAGTCAAAACAGCTATGGCTGCTGGTGTTGAAGCCGCAGAAAACGTTTATGGTGGTACCCTAGAGTCTTGGGTAATTATTCCTCGTCCCCATGAAAACGTTGAAGCTGTTTTACCAATTGCTTACACAGAAGAAGTCCAACAATATCGAGAATCTGTAGAAAACCCCATCGTTAGATCCTCGAACGGACGATAGCATCAAGCCCAGTTTTTTCCCTTTTGGCGTTGGCGGAGTCAGATGCTCGCAGGCTCGCTAACGCTAAGTTATCCTCCTAAAACAATGGCTCATGCTTCTTTAGAATTCAAGCGTCTTTGGCTTAGCTGAAAATCAAACGAACAATTCTTATATATTATCTACAATGGCGATCGCCATCCACGATACTAAAATCGATTGTCACAATAGCTACATTGGTTTTCCCTAACACTCATATCTTGATTCAGTAACACCGAAAATTTATCAAGTTTTATCTGAAGTTTATCTAATTACTTAGGTATTAAAAATATAACGGGTTTCATTTAGGGGAAGTACACAACGTAACTCTGTAGTATGGAGTAAAACCTGTTTTGCTTCCCCATTCCGACTGGGAAAATTTAGCAAATATCCTATTTTTTCCATCAGAGTATCAATCTTGGCGATCGCTATCTTTTCAAGCATCAATTAGCTTGATGCATGTATTCATAACATCAAAATTATTATTAATTGCTAATTACCATATATACACTTAGTGAAACTATTTTATGGTTTCAAGTAAAACCAAGTATATAACTACGTAAACTATTGCCGATAGTTGAAACTTATACGGGTGAAATAACGTCTGATATTGAGTTAAATTATATTCGTTCCTCGGCTGGGTTCCCGAAAGTCAAATTTCCCCAACCCATCTTTTGTAATGATGTATTATCCTCACTACTCTAAGTACATTTCTGTTGTCAGTTAAAAAACACAACTTAACAAAAGTTAAAATTAACAAAATTAACGGAAATCCCTGATAGATATTGGTTTGGGGCACTTTGAATATCAAAAGAAAACATCACCAGAGAAATTTCTGCATAAAGTTAGTGAATTTAGACGTAATAAAAGTGGAATCACTGAGATGTTTTCATGAAACTCATGAAATCCGGGGCAACTGCCAGTTAAACAATTAGGTTAGATGGGATGAATGGGGGTTGTGATGCAAACTTCAAAATTGAGTTTCGAGGAGCGCAATCTCGCTATGACAAAGGATTTAGAAAAACTGGCTTTGGATTGGCAAAAGCGCTTGGCTGTAGAATGTCCAGAACAAAGTGAAGCTAGTAGAAAAAGTATTACTTTGTGGCTCTTGGGGTCTGACTCAAAACGGTTTGATATGTTTAACCCGAAAGAACTTGAGATTGCCAAGCAAGCAATGGAATATCGCTGGAGAATTTTACGTCAACGCTACTTAGGGTTAGGGCGAGAACGTGCTTATCGTAACTTGATAACGCGACTGGGGAGTTTAGCAACATTACGGAATAAAATTCAGACTTGGGTAGCCCTGAGCCGCGATCGCCAGCGCAGTGTCATCGATGTGTTGCAAGAAGTACTACAAGAATTATTGCAAAACGACACCTACATGCAACAGCAAATGGTTGACATCGCCAAATATACAAGCGATCGACGATTAGCTGATGCTTTACTGTTTGCCAGCACAGAAGAATATTGTTTGCGGCCAGTACGCAATCAACCCCTATTGGCTTACCGTTTTGTAAATTACTTACGTCGTACTCAACGTGGTGGCTTAACCCAAGTACCAAGCCGCGATTTGGTTAGATTAGTCTCAGAAGAAGTTCTCACAGACGACAGCGACAATCGGGTTAACTTAGTCGATAGTCAAGCGATCGCAGAATATCAAGAAGCACAACAACAAGAGGAACAACAAGCACTACGTCAGTCCGTACAAAAAGAATTTGAACATTATTTACAAGAAAATCTCGGAACCGAGGCAGTGGAGTGGCTAGGGTTGTATCTTCAAGGTAAATCCCAAGAAGAAATTGCCAAAAGACTGAATAAGCCGACCAGGGAAGTATACCGACTGCGAGAAAAAATTAGTTACCATGCTGTGCGCGTCTTTGCCCTCAAAGGCAAACCAGAACTCGTAGATAGTTGGCTCTCAATTTCCTTGGAAGAACATAACTTAGGGCTAACACAAAGCCAATGGCAGCAACTTCATGAAAAACTCACCCCTTTGGCGCGGCAGATCCTAGATTTACGGAGAGTAGGTAAATCAATAGAAGACATCGCCCAACAATTAAAACTCAAAACCCATCAAGTGCTAGGCGAATGGACAAAAGTCTATCTTGCAGCCCAAGCTTTAAGAACTCAAGAATAAGCGGGCATGGGGCATAGGGAAATGAGGGAGAGAAGAGGAAAAGGGACAAGGAGAATAATTCTTAACTCTTAACTCTTAACTCCTCACGGGCTAAACGCCCCGCTACCGCTAACAGCATTCCTATGCTCAATGCCCCATACCCCAGTTCTCAGTATTTTCCCTAGTCCTTAATCGAAAATTTATCTTATACTTACGTCTACTTATGTAATAGATAATTGAATTTTTAACAATCCAGCAATGTATCTTTATTAACTACCTACTAAACTAGAAGGAAAATATTATATAAGAAAATACCAAGTAATAAAATCTATGTTGTCTTCAGAAGGCGAACTCACAAATAGCACAGCTAATAGGCGGCAAGTGCTAACCGCTACACAAACTAAGTGGGAGCAAGAAGGCGAACGCGAGCAAATATTCCAGCTAATGGATAATTTTTTATCGTTTGAAGCTTGTCTTTACCATCAAATTTTGCCTTTTGGATTAAAAGACAACAAGCTATTGCTAGGTATGGTTCATCCACAAGACGCTGAGGCACTAGATTATGTTGGTCGTATTGCCTCTTATATGAATTGCACGCTGATAATTGAAGCGATCGCAGCTGACGCTCACCGCAGAATACTGTCAGCCTACCTCAACCACAAGAATATATCCCAACTAGATACTCAACAAGCGGATCGGGAAATAACAGTTACCATTGTTGACAACTTTATTACCTCTGGTGATACTTACTCTGAATCACAGCACCTACCAACATTTATACCACCTGAGACACAGACTAATGATGAGCATTCTCGGCAGCCACTAGATTTGCCATCCCCAAATCCAGATAATCCCCCTCAAATTTCTACCTTCTTAACCTCCGGAAATACAGGTCAACAAAGGGATACATCTCAAGCCCCACTAGTAGAAAATTTACCTATCCTACCAGTGGAAGTTGCCGAACTGTTTAGTCCTGTGGAAGTTCTGGCAACACTTCCACCCAAGAGATTACTAGAAGAATTACTAGGGCGAATTTTGGCAGGGGGAATTGGTCGGTTATATCTAGAAAGGCAACCTTACGAAGGCAGGATACTATGGAGTGACAATGGAGTATTGCAGTCTGTTTTAGACAAACTGCCCCTCTCTGTTTTCCAAGGAGTGCTTAATGAATTAAAGCGGTTTGCTTCCCTACCTATTACCAAGGTTGCAGAACCAAAACAGGTAGAGAAAGAATGTTTGTATCAAAAAACCCGCTTGTTATTACGCTTGCGAGTTATGCCAGGAATCTATGGCGAAGAAGCTACGCTCCAAGTTTTGCGGGGAGCAGCATTAAAGTTTTATCAGCAACAACAGTTGACACGTTTAAGCCGCGATGCCTTAGGAATTTCTCAGCAACTAAGCTTCAAGTTGCATGAACTCCAAGAACGCCTTTTTCTCAATCGCGGACTTGACTCTGAGCAATTAGAGGCTTTAGTTACCCTGAATCAACTAGTGAAAAGTTTAGACCAACAGCTCAAAAAACTATCACTAGAAGGCGATCCACCGACAAATAGCAAATCATAAGTCTATCAGTGAAACCGCTGATTTCGATCGCAATACATAATTGTTATGTTGTAATCGAACTCTGAACTGACCAATCTAAGAAGGTTAGAACAAATAAATATAAATCTTACGTCTATATTCTACGTAAGATTACGATTGAAAGAAACTTATAGTAAGCAAGCTAATTTTCCGCTTTTAAATCCATATTATTGCAAATATTTCATGCAAACAGAGGTTTTTAGTGAACTTTTCCCCTTGATGAGTACAGCCAACCCACAAACTTTGGAATGGTTACTCAACGTTGCAATTGAACATGAATACCCAGGTGGGCGAGCTGTTCTCATGGAAGATGCTTGGGGTAATGCCGTTTATCTCGTCGTTTCCGGTTGGGTGAAAGTCCGACGTACCATCGGGGAAGATTCAGTAGCTCTGGCAATTTTTGGCCGTGGGGATTTTTTTGGAGAAATGGCAATTTTAGATGAATCTCCCCGCTCAACGGATGTCATTTCCCTTTCACCTGTAAAGTTACTTAGCATCTCTAGAGAGCGTTTTATTCAAATATTGTTTAAAGACCCACAATTACATCACCGAATGTTGCAATTGATGGTACGGCGACTACGGCAAATTAACCTGCGCTTGCAAATGCGGTCTTCACCACCAGCAGTCAAACTCGCTCATACCTTGGTGACTTTAGGCGAAAGCTATGGTCAAGAATCGAACCAGGGCAGAGAAATTTTTAACATTCCCTTTAAAGATTTGGCAGAGGTGACAGAAATCGGTGTTGAAGAAACCACCAAAATCATGGAAAAGTTGCATGAAAAAGGGTGGATTAACATTGACAGCACCAACAATATTACTTACCTTGTAAACTTCAAACAGTTGATGAACTTGGCAGGTAAAGTGTAATCACTTTGCTGATTACCCATTGTTTACTATCAAACTGTTCAACATTTAAGTTGCATAACTAGGGTGGCTTTTCGACCCACCCTACAATAAGTTTTCGTTCTACGGTTTTTAGCCGTGGGGCACACGGCCAAAATGCTTGGCGAGGGTAAATTCGTTTTCTACACCATAAAGCAAAAATCCCCCAGCTTATAGCCGTAGGGAATGTCAAAAACTACCAACTTGGTTGAGTTTTGCACCCGAAATTAGTATTTTAAACTATATTTTCAAATCAACGAGTCAAAATATTTATCCGAATCTGCCGCTGACGTAATCTCTGGTATATTCCTGCTTAGGATTGTTAAAAATCTGCTCTGTCAAGTCGTATTCCACTAGATATCCCATTTTTGAGCCGCTTTCCGTTGCCTGTGCATTGAAAAAAGCTGTCATATCCGACACCCGTGCAGCTTGTTGCATGTTGTGGGTGACGATAATGATCGTATATTGGGACTTTAGTTCCTGGAGTAATTCTTCAACCCGTAAAGTTGAAATTGGGTCAAGAGCTGAGCATGGTTCATCCATTAGCAGCACCTCTGGTTGAATTGCTAAGGCACGAGCAATACACAAGCGCTGCTGTTGTCCACCAGATATAGATAGACCACTTTGTTTGAGTTTGTGCTTCACTTCATCCCACAAAGCAGCTTGTCGCAAACTCCGCTCTACCAATTCATCCATATCACCTCGATAGCCATTAATCCTAGCTCCAAAGGCGATATTTTCATAAATTGATTTCGGAAAAGGGTTTGGTTTTTGAAACACCATACCAATGCGGCGGCGCAATTCTACCGTGTCAATTCTTTTATCATAAATATCGGTTTCACCGAAGGTAATTCTTCCCTCAATGTGTGCGCCGGGAATCAAGTCGTTTAAGCGATTAAAACATCTTAGTACAGTGCTTTTCCCACATCCAGAAGGGCCAATAAAGGCTGTGATTTTGTTTTTACCAATGTTTAAGTTAACATCACGAACTGCTTTGAAATTACCATAGAAAACAGATAATTGTTCAGCTTGCAATATAGTCTCGGATGTAGCAGTTGTTGAGTTTAATACCATAAAAAAAGTTGGAGAAATACTGAAATTTCTTAGCTCATTTAGCGAGACTGCTGGAATTTATTGCGTAAATATATAGCTGATGAATTCATCAAAAGCAGTACAATCATTAAAATGATAATGCCAGCAGCAGCATTCTGGTGAAAATCTGTTTGAGGGCGAGAAACCCAGTCAAAAATTTGAATTGGTAGTGCTGTGAAAGAACTTTGCAAGCCTTTTAAAGAAAGCTCAGGCAAGAAAGTTATGAAACCAACAGCCCCAATTACAATCAACGGAGCTGTTTCGCCGATCGCTCTTGAAAGTGCCAAAATTGTACCAGTCAAGATCCCTGGCAAAGCAATGGGAAAAATTTGTTCTCTGATGATTTGCCACCTATTCGCACCAAGGGCAAAACCCGCTTGCCGCAAGCTATCAGGAACAGCACGCAACGCTTCGCGAGTAGTAATGATGATGATTGGTAGAATCAATAAGCTCAAGGTTAAAGCACCAGCTAGCACACTACGTCCTTGAGTAATTGGTTCCATCACCCGCACAAAAATTTGCAAACCTAGCAAACCATAAATAATAGATGGTACTGCGGCTAAATTTGCAATGTTTATTTCAATTAACTGAGTAAACCAGTTATCTTCGGCATACTCTTCTAAGAAAATGCCTGCGCCTACTCCTAAGGGAAAGGAGATTAAAGCCGTTATTACCAATAGCCAAATAGTACCTACTAAGGGAGCTAATATCCCGGAAGAGGAAGCACGACGAGAGGAAAAACTGGTTAGAAAAGACCAATTCAAACGCCCAAGACCGTCAACTAAAATATCAATTAGCAAAATAGCTAACACCACCAACCCAAATATAGTTGCAACCCAAGTAGCGATCATAAAAATTTTATCGAGGTTGTAACGCTTATCGATTGACAGATCGAAGTTACTATTTGCACTAGAGTCAAAGGCATTTTTAGATTGAATATTACTTTTTGTCATTCGTATTTCTCCCGGAAGCGGCGAACAAACCAGTAACTAAAAATATTCAGAGCTAAGGTTATGAGGAATAATGTCATACCCACTGAAAAAATAGTCTTATATGCCAGTGAACCCGCTGGTGTATCTCCTTTACTGACTTGGACAATGTATGCTGTCATTGTCTGAATTGGTACTAGCGGATTGAAGCCCAACTGAGGATTTTGGCCAGCCGCTATGGTAACAATCATTGTTTCACCAATGGCACGGGAAATCGCCAATATAAAAGAAGCTACTATCCCAGATAAAGCTGCTGGTAATACTACTGAAATAATTGTTTCCCGCTTCGTTGAACCCAATGCATAAGCGCCTTCTCGCAAACTACGCGGAACAGAATAAATAGCGTCTTCACTTAAAGAAGCTACCAGAGGAATAATTGAAACTCCCAATACTAAACCCGCACTCAAAGCATTAAATCCCTGTATTCCAGGGATGAATTTTTGCAGGAAGGGTGTAACTGTCAACAATGCAAAGTAACCAAAAACAACAGTAGGCACCCCTGCTAAAATTTCTAGGGCTGGCTTTAGCCATTTACGAAGCTTAGGTGGAGCATACTCACTCAAGCAGATAGCTGCTAGTAATCCCAGTGGTAACGCCACTACGATCGCAATTATAGATATCAAAAAAGTGGCGCTAATTAGCACCATGATTCCAAATTGCTTATTGGCAAACAATGGTGTCCATTGGGTGTCTGTTAAAAACCGCCAGATGGAAACTTCTTGAAAAAATGATACTGTCTCAAAAATTAATGTTAAAACAATACCGAGGGTTGTTGCTACAGAGACAAACGCAAACAAAGCAAACAAACTTTTGACGCCAAATTCAATCCGCTTACTTAAAGTCCGATTGGGCTGCCATAAGTTGGAATTACTTGGTTGATTAGATAACGGATTGGAAGTCATTTGGGGACAACCTCATAAATTCAAACTTCCTTTTTGGAAAAATTGCCCTTTTGCTGGAAATTTAGCTTAACTTTCAATACAAGTAAGGCTTAGGCTTACTTTGCGAAGGATAGCTAATTCCAGCTACTAGGGCTGAGTCTTAAATTGTGGTTAGAAAGTCAAAGGAGTCTTCAGACTAACTATTACTTTTCTTTTTTGAGAAGGTCTTTAAGGGTGACACCCACTTGAGAACCCTTACCCTCAAAAACCGAGCCTACTGTTCCCTCGTTGAAGCGTGCTTGAACTTCAGGAAGTAGGTCGCTAGGTAAAGGCACATAGCCCACTTCTGTAACTAGCTTTTGGTTAGCTGGAGCGTAAGTGAAATCAACAAAGGCTTTGACATCAGGACGCGTCGCCACACTTTTCTTGACATAGATAAATTCTGGGCGAGAAAGCGGCTGATAAGTACCATCACCAATGGTTTGAGCGCTGGGTTGAACGCAGCCTTTACCACCATCAATGGCAACCAGCTTTAATTTGTCTTTGTTATTTTCGTAATAGGCATAGCCAAAGAAGCCTAAACCGCCTTTGTCAGCGCTCACACCTTGTACCAAGGTATTGTCATCTTCACTAGCAGTGTAGTCTCCGCGGCTTTCCCCTTCCTTACCTACAATTGCTTGGGTGAAATAGTCGTAAGTACCGGAATCAGTTCCAGGACCATACAAACCGATTTTTTCAGCAGGGAATTTTGGATTAATCTGGTTCCATTGGGTGACTTTGCCTTGAGCGCCGGTTTCCCACATTTTCTTGAGTTCATCAACTTTGAGGCACTCAACAAAGTTATTTTGGGGGCTAACCACTACTGAGAGACCATCGTAAGCAATGGGCAGTTCAATGTACTCGATATTGCCTTTTTTACAAAGTTCTACTTCCTCTGGCTTAATGGGGCGGGAAGCATTAGAAATATCAGTTTCACCCGCGCAAAACTTTTTGAAACCGCCACCTGTACCAGAAGAAGCGACAGTTACTTTGACACCAGGATTCGCCTTTTGAAACTCTTCTGCCATCGCCTCAGAAATAGGATAAACGGTACTAGAACCATCCACCCTGACTGTTCCAGATAAATTCGATCCGGTTGCTGTATTGGTGGCTGGGGTAGCACCGCCTTCAGCTGCTGGGCTAGAGTTGTTAGAAACCTGATTGTTTTCGCCGCCGCAAGAGCTAATACCAATTGCCAAAGCAACTAGGGGAGCAACCAACCGCACCTTTGAAGAGAACATAAGGATCTTTATAGATGATGCTATGGATTAACAGTATGAACATTAGCATTTAAGAGTGACAGAAAAGTTAACAACCGGTTAAGTCAATCCTAATGCATACTCAAAAACACTAAATTTTCAAGTCAGTAAAGGCACATCTTAATTGTAAGTAATAATAAAGCGTGATTCAAATTATACTACTATCTTCCAGAAAATAAACTAAATACAGATAATCTGGGTAAGCTAAAAATATTTCTAGAAATTTGCACATTATTTAAATTAAATTAGGATTACATATTAGCAATCAAATATCAATCAAGATACAGGTTTGAATTTAAGTATTCTACTGAAAGATTAGAAGCCCTACATACTATTTTGGTTCTGCAAAGAGCTACAGCCAAAGCTAAAGTGGGAAAGTTCATATATTAATGTTTATACTGGTTGCTATTGGTTTTTTCTTTTGCCTTTCCTTGGTTGCCTGATAAATGTTTGCTGCTTCCAACCAATTACTATGGTCTATGATTGGCTTACTCCTGACAATGGGTGGCACGTTCCTAGAAGCTTATGGCATCACTTCACCTTGGAGTTGGAGTCAGCACGGAATTCAAACTTTTTCTTTAGGTGTAACTTTTCAAGTTGGTGCAGTACTCCTCGTGGGCTGTTTGGGGGGTAAAAATGCTGGTGCGCTCTCGCAAATTGCCTACTTGGTCATGGGGTTAACCTTATTGCCAGTATTTGCCGATGGTGGTGGTATTGGTTATGTCAAGCTATCTCAGTTTGGCTATTTGCTAGGTTTTATTCCTGGAGCTTGGATTTGTGGTTTGTTTGCCTTTAAAGCTAGACCACGACTAGAAACCCTGGCTTTTAGTTGCATCTGTGGGTTGTTAACTCTCCACCTATGCGGTATTAGTTATTTGATTATTAGCTATCTTTTTCAGTGGAAAGGCACAGAAAATCTACCTTTGATACAAGCAATTCTCAGATATTCTTGGTTTGTACTCCCAGGCCAACTAACTGTAGTCTGTGCCGTCACTGTAATAGCATATGTATTGCGTCACTTAATGTTTTATTAGTCATTAGTCATTAGTCTTTTTTCAATGACCAATGCCCAATGCCCAATGACCAATGCCCAATGATCAATGACTAATTTGCCATGCGTTTAAAAAATCGCCTTTTCTGGATTTCTGCCTTCATAGCTTTTTTCTTAGACCAAATCACAAAATACTGGGTGGTGCAAACCTTCAGCTTGGAACAAACAGTACCACTTTTACCTGGGATATTTCACTTGACTTACGTTACTAATACTGGTGCGGCTTTTAGTCTATTAAGCGGGAAAGTAGAATGGTTGCGCTGGTTATCTTTAGGAGTAAGTTTAGTATTAATAGGACTGGCGTTGTTTGGCCCGACGTTAAATCTGTGGGATCAGCTAGGCTATGGCTTGATTTTAGGTGGAGCTATGGGCAATGGCATCGATCGCTTTGTTTTAGGTTATGTCGTTGATTTTTTAGATTTTCGCCTGATTAACTTTGCTGTATTTAATGTGGCAGATTCATTTATTAGTATCGGTATCGTTTGTCTGTTAATTGCCTCGTTCCAAAAAACACCAACTTCAACTGGTAGACAGGATTAAACTATTAAGCCTGGGATGAATCATCCCAGGCTATAGATCGTTCAAACCCTTTGTCAATCATATACACGAAAACTTGATTTCTGGGTTTGAGCTATTTAATTTACTAACTTACACCAATTACTACAACTGGTGTAAGATGCCCAGATCTACAGCGATCGCTAACAGCAAATCAGTATGCAGATCTAAATTTAGTTACCTGTAGCAGGAGTACTTGGCGAGGTAGAACCTGGAACTGAACTAGGAGAGCTAGGAGTTGGTTCAGAAGCGCCAGAATCAGAAGGAGTGCTACTTCCTGGTGTTGGAGCTACATTGCTAGGAGTACCAGAGTCAGAAGGAGTACCACTTCCTGGTATGGGAGCTATATTGCTAGGAGTGCCAGACTCAGAAGGGATATTGCTAGGAGCGCCAGAGTCAGAAGGGGTGGCTCCTGGTGCTGGAGTTGTGGTAGTGCCATCAGGAGTGCCAGAACCGGATGGAGTGACGCTTCCTGGTGTGGTTGTGCTATCGGGAGTAGTGGTTTCCGATGGCGTGGTTTCTGCTGGAACTGTAGTGCTACCAGGAGCAGTAGGCGTGCCTGCTGTACCACCGCCACAGCGGGAGTTAAGGGGGAAATATTCGCACAGAATTTTCATACCTTCTGGCGACATTTTGATTTCCGTTGGTGAACTAGTGGAGGAGTCGCTACTGGATTGGGCTATGGGGGATTTACTGGATTCAGCTACAGCAATATTAGTGGAAAGTGCCAAAGATAGAGCTGTACCAATCAGGGTCAGAGATTTTCCCATCATTCTGAAATTAACCTCAACGGAACACTCGCACTATTAAAACAGACAATAAAATTTAGAAAATCTTCCTAAAAGAGGATATTTAGGTTTGTTGCAAAATATGTTGATATGTAAAACTAGTAAAAATTAAATCTGTTGTTTATCAATGTTTTGTGCCTATGAATACAAGTTTATGAATAGTATTTATAGTTATTGAGCAGAAAAACCTATATCCCATAACCACTTTAGATTTGATAAGCAAAATCCTCTATTAGCAAAAAAGCAATAAAAAGCACAAGTTATTGTTAGTTATGAAATATATTTAGGTATAAAATGAATCTAAAAACTCATCTAGCCAATTTATTCTTTGGCTTATGAGTAAAATGATGGAAGATTAACATCTAAGTTGTAGTTCGTCCGATTCTTCACTAAAAAGTGTGATGTAAATAGCCGATGAGTTCTCCCCAACCCCCTCACAAGCCACAAACGTTATTAGGTCAACTGACTCAAGCAGTACATACAATTCAAGCTAGGGTTGATTTTTCCAAATTGGCGCTCAAGCCGAATGCCAAAGTGCCGGAACTTTGGGTGCAGGATGCGGGGGCGGATAAAGCAGAGGTATATCCACTGTTGGGCGATCGCTATGTTCTCGGCCGTAGCTCCAAATCCTGCGATATTGTCATTCGTAACCCTGTTGTCAGCCAAATTCACCTATCGCTGTCGCGCAATTCCACTCAGCGCACACCAGTTTTCGTCATCAAAGACGAAAATTCCACCAATGGCATCTATCGTGGCAAGCGCCGTGTCAATTCCCTGGAATTGCGTCATGGCGATATTCTCACCTTGGGGCCACCAGAACTCGCCGCTTCTGTAAGATTGCAATACGTCGATCCACCACCTTGGTATATCAAAGCTGCAACTTGGACAGGTTATGGCATCGGTGGTGTTAGTGCGCTGTTCGCCTTAGTGATTGGCGTCGAATGGCTAAAATTTTCAGTCAGACCCTTACCTACAGCTACACGCGCCCCAGTAGTCGTTTATGCCCGTGATGGAGCCACACCCCTGAGAGAGCCTCGGACTACCTCTCACGTGGACATGAAGCGATTAGAGGAATTTGGCCCTTATTTGCCTGCTGCCGTGGTCGCTTCTGAAGATAGCCGTTATTATTGGCATTTTGGGGTCGATCCGTTGGGAATTTTGCGAGCAGTATTGATTAATAGCCGCAGTGGAGATGTGCAGCAAGGAGCCAGCACAGTTACCCAACAAGTCGCCCGCAGCTTGTTCCGCGATTATGTAGGCAGACAGGACACCCTGGGACGTAAATTGCGGGAGGCAATTGTCGCCCTGAAGCTAGAAACGTTTTACAGCAAAGATGATATTTTGCTGATGTACTTAAATCGCGTTTTTTTGGGTGGGGATACCTCTGGATTTGAGGATGCAGCCAGGTATTATTTTGAAAAGCCAGCTAAAGATTTAAGTTTGGCGGAAGCTGCAACATTGGTAGGAATTTTACCAGCCCCCAACGCTTTCGATTTTTGCGGGGATGGGCCAAATAAGCTAGAAACTGCGGAATACCGCAATCGTGTGATTAAGCGGCTGCTGGAGATGGGCAAAATCAAAGCAGAGGAAGCTAATCGAGCCAGACGCTCGACTGTTCAAGTTAGTCCAAAAGTTTGCGAACAGCAAGCCAAAACCATTGCTCCTTACTTTTACAATTACGTTTTCTCAGAGTTGGAATCAATCTTGGGGGAAGGAGCAGCAAGAGAAGGCAACTATATTATTGAAACCAAACTCGACCCAGCCATCCAAAGCCAAGCAGAAGCCGCATTGCGTAATTCAGTAAATAGCGCTGGTGCAAGTTTTAACTTTTCTCAAGGGGCAGTGGTTACCCTTGACTCCAGTACCGGTAGTATCCTGGCAATGGTAGGAGGGACTGATTACAAAAAAAGTCAGTTCAATCGTGCAACCCAAGCTAAAAGGCAACCAGGTTCGACCTTCAAAATCTTTGCTTACACCGCCGCTATTCAACAGGGAATTCCAGAGTCAAAAAGTTATTCTTGCGCTCCTTTAACTTGGCAAGGCTTCACTTACAAACCCTGTCGTGCTGGTGCAGACACTAGTTTAGATATTGGCACTGGGCTGGCTCTTTCGGAAAATCCCATCGCTTTGCGAGTTGCCAGAGAAGTTGGCTTGGATAAAGTAGTTTCTATGGCCCAGCGTTTGGGGGTAAAGTCCTCCCTCGATCCGGTTCCTGGGCTGGTACTGGGTCAAAGTGTAGTTAATGTTTTGGAAATGACTGGTGCTTTTGGTGCCATTGGCAATCGCGGTGTATGGAATCCTCCCCATGCCATTAGTCGTATTTTAGATAGTGGTGATTGCCGCGATCGCAACGATCTAAAAACTTGCCGTGTCATCTACTCCTTCGACCAAGATCCAGACGCCAACAAAAGAGTTTTGCCAAATGGTGTGGCCGATGAAATGACTAGTTTAATGCGCGGTGTAGTCACCAGAGGTACTGGTCGTAGTGCCTCCATTGGATTGGGAGAAGCTGGTAAAACAGGCACCACTGATAAAAACGTTGACCTATGGTTTATAGGTTTTATTCCCAGTCGGCGGCTTGTAACTGGTGTTTGGTTGGGAAACGATAATAATTCCCCCACATCTGGTAGCAGCGCTCAAGCAGCTCAGTTATGGGGAAATTATATGCGCCGGATTACAAGGTGAGGGTTAAGAGTTAGGAGTTAAAAGTTAAGAGTTAGGAGTTAGAAGTTAAGAATTTCTCATAACTCCTCACTCCTCACTCCTCACTCTCTTCACTCACTATTACTGATATCCCTGCCAAGGACTGATTTCCAATTTGCCATTAGGTTTGAATATCACTTGAAAGTGGGCAAGAGGTTCTTTGTTATTGGGGGGTGCTGCATTAGAGCCATAGATAGCGTTAAACATCTGCGGAAGTGGTGTTTCTCGGAAATAGTCAAAGGCTACTTGGTTGAGTGGTTCATAGTCAGCAATTACACCGTCTTTGTTGACCGCTACCCGATATTTTAAATCTCGCGTAAATGTAGGGGTGCCACTCCAAGCTTGGCGGACTGTATTATAAAGTTTTCGATTTAAACCTTTGACTATATTAGAGTCACTAATTTTTGTACCTACCACCTCTGGCGTTCTAGCATATCCGCGCCAAGGGCTGACTTGTAACACACCGTTTGTAGTGAATACTACTCGGAATTGGGCGATCGGCTCATTGGAAATGGGAGCACGGTTAGCAGGGTTGTAAAGTAAGTTAGGTAGAGGAGTTTGCCCTATTCCTTGATTTGCTTCTTGATTTACCGCTTTATAACCAACGATCGCTCCATCCGCAGCTACACCCATACGATAGATCAAATCCTGTTGCAATCCTGAGCGATTAGTCCAAGCTGGATGAATTTGATTATACACTTGGCGATTTAAGGCACGCAGTTGAGATGGATCGGTAATTTCCGAAACTGTATTTAAAAGTGCTTCTAAATCTTTAACTGCTGGCTGGGTACTAGTTATAGGTGTTGGTGTGGGAGCCGCAGCAGCTATGGGCGTTGCAGCCGACGTGGGAGTTGGATCTGCTGATGCTGAAGGGGTGAGGTTCTTCGTTGTCGAGGTAGTTTCCCCATTTGGCTGAGGCTGTGGTGGACGAATTTGCGGAGGTGGAATCAAGTTAAAAGCGATCGCTGCTACTGCTAAACTTGATACTCCCACAGCAGCTGGAACCGCCTGCTTGATTAAAGCTTGACTAGCACCACCATAGCGTCTGGTAACTGGCTGTAATTCTAAGGAAAGTTCTGGTAAAGTTTGGCTATCAGCAAAAAACTGATCTACTGCTTCTACCAAATCAAACAACTGCACTGTACTCAAGTCTATTTCAATTGGTGGGCGTTTAGAATGGCTTGGTTGAGACTCGAAGCCCTCTGGTGCGCCTTCTGAATGTACAATTAACCGATGGCGATTGCTGTCTATTTTTTGAAACTCTACTAACTCTGACTCGTGGTTGTGGGCTTGGGGATTAGGTACATTACTTAAAAATTCTTGGGCATAGCCACTAACTGCCCTCACCAAACTTTCAAAAAACTCCCGCCCTCCAGTTAGAGGTTGATTATATCCAGATAAATAACATTCGGCATTTACCAATATAGATAATTCCGGGCGCAGTTCTTGGAAGTGTGCAGCCCTAGTGACATCACTTAATCCTTCTAAAAGCAGTGTACAATTAGGTAAACTGTACTTACGTTGAATATTCATTCCACTTCACCATCAAACAGACTAATCCAGAACCGCTGCATTCCAGCCGTACCAGTACAAAATAGTAATTGTCCTAACAAATTTATCGCTAGCTCATCTAATTTTTCATCGGAAGTTAATGCCAGGACACCAGAACGTCGAGCATTCATCCGGCTCTTAAAATGTGCTCTAAACCGCTCTAGGTAGTTAGATAGCCGCAAATTCTGTTCTAGGGGAATCTGCTTTTCTTCCATTTGTTGACATAACATTAATAGCTGCCGAATCACAACAGTTAAACGCCGTGCTATGTAACAAGCAATAACTACTAAAGCTTTGGCTTCCATAATACTTAGGGGACGGCGGATGTGCGCTCTGCGTAATGGGTTAGAGCTACGCATCCGCCATAAATTCACCCGATCTTTAACAATTCCTTTAAGATCCAACTCTTGAGCAAAAGCCAAGATTGCTTCAGAACCACCAAGCTCTAAAGCTTCAATAGCTAGTAAAATGAGGTCAATTTGCAACCGAGTTCTTCGAGGACATGTTTGTCCGGCGATCGCTGGATCTGGTAAAGTGTCCAGAATCATCGGCAGTGAATCTTGAGTTGGACTTTTCAACGGCGTTAAACTTGCAGAAACATTCATTCTATAAATACCTTGTACGCTTGTGACAGACTAGGTAAAACAAATTTAAGATAAGTAGCCAAGACTTGAACATTAGACTTGTGGCAGTAGTCATGACTACCCGATATATACATTACTTAACTCTTTCTACTCAAAGGATTCCCCATATTAAATTCAAAACTTTAAAACATTACTTAATTCACCTCATTTATTAGTCCTATACCTTTTCTAGCTTGATTTAGTTTCTACTTATCGTCAATCAAGGGTCAAGCTTTAGCCTCGACGCCCAGCGTATGACATTATAGTGTACGATTTTTCACGTATCAGGAATTGGTCATAGGGCATTGGGCATTGTGCATTGGGCATTGGGCAGGGGAAAAGGTTAAAGGTTAAAGGGAAAAGGAATAAATTTAATCTTTCCCCTTTTCCCCTACCCCTTTCCCTTTCCCCTTGTCCTCTTCCTATGCCCCATGCCTAATCCCCATTCCCTACTACTTATTCTATGGATTTGAAGTCTCTGATTCGTGACATCCCAGATTTCCCCAAACCTGGAATTTTATTTCGGGATATTACTACTTTGCTGCGCGATCCAGAGGGATTACGCTATACTATTGACTTTTTAACACAAAAATGCATAGAAGCTGAGATGACGGTGGATTATGTCATTGGTATGGAGTCGAGGGGATTCATTTTTGGCTCACCTTTGGCTTATAAACTAGGAGCTGGTTTTATTCCCGTCCGCAAAAGAGGTAAGTTACCATCAGCAGTTCACTCAATTGAGTATCAACTAGAGTATGGTACAGACTGCCTAGAAGTACATCAAGATGCTTTACACGAGGGTAGCCGGGTTTTGATTGTAGACGATTTGATTGCTACTGGTGGAACTGCGACTGCAACAGCAAACTTGGTGCAGAAGATTGGCTGCGAACTAGTAGGATTTGGGTTTATTATCGAGCTACGAGATTTAGAAGGACGCAGACATTTGCCAAATGTGCCGATTATTTCTTTGGTTGAATATTAATGTAATTAGTCATTAGTCATTAGTCATTGGTCATTGGGCATGGGGCATGGGGCATGGGGCATTGGACAGTCAACAGTCAACATAACTGTCATCTCCGTACCTCCCCTGCTTCTTCGGTCACTGACCATGAAACAGAACCCAACTGACAACCAACAACTAAACAAAGTGTTATGACATCTACAGCAAAAATTTCTTTAGCAACGGGTTGGGATTGGCTGATTAGGCTAGTCACAAGTGAAACTTTTATATACGTCATGAAGCGGCTGTTGCAGGCATTACTGACTTTGTTTTTGGCGTCGGCGCTGTCGTTTCTGGTTATGCAACTTGCTCCGGGAGATTTTGTCACCCAATTAGAAGCAGATCCCAAAAAATCTAGAGACCAAATTAAGGCTTTACGGAAATTTTGGGGCTTAAATAAGTCCTGGGTGGAACAATATTGGCTTTGGCTGTGGAATATTGTATCGAGAGGCGACTTTGGCCCGAGTTTTTCTTATAAACGCCCAGTAGTATCCCTATTGTGGGAACGAGTACCAGCAACATTGCTGTTAGCGATCGCTTCTTTGATTGTAACTTGGGCGATCGCCATTCCTTTGGGCATCATCGCTGCCATCAAGCAAAATCGCTGGGCTGACAGGGTTTTACAAGTCGTTAGCTACGCTGGACAAGGATTTCCCAGTTTCATCACTGTTTTAGTGCTGCTTTTCTTTGCTCAAATCACCTCGCCGTTGTTCCCGGTAGGTGGTATGACTAGCATCAATCACTCGGAACTGAATTGGTTTGGTAAAATCCTTGATATTGGCTGGCACATGATTTTACCCACCATCGCCCTCTCAATTACTAGTTTTGCTGGTTTACAACGCATCACTCGCGGCGAATTGTTAGATGTTCTGCGTCAAGATTACATCCAAACTGCTCGTGCTAAAGGACTGCCAGAAAACCGCGTAATATATGTTCACGCTCTCCGCAACGCTATAAACCCTTTAATTACTCTATTAGGCTTCGAGTTAGCTAGTTTATTAAGTGGGGCGTTCATTGCTGAACAATTCTTCAACTGGCCTGGTTTGGGACGATTGACTTTACAAGCTGTAATGTCTCAAGATTTATATCTGGTCATGGCCAGTTTAGTCATGAGTGCAGTTTTGCTAATTGTCGGTAACTTAATTGCTGACATAATGCTTAAAGCTGCCGACCCACGTATTCGTCTAGAAAATTTGAATTAGTCATTAGTCATTTGTTATTCTCCCACTCCCCAATCCTTACTCCCCACCCCTTCCATGTTGTCCGAAGTCTACTACTTGGTGCGCTCAAAAAGTGATGGTCGTTACCTGACAGCTCGTCCCAATGCCGATGCATCAGGTTATTTATTATTGTTTCGGGAAAATTTTGATGCTCTTAGTTATCTCAACACCCATGCAGCAGAAGTGGCAAATCGTTTTGCAATAGAATCGATTCCAGGTACACAGTTAGGAAGTTTGCTCAAACGCTGGGGTTTTAATGGTGTAGGCATTGTCAGTGACCCATTATTGCCTAAAGTTGAGTTTTTACAACATAGTTGAAAACTAGTTTTGCCATTTTGAGAAAAAGCAGCTTATCAATACCTTTGCACGCTTAATCTCAGAAAAAAGAATATGTTAACTAAATAAAGAGGCGATCGCACAAGTAAAATTAGGCAACATCGGTGAATTTAGTTCATCACCATTGAACAATGTCGCGGCTAACTTTAAACTCCCTTGCTCGCGCCGATAAACTTCCACTTGCTGCTTGTGCCAATCTACAATCCAATATTCTCTCACTCCCCTTGAAGAGTAGAGCTTCAGTTTAAGTTCCCTATCCCGCTTTTCGTTGTCACTACCAAGAGATAGTACCTCTACCACTAGTTCTGGCGCACCAGTCAAATGCCCCGCCTCGTCTAAAAGTAAGGGCAACCTTTCATTACTGACCCAGACAACATCAGGAATGACATTATCATTTTCCCCAAAAATTACTCCTGGAGCAGGTACAACCTGTCCCAAAGAAGTGGCTTGTGACCAGGTATCCAAAGGAGCAATAATTCTTGCACAAGCTTTTTGATGATTCCAGTGGGGCGCTCTGGTCACAAACAATTCTCCGTCAATAATTTCATAGCGGTTCCCGTTATCTGGAAACAATTCTAAATCGGCGGTAGTCCAGCGCACTCTCTCAGATATCGGCTGGTTCATAAATCATTATCTGTTAAGGTATTCAACTATTTTAGCCAGAGTGGGCATGGGGCATTGGGAGGTGTGGGGCGGTGTGGGAGGGGTGGGAAGAGAGGGAGGAGAGGGGGGCATAAATTCTCTTTCTCCCACACTTCCCCATCTCCCCACACTCCCCACACTCCCCAGTCCCCAGTCCCCAGTCCCTACACCACTACCTTTTCTTTTTCCAAAATTAACTTAGAACGCTTCACTTGTTCAGGAATAGCTACTGGATAATTTCCAGTAAAGCAGGCAGAACAAAAACTATTGGTGTCTTCTCCTGTTGCTGTTAGCATTCCCTCCCAGCTGAGATAAGCAAGGCTATCTACTTCCAGTTGCTTGGCGATTTCTTCTACTGATTTGGTAGCAGCAATCAGCTGGTCTTGAGAATCAGTATCAATTCCATAGAAGCAAGGATGAGTTACTGGTGGAGAAGAAATTCGCATGTGTACTTCTATTGCACCCGCCTCACGCAAAGTTTTCACGAGTTTACGACTGGTGGTACCGCGCACAATCGAGTCATCTACGATGATCACTCTTTTACCAACCAGCACATCTTTGAGGGGGTTGAGTTTCATCTTAAGACCTGATTCGCGCATGGTTTGGGTTGGTTGAATAAAGGTTCGCCCGACGTAGCGATTTTTAATCAGTCCTTCCATGTACATGACACCAGAAGCTTGGGAAAATCCAATGGCAGCAGGGATACCAGAATCAGGAACACCAAAGACAATATCGGCATCTACAGCAGATTCTTTTGCTAGTTGCCGCCCTAACCGCATCCGGTAGCTGTACAAACTCTCGTTATGCATAACGCTATCGGGGCGGGCAAAGTAAATCATCTCAAAGATACACAATTTCCGCTGGGGCTGTTGACTCCAGTGGTAGGAAGCCAAACCTTCTTCGGTAATCCAAACTAATTCACCAGGTTCTACATCCCGCAGGTATTCGGCTCCAATGATGTCTAAACCACAGGTTTCGGAAGCTAAAACGTAACGGATGGGATTACCAGCCAAAGTCCCAATTACCAAAGGACGAATGCCATTGGGATCGCGCACACCCATAACGCCAATGGGAGTGCCAATAACTAAACTAAAAGCTCCTTGGCACCGATGAAACGCCTTAATTCCACCTTCTAACCAATCTGCACCTGCATCAATGGCTTGAGCGATGGCAAAAGCAATCATTTCTGAGTCCGTTGTCGTCACTAAGTTGCATTTGTCTTCCAACAACTCTTGGCGCAATTGCACTGTATTGACTAAATTTCCATTATGTGCTAGTGCTAACGAACCCAAGCGAGTTTCAATGACGGCGGGTTGAGCGTTAACTTTGCGGCTAGAACCTGTAGTCGAATAACGAGTGTGACCAACAGCATGGCTACCAGGTAACTGTTCTAAGATGGATTCGTTGAATACTTGAGACACCAAGCCCATATCTTTGTGGAGATGGACTTTCGTCCCCTCAAAGGTGGCAATACCAGCTGATTCTTGACCCCGGTGTTGGAGGGCATACAATCCAAAGTAGCTTAGTTTAGCAACGTTTTCTCCTGGTGCGTAAATACCGAAAACACCGCAAGCTTCTTCTGGCTTGTCGGGATGATTTTCATAACTATTAATTGGGTTGTTGGTCTGGTCGGGGTATTCATCCGAAGTGACAGAATGAATAGAAGTCATGCTAGCTTTGCTCCTGGTGGGGGGTCAGTCAATTTTGGATTTTAGATTTACGATAGCGTCGCGTTAGCGACGTAGGAGCGTCTTTTGGATTGACCGCACCCTAGAAGGAATACGGCTAGAAATTTGAGATTTGTTGAACCTGGTGAAGACGGATGATACATGAACTAGAAAAAGTACTCCCAATCCAAAATCTAAAATCTAAAATCTAAAATTTGGTAGTCGAGTCACTGGGATTATGTCGATAGATAGTCGCAAAATTCTTAATAAATCTTTAACCATCCATTAAAACAGTACCGTAATTATGTTCGCGAAGGTTAAGAAATTAGAAGTGAACAGTTATGGTTTTTATTCTTAACTCTTGACCTGAGATCCTAAATGCTTCAACTGGGAGTCGTGGTGTGGATGGCAAGACGCCTAACGATCGCCTGAGAATAACGATCGCTCATATGTTTAATATTAACTTTGATTAAGGATTGGTTGTCAGTGGTTAAAACCCCCAAACCCATCTCGAAATTACCGACTATGCCGAGTTTTTGCCACTGTTGACCCAGATGTTCCTGTAAGTATGATTCCCAAATTTCTTGGTGTGCTGGTGTTATGGAAACTAAAATTCGGCTCCCACCTTCAGCAAAAAGTACCTCGTCTAAGCGCTTTAATTGAGTTGGTGTTATTTCTAAATTGATTTGGGCGCCCAGGTTGCCAGAGATGCAACATTCTGCTATGGCGATCGCTATTCCTCCCTCAGCACAATCGTGGGCAGAACGTACCCAACCATTACGAATGCCATCACGACAAACTTGCTGTACCCGACGTTCCAAATCAAAATCTATTTGTGGCGGTTTTCCGGCAACAGTACCGTGGATGGTGGCTAAATACTCGGATGCTCCCAAACTGAGTTGGGATGTTAAAGGCAATCCCAGAAGGTAAATCACATCGCCAGCTGTTTGCCAACCTTGACCACAAATTTTGCTGATATCAGGAATCAAGCCCACCATACCCACAACAGGAGTGGGATAAATTGGTTGGGGAGTACCTTGGGAATCAAGGGTTTCATTGTATAAAGAGACATTTCCACCTGTAACAGGTGTTGCCAATTCTCGACAACCTTCTGCTAAACCGCGACAAGCTTCTGCTAATTGCCAATAACCAATTGGTTTTTCTGGAGAGCCAAAATTGAGGTTATCTGTTACCGCTAGAGGTTCAGCCCCCACACAACTCAAGTTGCGTGCGGCTTCCGCCACCACTGCCTTAGCTCCCTCATAGGGATCGAGGTAAACATAACGAGAATTGCAGTCTACAGTAGCTGCAACTGCGCTTTGGGTATTGGGAATTTTCTTCTCCCCTTGTCCTCTTCCAGTGGACGCAAACGAATAACAGCCGCATCTGCACCACCTGGTAGAATTACGGTATTGTTTTGTACTTGATGATCGTACTGACGATACACCCAATTTTTAGAAGCGATCGTCGGTGTATCAAGCAAAGTTAAGAGAATATCATTCCAACTTTGCAGGCGTCCTTGGAGTTCGATTCCAGCAATTGTACAACTAGGCAAAGAATCAGCAGTCCATTCCCAAGCTTTACGGGCATATTCTGGTGGCTCTGCCAACAAATCCCGCTGATAAAGTGGGGTATTCTCTGCCAAAGCGTCAGCGGGAATTTCTGCTGCTACTTTACCTTGATAGAGAATTCGCACAATGGGTTGGGCAATCACTGTACCAGCAACAACAGCATGAAGTCCCCAACGGTGAAAAATGTCTATTAACTCTTGTTCGCGCCCCTTGTGGGCAACAAACAGCATCCGTTCTTGAGATTCTGAAAGCAAGTATTCATAGGGAACCATCCCTAGCTCCCGCACGGGAATTTTATCTAAATCCAGTTCGATTCCCACACCGCCTTTTGCCGCCATCTCTGAAGTAGAACAGGTGATTCCCGCTGCTCCCATATCCTGGGCGGCGACAACTGCACCTGTTTTAAAAGCTTCCAGACAAGCTTCAATTAACGACTTTTCCAAAAACGGGTCGCCCACTTGCACAGCAGGACGGTCATCCATTGACTGTTCGGTCAATTCTGCACTGGCAAAACTCGCGCCTCCCATACCGTCGCGTCCGGTGGTGGAACCAACATACAACACAGGGTTTCCTAAACCAGATGCCCCAGATTTGACAATTTCTGGCGTTTCCATTAACCCCAATGCCATCACATTCACCAGGGGATTACCAGAGTAAGCAGCGTCAAAGTAAACTTCACCACCAACGGTGGGTACTCCCACACAATTACCGTAATGAGAGATCCCTGATACTACACCAGTAAATAACCTTTGGGTTTTGGCATCTTCAAGGGAACCAAAACGCAGCGAGTTTAAGATGGCAATGGGACGCGCACCCATCGTAAAGATATCCCTGAGAATGCCTCCTACTCCCGTTGCCGCTCCTTGAAAAGGTTCGACTGCTGAAGGGTGGTTGTGGGATTCTATCTTAAAGGCTAGTTGCAGTCCGTCACCTAAATCTACAACACCAGCATTTTCACCAGGCCCTACAAGGATGCGGGGCCCTTCAGTGGGAAAGTGTTTGAGTAAAGGTCGAGAATTTTTATAACAGCAATGCTCTGACCACATTACCCCAAACATTCCCAGTTCGGCTTTGTTGGGATGACGCCCTAAACGACGGATAATTTCTGCGTATTCTTCTGGCTTTATACCTTCAGCGGCGATTTCTTCGGGGGAAAAGGGAGCAGGAGATGTGGCAGTCATGGAAATAATGCACCAATTGTACAGAGCATTATTCTATCGATTTAGTTGCCCTGTAGGTGTAGTTCTAAAATGGTTCATAGCTAGATACTAAAGATTAACTGAATACATAAATTTACTTAACAAGTATTTGTAATACGTTTAAAGTACATTGTAATAAATACTGAAATATTAGTAATTATACTGTTAATTATAAAGCCATAAAATTTTATTTTCCTGTAACTTGCGTAGGTGATTTCCATAATCTGGAAATGCTATCAGCCTGTAAGACAAGCCATTAATTTAAGTAGAGAAAATTCATAGGACGCGATTTAAGAGGATTTAGATCATGCCTAGACTTACGGTTCCACCCAATTTCATTGGCACCCCTGTTTCTGACACTTTAACTGGGGAACAGTTAAATGCATCTCCAGCAATAGGTATTGATATTTTAACTGGAGGTTTAATTGCTACACGCTCAGGTAATGACACTATTAAGGGCACAGCGGCTGGCAGCATCGACGCTAATAACCAGGGCGGCGCTGGAACTGGCATTGCCAACCGTGGTCATCTGAATGCAGAAAATGGACAAGATACCATTACTGGCACCGGTACTGGCGGTAATGGCAGTAACGCTAACAGCGGTAAGCGCAGCGACGGTGGAGATGGGATTGGCATCTTTAACAGTAACAGTCTAAATGCAGGGTACGGAAATGACATGATCGCTGGTACCGGTACTGGCGGGAAAGGTGGCATCGCGGAGATTCAGGGCATCGCTGGCGTCGGCGGTACTGGAATCGGCATCAGCAATACTGGCAAACTCAATACCGGGTACGGAGATGACACGATTACTGGTATCGGTACTGGCGGTAATGGCGGCGATCGCGTCAAGTTCGATGGCGACGGTAGCAATGGTGGAACCGGAACAGGCATCGTTAACAGTGGCACTTTTAATGCAAAAGACGGAAACGACACGATTATTGGCACTGGTACTGGTGGCGCTGGTACTACTGGCTTCGTCAACGGTTTGGGTGCTAGTGGTACTGGCATCGACATCGTTAAGACTAGCAGTTTTAATGCAGGGAAGGGAAGCGACACGATTATCGGGAAAGGCACTGGCGGCGTGGGCGGTAGCCGCGGGAACACGGGCGGAAACGGTGGTGCTGGGACAGGCATCGCTAACAGTGGCACTTTTAATGCAGGGGATGGAGAAGACACGATTAGTGGTATTGCTACTGGCGGCAATGGCGGTGATGTCGCACAGGAGGAGGATGGTAAAGGTGGTGGAACAGGGACAGGCATTGCTAACAATGGCATTCTAAATGCAGGAAACGGAAAAGACACGATCGCTGGTACTGGTGATGGCGGCAAGGGTGGCGATACCAACGACAGCCGAGGCAGGGATGGTGGAGTTGGGATCGGCATCAGCAACAGTTACAAACTACACACTGAGGATGGAGAAGACGCGATCGTCGGCATCGGTACAGGCGGTACAAGCGGCGGTGAGGACACCGAGGGTAGTGGCAACGGCGGTACTGGGACTGGCATCAACAACAGTGGCAGTTTAAATACAGGGTGCAAAAAAGATACGATCGCTGGTACTGGTACTGGCGGCAACTCTGGTGGCAATGTCATCGACAGCGGCAATGGTGGTAGTGGCACAGGCATCACCAACAGTGGCACTTTAAATACAGAGGACGGAAAAGACGCGATAACAGGTACTGGTACTGGCGGCAACTCTGGCAATGGCCTCTTCACTGGTAATGGCGGTAATGGGACTGGTATCACCAACAGTGGCGAACTGAATACCAAAGAAGGGGAAGACACAATCATCGGTACAGGTACTGGTGGCATCAGCGGCGAGAGCGAGATTTCCAGCGGTGACGGTGGTGCTGGAACTGGCATCCAGAACACTAAAAACGGCATCATTACCACAGGGTTGGGCAAGGACACGATTACTGGTTATGGCAACAGTTCTGGAAATAACTCCATCGCTTATGGCATCTTCAACGATGGAACCATCAATACTGGTAATGATTCTGACGAGCTTACTGGACAGGCTACAGCAACCATTGGTGGTACAGCCTACGGCATTTACGGAAAAGGAAACATTAACACTGGCAATGGCAATGACAAAGTTATCGCCACCAGTATCCTAGATGGAGTTCAACAAAAAGTTACTATCGATGGCGGCATCAAGATTGCTCTGGGTGCTGGGAATGACTACTTTAAAGGCTTCGGTGCTGGAACTGTTGATGGCGGCGACGGTTTTGACACCCTCGATTTGACAGCTTTTAATCGCTCTCAAGTGGTTGTATCTGGTGTTATTTCTGGCAATACCCTTAATCCTGCCAACATCAGTTTCAACAACAATGGAAGCTCCATTAGCTTGTCTACCACTGGCTTTGATAATTTTATCTTTGCAGATAGCTCTTTCTCTTACAATACTTTGGTAAATGGGGCATGAGTTTGTGAATTCGTCTTTAGCTCCTAGCTAGTCTAATTGGCCTGATTTGCTCTGAAGCTGAAAAATTATCCACCAGCGTATATACTCTTAGCTCCAAATTTGCATAGATTGACTATGATTCAGTGATTTCTTGGGTATATGCAGCTTAGTAGTAACAATCGAGTGACGACAATCACACTTATACATGATTAGGATCGTCTCATTGCGATCGCCAGCTAGGCATAATTAAGGACAACTGAACTCTAGCCGAGTCATTAATAGGGAACACACTAATTACCGACAGCCTTTATCAAAGACTGTCGGTTTTTTGTCATTTCAGCGATTGGTCATTAGTTATTCTCCCTTAATCCCCTCATACCCAATGCCGAAATAAAATTTCCCCACAACTGGTTGGTAACTTGACAGAGATTTAGCCATAGCTACTACCAAATGTGGGGAAGTTAAGATTGAATTAGTAATCTTATGCTTATGGAGTGCTAAAATTTCACCCTCAATCTAGTAGAGCAAAAGTATCTCCGAGAATCCGCACAGACTTTGTATTAAGACATCGCTTGAATGATGTAATCAAAGTATGGCCCAGCTTCCGCAGCATCTTCCGCACTTAGTAAGCCAAGGGCAGCTGTTTTGAGGGAACTGATAGCTTCTACCATTCCAGGTACGGGAACGCCCAATGAGTTGTACATTTCCCGCACACCAATCAAACCGATTTTTTCAATTGGCTCTTTGTCACCGGCAAGTACACCATAAGTAATTAGACGTAAGTACCAGCCAAAATCACGGATACATAGAGAGCGTTGACGTTCCCCGTAAGCATTTCCACCAGGAGAGATAAAGTCAGGACGCTTTTGCCAAAGTTGTTTGGTTGCTTCCTGGACTATCTTTTTTTCATTTTCAGCTAACGTCGCAGCAATGCGCGTCCGTTGTACACCGGTTTGCAAAAAGTCTTTGATATTTTTAAGTTCGCCACTGCTGGGATAACGCAGTTCGTCGTCAGCTTTGAGAATAACTTGGCTAATTACAGTCATGATGATTGAAATCACCTTAAATATTATCTGCTAGTTTAGCGAGTCTGAGGTACACAAGTGAAGGGGGAGTGGGGAGACAAGGGGACAAGGGGACAAGGAGACAAGGGGACAAGGGGGACAAAGGGCAAGAATAATTCTTGATTCGTAACTCAGCACTCCCAATGCCCAATGGACTAATAACTAATAATTAATGACTAAAATGATTTGGCAACAAGGTGAATTAATTGAAGTAACGATCGCCGATTTGAGTGATACTGGCGATGGTGTAGGACGGGCTAACGAACGTGTAGTGTTTGTTCCGGATACTGTACCAGGCGATCGCGCTATTGTGCGTTTAGTACATGTTAAACCCAAATATGCCCAGGCTAAGCTACAGGAGCTATTGCAACCATCTCCCCATCGCATCCGCCCTGCTTGTATTGTGGCTGACAAGTGCGGTGGTTGCCAGTGGCAGCATATTAATTATGATTACCAGCTAATAGCTAAGCAAAATCAAGTTATTCAGGCTTTGGAGCGCATTGGCGGTTTTACCCAACCACCAGTAGATCCAGTACTGGCTGTCGGTTCTGCTTTGGGCTACCGAAATAAATCTACCTATCCTCTAGGCAAGTCGGCAACAGGACAAGTACAAGCTGGTTATTACCAAAAAGGTAGTCACCAATTAATCAACTTAAATCAATGTCCAGTCCAAGACTCGCGTTTAAATCCGATGCTTGCCGAAGTTAAGCAGGATATCCAACACCGGGGTTGGCCAATTTACGACGAACACCACCACCGTGGGCAAATTCGCCATTTGAGCTTACGCATCGGCCGCCATACTGGCGAAATGTTGCTGACTTTGGTAGTAAAGGACTGGAATTTACCAGAAATTGCAACCCAAGCCCAGGAATGGTTAAAGCGTTATCCGCAGTTAAGGGGAGTATGCCTGAATCGCAATGGCGATCGCACAAATGCTATCTTTGGAGTAGAAACCCGTTGCATCGCTGGAGTACCCCACCTGCGTGAAAAATTTGCTGGACTGGAATTTCAAGTGCGCCCAGATACATTTTTCCAAGTTTATACAGAAACAGCAGAGGCCTTATTGGAGGTAATTCAGTCAGAACTCAATCTTCAAGGGCATGAATTTCTAGTTGATGCCTATTGTGGTATCGGCACTTTGACTTTGCCCCTGGCTAAACAAGTTCGTCAAGCCATAGGTTTAGAAGTGCAACCGGCAGCCGTGGAACAAGCTATTTTGAATGCCGAGCGCAATGAAATTAATAATGTAACATTCCAAGTCGGTGCAGTTGAGAAATTGCTGCCAAAAATGGGCACAATACCAGAGGTCGTAATTCTCGATCCACCACGTAAAGGATGCGATCGCGGTGTCATAGACACTTTACGGCAATTGAAACCATCTCGGATTGTTTACGTCAGCTGTAAAGTAGCCACCCTCGCCCGCGACCTGAAATTACTCTGT
Source organism: Nostoc sp. DedQUE12a (assembly GCA_034530795.1). GTDB lineage: Bacteria > Cyanobacteriota > Cyanobacteriia > Cyanobacteriales > Nostocaceae > Nostoc. The sequence goes on from JAVRCH010000082.1 coordinate 36,003, forward strand.
CAAGATGGGCAATATAAGATCGCACGGGTACAACCTGCTGATTTTTTTCCCCAAACTGCTCATGTGGAAGCTGCTGCCTTTCTTGTGCTATCACATTTGGATAAGGATGCTGATTCCTTTAAAAAAATTGAAATTTCAAATTTGTAGTCTAGTGCATACTAACAATGCTAAAATCGAATTAAGCTAAAAATAGAAATTCATTTTGTTTAAAGAAATTAAAGTTGCATCGACTCCTAAAAGTATGAATTGGATTGTGTAAATTACAAATCGGCAATTAACTAGAGTATGCCAATACTCAATGAAATTAATAGCACTTTTCTAAGTTGCTCATTCGTCGGTCAAATTTATTAAAGCCGTTATATATCCCACCAATCCCAATTCATTCATAAAGTCAATGCTCCCTAGCATTTTCAAAATTTAGTTTTAAAGACGCAAGTTTGAAGGCAGCATGACCACCTCAATTTTTATCAGGGTGCCTGTGACACCAAACTGATGTCTAGCTAACTGAAAGCTATGGGGTTTCTCTTGTGATTACTATTTCACTTCGTCCAGTTGGACGTTATTGGGGCACTATTAGTTTTGCCTCAACCCTCTATCTTTGTCCCATATTAGATTTATTGTTGGCAGAAATTCCAGCCAAATTACAATCAGAACTGCGTTTAGGACTTCAAGAAGCCCTAGTAAATGCAGCTAAACATGGCAATAATCTCGATCCAAGTAAAAGAGTTGTAGTACGTTTTTCTTTAATTGATAATCAATATTGGTGGATAATTTCAGACCAGGGTAGCGGCTTTACTCCCTCACCTATTACTGATGAAGAACCAACAGACTATCTACCACCAGATGAAGCAGAAAGCGGTCGTGGTCTATGTCTTCTCCATCAAATTTTCGATCAGGTAGAGTGGAATCGCAAAGGTACAGAATTGAGGCTTTGTAAACAAATGGAAAATCGTCGGGGACTATCTCTGCGACGGTAGTTGTAGTTAGGAGTTAAGAGTTAGGAGTTAAGAGTTTAAAACTTTTAACTCATCACTCCTAACTCCTAACTTTTTCCGTGAGTTGGACAGGGAGGAGCAGAAATAGAGCGATCTAGCCAACCAATAGCTTGTTCTAATCTAGCTTGGGCTTCTTGTGGTTGATTGTTTAAAAGATAAACAAGAGCTGCTGCTAGTTGTTCGCTGGCGCGGGAATTGCGGTTAGACTTGAGGCGATGCCAATCTTCAGGAGAGATGCTTAGTCTTTGCATCAGAGCTTGTGCTAGTTCTAAAGTACTAAATTCACTCAGTTGACTGGTTTTCGGTAGCTGTGCAGATTGAGACATAATATAAAGTCCTTTGTCAATTATTCCGTGTCAATTGTCTTATCTTACAAAGTTGAGGCAGTCCGTTGGCGGACTTCTCCCGCTTAAAGGAACTACCGTTGAGCAACTGTGTTGGACGAGTCTGGCGGCTTGGTGGCGTTTAATCGCCTCAAACTCGATCGGAGATTTTGTGCTTAGTTATTTGTCCTTTGTTTATAGACTAATGACAAATGACCAATGACAAATGACAATTGAGTTTTAATCTTAGTTTACTACTTGTAAATGAAGCCGTCTCAACAATCACAACCGCCAGAGGAAAATCCGGAACCAGATTTGGAACAAGAAATCGAGGAAGTAGAGCGATCGCTCTTATCCTTAAGAGAACGTTACAATCAAGTACAAGGCGATCGTCAGCAAAAGGCTCAATTGCAACAGCGTCAGGATCGATTAAAACGCCATAAATCCCAAACACCAGAAATTAAAGCAGAGTTACGGCAAATCAAACAGCAGTTGGAAATGTTAGAAATAAACTTAGAAAGCCAGTTGTTTTCTTGGCGTAGTCTCAAAAAACCTTTCTGGCAGGTCGTCCGCTTTGGTGGAATGGGCGTTATCATAGGCTGGATATTAAAGTCTTATGCTGGGTAAATATGGTAAATCGACGGATTGCAGAAATATTGCGAAGTGGTCAACCTGATGAGTCTCTCTTAGTTCAAGGCTGGGTGAGAACAAAACGCGAGTCCAAAGGATTTGCTTTTATCGAAGTTAATGACGGCTCATCGCTAGCTAATTTGCAAGTCGTCATCAATCAGGATTTACCAGATTATGAAGCTATTTTGAAAAAGCTGAATACCGGTGCTGCTGTTGAGGTAGCTGGCGTGTTGGTGGCTTCTTTGGGTAAAGGACAGCGAATTGAGTTGAAAGCAGAATCTGTAAAAGTTTACGGAGAAGCTGATCCCGATACATATCCTCTGCAAAAGAAACGGCATTCCTTTGAGTTTCTGCGAACCATTGGACATTTGCGATCGCGTACTAATTCTTTTGGTGCAGTTTTCCGGGTGAGAAATGCTTGTTCGGCAGCAATTCACCAATTTTTCCAAGAAAGAGGTTTTTTGTGGGTACACACACCCATCATCACTGCTAGCGATTGTGAAGGTGCTGGCGAACTTTTTAGCGTTACTAGTTTGGATTTAAAAAATATTCCCCGCACAGATAATCAAGCAGTAGATTACAGCCAAGATTTTTTTGCTAAACCTACATATCTCACTGTTAGCGGACAGTTAGAAGCGGAAATCATGGCGATGGCGTTTAGCAACGTCTACACATTTGGCCCTACCTTCCGCGCAGAAAATTCTAATACTTCGCGTCACTTAGCAGAATTTTGGATGGTTGAGCCAGAAATGGCTTTTTGTGACTTAGAAGGCGATATGGATTTAGCTGAGGCGTTTCTCAAACATATCTTTAACTATGTTTTGGAAACTTGCCCAGAAGACATGGAATTTTTCAATCAGCGCATTGATAATTCTGTTTTAGCAACAGCTGAAAATATTATTAACAATCAATTTGAACGCTTAACTTACACAGAAGCGATCGCACTTTTAGAAAAAGCTGATGTCAAATTTGAATATCCTGTAAGCTGGGGCTTAGATTTGCAATCAGAACACGAACGTTATTTGGCTGAACAATTATTTAAAAAGCCAGTAATCGTCACAGATTATCCAGCGAAAATTAAAGCTTTTTATATGCGCTTGAACGACGATGAAAAAACCGTCCGCGCAATGGATATTCTTGCGCCGAAAATTGGCGAAATTATTGGTGGTTCCCAGCGGGAAGAACGCCTAGAAGTCCTAGAACGTCGCGTAGTAGCGCAAGGAATGAAGCCAGAAGATTTATGGTGGTATCTAGATTTGCGTCGTTATGGTACCGTTCCTCACGCTGGTTTTGGTTTGGGTTTTGAACGACTCGTGCAATTTATGACTGGTATGGCAAATATTCGTGATGTAATTCCCTTCCCACGTACACCGCAAAGTGCTGAGTTTTAGTTAAGATTTGACACATGGCAATAGAAATAACTAAGTCTTTGACTATTGTGGATTGAGAGAAATTACCGCGAACAATTTATCATGAGTATACAAGATAAAACCATTGGTAAAATCCGGCAAATGCCAGAATATTTAGTTCAAGAAGTGAGTGATTTTATAGACTTCCTATTAATGAAGCATAGTAGTAATAACTGGGAATTATGGCTTCAATTTAGCGAGTCGATGGAAATAGTAGAATCAGATTTTTCTGACTATTTATCTAATTTAGAAGATTATGAAGAACGCTTGGCTCGTGGGGAAATTCAGTGGTAGATATCACCCGAGGGGATGTGGTTTTGTGCGATCTCAATCCCGTTGTTGGTACAGAACAAGCCGGAATTAGACCTGTTGTAGTGGTGCAAATCGATCGGGCAAATGCTGTTAGTCCTCATACAATCATTGCACCATTCACCTCAAAAATTAGACGTGCTATTTTAGGCTCTCATGTGTTTATACCAGCTGGTATCGGTGGTTTAAGCCAAGATTCTGTAGTGCTTTGCGAGCAACTTCGAGTTGTTGATAAATCAAGAATTATCAGAGTGATTGGTCATTTAGATGAGAATTATTTAGATAACTTGGCAATAGCTTTGTGTACTATCCTTGGCTTAAGGATTACAAATAATGATGATGATTGATAGTGCTGTTATGGTACTTAAGTTGACACCAACGTAATCTTGTCTTGCCTAACTTGTACCTCAGCAAAATAATAAATGCTATGACGATTAGTTAAAATTAAGATTTTTGAATTTCTTGTTGTAAAACTTGAATTTGCTCAATAGATAATTCGGTAACTTCGGCAATTTGTTCTAAACTCATGCCAATTCGCAACAAATTTAAAGCCAACTTTCTTGTTGTTTCTGCTTTACCTTTGGCTTCGCCTTCTTCTAGGATTTGTTGATAAATGACTGATTCGCGCATCATCTCACTCCTTAAAATCTTGCTAATTACATTTTTATTTAACACCAGACCTGCTAAAATCCCACTAGCAGCAGCTATATTTCTTTGTAACTGGCGATCGCTAATTGCTTCAACTACTTTAGCTACTTGGCTTAATACCATTTTAGGATCGTTTGTCTGGCTTAGCACGGCAAAGGGTAATAAGCCTGGAATACTCATAAATTTTTCTGTTGGTTGTTCCCAGAGGCGTATTATCTCAAACTGATGGTAAGTGTTGTTTAATTTAAAACTATTTTCACTGACTAATTCTGAACTTGTTTTTCTTAAATAAATTACTACTTGACGCATTTCTTTATTCGGAAAGCGGCGATAAACCCTAACTCGATAATCTAACATCCGAAAGGGAATATCTTCGTCAGGATCGGTTTGAAACTTGGTGTGTAGAACTAAATCATCAGATTGTAATAAGATTAATGAGTCAGCGCGAATTGGTTTGCTTGATAATTCAGTCGGGCTAAGTTCTGTTAATTTAATTGGCGAACCTAGTAACCAAGTTGCCAAATCATCTTTGAAGTTTTGAAATCCATATAAAAAACCGTAGGAGTTCAACGGTGATTAAGCCCCTACGGATTTTTAATATTTAATTTATTTAAAACCAATGTAAAATGACGATTAACCTCATTGCTACCAAATTATGAGCAATTCTTCAACTTTTTCAGATCTAGATTTCGGATTTGCATTGAATGTTGAAAAAATTGTACAAAGCAAAAACTTCATCCTAGAAGTCGAAGAGGAAGCTCCGATAGTAATTCTAAATAAACAGGTGAAATCTAATTACTGAATATTTTAGATAATAGATGCACCCAAACTCGTATTTCGGTTCGCATTCTCAAAGATTTGCATAAATATGCAGTAGCTTCATGACTGATTTTTTACTATGGTTTTACAGTCATTATTACTGATGCTCAGGTAAGGGCAAATATGCCAGAATATAGCTGTTTCGATTTGGAACTACGAGGAACAACTTCCCAGAATAAAAGCGCCTTAAATTACCTAGATGAATTGGATTTAGAAGTTTTGCATTAATCCAATCCAGAAGAAGATGGTTGGTAAAGAATTTGGATTTTGGATTTTAGATCATCAATCCAAAATCCAAATTCTAAAATCGGCTATGCCATTTGATTTTCAATCGCCCACCGCGCTAGTTCAGTGCGGTTGTGGAGATTGGTTTTGCCCAACATGTTGGACACATGGCTTTCAACTGTACGCTGACTAACGTTAAGTTCTTCAGCAATTTCTCGGTTAGCTAAACCCCTAGCTACAAACTGGACTACTTTCAGTTCGGTTGGGGTTAACTGGACATCAAAGGGAACTTGGATGCGGGAACCGTTTTCGCCTCCTTTTGCTTGGTGTTCTTTCCAACGGATAGTTTGTTTCAGTGAGGACTCAACTTGGGCTACGAGTTCTTCTGGTTCAAAAGGCTTGACCATATAAACATCAGCACCTTTGTTCAGACCTTTAACTCTGTCTGCACTTTGTCCTTTTGCTGAAAGGAAAAGAACTGGAATCCAGCTGGTGCGTTCGTTTTGCCGGACTTGTTCCACAAAAGTATATCCGTCCATTTCCGGCATCATCACATCGCAGATGATCATGTCTGGAACATCTTGCTCTAAAATTTCCAGAGCTTCGCGTCCATTTTCGGCGGTGATGACTTCATATCCTCGGAATTCTAAGTAATCCTTCACCAGCAAGATGAGGTTAGGGTCATCATCAATCAATAGAAGTCGTTTGTGATCTTTCATGCTGGGCTCTTTCATAGCAGTGGCACTTGTCGCGCTTCGGTCCATCAAGGTCTTGAATATTTATCCTCTATGGTGGGTTATTTGAGATGTTGTCCTTTTGCCTACTTAACTTGCCTTTGCTGTCTCAAGTCTCAAAAATGCCGAGCACTTTCAATAGACTACTAGCTCGATAGCAAAAGTCCAGCAAGGATACGTATAGCAGTAGTATCTATAATGCGCTATTATATATCGCTTTGAAAGGGGCGGGGTAAAAAACACTGATAAAATAATAATCCTTCTGACTCACTAGTTAAGTATTGGCTTAAAGATGACCCTACCTCAAAACCAACCCGCACTTTCTTAAAGCTTACTGCTATAACATATCCTTGCGCTGTTAAGCCTCTATGAGATGTTCACAAGAAACTAGGGAAGTTTGTGGCAAAAGATGGGTTAAAAATGCATATTCTTCAACCGCCATTATGCCTAATTAAGTGTTCTTGAACGATTCGCTCAATAACTTCCGAGTTTGCTTGGCGATATCAGACGCCATCAGGATAGACCACCATTATGAGTCCAGAACCACAAACCTGCAAGCAATTGGTTTTAGTTTTAAAAACGCAAATAGGATGACTTGCTTGCGCCTTGTCGAGTTTTAGCTCTTTAAGTCGCTTTTTTAAATACTTCCAAAATTCCAGACTAGCTGGTTTGGAGCAATAGTTATGGCTTGTTTGGTCAGCACAAATAAAAACATTTTGCTGAATTTTTGCCACTCCTAAACTTTCCACACAATTACTCAGGGCTTTATGTTCAAGAGGCTTAGTGGTTTTCGGGATTTGATAGCTTTTCTGGATCACTTTATTGTTACTCATCGAGCGGCTCCCTGATTACAGTTCTATAACAATTTCCAAGCTTTGCAAATAAAGTTTACTGAGATGGGTACTGGGGATTGACGATTGGGGATTGGGCATAGGGGACTAGGTACTAGGAAACAAGCTTATATCCCATCCCCTATGCCCTATGCCCCATACCCTATTCCCTATAAAAGTATTCGTAGCTTCCGCAACGGAACCCGAAGGATAAAAATAATTAAGCATTTATACTTAAGTACTCCCAGGAGATTCTAGTTCGGGAACCCGTACTTAAGAAATTCTTGCCATTGGACTCTGCTTTTGGGTAGATTAGCACTCAGGAGTTGAGAGTGCTAACTCTGGAGGAAATGATATGGCAGCAATATCTCTAACCGTTTCTACAGTAAAACCTTTGGGCGATCGCGTTTTCGTGAAAGTGAGCGCCTCTGAGGAAAAGACCGCAGGTGGTCTGTATTTGCCCGATACCGCTAAGGAAAAGCCCCAAGTAGGCGAAGTAGTCGCCCTTGGCCCTGGCAAGCGTAATGACGACGGTAGCCGTCAAGAATTGGAAATCAAAGTTGGTGATAAGGTTCTGTACTCTAAGTACGCTGGTACTGACATCAAACTCGGTACTGAAGAATATGTACTGCTCTCTGAAAAAGATATTTTAGCAGTCGTTATTTAGTGGGGAGTAGGGAATAGGGAATGGGGAATAGGAAAGAGTTTTCCCAATGCCCTGTTTGCCCTGTTTGCCCAATGCCCAATTCAAAAAAAATTGACTTACTCCTTGAATTTAGACACCTATGGCAAAGCGCATTATCTACAACGAAAACGCCCGTCGCGCCTTAGAGCGAGGCATTGATATCCTGGCTGAGGCTGTAGCTGTTACCCTTGGCCCTAAAGGTCGTAACGTAGTCCTAGAAAAGAAATTTGGCGCACCGCAAATCGTTAATGACGGTGTAACTATCGCCAAAGAAATCGAATTAGAAGACCACATTGAAAACACTGGTGTAGCTCTGATTCGTCAAGCTGCTTCTAAGACCAACGATGCTGCGGGCGATGGCACCACCACTGCTACCGTTTTAGCTCATGCGATTGTCAAAGAAGGCTTGCGGAACGTTGCAGCAGGTGCTAACGCGATTTTGTTGAAGCGTGGTATTGACAAAGCTACCGCTTTCCTCGTAGATAAAATTGCTGAACATGCTCGTCCGGTGGAAGATTCCAAAGCCATTGCCCAAGTTGGTGCAATCTCGGCTGGTAATGACGAAGAAGTCGGCCAAATGATTGCTCAAGCTATGGACAAGGTGGGCAAGGAAGGCGTAATTTCCCTAGAAGAAGGGAAATCTATGGTCACCGAGTTGGAAATCACTGAAGGGATGCGCTTTGACAAAGGCTACATCTCTCCTTATTTTGCCACCGATGCTGAACGGATGGAAGCAGTTTTTGATGAGCCTTTCCTCCTGCTGACCGATAAGAAAATTGCTCTGGTACAAGACCTCGTACCAGTGTTAGAGCAAGTAGCTCGTGCTGGTCGTCCTTTGGTGATTATCGCTGAAGATATCGAAAAAGAAGCTTTAGCAACCTTAGTAGTTAACCGTTTGCGCGGTGTACTGAATGTTGCTGCTGTCAAGGCTCCTGGCTTTGGCGATCGCCGCAAAGCTATGCTAGAAGATATCGCTGTATTGACTGGCGGTCAATTAATCACCGAAGATGCTGGTTTGAAGCTAGATAATACCAAGTTAGATAGCCTGGGTAAAGCTCGCCGTATCACCATTACCAAGGACAACACCACAATTGTTGCTGAAGGTAACGAAGTTGCGGTTAAGGCTCGTGTAGAACAAATTCGTCGTCAAATCGAAGAAACCGAATCTTCCTACGACAAAGAAAAACTGCAAGAACGTCTTGCTAAACTTTCTGGCGGTGTCGCCGTGGTGAAAGTGGGTGCAGCCACCGAAACCGAAATGAAAGACAAGAAACTGCGCCTAGAAGATGCTATCAACGCTACCAAAGCTGCTGTGGAAGAAGGTATCGTTCCTGGCGGTGGTACAACCCTCGCTCACCTCGCTCCTGATTTAGAAACTTGGGCGAACAGCAACCTCACAGGTGAAGAGTTGATTGGTGCGTTGATTGTGGTTCGTGCTTTACCTGCGCCTCTGAAGAGAATTGCGGAAAACGCTGGTCAAAATGGTGCTGTGATTGCTGAGCGCGTCAAAGAGAAGGAGTTCAGCGTTGGCTATAATGCTGCAACCAACGAATTCGTCGATTTGTTAGCTGCTGGTATTGTTGATCCTGCGAAAGTAACTCGTTCTGCTCTGCAAAACGCTGCTTCCATTGCTGGGATGGTGTTGACAACCGAATGTATTATAGTTGACAAGCCTGAACCTAAAGACGGCGCTCCTGCTGCTGGTGCTGGTGCTGGTGGCGACTTCGATTACTAATACTTAATAGTACCCTGTTTGTAAAAATAGCTGCTTCCTTTGCGGAGGCGGCTATTTTTTTGTGGAAGAAGTTACTTGTTGGTTGAAATTATTGCTGTAATTTCCTGAAGAATATTGTCCTGTTCTTGCTTAATAGCTTCCAGCCTATTTAATAGTTTGCTGAGTTTGTCTTGCTTATCCTGATAGTTAGATAAAAGCGCTTCTTTGGAATTCTTTCCTAAAAAACTTAATGGCTTAAAGCTAAATTTAAATAATGATGCGACTAAATTAAACGGGGCTGTTAACGTAGCCAATAAGCCTTTTTCTATTAGACGAGCGAAAATTTTAAATAATTGCCAAATAAGAAAAATTACTATTAGAAAAATAATTAAGCCAAAAACAGGGTGATCAATACCCCAATCTAGAAATTTTAGCGACCAAGATATAACAGGATGAGAATCAACCCAAAGCTTTACATTATCCAACTGATGATTAATTAATGAATTATCAATTCTCTGTTGTTAAATTCTTTTTCCCAAACATCTTCAGACATTAAAGCACTAGTCAAATTACTTTGAGGATCAAGGTCAATAGCAAGTACACGCTTTTTGTACATTGTATCGCCGGCTAAATATTCCGCTAATGCCATGACGATGGTAGTTTTGCCAACTCCACCCTTGAGGTTGCAAATACTGATCGCTTTAGCTGTCATAATTTCTGGTAGACTGACATATTTCATGGGCTACAGTTCTATGTTTCCCTGGAAATATGCCCAAGTAACAGGTTAATTTTTTCTTTTGTCTACAAATCTATGAGTCAAAGTCATTCTGAAACAACTCCTCTACATACCCTAAACCCACTCAAAAGATTTTCCGATAGAGCAGAAGATTATGTAAAATACCGTCCAAGCTACCCCGCAGATGCAATTGATATTATTTTGGAAGGATTAGATAAAAATTCACAAATTGTAGCAGCAGATATTGGTGCGGGTACAGGAATTAGTTCAAGGCTATTAGCTGAACGTGGAGTTAATGTCATAGCCATAGAACCAAATGCGGCGATGAGAGAAGCCGCCGAACCACACCCTTTAGTAGAGTTTCGTGATGGAACAGCAGAATTTACCAAAGTTGGGGATAAATCTGTTGATTTAGTTACTTGTTTTCAAGCTTTTCATTGGTTCAATCCAGAACTAGCATTATCAGAATTTCACCGAATATTAAAACCATCAGGACGCTTAGCGGTAGTGTGGAATAACCGCGATAAAGAAGATGCTTTAACCGCAGAATATAGTCGAATAGTCCGCGAAGCATCTAACAATCATCCAGCAGAATCAAGGATGCAGTCAGTAGAGCCACTATTAGCAAATCCTCATTTTATCAACATCCGTGAATACACTTTCACTTATAGGCAACAGTTAGATTTAACTGGATTTATTGGACGAGCAAAAAGCGTTTCTTATCTACCGAATGAAGTTTTAGCAGACAACAAATTTATTAATAATTTTCAAGAATTATATCAGCGTTTTTGTGATGAAAATGGTTTCGTGTACTTGGTATATCGCACTAGCGTACACCTTGCCGAAGCAATTAATTAAATGATTTGTAATTCACGAACTACAGAAGGTTGGCATGGCAAACTAAATTTAGTTTACGCCGATCGCCACAACACAACCGAATTAATTTACACTCACCAGCAAGCACCTTTGAAGGTGCAACGGCCATTCTATCCAGAAGGGCAAAAAGTTTGTCATAGCGTAATTTTACACACGGCTGGGGGAGTTGTAGGGGGCGATCGCTTATCCTCTAATATCCACCTGCAACCCCATACACACGCCTTAATCACCACAGCAGCAGCTAGTAAGATATATCGCAGTAATGGCTTACTAGCTAGGCAAAACATCCAGATACAAGTTGATGCTGGTGCTTGTTTAGAATGGTTACCGCAAGAAACAATTTTATTTAACGGTGCGATTTATCAGCAAGATTTACGGGTAGAATTAGCAACCGGGGCTAGCTTTTTAGGCTGGGAAATTACCCGCTTTGGCCGCAGTGCTAGAGGAGAGAAATTCTTGCAGGGAGAATGGCGATCGCATACTGAAATTTGGCAACAAGGTGTTCCCTTGTGGATAGATAGGCAATGTTTACCAGCTAGTGAAGAAATTTTCCACAGTCCCCACGGCTTGGCTGGAAAACCAATCACAGGTAGTCTAGTTTGGCTTGGTGGTGCAGTTTCACCAGAAATTTTGGAAAAAATCAGAATTTTAGCCAATGGTATTGGTGAAACAGGTGTTACCCGATTACAACATGGATTATTGTGTCGATATCGCGGTGATTCTACATCTGAGGTGAGAAACTGGTTTATTGATGTTTGGCAGCTGCTACGAGTTTCTTTTTTAAATCGTGGTAACTGTATACCAAGAGTGTGGCAGGTTTGAATTGCTAAGAGGGAGACAAGAATGCAACTTACGCCGCAGGAAAAAGATAAGCTATTAATTTTTACTGCTGCTTTATTAGCAGAAAGACGTAAAGAAAGAGGTTTGAAACTCAATTATCCCGAAGCAGTTGCTTATATTTCTGCTGCTATTTTAGAAGGTGCAAGAGATGGGCAAACTGTAGCTGAATTAATGAGTTATGGCACAACATTGTTAACGCGGGATGATGTGATGGAAGGAATACCAGAAATGGTACATGAAGTGCAAGTAGAAGCAACTTTTCCTGATGGCACAAAGTTAGTAACTGTACATAATCCAATTCGTTAATTTTTTAAATATGATCCCTGGAGAAATTATTACGCTAGAAGGTGAAATTGAACTAAATGTTGGTCGTCCTACTATTAAACTGCAAGTGTTCAATACAGGCGATCGCCCCATACAAGTCGGTTCGCATTTTCACTTTTATGAAGTTAACGCAGCCTTAAATTTTGACAGAGAACAAGCGCGAGGAATGCGCCTTGATATCCCCGCAGGCACGGCAGTTCGCTTTGAACCAGGTGATGAGAAAGAAGTGACATTAGTACCTTTGGTTGGTAGCCGCCAAGTTTATGGCTTCAACGGTAAAATTAATGGTTCTCTGTAATTATGCAAATGGAATGGTACAATGAACCGCCTGTTTGGGAAGTGAAAGATGAGGCGATCGCTGTCACTTCCGCAGCAAAAACTGATTTCTGGCGAGAAACTCATTACGGTTTTATTAGAGATAATGGTCACTTTTTTTATCAAAAGATTCAAGGTGACTTTATTGCAGAAGTTAAAGTGACTGGACAGTATCAGGATTTGTACGACCAAGCCGGCTTGATGGTACGTTTAGATTATCAAATTCGTTTTGGGTGGAACTTGTGGTGGAATACTTGAACCGCATATAACTTAATGACTAGAATCCTTTTGTTCCAGTGCTTCCATTAAGACTGCACCAGCCCCAAAGCTATTATAAGGAGTAGGTAGATCGTATGTTTTGAAGGGTTCTAATGGGGAAATATCTTCCACTGTATCTAAATCTTCGGCAAGAATGCGAATTAACTTGAGTTTTTCTGATGGAGAAAGCCTTCGAGCTAGAGGAATTATGTCTGCTAAGGTCATTTTGTCTAAGCCAAATATCACTAAATTTACGGTATATTTATTTTTTAACGCAAAGGAACGCAAAGGTAAGCGCGAAGGTACGCAAAGTTAGAGTTTGTTTGCTACACGTTTAATGCCTTCTTTGAGGTGGAGAACGTTAAAGTTGAGAATAAGACCGAGTTTACAATTAGTTAGTTTGAGATAAGTTAAAAGTTGTACGGAGTGAATTGGGTTGATGGATTCTACAGACTTGACTTCAATAATTACTTTATTTTCAACTATTAAATCTAATCGATAAACACAATCTAATTTCACCTCTTCGTAAATAAGCGGTAATGGAACTTGCTTACCAACATTTAACCCCTTCTTTCTCAATTCGTAATACAAACACTCCTCATAAGCTGACTCTAACAAACCCGGCCCCAACGCCGTATGTACTCGCATCCCACAACCAATTATCACCCCACTCAAATTATTCTCATCCATCCTCTGCGAACCTTTGCGCTTACCTTTGCGCCCCTTTGCGTTTAAACTCGATTTTAACCTCCATTACTAAAAGTTATGCCTTACAAAATGTCCCGCCGCGCCTACGCCGAAACATACGGCCCCACCGTCGGAGATAAAGTCCGACTTGCAGACACAGAATTATTCATCGAAGTCGAACAAGATTTCACTAACTACGGCGATGAAGTGAAATTCGGCGGTGGTAAAGTCATCAGAGATGGTATGGGACAATCCCCCATTTCTAATGCCGATGGCGCTGTAGATTTAGTAATTACTAATGCTTTAATCCTCGATTGGTGGGGTATTGTCAAAGCAGATATCGGGATTAAAGATGGTAAGATTTTCAAAATTGGTAAAGCCGGAAATCCTTATATTCAAAATAATATAGATATTATTATTGGCCCTGGAACTGAAGCCTTAGCAGGGGAAGGAATGATTCTCACTGCTGGTGGTATTGATGCCCATATTCATTTTATTTGTCCCCAACAAATTGAAGTGGCGATCGCTTCTGGTATCACCACCATGATTGGCGGCGGTACTGGCCCCGCTACCGGTACGAATGCCACTACCTGCACCCCAGGCCCTTGGAATATTTATCGGATGTTGCAAGCGGCTGATGCTTTTCCTGTCAACTTAGGATTTTTGGGTAAAGGTAATGCCAGTCAACCCCAAGGACTTGTAGAACAAGTAGCTGCCGGTGCAATGGGGTTAAAGCTGCATGAAGATTGGGGAACTACCCCCGCAGCAATCGATACTTGCCTCAGCGTTGCCGATGAATACGATGTGCAAGTGGCTATCCATACGGATACCTTGAACGAAGCCGGATTTGTGGAAGATACCATCGCCGCGTTTAAAAACCGTGTCATCCACACCTACCACACCGAAGGCGCAGGCGGCGGACATGCACCAGATATCATTAAAGTTTGCGGTCAAGCCAACGTTTTGCCATCTTCCACCAATCCCACACGTCCTTACACCCTCAACACTTTAGATGAACACCTGGATATGTTGATGGTATGCCATCACCTCGATCCGGCGATCGCTGAAGATGTCGCCTTTGCTGAGTCCCGCATCCGTCGAGAAACCATTGCCGCTGAAGACATTTTGCACGACTTGGGCGCATTTAGCATGATTTCTTCTGATTCCCAAGCAATGGGCAGGGTAGGCGAAGTGATAATTCGTACCTGGCAGACATCTCACAAAATGAAGGTGCAAAGAGGAATTCTTAACCCACAAGGAACTGAGCAACCAGCAGATAATTTTCGGGCAAAAAGATATGTAGCTAAGTATACTATTAATCCAGCGATCGCCCACGGAATTGCTGGATATGTGGGTTCAGTGGAAGAGGGAAAATTAGCAGATTTGTGCTTGTGGCGTCCCGCATTTTTTGGCGTCAAGCCAGAAATCGTCATTAAAGGCGGAATGATTGCCTGGTCGCAAATGGGCGATGCTAACGCCAGTATTCCCACACCCCAGCCAGTACATGGGCGGCCGATGTTTGGTAGTTTTGCTGGTGCTAGGAACGCCACATCATTAACTTTTGTTTCCCAGGCAGCTTTAGAAAGGGAAATTCCTACACAGCTAGGTTTACGAAAAACAGCAGTTGCAGCTTCCAGAACCCGCCAATTGAGTAAGCAGGATATGAAGCTGAATGATGCCCTACCCCAAATTGAAGTTGACCCAGAAACCTACGAAGTTAGAGCAGATGGTGATTTGCTAATTTGCGAACCTGCAACAGCCTTACCTATGACCCAAAGATACTTTTTGTTTTAATTTATACAGAATAATCTAATCAAAGCACTATGGGTTTAATTACGAATTACGAATTACGAATTACGAATTACGAATTACGAATTCTACAACCAACGTTGTTTTTTAGCATAAACAATACTACTAATCACGATTAAAGCCATAACAGCGATCGCAGCAGGGTAACCCCAAGGTTGCTCTAATTCCGGCATATACTTGAAGTTCATACCATAAAGACTAGTAATAAAAGTGATTGGTAAGAATATCGCCGATAAGCTAGTTAAGCGGTTAATTCGTTCGCTAGTTTCGCTGGCAATATTATCACGTTGAATTTCCATTAATTCTGACATCCATATTCTTAAAGTTTGGTACTCTTGCCAGAGATTATCGATATGATGAACAAATTCTTGATTGAATAATGTCTTTACTGGCTGCGAAACCCAATGGAAATCTTCATAATCCATCATTACTAAAAATGACTTAAAGCTTTGAAAATTACGCCGCCCAAAACGTATGGATTGTCTCATACTGGCAATTTTAGTGTAAGTTAATTCATTACTAAAATTCCCTAAGACTTCATCTTCTAAATCGTCAAGTTCTCTAGAAATATATTCAAATACAGTATGGTAATTATTTAAAATATCTTTAAAAATCAGATATAAAATATAGTCAATTCCTAATTTTTGTAGGTCTATATTTCGCTTTTGAAGATTATTAGTTAATACAGTAAATATTTTAACTTCAGTAATTTCAAACGTAATAATAAAATTCTTTCCCAGCACAATACTGCCACGTGCTACTTCAAACTCTCGATTTTTGAGTTGAGGAGTTAAAATTTCATAATTGTCAAAGAAACAATCTTCTGTATCTTCACCCATTCCTGTAGGGATATGGTTGAAAACCATGTTCACACGAGATGGATTGAGTTGAAAGTGATTGAGAATTCTGCCAGTTCCAGCGCGATCGCGAAAATTAACACAGCGCAACCAAATATTCTGGGAATTATCAATTCTTTGGAGCACCGTATCAACATCCCTATGAGAGAACAAATCTAGCTGATTCTGAGAAAAGGTAAGAAGAATTAGCATGTAGATTTTAACGTCACAATTCCAACAAAAAAGCGCTCCCTCTTCAGGGAACGCTTTTTAATCAGCTATTACTTAAGTATTAGCCGTTGATAGCAGGAGCGCTCAAAGCTACAGGAGTAACATCACTAGCAGCTAAGTCTAAGGGGAAGTTGTGAGCGTTACGCTCGTGCATTACTTCCATACCCAAGTTAGCGCGGTTGATTACGTCTGCCCAAGTGCTGATGACGCGACCTTGAGAATCAATGATTGATTGGTTGAAGTTGAAACCGTTCAGGTTGAAAGCCATTGTGCTTACACCCAAAGCGGTGAACCAGATACCAACAACTGGCCAAGCAGCTAGGAAGAAGTGCAAGGAACGGCTGTTGTTGAAAGATGCGTATTGGAAAATCAAGCGACCGAAGTAACCGTGAGCAGCAACGATGTTGTAGGTTTCTTCTTCTTGACCGAACTTGTAACCGTAGTTTTGAGATTCGGTTTCGGTGGTTTCACGAACCAAGGAAGAGGTTACCAAAGAACCGTGCATTGCGGAGAACAAGGAACCACCGAATACACCAGCCACACCTAACATGTGGAAGGGGTGCATCAAGATGTTGTGCTCAGCTTGGAACACAATCATGAAGTTGAAGGTTCCAGAGATACCCAAAGGCATACCATCGGAGAAAGAACCTTGACCGATTGGGTAGATCAAGAATACTGCGGTAGCGGAAGCTAGAGGTGCGCTGTAAGCTACACAGATCCAAGGACGCATACCTAAGCGGTAAGAAAGTTCCCACTGACGGCCCATGTAGCAAGCGCAACCGATCAAGAAGTGGAAAATTACCAACTGGTAAGGGCCACCGTTGTACAACCACTCATCTAAGGAAGCAGCTTCCCAGATGGGGTAGAAGTGCAAACCGATAGCGTTAGAAGAAGGAACAACTGCACCAGAGATGATGTTGTTTCCGTAGATCAAAGAACCAGCAACAGGCTCGCGGATACCATCGATGTCCACAGGAGGAGCAGCGATGAAAGCGATTGTGAAGCAAACGGTAGCGGCTAGTAGGGTAGGGATCATCAGTACACCGAACCAACCAATATAGATGCGGTTGTCAGTGCTGGTAATCCACTCGCAGAAGCGATCCCATACGTTAGCGTTAGAACGCCGTTGTAAGGTTGTGGTCATTGTTTTATAAGTGCTGTGTTTTGTTAAAAATTGAACAGGCTAATTTCTTTTTTTGCCTGTAGAAATAAGTCTACATGAATTTACTTTGATACGAGATTGAGCTTAATATTCTGTAACATATTTTTTGAATAAACTCACATAAAAGTAAAGTTTTTATTCTGATTTCTAGCAGCCCCAAAAAGCATCAAAAGCATTAATTTGTCTGATTTTAAGGTATTTAAACGCTAAACGAATTTCAGTGACGCGATCGCCTAATTATCTAACTTTACATTTGTTTACAAATAAACTTAAAACTCTCTAATAAAAAACATCCCGTAAGAATCGAGATACAGCCTAACTTTAAGCTAAGGATCAACGGTTTAGTTCAGACAGAACCCAGACAATAGACATTAGCTCTCGGACTGTACCGAGGGCTTTGTTATTAGCGTGTATCATACAGATTATTGAATTGCTAGGGTGATCTCATGACTAAGGATCTTCCTCTCAACCAAATCGTGGCGATAGGTGGTGGTGGCTTCTCAATGGAACCGGAAAATCCACTTTTAGACCAATACATTTTGGGATTAGTTAAAAAAGAAAAACCACGAGTATGCTTTGTTCCAACTGCCGGAGGCGATCGCGATTCTTACATTGTCCGGTTCTATGCTGCCTTCATGAAGTTTTCCTGCACTCCATGCCATCTGTCTTTATTTAACCCACCCACAACTGATCTGCGGTCTTTTGTGTTCGAGCAGGACATCATTTATGTCGGTGGAGGAAACACGAAGAACTTGATTGTCCTGTGGCAAGCCTATGAACTTGACCAAATTATCAAACAAGCCTGGGAGAAGGGTACGCTTGTTTGTGGTGTGAGCGCAGGATCGCTATGTTGGTTTGAAGAAGGTGTAAGTGATTATCTGCCGGGTCAAATGTCCTCATTAAAATGTTTTGGGTTTCTTAAAGGTAGCCATTCCCCTCACTACAATGACCCACACAGAAGACCTGCTTATCATCAATTTGTTCAAGAAGGTGTGTTGAGTGATGGATATGCAGCGGATGATGGTGTAGGGTTGCATTTTGTGAATCATCGTTTAGAGAAAATTGTCAGTTCTCGCGCTGACGCTAAAGCTTATCGAGTTGAGAAATGCGGTGATTCAGTTGAAGAAACTGTTTTGCACCCTATTTACTTGGGAAATCCCCATCCGTGAGAGGTTAAGATAATTGCACATTTGTCAAGAAAGTGTGGGGAAAGGAACTCTCTCCAGCTTGTAAGCTGGCTTTCGCAGAGCTTTAACTACTCCTAAATACAGAAATTTGGGGTCTAGTGACAGTTGCCTGTATATCAACAAGGTAGATTAAAAATCAAAGTATATATATGGCAGGCTACCTTCAGGAGCTAATAACCAAACTGCGTAGAAGCATAAGGGCACAAAAACAAGCTTTAGAGGCCAGTTAAACTCTAACTTCAACATCCGGTTAAAGCCATAGACTATAGCCATGAGAGTAGCTAAAGTTGCCAATACACAAGCGAGTTGGTATTGGCTCATATTTAAAGCTTCCACATAGACTTTTTGGGCAAACTGGGCGTCGGCTGGATAACCTAAAAGGTGTCGAGTGACCAAAAAAGAATCTTGGGGGTTAGGTAAGCGGAACCAAATCCAAGACGTAAAAACCATCAGTTGGGTCAACAGCCAAGCTATAAATATACCCAAAGGATTTTGCCAGAAATGTTCTAACTTTTCAAAGCGATCGCTAATTACATCTGTAAGCCGATGAACCACTAACGCTATTCCGTGAAGTATCCCCCACACTAGATAACCTAAAGCAGCTCCATGCCAGATACCAGCAATTAGCATCACAATAAATAAATTCCCACAAGTGCGAGTCAAACCCTGACGCGAACCACCTAAAGGAAAATAAACATAATTACGCAGCCAATCGCCGAGAGTCATGTGCCACCGCCGCCAAAATTCTGCAATGCTGGTGGTGAAATAAGGAAAATCAAAATTCTCAGGCAGAACCAACCCGAAAAGTAAGGCACTACCACGGGCAATATCTACATAGCCATTGAAATCTAGATATAACTGCAACCCGTAAGCAAATGTAGCTAACCAGAGATCCGTACTACCCGCCCGCTGTAGATTGCCAAAACATAAATCAACAAAAACTCCTAGATGATCTGCCAAAATACCTTTTTTAACTGCACCCCTAGCAATTAACCACAATGCTTCTGCTACTCTATTAGTAGTAGGTAAGTTTAGAGTATTAAATTGATTTGCTAAGTTGTGGTAGCGCGTAATTGGGCCGGAAATCAACTTAGCAAAAAATAATTTGTACGAAGCAAATTGCAGAAATTTATCTGTCGCTGGGGCACCACGATAAACATCTATCAAATAAGCAATACACTCAAAGGTAAAAAATGAAATACCTAAGGGAGCAATTAATTTAAAAGAGTTTTCTTGTGCATTTATTTGGATATTAAAAACAAAGTTATATAAAGGGACAGTATATTTAAAGCCTAATAAAAGTAAAACATTGAGAACTATACCTAGCCACAAGAGCTTTAAACGACGGAGATTCCAATCATTTTCGATAAATCGCCATTCTTCATTAGAAATTCGCCAGTCATGAGAATGTTTTCCCAGAGATGTATTCTTGCCAATTTCTACTCCCAAGCGAAAATTAATAAAAGTCAATGCTAATAGCAATGGTATGTACTGGATATGCAAAGATGCATAGAAAACCAAACTAGCAATTAAGAGTGTCCACAATCGCAATTTCTGTTGTCCTAAAGACCAGTAAATTCCCAGTACACTCAACAAGAAAAGACCATAGAAAATTGATATAAAGTTCATTTTTTAGTCATTAGTCATTAGTCATTAGTTATTGGGCATTGGGCATTGGGCACTTCTACTGAGCGAAGCCGTTGGTGCAGCCTCTCGCAGAGAAGTATTGGGCATCGGCTATTTCTTCCTCTGCTTCCCCTGCCTCCCTTGTCTCCCTTGTCTCTTCATCTCCCTCATCCCTGCGTCTCCCTACTTAACTGGCCAGGGAATCATTGGGTCATTCGCTAACTTTTTTGAGACTTCGTAAGCACCAAAGCGGTTGAGGTGGCTAGGGTCAGAAAAATAGTCATTTACTTTAGGCCACTGTTGGCTTAAATCACGATAAATAAAGTTGGGGTTAGTTGCTAAACGCAACATATGTTGTTGGAATTCTTGCTCATATTTTTTACGCACTGGATCTAAATAATCTGCTGTCAGGGGCATGTTGATAAACACTAAAGAAATTTTATGAGATTGGGTAAATTGCAGCACTTCTTGGAATGCAGCTTCTTGCTCTCCTCCTAGTTGGAAAAATTTATAGTCGTTGTCATAATTTCCTGGGACTCTAGAATGTTTTTGATAGTATCTAGCAGGATTAAAGCGAATAGACAAAGGTAGAAATCCATCAAAATCAACTGCTTGCTGGGAAGTATCTTCTAAATTTCCGTCTGTTTGCTGCTTTTGAGATATAACTGTCTGATTTTGGCCAAATTTCAGTAGTTGCTTTTGCACTAAACTTTTAATTAGATCGCGGTTTTGATAGCTAGTAGAAACAGATGCTAGAGCCTGATTTAACCACTCATTGACAGCTTGATAAGCGTTAGTTTCTTGCTTTTCTTCTTTTGCCTTTTCTTTTTTGGAATTTTCAGGCGAATCACTGCTAGTTGCAGTTGTCGGGGCTTTCTGCAAAGCTTGTTTATAGCCAGCTGATGCAGCGATGGATTTAAAGGTAATATCCTCGCGTCCACTGTTGAAAGCACGAGCGCCGTCTGCCCAAAGAATTAATTTCGGCAGTTCTGATGGTTCTAAAACCTGGCGGATCGCAAAATTTACAACTTGTGCAGTGGCACCATTAATCCCAAAGTTAAACACATCAACATTTGGATAGCCCTGAGTTGCTAAAGCTTTAGAAAGTGCTGCGGGGTCTACTCCTCTAAGGGCGCGGGAGGAACCAATAATTAATACATCTGGTGGGCTACCAGTTCTCGCGAGGCGTTGTTTATATAAGGCTAGTTGCTCATCTAATTGCCTAACATTGAAACTTGGCATTTGCGATCGCGCTGCTAAAAGAATAGCAGTGGCGGTTGCTTTTTCTTTCAGTGGTGCGGCTGCTAAATCCTCGTTTTGCGTATCATCACCTTGGGTGAATTGAGAAGCATTGAATACAGTACTTTGGTTTGGAGAAGATTTGGTTTTACTAGTGCTGGCAAAAAATGTCTTTTTCTCATTGGGATTTTTCCCAGATGTCAATGATGCTTTTTGCTCAGATGGTGCAGGTGAGACATTAGCGACTGTTGGGGAACTTGGCATAGTACGTGCGATGATTTGACCCAACACCCAATCACTTTGAACAGTGAGCAATAATCCCAGTGTCCCCCAAACCAAAGCAATCTTAACTCCTTGAGCATCAGGGTTTAGTTCTGCTGACTGATGGCTTTCGGTAAATAGCTGACTTCCCAACAGGAATTTTTTAACTGCTGCATTCGCCGTTGCTAGCCAATCGAGGGCTACTTCTGTAACAAAACTTTGAACTTCTTCTGTGGTTAAGTCTGGGCGCAAAATTGGTTCGCTAGTTTCAGCCGTTACCAAATCGTTAACGTATTGAGAAGTAGCAGCAAATTCTGGAGTCGCTTCTGGTACTAAACGTTGGCGATGTTCTAAATCGATGCCATGATGCCAAAAAGGTTCCTTATTCCCTGCACGCCTTCCGTAGACGCGCACTCCTTTAATACCGGGAATTTTTAACTGGCGGATAAATTGTGTAACTTTATTGGCGACTTGTGCCCGTCCCGGACAAACAGGCGCATCACACATGATGTGCAATAAATCACCTTTGTTGAGCAGCTGTACGCGAATTCCACCTGTGAGCAAACGCCAATCCAAGTCAGGATTGAGTAAGCGCTCTAGTAAAAAAACGATCGCTTCTTCATCGCCAGTATTTGCCAAATCCAGTGGCGTGATTGCAAAGACGGAATGCTCCGCAGCAGGTAAAGCTAGCCAATCAATCCAAGCAGGTTGGCTGTCGCCTGCTTTTTGCCCGTATATTGTGGCGCCAAGAATGCCTTGGGGAGCGATGGCTTCTAGCTGGGGTACAATTACCTCCAAGCACGCTGTTTTATCTGGGATTGGGGCGGTTCCTAAGGGGTCAAAAGCTGGCGTACAAAAAATATGTAGCGTTGATTCTTTGAGAGAAGCTTGGACAGCAACCTTTAACCCTGACAATACCTCAGTTAGTAATCTGGCGATCGCTTGCACATCTCCCCAACGCGCCCACTCCTTGAGCATCACCTCTGGAGGCGTTAAATCCACCCGCAGCAACCAATCGGGTGCAGTTTCACCAGCCACTTGAGAAACTATTACCGCATCTGGATAGCCACAAAGCCTGAGATAACGTAACTTTTGGGCTATTGGTTCCGCTAGCAACGATGCATCGGGACTATAGCTAGAGTGGCAAAATATCCACAGGCGATTTTCTTCAACCTGAGAATTCTTGGGCTTATATAGTTTAATTTTTGCGTGTACTGACACGCCCAACGTACTTAGAGTTTCGCTCAGGTAGCGAGCAATGGCATCTGGGTTACCTTGGCGTGCCAAACTTTCATTAGAGACAATCAGCGCCCCACCTGGCTGTTTTGAATTTTCGGAGTCCGCTAGTAAAGCTTGCTGCACCTGCTCTACATGCTTGTCGATTTGATTCAAATAAACTCGATGACACCATTTAGGGCGCGATTCCCCTTTTCTTCGACCATAGACAAATACTTGGTATATTGAGGGTTGTTCGTTGCTTGTGAGGCTATCCAAATCTGTTTGCTGTAGTGCTTGCAGCAAATCAGACAGGGTACGCCAACGCAGAGGACATTCTGTCCCCTCACAAAGAATATGAAGGTCATTTCCCCGTAATCGGATTTTCACCCCGAAAGTGTTAATCCCTGTTGCTTGACTGATCCATTGCACTAACGATTGCTGGCGATCTGGTAATACTGTTTTCATGGGAAATTAACTTTAACAGTCAGCGATTGTTGGGGGATAGTGCCTGCACTTGTAAACTAGAACCATAGGTCTATCACAGTTTGACGTTTTTTTTTAACAATTTCGTTACCTTTGTAGCTTGCAAAATCGGCAAAGATAGTCTTGTACGGTTGCAAGTCTGGCTAATGTTGAGTTTTGCGTTTATTTTACTCGCAGGGAGTCACAAGTCAGAAGTTAGGAGTTAGGAGTTAGGAGTTAGGAGTCAGAAGTCAGAATAATTTTATGTGACTAGCTGATAACTTGTCTTTTTAAGTCACAATCCCCTCCGATTGAGCTAAATACACAACAAATCTTATCCAATTTAAACTCCTTCTCTCGATATGTGAAGTCATCCAAACTCCAAACTCCAAACTCTTAACTCCTAACTCCTAACTCCCAACTCCTTTTGACTGATTTTTCCACAACCAAAGAATTAGCAATGACAGCAGCAAACCAAAAACCCTCAGATAACCCCCCATCCAATCTGGATTTCTTTAGCATTCCCCAATTTTTCCTCCTACAAATAGGTACAGCGTCTATGGTACTGCTGCTGGTTACAGAAAAAGCTACAGTAAAGGCACTAGAAGCTATAGGGGAAGCCAGTGAAGAATTATTTCGAGGCGATCGCTTACCCATTCTTGACTTCCCAGAAGATAAGGAAACTGAACGAACTTAGAAAATATACATCGAACAATTATCTGCTCAGGAAGAACATCGTGAGCGTCGAGTGCAAAACCTACAAGTGTAAACAGTAATTGGCTTTACAATCATCAAGAATATGAGTTCCCTTTTATACTCTTCATCGCAAACTGCGGATATATACCCGGTGTCGGAATTATTTTTACGTCATCGGCTACAGGTAGTGGAAGAATTGTGGGAGTCAGTTCTGAGGCAAGAATGCGGCCAAAACATGGTAGATCTGTTGCGGCAATTGCGGGATTTGTGTTCGCCAGAAGGACAAACAACAAATGACCAAGCCTCTTCAGCTGTCAAGTTGATCGAACAACTCAACATTAATGAAGCAATCCGCGCCGCTCGTGCTTTTGCTCTGTATTTTCAGTTGATTAACATCATAGAGCAGGAATACGAACAACGGCAGCAATTGAGCCGCTATGAGACCCAAACAGAAGCAACAGAGCCGGAAACGCCACCAAATGCTAATTATTCGTCAAATCAAGGAGAAGACGACGCACCTGTTACTGGTGGATTAGCAGCACAGTTGCTGGCAAAGACTTATGTCCAAAAAGCCCAGACCCAACTAAAAGGTACTTTTGCGGCTTTATTTCCCCATTTATTTAAACTGAATGTTCCACCCCAGCAAATTCAACGTCTAATTTCTCAGTTGGATGTACGCTTAGTCTTCACAGCGCACCCAACAGAAATTGTGCGTCACACCATCCGCGATAAGCAGCGACAAGTGGTACAGCTGTTGCAAAAACTCGATGCTTTGGAAAATGGCTCTAGTACCACAGGAGTGGGACATCCTTGGGAAATAACAGATATCCGCGAACAATTGCTCGAAGAAATTCGTTTGTGGTGGCGCACAGACGAACTCCACCAGTTCAAACCCACAGTGTTGGATGAGGTGGATTATGCTCTACACTACTTCCAAGAAGTATTATTTGACGGTATTCCCCAACTCTATAAACGCTTCAAATACACTCTATCTGACACCTTTCCTTGGCTAGAACCGCCGAGTAAGAATTTCTGCTCCTTTGGTTCTTGGGTAGGTTCAGATAGAGATGGCAACCCATCAGTCACACCAGAAATTACCTGGCAGACAGCTTGCTACCAACGCAAAATGGTGCTGGGAAGATATATCCAGTCGGTGAAACAACTGATTGAATTATTGAGTGTGTCGATGCACTGGAGTGATGTCTTACCAGATTTGCTGGAATCTCTGGAATTGGATCAGTCCCAGTTGAGTGAGGTATATGATGCCCTAGCGCTGCGTTATCGACAAGAACCTTATCGGCTCAAACTAGCTTATGTCCTCAAACGACTAGAAAATACCCGCGATCGCAATTTAGCTTTATATAATCGGGAAACACCAAAAAATCAAGATAGTCCCTTATATCGTTCTGGAGCCGAGTTTTTAGCAGAACTGCGGTTAATTGAGCGCAACTTGACAGAAACAGGTTTAAGTTGTAGAGCGCTAGAAGATCTCATCTGTCAGGTAGAAATTTTTGGCTTTAACTTGACACAACTAGATATCCGCCAAGAATCATCACGCCATTCTGATGCTCTCAATGAAATTCTCGAATACCTGCAAGTACTACCCCAACCTTACGACGAACTCTCTGAGACACAAAGAGTTGCTTGGCTAACTTCTGAACTGCAAACCAGGCGCCCATTAATTCCGGCAGAATTGCCATTTTCCGAAAAAACCAACGATGTGATTGAAACCTTTCGCGTCGTGCGATCGCTGCAACAAGAATTCGGCGTCAACATCTGTCAAACTTACATTATCAGCATGTGCCGTCAAGTCAGCGACGTGCTAGAAGTGTTGCTCTTAGCCAAAGAAGCCAGACTTTTTGACCCCGCCATTGCTGTAGGCACCATTCAAGTCGTTCCTTTATTTGAAACAGTAGAAGACTTGCAACGCTCCAGAAGCGTCATGCGAGAATTATTTGAAATTCCTTTGTATCGCGCTTTGTTAGCTGGTGGCTATGCGGAGGACACGGGGACGCGGGGACAGGGGGACGCTCTTAAGGACACGGAAACACGGGGACACGGGGACGCTCTTAAAGACACGGGGACGCAGGGACACGGGGACGCGGGGATAAATACGGAGAATTCTTTCACCGCGTCCCCGCGTCTTCCAGTCACCGCGTCTCTTCCCTCCCCCACTCCCAACCTCCAAGAAGTGATGCTGGGGTATTCTGACAGCAACAAAGACTCTGGTTTTTTAAGCAGCAACTGGGAAATTCATAAAGCGCAAAAATCGCTGCAAAAAATAGCAGAAAGGTACGGGGTGAATTTGCGGATTTTCCACGGACGCGGCGGTTCTGTGGGACGAGGAGGGGGCCCGGCTTACGAAGCGATTTTGGCTCAACCGGGTCACAGCATCAACGGGCGGATTAAGATTACCGAACAAGGGGAAGTTTTGGCTTCCAAATATTCCTTGTTGGACTTAGCTTTGTACCACATGGAAACCATCACCACCGCTGTGATTCAAGCTAGTTTGTTGCGAACAGGGTTTGATGATATCGAACCTTGGAATGACATTATGGAAGAACTAGCAGCGCGATCGCGTCAACATTATCGTGCTTTAATTTACGAGCAACCTGATTTTATCGACTTTTTCCACCAAGTAACTCCAATCGAAGAAATCAGCCAACTGCAAATTAGTTCACGTCCAGCGCGGCGTCCTTCTGGCAAAAAAGACTTAAGCAGTTTACGAGCTATTCCTTGGGTATTCAGTTGGACACAAACTCGCTTTTTACTACCTTCTTGGTATGGTGTTGGCACCGCTTTGCAACAATTCTTGAATGAAGAACCAGAAGAACACTTAAAATTGCTGCGCTATTTTTACATTAAGTGGCCTTTCTTCAAAATGGTGATTTCCAAAGCAGAAATGACCTTGGCAAAAGTAGATATGCAAATGGCACAGCACTACGTTCAAGAATTGTCAAAACCAGAAGATCAAGAGCGTTTTATTAAGGTTTTTGACCAAATTGCTAGTGAGTTTAATCTTACAAGAGATTTGGTATTAAAAATCACTAATCACAATCGACTCTTGGATGGCGATCCGATATTGCAAAGGTCTGTACAGTTACGCAATGGCACAATTGTACCTTTGGGATTTATCCAAGTTTCCTTGCTCAAGCGTTTACGCCAGTCTATGAATACTACTGCTACTTCTGGAGTAATTCACTCTCGTTATAGCAAAGGTGAATTACTACGAGGGGCATTGTTAACTATTAATGGTATTGCTGCCGGTATGAGAAATACAGGTTAATCGAAAGTTGAAATTAGGATGATGAAAAATTACAAGAGTAAAGTTTAAAAACTTGTCGGCGAATATTAAAGATTCGTCGGCGAGTATCCGTCATTATTAATTAGTAACAGGCTAAATTCTCTTACATTAGACTTAGTTACTCTTAAATGAAGGAGGATAAATGAGCTTGTTCTAATAACTGTTAACCAGCCAGGTATTATGTATAACTATAATCCGTTGGAATGCCTCCCTTCATCGGCAGAATTGCCGGATTCTGATGACACCCCTGTGGATAACGAACTGCAAATATTAATTCCCAATTTATTGTTAGCCATCTTAGCTTCGATTTGGCAAAACCGCGATGACTGGTTTTTTGGTATCAATATGGGTATTTACTATACACCATTAAAACCTGCCATAGTACCTGATGGATTTCTGAGTTTGGGTGTAGAACGTTTTGTTGGTGAAAATGGACGTTCCAGCTATGTTTTTTGGGAAGAAGATGGAATTTCACCAATTTTAGATTTAGAAGTAATTTCTCAAACTTACAACGGTGAATACGAACAGAAAAAAATTGATTATGCCGAGTTAGGCATTTTGTATTATGTCATTTATGCACCAACGCGGCTACACCGGAAACGTCAACGTTTAGAAGTTTATCGTTTAGTTGAAGGGAAATATATTTTACAGTCAGAGGATAAAATCTGGATGCCGGAAATTGGTTTAGGTATTGGACGGGAACAGGGTACTTATCAAGGAAGAACACGAGAATGGCTGTTTTGGTATGACGAAAATGGTAATAAATACCAAACCCCGGAGGAACAACTAGAAAATTTATTAGCGAGATTACAACAGCAAGGAATTGACCCAAATCTACTTTAATTTTGTTGAAAATTTGCAGTTATTAGTTAAACATAATAAGAAGCTAATTAAAAGTTTTAACTTGATTGATAATTGGCAAAAGCTGATGCCTAATACCTTATCAAAATGACTAAAAACAAAATTTTAATTTGCACATTTTTAGCACTGTCCTCAGGTTTTTTTGGTGCTTATACCAGTGGACAAATTACCACCATGCTGCACAACCAGAAGTGTCAAAATCAATATTGGGGTTTAAAAGTAATATGCAACACTGGGGCGACGCTAGGAGGAATGTGGCAAGGTAGCACAACAGGACTATGGACAGGTACAGTTTTAGGTGCGTTTGTTGGTGGTTTGGTGACGCGCGAAACTCGCAATTAAATAATGGATAAATGTCTCGTCAGCAGCATTGGTGTCAGCAAGACTGGTAAAATTTACCCGTAGCGAAGAAGAGCAAATCACCATGACTACTGAAACTAACCCAGGTAATCAAACTACTACAGGTGCCGATGCTGTTGATGAAGCGATCGCACGGGGAATTGATTTTGATGGTTCCCCAATTCCGGCTGCCAAATTAGAACTTTATGCCAAAGTCATGGGGCTAGAGGGCAATAGACAGCGCAGTGGTGTGTCTAATACCATGCGATCGCGCATTGTCCGCATCGGTGCTAAACACATCTCCCAAGCTGAACTCGATCAATTGCTTGTAGATGCTGATTTCGCACCCCTGAAAGAAAAAGAAATTGCCTTTTATTACGGCGGTAAATAAGTTTGAGCGTAGGCTATGCCTACGCATCATTTGAGATATATTCCCATGCCAATCCTTCATGCGTCGAGATTCAATTTTTTACAAACTATTCCAACAATCTCCTACTTTATTATTTGAGCTATTGACAAATCCTCCGGCAAATGCGTGTGAATATAAATTTGACTCGGTAGCTGTCAAAGAACCTAAGTTTGAAATTGATGGGGTATTTTTACCACCAGAAAATGAAAGTCCGGGTATTGTGTATTTCTGTGAGGTACAGTTCCAGAAAGACGAGAAGCTTTATGAAAGAGTATTTGCGGAATCTTCACTGTATTTTTACCGCAACCGTGACAGATTTAGTGATTGGCAAGCAGTAATAATTTATCCATCCCGCAGTATCGAACAAAGTGATACTCATCCTCATAGAACATTTCTCAACGGCAACCAAGTGCATCGCGTATATTTGGATGAGTTGGGAGATATCCGTTCCTTGCCTTTGTGGGTGGCAGTAATGGTGTTAACTACTATAGAAGAGGAACAAGCCCCCGCAGAAGCTCGGTATTTATTAGCGAGAAGTCGTCAAGAAGCTTCTTTACCAACCAGTCGTGCGATAATTGAAATCATCACGACCATCATGACGTATCGATTTGAGCAACTGAGTCGAAGGGAGGTGGAGTCGATGTTAGACATCACACTCAAAGAAACAAGAGTTTATCGAGAAATTAAGGAAGAAGGACGAGAAGAAGGACGAGAAGCGACGGCTAACATTATTATCCGACTATTAACTAAGCGGTTGGGGGAAATTCCCCAGGATGTTCGTTCTTTGGTTGCTGGTTTGCCATTACCAATGTTGGAAGAATTGGGTGAACCATTGCTGGATTTTACGAGTGTGGCTGATTTACAGGCTTGGTTACAGGCGCGAATTAATTAAATGTAGGAAATGCGTAGAGAGCTACGCTTCTTGTCGCCAGACATCGCACTTTTAGTGTTTAACGAAAGTAGGCGAGATCGCTTGTAATATTTTACAGATATTCTTTCGTAGGGTGTGTTAACGCAGTAACGCACCGTTTTCATCTTATCAGCAACGTGTGATGTGATATCTTACTGAGAGCGTCGCTTCTATCTCACAAATCTACAGTTTTACAGCAGGCTGTGTTCTCATCAGCCAAACCAGCGCACCTCCTGTAATTGCTCCAAAAACAGCAAAATAGACAGCAAGAAGCAGAAAAAACTCTAAGCTATTGAGCGAAGGGTAACCTAAACCTTGATGAAGAGGAACGGCCAATATCATTGCGATAGTTACTCCCACAGTATTTGCCAGTACCCACCAAGCAGTGCGGGAGAGCGATCGCCGCAATACTAACCATTGAATCATGCCGAGTAAAGTACCTGCCACTGCACCCACCACTGCATACCCCACTGGACGCCCCACTGCATCATACCCCAGTACAAAACCTGTAATACCCACAACTGTTGCCAAAACCCACCACTTACAAAAAACCAGCCCCCTTAGCATTAACCATTGCATAACGCCCAATAAACCACCCCACAAAATACCTAATAAAACAAAACCCGCCACAGCGTTTGCTCTCCACACTGCATCCCCCACAAGACCCCCGACACCAAACCCCACAACACCCCCCACAGTATTTACTAACACCCATTTTCTCCAAAAGCTCCAGTCAATTGGTTTGGGATGAGTTGGTGCTGGAGTCGCTACCTTTGGTTGCGGTGTATTTACTGGCTGAGTTGGCGCAACTCCAGGCGGGTTTGTTCTTCTAACAACCTTTGGCGGATTCAAAGCCCTCTCAATCTCCGCCAACCTTTGCAAAATCACCTGAGTACTGGCTGGACGTTGCTTAGGTTTATGCGCCATCATCTCATCTAACAAATCTGCCAAAAGTGGCGATATATGCGGCGCATGACTACGCCAAACTAGCTCATCATTTTGAGTATCATAAATAGCTGAATCCAGAGGATATTTTCCTGTCAGCAAATATACAAATGTGCGCCCCAGAGCAAAAAAATCAGATTGGGGTACAGCTTGACTATTCATCTGTTCAAGTGGCGTGTAACCTGCTGAAGATATCATTGTTACACCACCTTGCTGATTGACAACGGTTGCTGTTACTTGTCGCGCTGTACCGAAGTCAATCAGTGTTAGTTCGCCAGTCGCCCTCAGCATAATATTAGGTGGCTTGATATCCCGATGGAAAAAGTTCTGACTATGTACGTCATCTAAAATAGTGACTAATTCCTTCAGCCATTGCATAGCCAAATCTTGATCGATGGGACGTAAACCACAATTTACCATATACTTTTCTAAGTCCATCCCTACAATCTTTTCCATCACCAGACAATGAACTGGATTTTGGCTGTTTCTAGGAAAATAAACAAAGTATCCATCGCGCTCAACTTTGGGAATACCAGGATTATCTAGCTGACTTAAAACTTCTGCTTCTTGCTGAAATAACTCAACTGCTTTTTGCTGATTGTGAATCAGGACTTTGAGAACTTTTGGAGTATTAGTACGCATTTCATTGACTTCAAAAGTCAAGCCAAAGCCACCGCCTCCTAACTGACGCATCACCCGATAACGTCCTTTTAGTAGCAGTTCTGAGCCACAATTTAGACAAAATAGCTCATCATCACGATTTTGGGTTTTTGAGCATTGAAAGTTTATGCAGAGGCTCATGGCGTCAGCAGGTAAAAGTTTTATCTGCTAGTTTACCAGTATTGCTGTGTTTTCCAACAGTCAATAAATTAGTTAGTAAAATTACTAGAATAAATCTTATCTTTTATTTACTCTATTAATTCTCCTGCTTGCTGTAATATTTTTTCATAAAGAGAGCGACTTACCCAATATTGGGCAGTATTAATCATGGCATCCAACAGGGGTTTTACTTGTGTAATTATGTTTCTATTTTTTGATAATAAAAGAATACCTAAAGTACCAATTACTTGTAATCCTAAACTTTGAGCTACTTGACGTGCTTCACGTTCATTTAACAAAATGCGCGTTTCTCCAGTTTCTATTGCTAAAGCAATTGCTTCACGTTCGCCCTTATCTAATTCTGGTGGTATGTTCAGCTCTATGCTTGAAATTGAGCGAACTTGTAACCATTCAGAAGCTATTGCTTGCAACACAAATTCCGAGCCAAGAAACCCTGTAAAAGTTGTTTCATTATAGACAGCTTGAGGAATAACTATCTGACCAAATACAGCCTCCAAGATATCAAGACGATTAATAGCTGCAAAATTGATTAGAGGTGTAGCATTACAAACAACTGTCACAATCCCTCAAAACCTGCTTTAATTGTCTCAATATCTTGGGCTAATTCAGCTTCATTGTAATGACGTTCAATTTTATTGTGCCCCAAAAGTTGCTGGAATTCCCATACAGACAAGTTTGCTAAGTGACGCGCTTGAGCAAAGGTAAAAACATTCTGTATATATAGCTGTAGTGCGAGTTCCTGACGGATAGCATCTTCACCTTGATTTAAGGAATCAGCTGATACTTTCAAGTTAATTGGCTGAATAAATTGACTCATTACCAACTCGTTTAAACAAAGGTTTGCTATAAAAATAGCAAATTGTACTTTGTATCGACAATTAATTTGAATTTACAAAGTTTTTACACTCAAGACATGGGGTGGTGTTGAATCAGGTGGATAAATCACATCTACGTTTACTATCCGTTTAGTAGAGGGTGGGAGTGTAAGTTGCACTAATGGTTCTAATACCTGCCCAGTTCTGTGCCATAAATGCACGTAGCGGATTTTTTGTTGACCTTGGTCATCGAAATAACGTACCCGCACTGTACCGCGGAAGAAAGGAAAATCTAGGGATGGTTTGCGGAAACGTAGACCACCTTGGGATAGTTTATCTTCCTTTAAAGGTGTTTCTAAAGTAACAGCGATGGTCTGATTTTGGGCAGTGTTATTGCTTAAGGGTAAAGTAAGCTTGTATTCCACTGCGTAATTACCATGCGCTTCGTATGCTGTATCTGGATAGCGTACCAGCATCTTGGCTGTTTGGATTTGTTCGGTGCCTAATCGACCACCCCGCAGTGTAACTATAGGATAAGAGATAGCTTTGCCACGCTGGGGAATAGTTAGCTGTGTGGCTTGGGGATTATCCAGCAGTTTTGCTTGCCATTGGGAACCTTGGGAAACACCAGCTACACGTCCATAAATCAGTGCGCCACTGGTAGCATTGGGAGGAGTCGGTGTTTTATCTCGCGGTCCAGCAAAGTTACCAGTATCTAGTAAAGCTTGCCATTCTTTGAGAGTGGGTTGACGATCGCTACCATCAGAATTTTTCTTAGCAAACATCGCTAAACTTGCTGCATAAACTGAATCGTTACTACGCAGCCGCATAAAACTAGACCGACCGTTAACTGGTTTTTCTAGATTTCTTACAGGAATGGGATGATTTAGCAACATCCGGCTTTGCCCTGGAGGAATTACCAGTTGGGCGGGAAAATCCGCTTGACGAACGCCCCGGAGTACATCAGCAACAGCGCGGGCACCTGGGCCTGAATAAGCCTTACCATCGTTATTTTCAATGTAAGGAGGTAGGGTCACAAAGGGCGCATCTTGCATTAAATAACTCGCCGCTTGCAATACATCTACTGTTACAGGTTTTTTACCAGGGTTATGCACAATTACACCCAGGTATAGCGTTTGTAAATCCTTAGGAGTGTGGGTGTAGTGGTGGGCGAATAAGTCAAAACGTCCTTTAAAAGGGAAATTGAGGTGGGCTGCTGGAACTTTTTTACCGGTTGAAGGAAAGGTAGAAAGTAAAATCCCCTCAGTTTTAATCCATTCTGGGCTATTGCTGTTAAAGACGGGTATTGTATCTAATTTTCCTGGTAAAGCCCGAACTTCCCCAGCTTGCACGATTTCTTGGTAAGTTGGCTTTGGTGAACTTTGAGCGATCGCGGAATTATAATTACGACTTGTGCATCCAAAGTTTTGAGTTATAGCTAATCCTAATAGGACTATGAATATAGGTGACGGTAGTTTAACTAGCATAAATTTTATTTGTAAATTAGCCCCGGTATTAAAGATAACCTGTTATTACTACAAGTTCCTTTAAAGAGATTTCCGAAGGGCGATCGCATAAATTATTAAGTCTGTAATTAGGCAATTGCCTAAACAAAATTATTAATCAAAAATGGGAGTATCCTAAATGTTTTAATTTTTCAACGCAAAGGTACACAGAGGTTTACGCAAAGGAACGCAAAGGGTTAATTGAGAGTTACTTCATTTTGTGTTTTGAAAAAATTGGGATGTTTCCCCCAAAATGTTGTTAATTTGCTACTATTATATATACTCAAATTTAGTTTATTATTTACTAATCATAGTTCTGGAATAATTGTTGTATTGTAAATTTATAAATATTCAAAAAATACCTCTGGAACTAATCTTAATTCTCCAGATCTAAAGCGAGAAATGTCTATCCATAATGCCCGATGTTTATGTTTCCCTGACTCAGAAAAAACTAAACTTTCTAAAGTATAAAACTTAGGATCGGCAAAATCACATTGATAAAGTTGAATAATTTCATGTCCTTGTCTACCGTTGAAGATAAACAAATTTTCTATACTACCTAGATAGTGAATATTGGTTAACTCTGCTTGAATTTCTTCTTGAAACTCCCGTTGTAGAGCATCACGGCTAGTTTCACCAAAGTCAACCCCACCACCCAAAGCGCGATAAAATATTTCTTGCTTTGCAGGGTCGTAGCCTTCAGAAACGAAAATCCTTTCGCCATCTCGAATTAGTCCTAAAGCTAATACTCGAATTTGACCAGCTTTATTCATTGTTGTAATTAATTATCGTAAATAGAATAAGGACGGCTTTCGCTATCTTCAACAGGCCAATCTTCGTTTTCGCCGCCGATATACAAATCCTCAATAGTGACATATTCCTCACTTAGTTGTGTGAGGGCGTTGATTAAAATATCAATGGCGATCGCATCACTAGTTCCCAAATCAAACCAACAACGCGCCCACTGTCCTTCATATTCAAATTCACCCATATTATGCATCAAAGCTAGTAAGCTTTTGTCATACCCCTGGGAATCATAAGTCATGTAGCTGATATCGAGTCCGGTTTCCTGCACCTGGAGATTTTCTGCGTTAAATGCACCTAATTTACCAAGATAAAACCAAGAATCAAAAGCTTCTTCTACATACTGTTTTTCACGTTCAGAAGGATTTGTGCTGAATTTTAACCAAATCCATACATCAAAAGGATTAAATTCGCGAAATTGAATTTGCATTTTAGTTAAATATTCCAATTATTTTTACTGAAGACAAGCATATCAGAGTGGGGAGATGGGGAGATGAGGAAGTGTGGGGAGTGTGGGGAGATGGGGAAGTGCGGGAGAAAGAGAATTTATGCCCCCCTCTCCTCCCTCTCTTCCCACCCCTCCCACACCTCCCACACTTCCTGGAATGCCCCATGCCCTATACCCAATTACCTTGAATTATTCAGGCTAAGAGCATTTTTACGTTCGTTTTCGATTTGTTTGACTAAACTACTTGGGAGTTGGGATTTTTTAGTCAATGCTTTGTCAAAATTAGCGATCGCTTCCTTAATAAGTTGCTGATTCTTTTCCTTTTCCCCCAGTCGTTTGAGAATTTGGGCTTTGAGATAGTAAATTTCTGGATTCTCGCCTCCGCTGGCAATGGCGCGATCGACAGACTCTAGCGCCTGAGGATACCGTTTTAAATCGCGATAGGCAAGA
This sequence comes from Nostoc sp. DedQUE12a, assembly GCA_034530795.1. Classification (GTDB taxonomy): domain Bacteria; phylum Cyanobacteriota; class Cyanobacteriia; order Cyanobacteriales; family Nostocaceae; genus Nostoc. The sequence continues at coordinate 71,717 of JAVRCH010000082.1, forward strand.
GCAATACCCCGATGCACGAGATACTGAGGAGCAGCATTTTCTTCTAAGCGCCCAATTGCTTGATCTGGGCTAGCGAAAGGTAAATTAACCGCCAACAACAAATCCATATAACCCTTGATTAAATTTAATTCTGGATCGTTGGCAGAAATCGCTTCGGCTTTGTCCAAATATTGATAAACTTGCCGCAACCGACCAAAAGCTTCTGGTACACCGTTGACTGTACCTTCACGGATGAGAATTACAGAACCTTCTAAAAAATGACCAACAGCAGTGTATAAATTTCCACGCAATGGATCGGTAGAAATCAACTTTTGTGCGCTTTCCAAGGTTTTCTGACTGTAGGTGTTGAGTTTAGCCCAATCCTTATTTCCGTATGCTAAAGACGCTTTCATCGCATAAGCTAGAGGTTCATTTGGCTCTTTGGCTAGTGCTTGTTCTAGGTAACGCTCTGCTGCGGGATAATTGCCCTGTTGGAAAATTGCTTCAAAAGCTGCTTGAGTTTGGTCGCCAATTGGATGAGGTTTCTCAGCCCGAAAGGGATCGCCAGCGAGGGAGGGATTTATCAAAAGATTAAGTGCGATCGCCGCCCCAAAACCCAACTGAGCAAATTTAGTGAGCCTAGCAAACACGATCGATTGAGAACAGGAAAACCTTTTAGCCATTTTAACCCTCAGAATAATTGCAGTTGAAATAGTTGTATGTGTTAGTTTGAATGCAAAAAATGGTTAATTTAAACTTGTGTCTGCTTCAGGCAAAATTTTCTATCAAGGTTGACTTGGGTAATTTTTTCATGTTCCCAGGTATCTTGTAGCCATTGTTTGAGGGTAAGTCTGCCACAATGGAGAAAAGGTGGATAATTCTTGCTGCTAGATTAGGGTGTTAAAGCAAGTAATATTTTATGAATTTTTTTTGCTGAATTTTCCAGCTGCTCTTGGTGTAGTTAATCAGTAATTCGCTGACTTTTTGGTAATCTTAACAAATGCTCTATCTCCGAAATCTAATTTATCACCCCACAGCGTGCCCAACAGCGATTCTCAAATCGATCAACTTAGAATTAGCACCCCAGCAGCTAGGTCTGATTATTGGCCCAAGTGGTTCGGGTAAAAGTACTTTACTAGAAATTTTATCTGGGCTAGCTGAACCCACCTCTGGCGGACTTTTTTGGCGCGAACAAGAACTGATTCCGGAACAGGTTCAACAATTGGCTGGATTGGTGTTTCAGTTTCCAGAGCGACATTTTTGCGGGAGTACGATTTTAGAAGAATTGCGTTTAGGACATCCTGAATTAGGGTCAGATCGAGTCAGACACGCCCTGAGTGAGGTGGGATTAGAACATTTATCGCTCTCCACTGCTCCCCATGCTTTGAGTGGTGGTCAGCAGCGGCGTTTAGCTTTGGCAGTGCAATTAATTCGTCAGCCAAATGTACTGTTATTGGATGAACCAACTGCTGGTTTAGATTGGTCAATGCGGCGACATCTGGTAAATTTATTAGCAAAACTCAAACAAGATTGGACGCTGTTGGTAGTGACACACGATGCTGGAGATCTATTAGCGATCGCAGATCGTTGCTGGACACTCAACCACGGTGTACTAGAATCAGTTGACCCAAAGACACTAGAAGCCAAGGTTAAAGAACCTCTACCAGTGGTGTGAGTCAAGAAGATGGGGAGATGGGGAAATGGGGAGACAAGGGGACAAGGGGACAAGGAAAATAACTCCTAACTCCTAACTCCTAACTCAGCATTCAGCATTCAGCATTCAGCACTCCGAGTCCCCAATGACAAATGACTTTTGACTTTTGACAAATGACCAACTCATTGCCTGAAATGGCAGAAATTTGGCAGCAAACCCTGAATTGGCAACCAACTGTTCAACACCAGGTGCAATTTCAGAGGCTTTATGAATTAATCCTAGAAGGTAACCGCCAATTAAATTTAACTCGCATCACTGACCCCGAAGAGTTTTGGGAAAAACATCTCTGGGATTCACTGCGGGGAATTGCGCCAAAGGGAGAATTTCTTTCGTCTCTCCAAGAAGGTGCATCTGTAATTGATATTGGTACAGGTGCAGGCTTTCCGGGTATTCCAGTGAAAATTACTGCACCTAATTCCACAATTACTCTCATGGATTCAACCCGCAAAAAAATTACTTTTATTGAACAAACCTTAACTGAACTTGCCCTTACAAATGCTAAAACTCTCGTCGGCAGGGCTGAAGAAATTGGTCAGCAACCCCAACACCGACAAGCTTATGATATTGCCTTAATCCGTGCTGTGGGGACAATCTCTGTTTGTGCAGAATATACACTACCACTGCTCAAACAGGGAGGTTTAGCCATAATTTATCGTGGTAATTGGACAGAAGATGAAACAACAGCTTTGCAAAATGCTGTTAAGCAATTGGGCGGCGTTATTGAATTAATCGAAAAATTTACAACACCTTTGAGTGAAAGCATCCGCCACTGTGTCTACTTGCGTAAGGTAGCGACTACGCCAGTTCAGTTTCCCCGTGCTACAGGTATACCTACTCAAAAGCCTCTTTGATTTTTCTGAGGCTAATGAAGATATGCCCAGTTACCTGTAAAATCTGATAATTTTCTTGCCTTCTTAAATTGAAATATAGGTTGTCAAAAAGAGAATATAAAGCCAATATTTAAAAGTTTATTATATGAATAAAGATATAAAAATTAGATGAATATAGAGTTTGATTGTAAAAACTTGATTTGATGTTGCTGTATTATTACTTAAGTAATAATATCTATGCTGTGAAAACAGACAAGATAAAACGGCTGTATTCAACTAAAAAATCAAAAGAAAGAGATTAAATATGGATTTTTTCAACCTGACTTGGAGTACACTTGCAGCAGCAGGCACCGTATTTATGGGACAAATTAACGCAGCGCAAGCAGCATTACTCACTTTTGAAGAGCTTCCTACCACAACGCTTCCGGCCAGTACGCCTGTTCCAGAATCAGTGCTAACCGACGACTTCATATCGGATGGAGTGCTATTTGGCAAAACTGGTGTAAGTGCTGGTGTTGCAGTTGTCAGCACTGGTTTTGGTCTAGATCCAAGTGCAGGCAACACTGTGGTTGGACTAGATCAATTCGGGAATATTCCAGATATTGTTACTGGTGACATTTTCTTCAGCTTTGTTCTGCCCAATACGTTACAACCTGCACAAACGGATTTTGTATCTTTTTCCATAGGCAATGGTGGTGTCGACGTAGACATATTTGAAATTCGTGCCTTCGATGTAAATAACACGCTACTTCAAACCCAAAACTTCGCCAACCAATCAGCTTTCCCAGTCTCGTTTTCTTTGCCAGGAATTAATCGTATCGAAATAGACTTCACGGGTCAATTTGGCTACGCTCTAAATGACCTAAATTTCAACACACCCACACCAGTTAGTTCGGTTCCAGAACCACAAACTATTGTTGGGTTAGCAATGGTTTTAGGAATTGGTGGTTTAATGCAAAAGAAAGCTTTTAAGACGAAGAAGTTAGTTAAAAGGTACAACTAAATTACTCCCAGTAGCATCTAGATTAAATCTCTTTTAACAAGTTCAAGCAGGACTCATTTCTCAATATATGAGACTGCTTAAAATCCCAATATGTTTTTTACACTTTTCGGTTGGTAGTGGAGAGGGGAGAGATAAAATCATTATTCTTTCTCCCCACCATTTCTATCTAAGCAAATTTAAATTTTTTAGCGTCTGCAAAGCGCTTGTTAATCTCATCCCAATTCACAACGTTCCACCACGCTTCTAAGTAATCGGCGCGGCGGTTTTGGTAGTTGAGATAATATGCATGTTCCCATACGTCATTGCCCAAGATGGGATATTTACCTTGGCTGAGGGGACTATCTTGATTAGCTGTAGAGGTTACTTGCAGCTTGCCATCTTTGTTACGCACTAGCCAAACCCAACCACTACCAAAACGACCAGCACCAGCTTCGTTGAACTGTTTTTTGAAGGCTGCAAAACTACCAAAATTTTGATTAATAGCCGAAGCTATATCTCCTGTTGGTTCTCCACCACCTTTGGGCTTCATAATTTGCCAAAACATCGAATGGTTCACATGACCACCGCCATTGTTTTGTACTGTTTTACGAATATCTTGTGGTACTGTGTTAAGTCTTTGCAAAAGTTGTTCAACACTTTTGCTTTTGAGTTCTGGATGTTTTTCTAATGCCGCATTCAGGTTTTTCACATAAGTTGCGTGGTGTTTATCGTGATGAAACTGCATTGTTTTGGCATCAATGTGTGGTTCCAGCGCTTCATAGGCGTAGGGTAAAGGTGGTAGCTGGATAGCCCCTGTTGTGTTTGGTGTTGTGTTAGGAGTTGGAGTGTTTTCTTGAGGAGAATTTTCTGCCAATGCACAAGCATCTAACGCCAAAGCACCTGCACCTGCTGTGAGTAAAAACAAGAAATAACGTCGATTAACAGTCATATACGTTTTGCAGCGAATCCATGTCAATTACTTGGTCGTTTTTATTTTCTTAGATTCTGGTTGCAAAAAATTGGGGAGATGGCTTCGCCAAAGGGCAAAGGGCAAGGGGCAAAGGGGAAAGGAAAGATCCCTCCTTGTCCCTTTTCCCTTTTCCCTTTTCCCTACCCGAAGGGTTTTGCCCCATGCCCTATTAATAATTAATCAAAATGCTGAATTATTGCTTCGGCAAATTCAGAACATTTTAAGGGTTCAACAGGCGGTTCTAGCAATCGTGCTAAATCATAGGTGACTTGACTGTTGGCGATCGCATCTCCTAAACCTTTCTTAATTAAGTCTGCGGCTTCTTGCCAACCGAGATATTCCAACATCATCACACCAGACAAAATCACTGAACCAGGGTTAATCTTATCTAACCCGGCGTGTTTGGGTGCGGTGCCGTGGGTAGCTTCAAAGATGGCACTGCTATCGCCAATGTTTGCCCCTGGGCCCATTCCTAATCCACCGACAATTGCCGCCGCCGCATCAGACAAGTAATCGCCGTTTAAGTTCATCGTCGCCAGAATCGAATACTCATCGGGTCTGGTTTGGATTTGTTGAAAAATACTGTCAGCAATCCGGTCATTCACCAAAATTTTATCTTTCCATTTGCCATCGCCGTGGGTAGCCCAAATTGAGTTAAGAACTGTTTCAACTTCCTTGACAATTTGCGCTTTTTTCTCATCAGTAAGAGCATCAAACCCCGGATCGATTTGACGGGCATTTTCTTCTAGGGAAATATTGGGATTTTTTTCTTTATTGCTCAAAATCCAAGATTCCCGTTCGGTGACAGTTTCTTGGCGAAACTCGGTGGTTGCTAGTTCATAACCCCAATCGCGGAAAGCGCCTTCGGTGTATTTCATGATGTTGCCTTTATGCACCAAAGTCACTTGTTGCTTGTGTTTGGGCAATTGCAAGGCGTGTTTGATGGCACGTCTGACTAGGCGCTGGGAACCAGTTTTACTGATGGGTTTAATACCAATGCCAGCATCGAGGGGAATTTGTTTTTTCCCATGTTCTGGGGTGGCGGGGATGAGTTCCTCATTGAGAATTTTAATTAAGCGATCGCCAATTTCACTGCCTTGTCGCCACTCAATACCTAAATAAATATCTTCCGTATTCTCTCGATAAACAATTACATCCAGTTTTTCTGGATTTTTGTGGGGTGAGGGTGTCCCTGCGTAGTAGCGGCAAGGACGCACGCAAGCATACAAGTTAAAAATTTGCCGCAATGCTACATTTAAAGAACGAATTCCACCGCCAACTGGGGTAGTTAAAGGCCCTTTAATGGCTACACCATATTCTTCAATTGCCGTTAAAGTGTCCTGAGGTAAATACTGGTAAGTACCGTATAAATCGCAAGCTTCATCCCCAGCGTAAACTTTAAACCAACTAATTTGACGCTGACCTTTGTATGCTTTAGCTACCGCAGCATCTAGCACCTTTTGGGTAGCAGGCCAGATGTCTATCCCCGTACCGTCGCCCCGAATAAAAGGGATAATTGGATTGTCTGGTACCACTGGTTCACCATTTTTGAAGGTGATTTTTGCTCCAGTTGTAGGGGGGGTAATCTTTTCGTACATACTTTAACACTCCTAAAAAATATGCTGTTGGAATTGGGGACTGGGGATTGGGAACTGGGAATTAGGCATTGAGGATTGGGGCAAAGGAGAAAGACTTACTGCAACTTCCCCTCATCTATCTCATCTCCCAGTCCCTAGTCCCTAGTCCCCATCTCCCCAGTCTCCTGAAGCGCAGATTTTCCCCCTATTCCCTTGTACATTATTTGCGGATCGAGTGTGGGATTGAGTGAAGCGATCGCAATTTTGTACGATCAAAAATAGTAAACTACTTTTCGCTATGAGTGCTTCACCTAAGAGAATCCTCGATAGGTGACCACTTTTTTACGCTAGAGCTAATACGAGTAATGGCATGACAGACCCAATGATTTTATCAGGCCCTGCTACTGACATCGACTCCCTCCGACAACCATTAATCGCTGGGTCTATTCAAGTCCAACAACAAACGATCTCACAGCTAGCACAGTTGGGCGATGGGGGATTAGATGTGTTAATGGAATTTTTACTCAAACGACGCGACAATCCACCGACTTGGATTGATGGCAAAGCATACCAAGTTCTTTACAAGTCTGATGCACCCCAAGCCAAAGAATTTCTGCTCTCGTGGTTTCCTGAGGGAATTGTACCTCTAAAATCAGAGTGCGGGATTAATTACAATCCTTTGCAACAGCTACTCACACAGCAAGACTTCCAAGCTGCCGATCGCATGACCATCGAAAAAATGTGTGAACTCTCAGGCCCAACGGCTGTACAACGCAAATGGTTGTATTTTACTGAGGTAGAAAATTCCCCCGCTGTTGACTTACAAACTATTAACAATCTATGGCTTATTCACTCCGAGGGGAAATTTGGCTTTTCAGTACAGCGAGAAATTTGGTTGAGTTTGGGTAAAAACTGGGAGAATTTCTGGCCGAAAATTGGTTGGAAACAAGGTAATAATTGGACTCGCTATCCCCACGAGTTTACCTGGGATTTGAGCGCACCTAAAGGTCACTTACCCCTCTCTAATCAACTGCGGGGAGTGCGAGTTTTTGCTTCTTTATTATCTCATCCTGCTTGGACACAGTTATGAGTTAGCAGTTATTAGTTATGAGTTGAAGAGATTTTGATTTTAAATTTAAAACTCAAAACTCAAAACTCAAAACTTAAAATTCCTAACTCCTAACTCCTAACTATTAACTCTAATCTGATAATGGCAAACGTTCGTTTAGAAGACATTAAGCGTAGATTTAATAATGTCACCGCTATCGAGGACATTACCTTTGAAATTCCCGATGGAGAATTTTGGGTTTTAGTCGGGCCATCTGGTTGTGGTAAATCTACAATTTTACGAACGATCGCCGGTTTAGAAACCGCAACTTCTGGCAAACTCTTTATTGGCGATCGCTTGGTGAATAATATCCCAGCTAGACAGCGGGATGTGGCGATGGTGTTCCAAAACTACGCTCTTTATCCTCACATGACAGTAGCCCAAAACATTGCTTTTGGGTTACAAATGCGGAAGGTTGACTCGAAGATTATTCAAGATCGAGTTGTGAATGTGGCGCGATCGCTTTCTTTAGAAAATCTCCTAGATCGTAAACCCAAACAACTTTCTGGAGGACAGCAACAACGGGTAGCTTTAGGAAGGGCGATCGCCCGCGAACCACAGGTGTTTTTACTTGATGAACCTTTGTCTAATTTAGATGCTCAGTTACGAGATGACACTAGAGCCGAATTAAAACAACTACATCAAGAACTAGGTATCACTACAATCTACGTTACCCACGATCAAGTCGAAGCAATGACTTTGGCTGATAAAATTGTGGTGCTAAATCGCGGCCGCATTCAACAAATTGGCGATCCCCAAACTATTTATGCCTGTCCAGCTAATCAAATGGTGGCAACTTTTTTAGGTAGTCCGCCCATGAATATTTTGCCTGCAATCTATCAGAATGATCGTTTTGATGTGAGTGGGCAATTATTTCCGATTCCAACAGTTGTACAGGAAAGATTAAAGTTGCGTCAAGGACAAGGTTTAAATTTGGGGATTAGACCAGAACACCTAAAAATCAAAACTAATTCAGAATTCAACACTGAGAACTCAGCACTCTTACAGGTTGAGGTGAAGGTGGTGGAACCTTTGGGAAGGGAAACTTTGATTCGTGCGGGTTTACCTGGTTCTATGACGGTGTTAAATATTCAGACGAGTGGGGATGTGCGTCCACGTCCGGGCGATCGCCTTTCTCTGGAATTAGATTTAAATGAATTATTTGTATTTGATCCCAAGACAGGAGATAAAATTTTCCCTCATGAGTAGGGGGCAAATTGAGTCAGATACTAAATTCATCATTGGTCAGGCGTTGCTCATTTCATGTATGAAAATGATTGTGCATGAGATCAAAACCTTGTAGAGACGTTGCAATTGCTAGCCTCTACATTTGCCTACTAATGTTGATAATATTATCTGTCAACCCGCCTCTACCAGATCGAAGATATTGTTGATTCCTAGTTTTGTCTCGCCTAACTGTGGTATAGACATGAGAAAATATAATACATTTTGTTACAGAGTTAGATTCCTCCTACTAATGGTGATACAGTCTCCTTGCCAAAACTCAAAAGGAGGCTTTATTTTGTGATTTTATTTGGCAACTGATATTTTTACTCGTAAAATCGAAGACAAGGTAAAGGTCAGTAGAAAAGAGTTCCTAAATTAATGAATCCGTCAATAACTCAGGGTGCAAGAGCTATCACTAAACCCCAGATGATAGACCGAATAAACGATATAGCTTGGCAAGCTCACCAAGGTAGCGTTGCAGCGATTATTCAGCTATTGAACGAAAAGCTGGCTAAATCAGGCGTTAGAACCAGAGCCATTTTTTCTGATGGTGTCTTACAACTTTTATGTGAAGCGGCTAACATAGAGCAACTTGAGCAATCTCCCCTAGTAGACCAAATCCAGGAAATTCTAGAGTCCATTGCACCGCGTAATATTCGCCGAGTCAATATCAATAGTAGAATAGTTCGGGAACAGCAATTACTTTGGTTAAAGGAAATATCTAGCGATCGCGAGAATCAATTGCTGTGGTCGCACGAAATTACATTAACTCAGCCCAATATTATAAAGCAATTAATTAATGATTTCACACAAGCCCAAGCAGAACTAGGAAAACCAAGTTTTCCTAAAACTCCAGTTTCTCGTTCTTTAGTACTAGTTAACAAAGAAAAACACAAAAGTAAAAGCAAAACAAAGATATTAGCAGCCGTTAGTCTCTGTTCTTTGTTGTTAATTGGTTGGGTTGTATATGCCAAGTTAGGTAATAAAATCAAAAACCTGATACAACCAGACGCTTCCAGATCTTTAACAACACAAACCACTAAAGAAAATCAAATTCAATTACCACTCATTACTCCTAATAATACTGTTTCTGAATCACCTGACGATCCATTTGGAACGGCTGTGCGAATTGCTAACCAAGCTTCTGCATCTGGTAAAGTAGCCACAACTTCAACTCAGTGGTTAGAGATAGCTGCTAAATGGCAACGGGCTTCAGATTTAATGAGTACGGTATCAAAAAACCACAACCGCTATCAGGAAGCTAAGATTCGGACTCAACTATATAAGAAATATAGTGAGGCAGCACAAAAAGAAGCACATAAGAGTAAATCTTAGTAGTATTTAGTAGCATTTTGTGTGAAATCCTAGCGTTTCTAAATCCTCCAGTTAGCAAAATAAATACAAAGAGAAGCAAAGTCTTGCCAAATTTAATTAGTTATTTATTTGAAGCGCATCTTTCTTAGGGGCAAAGCAATGCTGTGCCCCTAACGCGTTGTTTGATGCCTAAAAATTGCTGCAATGATGAAAATCAAGAAAGTTTCTCTTGATTGGAATAAATATTTTAAACATCCGGTATTCTAAATACTAATTCCTGAATTTTCGCTCCGGAATTCTGGCTCTTATTGAAAAAAGGGGAAAGGGGAAAGGGGAAAGGGTAAAGGGTAAAGGTTTTTTCTTTCCCTTTTCCCCTTCCCCTTTTCCCCAAAACCCGACAAGTATTGCTTTGTACCTTATGTAAAAAATAACTGCTGTAAGATCGCTAGATGTTGCCTAACTTAAAAGTTCTCCAGTTTCTTGGAGGGAGTGCAAGCGGCGATAAATACCCTCGTGACGTAAAAGTTCATCGTGGCTACCGACTTCTACAATCCTTCCTCTATCTAGAACTACAATCTTATCTGCTTCCCGTACTGTACTCAGACGGTGGGCAATGACAATGGTGGTGCAAGTACCCTGAATCGATCGCATTGCTAACTGAATTGAACGTTCTGACTCATAATCTAAGCTGGAGGTGGCTTCGTCAAAAACCAGCACGTCTGGTTTGACTAACAACGCCCTGGCAATTCCCAAACGTTGTCTTTGTCCTCCAGATAACCGAACGCCTCTTTCCCCGACAACAGTGTAATAACCTTGGGGTAAGTGCTGCACTACTTCATCGACTCTGGCAATTTTACAAGCTTCTTGAACCTCCTCCAAACTGGCATCCGGCCTACCGTAGGTGAGATTTTCCAATACGGTACCGTTAAAAACGTCTACTTCTTGATGAACGATCGCTAATCTTCGTCTATACTTACCCACATCTAAAGTGCAAATATCTTGACCATCAATGAGAATTTGACCTGATTGAGGTTCAAAATATCGCAACAGCAATTTCACTAAAGTAGACTTTCCAGAACCAGAACGCCCCACTAATGCCACCGTTTGATATGGCTCAATCAACAAGTTAATGTCTTCCAAAACTTGGCGATTGGCATTGTATCCAAAACTGACATGGGAAAACTCAACTTTTCCACTAAATTGATAAGCTGATTGTGCCTGATTATTCTCTTCTAAAAGACCAACAGAATCAGATCCAGTTGGTTCTTGAAGAAATTCGTGAAACCGCAACATGGAAGAATAACGACGGGCAAACATTTCTGCCAAAGTACTAATAGGTTCTAGTTCAGCATAAGCCATACTAGAAAGAGTTAAGGTCATGATAAAGTGACCGAGAGAAATTCTTCCGTCTACTGTTGCTGCTAAACTCAAGCCTAGAATTGCAAACACACAAAACTGAATTACACTTCTTTGCCAAGTAGACAGCCTCACATAACCTTTGTGGATGCGATAATTAACTATCGTTAGCTCCCGATCAAATCTCCGCTTTTGCCGATTTAGTTCCCTATTTTCTGTAGCAAATGCTTTCACAGTTTTGATATTAGTGATTAATTCGGAAGTACGGCTTTCGGTATCTTCCATATATTTATCCAGAAGAGTTTCGTGCCAAATCAACCATTTTAAATCCCTCAAACTAAAGCTGAGAATAATTACAAATGAAATCAGGTACAAAACTGCAATCCGCCATTCAATCACTAAAATAAACACAAAAATCCCCAGTACACGGATCAGTTTAGGAATCAACTGTCCAGCAATTTCGGGATAGGAGAAAGTATGGTTGCTAATACCTCTAGCTATTCTTCCTGCAATCCGTCCGGGATTATTTTCATCATAAAATTCTAGTGGTAAAGTGAGAATTTTGCTGAGGGCTACTTCGCTTTGTTTTCGACGTAATCTGAATGCTATATCCCAGTGAAACCAAACTGTTAACCAAGCTTGTGTAGGCGCTCTCACTACAGTGGCAACAAAAATTAAACCCAGTAATACTCCCAAAGATAGAGATTTATCTACTGGATAATTGATGATGTTAGAAATAGTTGCGATCGCACTTTCAAGAGGTTTATCCAACGGTTGATTGGACAAAACATTTAAAATCTGCCCAATCCCATAAGGTACAACTAAATCAATAACTTCGTAAATGCTAGATGCTGCAATACTGAAAACACTCAGCTTCCAGTCAGCGCGAAAGTAACTGATAATATCTCGAAATGTCGCCATGATGCACACCTTCCAAGAGCGCGATCGTTAACTTGGAACTTATAGATTACAACTATACTACAAAATAGTCAACAGTTAATAATTGAAATCACTCCTTTGAACTAGTAAGCATTTTTTCAGAGAAAAATTCCAGGCGATAGCGATAAAGAGCAACTGGGCGAGAAGCTGCGGCAAAGTAATTTGGATCTTGCGGTGAAAGATAAACAGCAGTCACTTGATCTGCTTCAATTGCTGGATTATCCGCGATAAGTTTGTGGTAAGCTGTGGTAGATTCTACAGAATTTAAATACGGGCGGGAACTGCCTTTAAATAATTGTTGAAATACCTCTGTAGTAATGAACTTTCCATCAGGAGTACTTTCTGTAGCCCGTGCAGTAACAGTAGAAACTAATTGACGACTGCTACGCAAGAATGTAATTTGACGATTAGGCGAATCTGGATCTACTTTAACTGCTAACACCGCTTCATTTCCTAAAGAAGCCCGTGCCAAATTCAAACTATTAAATGCTCTATCTGCTACTAAAATTGGTGATTTGCGATCTATGGCAGGAAATATTTTAAACCCAGTGATATGTGGTTGCTCTTTTATAAATCTTACAAGAAAACTTACAGGTTGATTTAATTGTCGCCGATTACCTTCAAAACCTGGCGTAACAATATCTGGTGCCAAAGGCGCAACCAAATCTACCAATGTACTTGTTACCTTCCAAGTACCAGCCATCCACTCAGGGTAAACTAAATCACCCGATGCTGGTTGCACGGAAGTTAATTTTTCCCATTGAGGAAAATTAGCTAGGCGTTGAGACAATTCCCCTGCAACAGCCTCACCATTCCCCAGTAGGAATAAGAACAGCAAGCAAAAACTCCAAATTCCCCTAATTATAAACATGAGTAGTCTTATATTAAACGTTCATTATTTATTGATTAAAAATGAATATATGGGATAATAATGCACTTAGAGATATTGCCTATTCTTAAAATACAGAATATGCCTTAATAACTAACTTTATACTGTTTCCAAAAATCTTTGCAACAAAATGACATTGGCACTAGGTATGATTGAAGTCTACGGCGTTCCCACAGCAGTTGAAGCGGGAGATGCCATGTGTAAAGCTGCCCGTGTTACGCTTGTTGGCTATGAAAATACTGATTTGGGACGAATTACCGTGTTAATTCGCGGGGTTGTGGGCGATGTAAATGTGGCGATAACGGCAGGGCTGAAGGCGGCGCTGCGTGTAAACGGTGGTGAGGTGCTTTCTCATCATATTATTCCCCGTCCCCACGAAAATTTAGAATACGTTTTACCGATTTATCGCAGTGTCAATGTCGAACAATTCAGTGCAGATATTCGATTTCCTCCACCCCTGTCTGTGTAGAGACGTAGCATTGCTACGTCTCTACAAGGGTTTCGGATAAGGCAGAATCAATTTCATCAAATGTCTAATTAAATTTCTGCGGGTAAGGGTTGCCAAATTTCCCCATACTTTTCTTTTAAAGTCTGCCAAGCTTCTACTTGACCTGGTTCATATTCTCCTGGTTTACCCCATTGCAAAAATAAACTTAAAGCTGGCTCTTGTTTATCATCTAAAAACCGAATGGCATAAGTTGTAAAATTACCTCTTTTCGCTTCACCAGTTTCAAATTTCACTTGAATAATTTTGTCCATATTCAAGTGAAATTCAAAACCTTCAGTATGCATATTCGCATATTTTCCTTTGGGTAATTCAGCATAAAAGAGTTTTTCTAGCTTACCCCTTGCTTCTAAAACAGCAGCACTACTAGTAACAATTAGGCGCAAAGTTCCGAGATTTTCACAAGCTGCTAAAAATTCTTTTAATGTTGTGGTCATTTTTTATTAGTCCTTAGTTATTAGTCATTAGTCATTGGGCATGGGGGAGATGGGGGAGACAAGGGAGAAAAATTGCTACCATATCCCCCTTGTCCTCTTCTCATAGCCAATGCCCAATGCCCCATGCCCCATGCCCCAATCCCTATTTCTCATGTTTTTCATAAGCGGCGACAATGCGCTGAACTAAAGGATTACGAACGACATCTTTTTGGGAAAATTCACAAAAGGCAATGCCTTCAACGTTTTTTAAAATTTGCAAGGCTATTTTTAGGCCTGATGGTTGGTTGAGTGGTAAGTCAGTCTGTGTAATGTCACCTGTAATCACCATTTTGGAACGAAAGCCCAAACGAGTCAAAACCATTTTCATTTGACCTGGTGTAGTGTTTTGGGCTTCATCCACAATTACAAAGGCGTTATTGAGAGTACGTCCTCGCATATAGGCGAGTGGTGCAACTTCAATCACACCCCGTTCCATTAAATTAGGTACTTTTTCTGGGTCGATGAATTCATAAATAGCATCGTAAAGTGGGCGGAGGTAGGGGTTGACTTTCTGCTGTAAGTCTCCAGGTAAAAAGCCGAGTCGTTCACCTGCTTCCACGGCAGGGCGAGTTAAAATGATTTTTTCAAACTGGTTGGCTAGGAGTGCTTGGACGGCCACAACCACAGCGAGATAAGTCTTACCTGTACCAGCAGGCCCAATACCAAAGGTGAGGTCTCGCTTGCGTATTGCGTCGATGTATTGACGTTGGCGAAAGGTTTTGGCGCGGATTTCTTCGCCGCGACGACTTCTGGCGAGGACATCTCGTTGTAAATCTTGCAGTTCGCCTTGCCGATCGCTATCTATGGCTTGACGAGCTGTTAAAATATCGGCACTGGAAATCGTATTGCCTTTTGTCCAGAGTTCTTCAAGCGATCGCACTAATTTCGTAGCTAGTTCAATTTGGTTATCTGTACCAGAAATCAGTAATTCCTGTCCGCGCAACACCAAATTAGCTCCTGTTTGGTGAGATAGGAATTTGAGATTTTCTTCTCCATCTCCTGCAAGAGCGATGGCACTGGAAATATTCGGCAATTGAATTGTTGAAGCACCTACCATAAGTAATTTTTAAATTTTGTTCGCACCTTTGGTGCGGTTTCAGCACAATTTGGATTTTGGAATTGTTTTTTTAGTACTTTAATTCTCAAAGTTTGCTACATACCCAACCTTGTGGATGGAACAAATCTCAAAGATACTTATACCTCTACAATAGTGAGTAAATTAAGCGTAGCTTGTCGCAGATAATAATCCGGGACAGCTACGCGATCGCAAATCTAAAATCCAAAATTAATTGACATCACCTTAATTTAAGAACTCTCACAAATAAATTACTATTAATTGTGGGCTAGGCGTGTCGCCTGCCCTATGGACTCGGCAAGATGCCCAACCCACAAAAATTAATTAGATATTTTTTATTTGTCAGTCCCTTATTAACGGCCACCCCTACGTGCGACTTCTGCTTTGCGCTTACGGCGCAAACTGGGTTTTTCGTATCTTTCCCGACGTTTGACTTCGGATAAAATTCCAGCTTTTTGAATTTTCTTTTTAAAGCGTCTTAGTGCGGAGTCAATGGACTCATTTTCACCTAAACGAATTTCAGCCACTCCCTGGTTTCACCTCCTTACAGGGAAAATCACAGTTGCACATTACTATCATCTACTTTTAACAGTATGTAATTGCTCAAGAGGGACAAAAAAGATCAAAAAATCTTTTTGCCACTTTTTCACCGCCACAAAAATTCTGAGCGGTTGTGGTCATCTCCGCTCAGACTTTTGCTCTAGTTTTAATCTAGCGAGTCCGGGGTTTAACAATGGGTTTAGGCCCATTTGTTCGTGGTTCTCTTGTTTTTGGTGGTGGCGGCGATCGCTCTTCTGAGTCTTCATCAAAAGACATACCCTCCCGACCTGGAGTAGTGCTGCCGTAGATATCCAGGTATACTGATTGCCCAGCTGCGGCTGCGGCTGCGGCAATTACTGTACGAATTGCCTGAATATTGCGTCCTCCTCGACCAAACACTTTTCCTTTATCTGTGCTGTCAAAGGCGATGCGAATCCAAACTCGATTTAGGGTTTGGGAAATTTCACTATCGACGCTTAAAGTCTGTGGAGATTCTAAAAACGGCTGCACCAAAAATTTAACCAGCCCAACGTAATTTGGACTAGCTTTTGGAGATTTGGTTCCGAAATTATGATGCGGCTGTAGCACTGACCTGTTCAAAAACATTGGCTTTTACTAGGATGCGACGTACCGTGTCAGTAGGTTGAGCGCCTTGTTGTAGTCGCTTGACGATGCCGGGAACATCTAGTCGCACTTCATCAGTTCTGGGGTTGTAGAATCCCAACTCTTCTAGGGGACGACCATCGCGACGAGCGAGGCTGTTAATGGCGACAATGCGGTAACTTGCTTCCCGCTTTTTACCGTATCGCTTCAAGCGCAGTTTGATCATGGTTGAAGAATCATTCTCCTGTTGTTAGGTATGCCGAAATGCTAATTCTAGCACTCGTCTAGTGTTTGATGCTATTGTCTGGGCAATGGGCAATGGGCAGGGGAGGCAGGGGGAACAGGGGAAAAGGTTAAAGGGAAAAGGGAAAAGGAATAAATTTAATCTTTACCCCTTACCCCTTTCCCTTTCCCCTTGTCTTCTTCCCATGCCCAATTCCTAAAGATTACCGAATCCTTTTTTCTTTTTATCTTTCTTTTTCTTTTTCGTGGCTGGGGCGCCAGCATTGTAACCTCGCCATCCGGGGGCTGCGGCCGGACTGCCTCCACCTCCAAATGGGCTGCCCATACCGCCACCGAACATTCCTGGCATTCCAGGTAAGCCGCCACCTTGACCCATTTGTTGCATGAGCGATCGCATTTTTTGAAAGTCAGCTACGAGTTTACTCACGTCGGGTTCTTTGTAGCCTGAACCAGCAGCAATCCGTCGTCGCCGACTGGGAGAACTGGCTAATAAATCGGGGTCTTGGCGTTCTTGGCGGGTCATGGAGTTAATCATCGCTTCACAGCGCTTGAGTTGGGTTTCTCCATGTTTTAGCTGGTCGTCTGAGAGTTTGTTCATCCCTGGAATCAGCTTCATGATTCCTCCCAGCGAACCCATGTTTTTCAATAGGCGCAGTTGTTTGAGAAAGTCCGTAAAGTCGAACTTCGCCGTCAGGATTTTCTCCTGCATTTTCTCGGCATCTGCTAAATCAATTTCTTCTTGGGCTTTTTCTACCAAGGTCAACACATCACCCATTCCCAGAATCCGCGATGCCATGCGATCAGGATAAAAGGGTTGCAATGCCTCGACTTTTTCGCCGACACCCACAAACTTAATTGGCGCTCCCGAAATCCGTCGGACTGACAGCGCCGCACCCCCCCGGCTATCACCATCGAGTTTGGTGAGAATCGCCCCAGTAATCCCGATTTGCTCGTGGAAGGTGCGGGTCAAATTGGCTGCTTCTTGCCCGGTCATGGCGTCCACCACCAACAGAGTTTCGTCGGGTTGGACTGTTTCTTTGATGCGGGCTAATTCCGCCATCATCTCTTCGTCAATTTGCAGACGCCCAGCAGTATCAATAATTACTGTATTTACACCTTCTGCTTTGCCGCGCTCTACACCTTGCCGCGCTATTTCTACAGGATCTGCATCGCTTCCGAGTTCAAAAACTGGTACGTCAATTTGCTTACCCAGTGTTATCAGCTGGTCGATCGCCGCTGGGCGATATACGTCTGTCGCCACCAACAAGCAACTACGATCTAATTTCCTCAGATGTAAAGCTAACTTCGCAGTCGCTGTGGTTTTACCAGTACCTTGCAACCCAGCCATTAGCACGATAGTAGGCTGTTCTTGAGCTTCTACTAAAGGAACATTCTCATCCCCCATCACCTGCACTAGCTCATCGTGAACAATTTTGATGAACTGTTGGTCAGGTCGCACGCCGGAGATTACCTCGGCTCCCTGTGCCTTGGTTTCGACTTCAGTAATAAAATCTTTGACTACCTGGAGATTGACATCTGCTTCCAACAAAGCGCGGCGTACTTCCCGCAAAGCATCTTGAATGTTGGATTGAGAAATTTTGTCCTGTCCCCGCAGTTTTTTCCAGGCGGCTTCTAAACGGTCAGATAAAGCATCAAACATAATGTAATTACAGGTAGTTCGCCAGTGAGGAATTGTAAACCGCCGATGAATGCGATTTAGATTTTCCGGTAAAGTTTAAACGTGCTATTTACCAGCTTAGTAGTTTTCACCACGACTGTAGCAACTAGATACCTACGTTTATAGAAGATTGAGTTTAAAGTACTGTAAGAGTAAGAATGGCTATTGTACAGCGAGAACATACATCACATATCGCTATGACTAGC
The DNA here is from genome assembly GCA_034530795.1 of Nostoc sp. DedQUE12a. Classification (GTDB taxonomy): domain Bacteria; phylum Cyanobacteriota; class Cyanobacteriia; order Cyanobacteriales; family Nostocaceae; genus Nostoc. The sequence goes on from JAVRCH010000082.1 coordinate 89,928, forward strand.
AACACACTGCTTCAACCTACAGAAATCATCCATTTATCAGGTATCAGTTGGCAAACCTATGAAAACTTGCTCACTGAACTTAGTGTTGAACGCCGCCTCCGGCTTACTTACAATCGAGGTACTTTAGAAATCATGGTTCCTTCACCGGAACATGAACGATACAAAAAAATTGCGGCTCGATTTGTCGAAACTATCGCAGAAGAACTAGAAGTTAGAATTGACTGCCTTGGTTCTACCACTTTTAAACGTCCAGAACTGAGTGGCGCAGAACCAGATGAATGCTTTTACATTGAAAATATTAATGCCATAAGAGGCAAAAAAAGAATAGATTTAGCGCAAGACCCGCCACCAGATTTAGTAGTAGAAGTTGATATTACTAGCAGCTCTAAAAATCGCTTTCAAGTCTATGCTGATATGGGTGTGCCTGAAATCTGGCGATATGATGGCAAGATTTTTTCTATTAACGTTTTAGAAAATCAAAAATATATATCTGTTGAACAGAGTTTAGTATTTCCCAATTTGCCACTAATAGAGATTTCTAATTTTTTAGAGCAGGTAGGAGAAAAAGATTATTTGGAATTAGTGAAAGAATTTCGCCAATGGGTTAAAAGCCAAATTTAATATCAAAATAGCGAATTATTTTAGATAGCTATAGAAGAATATATGTCGCAGCGAATCAAAGTTTACTCCTACTCGATATACCACTCGGCAAATTCATACATTGGGAGCATTCTTGCCCAAAGATCGTTGCAGGGGTTACCTGTTGATATTGAACGACGACCGATTTACATTCCCAAGGAGCGAGGTATTAAGGTAGCAGATCTGCAAGGAGGAAGTGAAAGCGCGGCTGTATCGTTGTATCACAAAGAAGATTGTTTGCGGTGGGCGAAAAAGTACGGCATTGAAATTCGATTCAAGGAGCTTGACGAATTCCGAAGGTGGGTAAAGCGGTGGCAGGAAATGAAATTTAGTCGGGAAGAACTTCCCGCTAGAGCATATTACGCTGCTCGTGGAAGCGGGAAGGAGCATCTTTTGGATGCTGCTTTTTTTCGAGCCAGCTATGTTGACTTGCTTGATGTCAACGATGAATCTGTGATTAGAAAAGTTGCAAATGATGTTGGGCTGAATGGCGATCGCATTCTAGAATTAGCCCAAGGCGAAGCAGCTAAACAAGCTGCAATTGAAGCTTTGGCAGAATACGATCGATTCGGCTGTCCTGGTGTACCAACCTGGGTGGTTGAAGGCGAAAAGTTTTGGGGTAAGGATCGTGTCGATTGGCTGACTGAAAAGGTAAAAGAATTATCTTTAAGAACCGCTCTTTGATGGTTGAGTTGCTGCTGGTTTTGAGCGCTGTTGTTGATAAAACCGGACAACTTTTTGCACATAGTCAGCAGTAAAACCTTTGTCACAGCCTGTATAGTTACCAGTCATCCACCAACAAGCAGCGCCACGCACAGATGCAATTTCATTATTCTTGGTGGCGGCGAACTGATTAGTTAACTCGCGGCGGGCGATACAGGATACAATCGAACGGGTAAGCACAGGACTGTTTTCAAATTGCGTCGGTGTTAATTCTCGTTTAAGACAAGTTCTTGACCAGCCTTTGAGGGTTTCTGGTTTGACTTGCCATTCGCTATAAAGTCCATCGTTGGGATTTTTTGTTTGCGGTGCAGCTTGTCGCAGTGCCTCTACCATCGCTGCAACTTGGGCATCAGAAATTGGCTGCTGTGCTTGAGCTAATGATGGTAATAGTCCAAAGCTGACAACAACTCCACTCAGTAGTAATTGTATAAGGTTTTTTCTCATGAATTTAAAATTGTTTTAGATATCACGAGGTATCATATTACAGCAGAATTTTGAATTCACCACTCTAGTGGTCTGTCTCATGCTAAGATCCCCGACTTCTTCAAGAAGTCGGGGATCTGACCACCACTAAGCCAGCAAAATTAATGCGATAGACCACTAGCACCGATGAAAAATACGATGTCTCGTTGTTAGAAATGTTGCTAGATTCACTAACTAAAAAGCAACTTAGATATTAACTAAATTTTCTACACTATTGGCATCATTTGGTAATGCAGCTGTTAAAACTTCGCTGCCTTCTGTGGTCACTAAAACATCGTCTTCAATGCGGATACCGCGGACATCAGCAAATTCTGATAACCGCTGCCAATTGACGACATGTTGATATTTTGAACGGACGTTGGCATCATTTAAAATTGCTGGTACTTGGTAAAAACCAGGTTCAATTGTAACTAGCATTCCTGGACGTAATGGACGATTTAAACGCAAGTAGCCCAAGCCAAAGCGATCGCTCCTTGTCCTTGCTTCTTCATATCCTGCTAAATCCCCTAAATCCTCCATGTCATGGACATCTAAACCCAATAGATGACCAATACCGTGGGGAAAAAATAGCGCGTGGGCATCCATTTCAACTAAATCGTCAGGATTTCCTTGGAGAATTCCTAAATCCACTAAACCTTCAGCGATGACCCTAGCAGCTAGAAAATGAATATCGCTATATTCTACACCAGGATGTATTTTGGCAATGCAAGCATCATGGGCTGCCAAGACAACATTATAAATATCTCTTTGGGTGGATGAAAATTTGCCAGAAACCGGCCAAGTGCGAGTAACATCCGCAGCCCAACCAGTCTCGGTTTCAGCACCGACATCGGCAAGGAGTAAGTCACCTGGTTGCAAATTATGGTGATACTGTTCGTTGTGCAAAACTTCGCCGTGAACAGTGACAATGCTGTTGTAAGAGGTGGTTATGTTGTTGGCAATGATTACACCTTCCATCGCGGCGCGAACTTCTGCTTCGAGTTTGGCTTGGGGTGTTGCAGCCATACCAGCTTTGTGTGCCTTGACTGTGACAGCCGCAGCTTTTCGCAACTCGACTAATGCAGCTTCATCGTGGGTGAGACGTAGAAAAACGATCGCTCTAGCTAACTCCAAGTCAATTCCTTGGGGAGGACTTTGAGGTAAAATCCATCTATTCAACAGCTGAGATTGCTGTGTCCAAGTAGCAGCATCTTGTAGAGCGATGGTTGCAGCATTTTCTAACCACGACTCTAATTCTGTTAAAGGTCTAGCCACATCTGCCCCAATCTTCTCGGCGATTTCCTCCCGTGTTGGCATTTCTCCATGCCAAAGGGCGCTGCTGGGTGAGGCATCTTCCATGAATAATTCTAGTTTGCCTCCTTCTAGGCGAATTGCCGCATTTGATAACGGCAGCCCCGCAAAATAAAGGAAATGACTGCTAGCGCGAAAAGGAAAAGAATTTGCGGGAAAGTTGCGCGGACTGTTGCTACCTGACCACAGAATTGCCGGAAAATCAATCAATTTGGCTAGTTTTTGCCGTCGTTGGCGTAGAGTTTCGGCAAGGGAACTAGAAGTTTGTTGAATAAGCATAAATAGAAACTCGAAAAAAGATAAAGGTTATTTAATCTTTATCATCATTGTCTTTATCATCATCGTCTTTGTCATCATCATTGGTATTATCTTCTTTGTCATCATCATTTTCATCTTGGTTAGGCTGTTGCCCTGGTTTTTCTTGCTCAGTTGGAGCAAATGGCTTAGGTGCTTCAAGTCCACAGCTAACTAATCCTCCAGAAATTAGCGCTAAGTTCACAATAGCAAAAATGCTGCTGAGAATTTTTAGTTTTATGTTTACCTTTGATGCTTTCATCAATACACCCTTTGCAGTTAATCCTGCTATCAAATTGTAATAGAGAAGTGAAAGTGTATTATAACGGAAGCGATGTCTACGAAGGGCTAAGCCTACACTTTTTTTCAGCTAAGAGCTACTTATAAGTAATTTTTAAAGTTAAAGAAACAGTGGCTGAATTTGTGCAATTTTGATGCATCAATCTGTAACTTTGATGCATCAAAGTTGCAAAAGGTTATGTTTAGGCAATAGTGAAATTAGCGGCAGTCAAGGTCGTGGTGTTAATTCCAGTCAGGGTTGCCAAAATTTCGTCACTGCTAGTGACGATGATTTTGTGACCAGAGAAACTGAGTTGATTGAAGGTCAGACCACCAGAAAGTGCGATGTAGTCAGTGCCTTTGCAGAAATCAGTAATAGTATCAGTACCTTGTGTTGCAGCCAAGACAAATTTATCTTTGCCGTTGCCACCTGTGAGGGTATCGTTACCAAAACCACCAGACAATAGGTCGTTACCGTTGCCACCAAGGAGGGTATCATTACCATTGCCACCATTGAGGGAATCTTTGCCATTGCCGCCCTTGAGATAGTCATTGCCAGGAGTGCCCTTGAGGTGGTCGTTGCCGTTGCCACCAAAAAGGCGATCGCCCACTTGCACAGTTACCTTAGCAGTGCTAGTAAGTTGACCATCGCTAATGGTGTAGTTGAAGCTAGCCGCACCACTAAACCCGCTAGTTGGCGTAAACAAGATAAAATCATCTGCTGTGTTGTTAGGAGTGCCGTTATTTTTCAGCACCGCAGTACCATTAGCTGCACCACTGACACCAGTAATGCTGAGGTTGCTGCTATCAACATCTGTGTCGTTAGCCAGCAAAGTATTTGCTTGGATACGCACATTAGTATATTTAGCAGCAGTAACATTATCATGAACTGCAACTGGCGCATCATTGACTGGCTTGACGTTCAACTTAAAAGTACCAGTAATTGTGCCACCATTGCCATCACTGACAGTGTAGGTAAAGCTATCAGTGCCCTTATAGTTGGCATTGGGGGTGTAGATGAAGTAGTCATCGCTGGCGTTGCCAACAGTGCCGTTGTCATTTAAGGTCAGTGTACCGTTAGTGGAATTAGTAAAATTACTAATGCTTAAGGTATCGCCATCAATATCTGTATATGTGCTCAAGATACTGCTAGCAAGGATGTTAAGTGCAGCATCTTCCTGGGTGGTTGCAGTTCCAAAGCCAAAGACTACATAACTCTCGCCAACCAATGTTTGACCATTAACAGTGGCATTGCTCGCCCCGATAATCAGGTCAGCAGCGCCGTCGCCGTTGAAGTCTCCAGCACTGCTGACGGAAACGCCTGAGCTGTTATCTGAAGCGATGCCGTTGATTAAAAAGCCGTTGCTGCCGTTGAGGGACGAGAGGTTAAAGCTGGCTGTGAAGCCACTGCTCTTGCCAAAAAGCACGTAGCTCTTGTCAGTTGCACCAATAATCAGGTCGTCGAAGCCGTCGCTATTGATGTCTCCAGCACTGCTGACTGAGTTGCCGGATCTCTCACCTGGGTTAATGCCCTCGATCGCAAAACCGTTACTGCCGTTGAGGGACGATAAATCAAAACTTGCTCCCAAGCCATTGCTAGTGCCAAACACCACGTAGCTTTCCCCAGTACTAGAGCTGCCGTTGGATTCGGCCTCTAATGCTCCGATAATCAAGTCATCAAAGCCGTCGCCATTGATGTCTCCAGCACTGCTGACAGACCTGCCTGAAAAGTCAGACTCATCAATGCCATTGATTGCAAAGCCGTTGCTGCCGTCCAGGGACGAGAGGTTAAAGTTTGCTGTGAAGCCACTGCTCTTACCGAACACCACGTAACTTTTTCCAGCACTATAGATGCTGTTGGGGTCGGCTGCAAATGCCCCGATAATTAAGTCGTCGAAGCCGTCACCGTTAAAGTCTCCAGCACTACTAACAGAAAAGCCTGAGCGTTCACCCTCATCAATGCCGTTGATTACAAAACCGTTGCTGCCGTTGAGGGACGATAATTCAAAACTTGCCCCAAAGCCGCTGCTACTGCCAAACACAACGTAGCTCTCTCCAACATAATACTTGCCGTTGGGGTTGGCACCAATTGCCCCGGTAATCACGTCGTCGAAGCCATCACCATTGATGTCTCCAGCACTGCTGACAGACCAGCCTGAAAAGTCAAAATCATCAATGCCGTTAATTACAAAGCCGTTGCTACCATCTAGCGATGATAGTTCAAAACTTGCTCCAAAGCCACTACTACTGCCAAACAGGACGTAGCTTTCCCCAGCACTATAGATGCTGTTGGGGTCGGCTGCAAATGCCCCGATAATCACGTCGTCGAAGCCGTCACCATTGATGTCTCCGGCAGTACTGACAGACTTGCCTGAACGGTCAAGCTCATCAATGCCTTTGATTACAAAGCCGTTACTGCCATCTAAAGACGAGAGGTTGAGGCTGGCTTCAAAGCCATTGCTGCTACCAAACACCAAATAGCTCTCCCCTGCATAATACTTGCCGTTGGGGTTGGCACGATAGGCTCCGATAATCACATCGTCGAAGCCGTCACCATTAAAGTCTCCAGCATTGCTGACGGAAAAGCCTGAGTAATTATTAAAATCAATGCCTTTGAGTACAAAACCGTTGCTGCCGTCTAAGGACGAGAGGTTGAAAGCAGAAATCAATGTCGGTGCGTCATTTACCCCGTTGATGGTCAAGTTAACGCTAGCTATAGTGTTCAATCTGCCATCGCTGATTGTGTAAATAAAGCTATCGCTGCCGATTTCACCTACACCCAAACTTTCAAATTGAGCGTTAGGGTTGTAGGTGAAGGTGCCATCAGCGTTAAGAGTGAGTAAAGCACCAGAACTCAGGGTAATAGGAGTGCCAACAGTTACTGCATTACCGTTAACATTTGTTACCGTTAATGGGTCGTTATCTGGGTCGCTGTCGTTGGCTAAGACTGAAATGTTAACCGTAGTGTCTTCGATGGTGGTAGCTGTATCGGCAACTGCAATTGGTAGTTGATTGGGAACTCTGTTAGCCGCAAACCCAAAAACGACGTATCTTTCTCCATCTACTGGTGTATTACGTGTGTAAAAAGTCGCTCCTATGCTCAGGTCGTCAAAACCATCACCGTTAATATCTCCGGCACTGCCAACGGAGTAGCCTGAGTTGTCAAGTAGATTAATGCCGTTGATTACAATGCTGTTGCTGCCATCTAGGGAGGAGAGGCTAAGGTTCGCTCCAAAGCCACTATTGCTGCCAAACACAACGTAACTCTCTCCAGCACTATAAGCAAAGAAGCTTTGCAATCCAATAATCAAGTCATCGAAGCCATCGCCGTTGAAGTCTCCGGCATTGCTAACATTGTTTGCGTTGATAACAGAGCCGTTGTTGCCATTCAGGGACGAGAGATTGAGACTCGCTCCAAAACCGCTGCTACTGCCAAACACAACGTAGGTCTTTTCACTTCCCTCAATAATCAGGTCATTGAAACTGTCACCGTTGAAGTCTCCACCACTGCTGACGGAAAAGCCTAAGCGCTCATTCTCTTCAATGCCATTGATTACAAAGCCGTTGCTGCCGTCCAGGGATGAGAGATTGAGGCTCGCTCCAAAACCACTGCTACCAAACACCACGTAGCTTCTTCCAGCATTGATCTTGCCGTTTGGATCGGCTCCAGTTGCCCCGATAATCAGGTCATCAAAGCCATCACCGTTGATATCTCCGGCATTGCTGACAGAGACGCCTGAGAACTCAAGTTCATCAATGCCGTTGATTACAAAACCGTTGCTGCCGTTGAGGGACGATAATTCAAAACTTGCCCCAAAGCCACTGCTACTGCCAAAGACCACATAGGTCTGCCCAGCACCTGACTTGCCATTGGGGTCGGCCCCAGTTGCCCCGATAATCAGGTCGTCGATACCGTCGCCGTTGAAGTCTCCAGCACTACTAACGGAATAGCCTGAGAACTCAAGTTCATCAATGCCGTTGATTACAAAACCGTTGCTGCCGTCCAGGGACAAGAGGTCAAAACTTGCTCCAAAGCCACTGGTACTGCCAAAAACCACATAGGTCTGCCCAGCATCTGACTTGCCATTGGGGTCGGCCCCAGTTGCCCCGATAATCAGGTCGTCGATACCGTCATCGTTGAAGTCTCCACCACTGCTGACGACACTGCCTGAGTTGTTAATCACAAAACCATTGTTGCCATCTAGGGAGGAGAGGTTGAAGCTATCCGCAAAACCGCTGCTTTTGCCAAATATAACGTAGCTAGCGGAATCGCCATAGCGTGTGCCGATAATCAGGTCGTCGAAGCCATCACCATTGATGTCTCCGGCACTGCTAACAGATCTGCCCAAGTAAGAACTACGGATCGCAAACCCATTACTCCCGTTCAAGTCAGACAGGTTAAAAACTGCTGGATTAGGTGCCATTATTGTTGATTCCTCTTTTTGTTTCACAATCAACTAATGAGCTAAGTTGCATAAAAGCAAGGCTTGAACCTCTTACTAATGGCAAATTATTTCAGTAAAATAAATGACTATTAGTTTATACAACCTAGTTTCATGTACAATTTAATAGGCTAAATTTTATATTTGTCTAAACATAGATAAATTAATACATGAGTAAAATTCATCTAAAATTTATCTTTCCCTATCTCAGTTATCTGGGATTTTATAAATCAACTATTCCACATTTGCGAAAGCATAATTCATTCAGTCAAATTATTTGTTAAGAGAATATTATCTGGTTTTGGGTTTTGACTTTTAATTTACTACGTTGGAAGTAATTTTATGGGACAAATCATTACTCAGGTTGACGCTTTCACCAATACACCGTTTGGAGGAAACCCTGCTGCTGTCTGTGTTTTGACTACCCCTAAAGATGATATTTGGCTGCAAAATGTGGCGCAGGAAATGAATTTATCTGAGACGGCTTTTCTCATCAAACAAGATGATGGTTTTAATTTGCGGTGGTTTACGCCAACGGTGGAAGTACCGCTTTGTGGTCACGCAACTTTAGCTAGTGCCCATGTACTTTGGTCAGAAGGACATTTACTATCTGATGAAGTTGCACGTTTTTATACCAAAAGTGGACTACTCGTTGCTAAGTTACAAGGTGAATGGATTGAGTTAGATTTTCCGGTGAATCATTCAAAACCAACGATCGCTCCTCCAGAACTTAGTCAAGCTTTAGGCGTACCATATAAATCTGTATTGCAAAATTCACTAGGCTATTTAGTAGAATTAGAATCTGAAGAATTGGTGCGGCAAATACAGCCCAATTTCCAGCTACTAAAAACATTGCCTATTTCTGGTGTTATTGTTACCAGTATTGCTGAGCCTGATTCCCAATATGATTTCGTTTCACGCTTCTTTGCACCAGGATTAGGTGTTAATGAAGACCCAGTAACGGGGGCGGCTCATTGTTGCCTTGCTTCCTTTTGGCGCGATCGCTTGCACAAAAATCAATTTTTAGCTTATCAAGCTTCGAGTCGCGGTGGCGTGGTGAAAGTTTATTATGATGGGGGCGATCGCGTTTTGCTTGGCGGACAGGCGGTAACTGTTTTGCGAGGTGAATTAACTACCGCTTAAATTGAGCTAAAAATTAATCGCATCGGGCAAAAACTCGGCATCAAGAATTTGGGCAATAGAATAAGGACATTCCGCTGGAAACGTATCTATTGCTAATTTCGTTTCATTACTAGCAGCTTTTAATCCCCGGTGGTAACACTGGGCTAAAACTTCTTCTGGATATGACTTGAGACTGGGACTCTCTTGCAGCAAATCTATAATTCGGTTGCGTTGTTCGTCAATCGTATTTTGCCAGGAACCACTTTGCAAATTAGATTGGTATTGCCACTTAAGTAAATATTGTAATAGTACCTCCAAGCGGCTTTTCAACTCCCGCCGTTCTGACCGTCCCAAGCTTTCAATCTCCTCAATCACAGCATCCCAGTCTACCTGGTCAAATTGGCGATCGCGAATTAGTTGCACAGTCTGTTTTGTCCAGGCTACAAAATCTGTTTCATACAACTGGGCTGCGGTTTTGGGAATTGGGGTCACGTCGCTTAGCTCCGAATTCAAAATTCAATAATTTTTGATCCCCATAAATAAATTTAGGGGCTTGTATCCTTTTCGGTCATGAACTTCCTTTAATTCGTGGTAGACAAGCTCAATTTAAGATACTTTACCCTATGTTAGCGGTAAGGGAAGAAGCAAACGCTAGACAAGGCGATGTCTACGACGGGCTACGCCTACGCGTCTACTGGATAAGCGGTTGTAGAATGGAACTCAAAACGAGACAAAGTAAAGATGGCAGCTAAAGATTTGTTCCATGAAGTTGTAAGGAGGGCGTTAGAAAAGGAACAATGGGTCATCACCGATGACCCACTAAAAGTGGAAGTCGGAGGTGCAAAGTTTGAGATAGACTTGGGTGCTGAGCGTGTTCTAGCAGCAGAACGAGCAGACGAAAAAATAGCGGTTGAAATCAAAACTTTTTTAGGCGACTCGCCCATAACCGAATATCATGCAGCACTAGGGCAGTTTCTCAACTATCGCCTTGCTTTAGAACTTACTGAACCAGATCGCACCCTTCATTTAGCAATTCCAATTACCTTTCATCAAGCCTTTTTTCAACGGGAATTTGCTCAACTTTCAGTTGAACGATATCAAATTAAGCGGCTGATTTACGATCCAGTTCAGGAGATAATTGTGCAATGGATAAGCTAGAACAGTATCGCCAGTGTATTCAAAACTTACTTAGTGAGTATGCCGCCATACCCATTGCCAACGGCGAAATAGAATCAGAAACTATTTACGATCTTCAACAAGATCGCTATCTAGTAATGAATGTTGGTTGGGATGGCAATCGTTACGTACATGGCTGTGTCTTACACTTAGACATCAAAGACGGCAAAATTTGGGTGCAACAGAACACAACAGAGTTACGAATCGCCCACGAATTAGTCGCAATGGGGATTCCTAAAGAAGATATTATATTGGGATTTCAAGCGCCTTATCTACGGCAATACACAGATTTTGGTGTAGCGTAAACTCCCCTCTGGGTAAAGTTTTACTGAGTTTTCTGCTAAAGAGAGACGCAAATGGCTTAATTTTTGCAAGGCGATGCATTAATGATGCGATGGGTTGTCTTAAGATTGCACGCCAATACAAAATTAAAAGCGGCTCTCACAATATGTAAATTAGCCTATGTTTTAATTTTACAAATGTCCGCTAAACAGAAAAATCATCGAAGTCCTTTCACATCTAGTGACTGGCCAATTGAGCAATTGCCTGGACTCACCCAAGAAGAACAATCGCAACTGCGAAATTGTGGAATAAGTACCACACAAGGGCTACTCAAGCAAGGAAAAACTCTACAGGCAAGGCTGGCGATAGCTAATAAACTTCAAATTCATATTCAGTATGTGAATAAATGGATGGCTTTGGCTGACTTAGCACGCATTCCCAGCGTTGGAACCCAATACTGTGGTTTATTGCTCCATGCCGGTATCGGTTCTGTGGTTCAGTTAGCTCAAACTCCTACTCACAGATTACACAAACAGATTTTGCGATTGCAAGTAGCAACAATGCAGCGACGAGATTTGTGTCCAGCGATTGAGTTAGTAGAAAGGTGGAGTCAGGAAGCGAAGACAATAATTAGTTAGGAGTTAAGAGTGAGGAGTTAGGAGTTGGGAGTGAGGAGTTGGGAGTTGGGAGTTGGGAGTTGGGAGTTAAGAGTGAGGAGTTAGGAGTTGGGAGTTGGGAGTTACAATTCATAACTCATAACTCCTAACTCATAACTCTTAATTTATTACTCCTCACTCTTTAACTAAGACTCCATTGAGGAAGATGTCAGCGAGGCCTTCTGCCATTTGTTGCATTTGTTGGGGGGAGGCGTCTGGTTCCATGAGGGTGTTGTTGGAAAAGCCTGCGATCGCAAACATTCCTAAGAAAACTTTGGCGACTAGGTTGGCGTCCATTTGGCGATAAATGCCTTTATCCATTGCTGTTTGAAAGAAGGCTTCGGCAACATCGGTCATTTTAGTAATGACTTCTAATTGAATGCGATCGCGCAAGTCAGGGTGAAATTGCACTTCCATGAAACAAACACGCATCATATCGGCATTTTTTTGAAAATTCCACATCCGACGGCGCATCACTTGAGCTACTGCTTTATAGCTACCCATTTCACTTAATTCTGTGAGCAGATCCGTGAGAATCTCCACCCATCCACTTGTGGCTACTTCTACCAAAATTGCTTTTTTATTGGGAAAATGGCGAAATAGAGTGCCTTCAGCTACACTTGCTGCCTGTGCTAAATCACGGGTGGTAGTGCCATCAAATCCCTGAGAGGCAAACAAACGTTGTGCTGCCTGTAAAATGCGGGTGCGCGTCTGAGCCTCTGAGGGCGGGGGAGAATTAAAAACTCGCATAATTGTTATGGTGAAATATCCGATGCCGGACTTGTAGCATTATTGTCTAACATCAAGTACAAAAAGCGGAAAAAGCTTAATACAACATTAACGCTCTATTTGCTAAGTAGCGTATTTCTTCGGTAGTGTAACTTTATCTTAATTTTGGCTTATGAACAAACTCTGTCGGTTGATTTTTGATTTTAGATTTTGGATTTTGGATTGGTTTAACGGGTTGTGGCGAGAAGTTCCTAATCCCCAGTCTCCAGTTCCCAACCCCCAATTATCAGTCACATCCTACCGAGTGTTTGCCGCTTTGTTGGCTGCGATCGCCTTTTGCTGGGGATTACACCCAGAAGTTGCTCTGGCTCAAACTCAAACAATATCTCCTCCAGCTAAAACTCAAATTCCAGCTGCAAGTTCGATTCAACCTTATCTCGATCGAGTCATCAAGGAGTTAACGGAGTTTCGCCTGGATAATGGTTTGAAGTTCATTGTTCTGGAACGACATCAAGCACCTGTAGTTTCTTTTCTTACCTATGCTGATGTCGGTGGTGTGGATGAGCCGGATGGTAAAACGGGTGTAGCGCACTTTCTAGAACATTTGGCGTTTAAAGGGACGACGCGCATCGGTACAGAAGATTACAAGGCAGAAAAACCGCTACTAGAACGCTTAGAACAGTTGGATGCCGAAATTCTAGCAGCGAAAGCTGATGGCAAAAAGGATGAAGTGGCGCGGCTGGAAGCTGAGTTTAAGCAAGTGGAATCCCAAGCCGCGAAGCTAGTCAAGCAAAACGAACTGGGACGAATTGTGGAACAAGCGGGAGGTGTGGGTTTAAATGCCACTACTTCAAGTGAAGCGACGCGTTATTTTTACAGCTTTCCTGCTAATAAGTTGGAACTTTGGATGTCGCTGGAGTCGGAACGATTTCTCGATCCGGTAATTCGTCGTGAGTTTTATAAAGAGAGAGATGTCATTTTAGAAGAACGACGGATGCGGGTGGATAATTCACCCATTGGGGCGATGTTGGAGAAATTCATTGACACTGCCTACAAAGTTCATCCCTACAGGCGTCCGGTGATTGGTTATGACAAAGATATCCGTAACTTAACACCAGAAGATGTACAAAAGTTTTATGACGCTTATTATGTACCAAATAATTTAGCGATCGCCATTGTCGGTGATGTCAATCCCACCGAAGTGAAAAAACTCGCACAAACTTATTTTGGACGCTATCAAGCTAAAGCTAAAGGTAGTCCAAAAATTCCTGTGGAACCGCAACAAAAACAAACACGGGAAGTTACTTTACAACTACCTTCTCAACCGTTGTATTTGGAAGGTTATCACCGTCCATCAATTACTCATCCAGATAATGTAGTCTACGAAATCATTGGCAGTTTATTAAGTGATGGGCGCACTTCACGGCTGTATAAATCTTTGGTAGAAAAGCAACGTTTGGCGCTCAATGCCCAAGGTTTTAGCGGTTTTCCTGGGGACAAATACCCAAATCTGATGTTGTTTTATGCTTTGACTGCCCCCGGACATACGGTTGATGAATTGGCGATCGCTTTACGCCAGGAAATTGAGAAATTAAAAACTGAGCCTGTGGCAGCAGATGAGTTACAACGAGTGAAAACTCAAGCAAGGGCAGATTTATTACGTGCTTTGAAGTCTAATACGGGAATGGCTCAACAATTGTTGGAATATGAGGTGAAAACTGGCTCTTGGCGGAATTTGTTTAAGGAGTTAGATGAAATTGCGGCGGTAACTCCTGGCGATATTCAGCGGGTAGCGAAGGCGACGTTTACGCCGGAAAATCGCACGATTGGTAAGCTGTTGTCGAAATAAGGGTAAGAGAAATGAACCGCAGAGGCGCAGAGGGCGCAGAGGAAGAGAGATATGGAAAGGTATAAGGGTAAGGGTAAAAGGAAGATGGGTCTGAAAATCCCTAGTGGGAAGAAGGTTGTTTCTGGGTTGGTTGTGGCTTTTGCCTTTTTACTTTTTACTTTTAATTTTTCTGTTGCGGCAACGGCACAGGCGAAACATTACACTGAGTTGCAACTGCCACCGCTACCTGAGATTAAGTTACCCAAGTACGAACGGTTTGTACTGCAAAACGGCTTGGTTGTCTATTTGATGCAGGATCGTGAGTTACCTTTGGTGAAGGGTACGGTGTTGGTAAGGACTGGGAATCGTTTGGAACCGCTGGAAAAAGTCGGGTTGGCTGGTTTTACAGGCGCGGTGATGCGGACTGGCGGAACTACGAAGCATTCGGGTGATGAATTAAATGAGATATTGGAACAACGGGCAGCATCGGTGGAAACTAGTATTGGTGAAACCGCTGGTAGTGCTAGTTTTGATGCCCTCAGTGAAGATTTAGAAACGGTGTTTGGGTTGTTTGCGGAGGTGTTGCGATCGCCTGTTTTTGCTCAAGAAAAGCTAGATTTGGCGAAAACCCAAGCTAGGGGTGCGATTGCGCGGCGCAATGACGATCCCAATGGCATTGCAAATCGAGAATTTCGTAAGTTGCTTTATGGCAAAGATAGCCCCTATGGTCGCACCACAGAGTATGCAACGGTAGATCGAGTTTCCCGTGAGGATTTGCTCAAGTTTTATCAGCAATACTTCCACCCGAATAATATGATTTTGGGGATTGTGGGGGATTTTGAGCCGAAAAAAATGCGATCGCTCATACAGGCTAAACTTGGTGACTGGAAAGCCAACCCCAAAATCGCTAAATCTCAATTACCAGAGGTTTCCCCAGCCAATACCGGCGGAGTGTTTTTTGTGAATCAGCCGCAACTCACACAAAGTAGCGTGTTGATTGGTCATTTAGGCGGACGGTTTGACAGCCCAGATTATCCAGCGCTGAATGTGTTGAATGAGGTGTTAAATGGATTTGGCGGACGCTTATTTAATGAACTGCGATCGCGCCAAGGTTTAGCTTATTCTGTATATGGCTTCTGGAGTCCGCGTTACGATTATCCGGGAATGTTCGTTGGTGGCGGACAAACGCGATCGGATGCTACAGTGCAGTTTGTCAAAGCCTTACAAGCTGAAATTAAGCGCATCCAAGCCCAAAAAGTGACAGCAAAGGAACTAGCTTTTGCCAAAGAATCCACACTCAATTCCTTTGTTTTCAACTTTCAAGACCCCGCCCAAACCTTATCACGCCTGATGCAATACGAATATTACGGCTATCAGGCTGATTTTCTGTTCCGCTATCAAAAAGCCGTCGCCGCCACCACAGCTGATGATGTGCAACGCGTAGCACGAGAATACCTCAAGCCAGAAAGTATCGTCACTCTAGTAGTGGGGAATCAAACCGCCATTCAACCACCCTTGACACAATTAGCTACAAAGGTAATACCAATAGATGTGACAATTCCCGACTTACAACCACAAGCGAAGAATTAGTTGCATAGATGCGATAATGGTGCGATCGCCACTAATACTTCCCTAAGAACAGGGGAAGTTGGAAAACAAAGAAGCTTATCGTAAGTCTGTAAGCCGATAACAAGTTTTAGCCAAAGATAGTAGGGACACGATTCATCGTGTCCTTACACATATAAAAAGGACAGACAAATCAAACAAATTTAGTTCAATTAGTTAGTTATTAGGACAAAATTTCTTGATTTTTGTCTATAAACTTAGCCTATAATTATTGACTTTCTCCAATTCAGAAGCAAAATAATATAAGGAATAGTTTTGATATGTAGTGTCAAAATTGTTTGCAATCAGGTTATTTAACATTAAGTATTTCTGGAGTTGAGTCATGGTTAGAATCCAAATTTACGATCTGCACCCTAGTGCAGAGAAACAGGTTCTCAATGAAATTACTGCTGGAGAAATGAAGATAGTAGAAGGTGGTGTCTCTAGTTCAACGGGTAGACAGTTCTCAAACACATTTGGTGGAAATAATCCATCTACTACAACTGAGCCTGATACATCACAAATAAACTCGCTTGAAGAAGTAAATTTGCTTTTGGATAACTTTAGGTTAGAACTAGATAAAATCTTTAGGAGGTTGGTCTAAGAGCTTATTTGCTAATTTAGTTATGAGCAGAGTTTTGTTATTTAAGTTTTCTCTTATATTCGTGCGTTCTAATTGTAAATAACATTAGAACGCACTTTTTTATGAAAATTTTTATTAAATAATCCACAACTCCTACCCTTTCGTTAAAACCCGGATACATATAGATTTCGCGTAGGGAACATTGACTATTAGTGCCAAATTATATGATTTTATAGATTTCTCGTAGGAGCGCACAGATGTCCATCTGTGCTAACTTATTTTTCATCTCTGATGTGGGCTGGGAAAAGGGAAAAGGCTTGAAATTAACCTTTTCCCTTTCCCCTTTAACCGAACCATATTGCCCACACTCTACGAATCCTTAGCGCAGCCTCTCGTAGAGAAGAACGTCAATAATTCGTAGAGCCTGCGTAAGCTTTAACTATTTATACTGCTAGCTATAAACAAGTTACATTCACCAGTGTGGCTCCAATCTAATTGCAGAATTATGACTCCTAAATTCTGACTCCTGAATTCTGAACCCTAAATTCTAAAATCTATTTTGATAAAGACTCAACTCCTTGATATCTGTCTTTCTAAACCCTTTTATAAGCTTGACTTTGCTAATTTAATCAATAAAAATTGCAGTAACAGGTAAGGAAAGCAGAGCTTAATTACCTGTCAAACTAACCTCATCTAAAGCAAGTTTTCTAAGAGGCAAAAATGGCAAATATTACTCTTTCTGAACTCTACGTTTCTGGCTCTGAATTGTTCGAGGGAACCGAAAGCTTTCTCAATGATTTAAGCGATGCTGATGCCATCTCCGGTGGTAACTATTATAATTTCAGCGACATTTCAGGCTTGACAAAACTAGCTGAAGCATATGTTGATACCTATGCTATCGGTCATGTAACCTTTGTAGCTAAGTCCTACAGCAACGGTACATACTACTAAGCTCAATGGCTCTTTGGGGATAAAAGTTAGAAAGTTATCTCTATTGAATATCTGAGATTTCTTGATTATCAATAATCCCCAAGAGCTAACCAAATAAATTCAACTACAGGTTAATTACAACAAGGATTTGAGGAATAAGTCATGGCAAATATCACTCTTTCTGAACTCTACGTTTCTGGCTCTGAATTATTTGAAGGAACCGAAAGCTTTCTCAATGATTTAAGCGATGTCGATTCCATCTCTGGTGGTGAGTATGCTAACTTCAGCGATATTTCAACTTTGACAAAACTAGCTGAAGCATATGTTGATACCTATGCTATCGGTCATATCACTTATGTAGCTAAGTCCTACAGCAACGGTACTTACTACTAATCGTCGAGTAGTAGTTACAAAACTCAATAGTTCTTTGGGGATAAAAAATAGAAAGTCGTCTCTATTGAATATCTGAGATTTCTTGATTATCAATAATCCCCAAGAGCCATCCAGATAAATGTTAATTACAACAAGGATTTGAGGAATAAGTCATGGCAAATATCACTCTTTCTGAACTCTACGTTTCTGGCTCTGAATTATTTGAAGGAACCGAAAGCTTTCTCAATGATTTAAGCGATGTCGATTCCATCTCTGGTGGTAACTATGCTAACTTCAGCGACATTTCAGGCTTGACAAAATTAGCTGAAGCATATGTTAATACCTATGCTATTGGTCATGTCACCTTTGTAGCTAAGTCTTACAGCAACGGTACTTACTACTAATCGTTCAGTAGTAGTTACTAAGCTCAATGGCTCTTGGGCATAAAAAATAGAAAGTCGTCTCTATTGAATGTCTGAGACTTCTTGATTATCAATAATCCCCAAGAGCCATCCAGATAAATTCAACAATAAAATTACAACAAGAATTTGAGGAATAAGTCATGGCAAATATCACTCTTTCTGAACTCTACGTTTCTGGCTCTGAATTATTTGAAGGAACAGAAAGCTTTCTCAATGATTTAAGCGATGTTGATTCCATCTCTGGTGGTAACGACTGGAGTGGATTTAGCGACATTTCAACTTTGACAAAATTAGCTGAAGCATTTGTTGATACCTATGCTATCGGCCATATCACCTTTGTAGCTAAGTCCTATAGCAACGGTACTTACTACTAATCGTTTAGTAGTAGTTACTAAGCTCAATGGCTCTTGGGCATAAAAAATAGAAATTCATCTCTATTTATGCCCAAAATCGAACCACATGAATTGAACTAAAACTTTATTATTGCAAGTGCTTGAGGAAGAAGTCATGGCAAATATCACTCTTTCTGAACTCTACATTTCTGGCTCTGAATTGTTTGAGGGAACTGAAAGCTTTCTCAATGATTTAATTGATGTTGATTCCATCTCTGGTGGTAATGACTGGAGTGGATTTAGCGACATTTCAACTTTGACAAAATTAGCTGAAGCATATGTTGATACCTATGCTATCGGTCATATTGCTTTTATAGCTAAATCATATAGCAATAGCAGTGTTGCCTGATAATTAAGCTCTAGTTAATTACTCAGCTATAGTAATCCTATTTGAGTTTGGAAAATATTAGAACATGCAAGAGATTTTTCCCGAATTATTTAGGATTGCTATATACAGCAGTTTTCTTTTGCATTAAGTACAAAGTCACTGGTTTTGAGGCAGGAGGGAGAAGAATAATTTGATTTGTGAATCCTTGGTTCTGTACCTCATTTAGTTGCAAACTGCTGTATTACTTTAATTTTTGAATTTATTTCCCTTTATTTCCCTTGTAATAGGTAGGGAATGAGAGACGATTAATAGCACTACAGGAGTTTGGAATCAGCGTTTTCAAATTTGGGGTAAGTTTTTTAACGCAATCAAATGGAATTTCCAGAGTTTTTATTGAGTACAGAGTTTAGCTTAATTAAAGTGCGATCGCCAATTCAGCAAATGCTCGATTCACCGCAAAATATCCAGCAGAATACTGTTTTATTAGTTTCTTAATTGGATAATAGCAACTTTCAATTTTCCAAGGAAATATCTGACAATATGCCATTTTTATTAAGTTCTCAAAATGTTTTTGATTACCTAATTCCTCTAGGATTATGTACTCAAGCACAACAAGCATTGAGTAAAATTGAGCTAAAGCCTGCCAAAAATTTTAATTTATTAATCACCTTACCAGAAGGCCAGCAACTTTTAGTTAAACAAGAGCGCCACAATCGAGAAGGAAAAGCTGTTGGGGAGTTTTCTGACGAATGGAAAATTCATAATTTTTTTCTCAATTTTCCAGAAATTAGCTACATTCGATCGCATTGTTCGGAAGCACTGCATTTTGATGCAGAAAATTCCATTATTGTTTTTAACTATCTGAGTAACTATCGCGATTTGGCAGATTTCTACATCAAGGAGAATTTTTTCCCCATTGAGGTTGCAAAGGTAGTTGGCAGTATTTTGGCATCGATTCATCGTGTAAGTCTTAGCCGTCCAGAATATCGAGAATTTTTTCAAAATCGCGAGAATGTATCTAGTCAAGAACCTCCAAACCTACATCAAGGACTGGAGAGAATTACACCAGAAATTTACGGTAGAGTTCCTGGTGATGGATTGAAATTTTTCACCCTTTATCAACGTTACGATAGCTTAGGACAAGCGATCGCAGATTTGGCTAGCGGTTTTAGTGCTTACTGTTTGACTCATAACGATCTCAAGCTGAATAATATTCTGATTTCTCTGGATTGGGAACAAGCAACTTTAGCGGACTCACTTTCAGGTGAAAGCATGATTCGGCTGATTGACTGGGAACGTTGTGATTGGGGAGATCCAGCTAATGATTTGGGAAATTTGTTAGCCAGCTATCTACAAATCTGGCTGTATAGTATTGTCATTGGTAAAGATATAGCGATCGAACAGTCATTACGTCTAGCTACGACTCCTTTACAACTTCTCCAGCCATCAATGGCGGCGTTAGTGGCTAGTTATTTAGCTGAATTTCCTCAAGTACTAGAACATCGTCCCGATTTCTTGCAACGAGTTATCCAATTTTCTGGTTTAGCCTTAATTCGATCTATTCAGGCGATACTCCAGTATGAAAAGAGATTTGGTAATTCAGGTATCTGTATGCTCCAGGTTGCCAAGAATTTATTATGCCGTCCAGAAGCATCTATACCAACAATTTTTGGCGTGCAAGCATCAGACCTCTATCCAACAAACTTATCCCCTGTATAGAAGCAAGTCACGTCGCTTCTCTACGAGACGCTACGCGTAGCTAGGGGTACGCTTAGAGCAAGTAATCGAGGTCTTTTGGATTGAAAGAGACTACTTCTACTCCTCTGTTATTTACACAGCAGCCATTATGCAACTATTAGATTCGCTACAAACTCAACTATCAGAAGTTCCAGAGCCATTGCAGACATCGTTACAAGACATCATTCATAAAGTTCAAATCCAATCTCATTATTGCATTCAGCACCCAGACTACAAACCAATGGAATTACCAGAGTCAGCAATTGCAGGCTTTCAGCAATTACCTTTGGATCTCCAAAACAAGTTTTTAAGTCTGCAATTGCGTAGTTTTCTCTACGGTATCTATTACAATGGTTCTTTGAAATCTGCTCTTGCTCCTGATGCAGATACAACAAATTTAGCTCTCAACCAAAATTTAGAAAATAATACTCTTTTAGGTGTAGATATAGCTTTCTATGAACGCTTGCATGAAAGCAACAGAGGTGAAGGCTACTTCAGCAACGATTGGCTTGTAATTCAAGAAGAAGATGACATTCTGATTGTATATAAAAATGGTTTGAAACTACATATACAGCGACATATTCATTTGCAACCAGCCCAGCGAAATGCTACTGTTAATAACTTAGTTGCAATTAGAATGCCCAAGAATTTAGTACAAAATGCATTCTATATGGCAATTGGTAATGCAGCTTCTCATGGAAATCAAAATATTGTGCGGGTTTATTTTAATTTAACCCCAGAAGGAGCAGTTGCAGTTATGGATAATTTGACTACCTTACTCAACTCTAGAGATATTCCTTTTTCATTTAAAGCTCTCTACAATCCTTCGGATTATGGACGTTGTGATTCAGCAGTACTTTATTTTGACAAAAAAAAATATGAGGTTGTTCAGCCAGTATTAGAAAGAGTGTATTTAGAAAATCAATCTTATTTTCACGAACAAGTGCCTTTGTTCACTAAATTAATTGCGCCAGGATTAGCGATCGCTGAAGAACCAGACCAAAAGTTTAGCACTCATGAAAGCTTTGGTACAAACCGCTGCCAAATTATTGCGAATGGTTTGCTTGATAGTTGGCTTGAAGGAAATGATACACCAGCAAATCGGCTAACAGCAGTTCTCAAACATTTTTCTTTATATCAAATTGAATTGCAGCGTCCTTACCTCAATGCAAATTCTGAGGATATATACATTTGCTTGAATCTCTAAAAAGTTTCTTTGATTTGTCAAAAATTTTTGGGTTTTAGATTTTAATCAAAAATTTAGAATCTAATATCCAAAAATTTTAAACCCTAGCTTTTTGTTCAAATAATTCAAACTTACTCAATTAACGAGAAAAACTAATTTTTAACCATGAGGTAATTAGATGAATGAAGATTTTTCCGATTGTAATGAAGGGTTAAATAAAAAGTTTAACTTTAATGCTCAAGAATTAGAAGAAATAATCAAAGCTGTGAGAGATGGTAAATACTCTTGGGCTTGCCTTTTAATGCTACGTTTTAGTGGCTACAATCCTCTTGAATATATACCCTCCCGCACCTACATTCGATTAATGAAAAACAATTCATTATTTGGTAAAACAAACGACGCTCAAAGCGATCACCAAAATGCCGAGTTTTTTCAACTAGAATCAACCTGGTTCCAACAGAATAGCGAAAAATATGGATCGAACTAAAGGTTAAAAAAAGAATTCAGTAATCACAGTCAATCTTAGGAAATGTAAAGACACCATTTTATGGTGACCAAATTTAAAATTTAATCATACCAATCCTAAATCATTCGCGAAAAAATCTGTTGTTATTGCCTGCCTACACGACTAATTTCACAACTTAAATAGGATTGCTATAGTTTTTAACTAGTTCGTTTCTAACATAATAAGTAAGTCGGTAAAAATAAAAATAATTAAAGATTTGTAGTAAATAGCTCTAACCCCAATTTGAGGGCTAGAGCCATTTAAGTAGACAATCTCAATTTGAAAGTCAAGCACAAAGATTATTTTAATTCTGAGTTATTACTTCTGAATTATGACTCCTAAATTCTGACTGCTCTATTACTAAATCTCTAGGTATTTCAGGATTAACAACTTTCGTGATGTTTGCTGATATCTCCATAGTGGCTATTTGTGTTTTTAACCAATTAGCAAATAACTCTCCGATGATTTGTAGCCGTCGCTGTTCATCCAATTGAGGTTTAATAATTTCCTCAACTGCAATTATATGTACTCCTTTGGGGGTGGTGATTGGTTTGAGAATTTGTGGAGGATTAGCAGCAAAGACCGCTGCTGCTATTTCTGGTCTAAAATCCTTGCGGAGACGTATTCCTTGATAGCCTCCAGCACGTCGTATTTCAATATTATCGATGTATTGGCGGGCGATTTCTTGGAAACTAATTTCGCCTTCTTGCAGAGCATAAAACAATTCTAGTGCTAAATCTTCGTCATCTAGGACGACTTCATAAGTTACTGCTCCGACGTAATCAAGTTGGTGGGCGTAAAAAAATGCTTCGACTTTGTTTGCAAATAAATGATTTGCTAATTTGGTAGTTAATAAAGTAGTTTCGACTATTTTTTCAAAGTCATCTACAGAAATATAATGTTTTTCAAACCACGCCCAGGTATCTTCTGCTTTTAGAAGTTGGTTGGCTAAACGGAGTTGATCTGCTGACTTTTGTAGTTCTTCTAAACCAACTTCGATACCTGCCTGTTTAGCTTCATCTTCAACAATTTTTCGACTGGCGATCGCCTCCAATATAGTAGGTATTTGAAAAGACATTTTAACATGGTCAAGAATATCCTCAGGAGAAACAGTCAATACCTTTGACATAATCTAATTCCTCCAATATTAACCTATTTTAATAGGCAGATGTGATTGTAATTGCAACTCTATTAATTATAACTTTACTATCTTTTTTAGATATATTTTTAGAGACTTTATTCTCAACAATATTTCTAATTTATTTAGTTAAAATGTCAAAAATTTTTGATATTTTTAAGACTTTTAAGTTTGAACTAAGTAATTCAAAGCTAATGTTTCAAGCTATATTAATCCATGTAATATCGGAGTATTTTATACCTGAAAATTTTAGTGGCATCACCATCTTAAAATAATGTATTATCAGACCACAGAGGCACAGAGAACACAGAGAGAAAGGACGATCGTTGCTACTTTTTATGCACTATTTTAGCTGTGTCAGTTCAGTAGGGTGCGTTACGCTGTAAGCTAACGCACCTTCAATTTTTGATGGTGCGGCACTTGGTGGCAACACGCCCTACATTTGCATATTAATTAATTCGGCCTTGCATAATTGCGGGATGATTTGAGAATTTGCATCAAGACATAATCCCCGTGTCCCCGTGTCCCCGTGTCCCCGCGTCAGCCTAAATCATCCCATTATTCAGCAACGCCATTAATTCCTAAAGCTCCAAACCGCCTTGTTGCAACTTTTTAAATGGATCTAAGATAAAGTCTATTATCCGACGTTGGCGAATAACTACCTCTGCGGTTGCTGTTTGGCCTGGTGTTATGGGAATACGTCTGTTGGCGGTTTGAATATAAGGCTGAGCTAGGGAGATTTCTAACTCATAGGTTTCCGTGTTACCTTGCTCGCTCCTCTGAATTTTTGAATCAGGTGAAATCCAGTTGACATGCCCTTGCACTACTCCATAGTCTTGGAAAGGATAGGCGTCAAATTTGACTTTAACAGGCATTCCCACCTTCAAAAAACCACTATCTTGGTTAGGTATCTGCGCTTTGAGAATTAGAGGAGTACCCTTTGGTGCAATTTGGGCAATTAATTGTCCCGGTTCTACTACTGAGCCTGGTTTTTGGATAGGCAATTCAAAAATTACTCCATCAACAGGCGATCGCACTATTCGTTGTTGTAATTGTAGTTTTAAGGATGTAATCTGGCTACCAGTTTGAGCAATTTCTGATTGCACGTTAGTAATTTGGGTTTGTAAGTCTTTTAACTGTTCCTGATTTTTTAGTACCGCCAGTTTACCTGCTTGCACTAAACCGCGATAGCTACTTTGCTGTTCTTGCAGGCGAAGTTTGAAAAGTTGAATATCTGAATGAGCTTGACTCATTAGCGAGTGATAGCGGTTGAGTTCTTCTTTTAACCGCAACTGGGCTTGGGTAATATCAGATTTTGCTTGTTCTTGGAGGCGTTGGCTTTCTTCTGCTATTTTTTCGAGTTCCACAAGTTTGGTTTGGGGAACCGCCCCCTCTCGTAAAAGTTGGCGATAACGTTCAACTTCCGTAGAATCTCGGCTTAAACGACTCTGAGCTAATTTCTGGGCAATTTGGGTAGAACTGATATTTTGACTAGCCTGTTCTACTAGAGCCAGTTTTTCTACTCGTTGTAAGTTATAAGTACTTTGTTTGGCATCAAGGTTTTGCTGTGCTTGGCTAATTTGGGCGATTTTTTCCAATTCTTGAGACTTATTTTGCTGTTCTTGGATATTAATCGTCAGTAGAATTTGATTTTTGAGAAGATCAAGTTGCGATCGCCGGTTTAACAAACCCTCTAGTTTTGTCTGCACCTCTTGTAGTTCCGATCGCATCACATCAGACTCCAGCTGAACTAAAACCTGTCCTGCTTTTACCGTTGCGCCTTCCTTGACATTCACAGCCGTCACACTACCACTAACAGGACTATCTAATTGTTGAGTTGCTCCTTCAGGTTCCATCCTTCCTCTAGCACTTCCTGTTTCATCAACCTTAGAAAGCATCGCCCAAGGTATTACAATTGCAGCAAAGCCAACCAATAAATACAACAAGGAACGCGTCCAAATTCTTGGTAAAGCATCTAACAGTTCCTCAGTACCGTAAAACCAATCATTTATCTGAGATGTTTCCTGTGTTTGAGGATTGACACCAGCACTTTTATCCTCAGTTAGGTAAAATTTAGCGTCCTTTTCTAAAGCGAACGCCGATGATGAATTATTAGATGAGTTTGGCATAGGAATTGGGAAGGGGGGAGGAGGAGTTAGGAGTTAGGAGTTAGGAGTTGAGAGTTAGGAGTTAGGAGTTAGGAGTTAGGAGTTAAAAGTTGGGAGTTGAGAGTTAGGAGTTAGGAGTTAAAAGTTGGGAGTTTCAGCTGATTTTTCATGCAAAATTATGGCTTGCTGATTAACAAGATAAAATACTTTCATCCACATAAAAAGAGCATATTTAGCCTCTTTTTAAAAGCTTGTGGCAATGATTCATCTTCCAATTCAGCAAAAGCAAAACCAAAACTTCAAATTTTTAACTCCTAACTCTTAACTCCTAACTCCTAACTTCTACCCCCCCCCTAACTCCTAACTCAAAAAATCTTCAAGCTCTTTGCGACAATTGTTGCTGATTGAGATAGAAATAATGACCTTTTTTGGCAATTAATTGCTCGTGATTACCGCTTTCGACTAGAATTCCCCTGTCTAAAACTAAAATCTGGTCAGCATGACGCACGGTAGAAAGTCGATGAGCAATAATTAAACTTGTGCGTCCTTTAAGAATTTTTTTGAGGTTGTTCTGAATAATCCGTTCAGATTCAGCATCTAAGTGACTGGTTGCTTCATCTAATACTAAGAAAGAGGGATTTCCTAGCAAAGCACGAGCGATCGCTAGGCGTTGGCGTTGTCCACCAGATAACATACCGCCACTTTCGCCAATTTGAGTTTCGTAACCCATTGGCATTTGCTGAATAAATTCATCTGCTCCTGCTAAAGTTGCTGCTTCAACTATTTCTTCTTGTGAGGCTTCTGGATGAGCAATACTGATATTTTCACGAATTGTACCGCCAAATAAAAATGTATCTTGGTCAACAACACCAATTTGAGAACGCAGCGATCGCAAGGAAATATTAGTTACATCTTGAGCGTCAATCAGCACTTTACCATCTGTCGGTAGATATAGTCCCAAAATCAATTTTGAGAGAGTTGTTTTACCAGAACCGCTACGCCCTACAACTGCAACAGTTTGTTCGGGTTTGATTTCAAAACTGAGATTTTCTAATACGTTAATATCGCTTTCTGGATGATAGCGAAAAGTCACATTGTCAAAGATTACATGACCGCGTAAATTACTTAATGTCTGCCGACTTTGATATTGTAAATCTTCCTCTGGTTCCGCTTCTAATACATCATTAATCCGTTCTGTGGAAATAACCACTTCTTGTAATTGGTTCCACAGTACAACAAGCCTCTGGAAAGGTCTAATAATGTTGCCTAGCAACATATTAAAAGCCACTAGTTGACCTATGGTCAGTTGGTTTTGAATTACTTGCCACGCACCAAACCAAAGTAATCCTGTGGTTACCAGAGATTCGATACCAGAACTGAAAACTTGTAGTTGATTACTAATTATCTGTCCGCTAAAAGTCTTTTTAATGACATTATTTAGCAGTTCTTCCCAACGCCAGCGTACTGTTTGCTCAATTGCCATAGAGCGAACTGAGCGAATGCCACTGAGCGATTGAATTAAATAACTGTTCTCGTTGGCTGAGGCATTAAAAACTTCCCGGCTGATGCGGCGCAAAAAAGGTGTAGCTATGAGCGCCAATAACACAAACGGTGGTACAATTGCCAAGCATAACAATGCCATTTTCCAACTGTACCAAAACATCAATCCTACATAAATAAATACGGTTAATAAATCCAAGCAAATAGAAAGTGCTTCTCCAGTTAAAAACCGCTGAATTTTTTGATTTTCTTGGACGCGAGAGACAATATCACCAACATAACGCGACTCAAAAAAAGCTAAGGGCAAGCGAAAAGTATGTTTAATAAAACCTACTAATAGTGATAGCCCCAAGCGATTTGCTGTGTGATCTAATAGATATTGCCGCAGTCCAGTAATAGCAACGCGAAAAAAACTAAAAATTAGTAATCCTAAACCAACGGCGTTTAAAGTTAAGGTGCTACCTTGGACAATCACTCGGTCTAAGAGTAACTGAGTAAATAAGGGTGTCACAAGTCCCAATAATTGAATTAATACCGAAGCGATAAACACTTCTATCAATACTTGGGAGTGTGGTTTTACTAAATCAAAAAACTGCCAAAATGGTGTAACTGCTTCGTCAGTTTCTCTAAGTAAAGCTGTGGGTTGTAATAACAAGGCATAGCCAGTCCAACCCGTTTTAAATTCGCTATGAGTCAGGTTACGTTGACCAATGGCGGGGTCGCCAATAATCACACGCTTTTTATTAATTTCATAGACAACAACATAGTGCCTACCTTCCCAGTGAGCGATCGCTGGTAGGGGTTGTTGTGCTAATTTATCTAAGCTAGCTTTTACCGGACGGCTAGCAAAACCGATACTTTCTGCGGCGGCTGTCAAACCTCGCATTGATGCGCCACTGCGGCTGATGTTAGTTAAATCCCGTATGCGGTTGACATTAAAGCGCTTACCCCAATAGCGGCTAATCATTACCAAGCAAGATGCACCACAGTCTGAAGCGCTTTGTTGTTCAAAAAACGGATATCGTTTAGTCAAACGCCCCAAAAAATGCCCAGCCCTCACCGTTGGACTAGGAAAGTAGGCTCGTTGTCTATTTTGCTTTTGTTTCGGCTCAACTTTGGGAATTGGGTATTGGGGACTGGGCATTGGTGATTGGGAAGAATCTTCCCCAGTCCCCAGTGCCCGATCCCTAGTCACCACCTCAACTTGACGTTCTTGAAAATCTATTAATTCTGCTAATTGTGGCCAATGTTGTAGTGCTATTTGCCAATCAGCATTGCTCAAACTATAAGCGATGGTTGGTTGAGTTACCTGCCAACTTTCATGTTTTGGATTTAGGTAGATGTTTCCAGGTGTTAATCTCCGCCCACTAGAGTCTTGTATTTCTCCTCGATGGAGTAACCACAGGTGTTTATCTTTGATGAGGTTAGTCATCAGAGAGCCACTTTCTAAAGTGTGACGATGAAATAGGGTTAACGCTTTAAATATCTCCTCCACAGTTCCATTGAGATTAATTAAGGAATTGCGGCAACATAAAAGAAGTAAATCCCAAGTTTCTGCACGTTTTAAAAGGCGATCGCCGATGCTAACCGATGTCAAAATTACTTCTTCTAAAATTTCTCGTTTGATATAAAAAAGCTTTAAATTAACTGAAGCTCTAGCAACATAAGGACTGAATTTATGTTCTGGAAATAAAGTCAACTCGCCAAATGATGCTCCAGAAAAAAGGGTAGTAATTAAGTTATTAGAGCTATCTAACAGCCTAACTTTACCACTCAAAATAATATAAATTCCTGGCTCAGCTGTAGTTGCTTCCCAAAACTGTTTCGCCACCGGCGGTTCTATTATTTCCAATACTCTGATACATTTTTGAAGTTGCTCCTCTGACAGCGATTCACCTAAGGTTCGAGTGAGTTGTTCCGCTAAATATTGCCGAGAAAACGTTGATGACATTTTCTAACCTCTGAAACTGTATTTGGTCAATTTAATTCGTAATTCGTAATTCGTAATTCGTAATACTCGCAAAGCGGGTATTACGAATTATTAATTATTTAGAGAAATGACTAATGACAGTTTAGTTATTTGATTGAATTAGATTAAAAGACCAATGCCCAGTAGCTTCAGGGTTAGATTGTAAATCAGAAATTGTAATACCAGCATCTTTATTTTGATCTGTTTCTTGTGGCTGATTGTTTTTACGTTTAGTGGAAAGTCCCATTTGTTTTAGTAAACGATTGATATGGCGATCGGTAATTTGAATACCAAATTCATTTGCTAAATGTTTGCTCAACCATTGCGCTGTCCAATAACTAAATGCATAGCCATATTCACGCGGACTATTACTAACTAATTCTTTCAAACGTTCTATGTAGCGATCGTTAACAGTCTTGGGCCTACCGATAGGACGCTCATTCCATTTGTGCGCCATACCCGCCTCTGCAATCCCAATCCAGTAACGCGCCATTTCCTGCGAACAACCTAAAGTTTCACAAATTTGGCTTTGAGATTTACCCATATCCGCCAGCAACATAATTTCAATCCGCCGACGATATTCTGCTTGTAAATTATTTTGCAAATTTTTCAGTAGTGCTTTCCGCTGAAAAGGCGTTAAAAACTTGCTTTCGTGCATATCATAGCTTTCAAAAGCATTGTCTTGGCCGGAATATTCTGACATAGTTTCTACCAATTGCCGTCAACTATCAAATGTGGGCAAATTTATCTTTTGCACCTGTTCTTAAACTCTGAAAAAAGAATAAAAGCTGCAAAAGTTCTTAGTCCTAAAAGGTTGATTAAATATTTTGCTGGTGTGCAATTAACGCTATCTATTACTCTCTATTTGGTAAAATTAGAGAGCTTTTTGCTTTTTTCTCAGATTTTAATACTTACAAATTGACGTTAATGGCTTTCACTTGGAAAAAAATAAGTCCAAAACCTGAGACATATTACCTGAGTTTTTATTATGTCTATTCAGCAAAATTTTGCTTAGAGGCTGCACTCTTAAGCTGCGAAAGCAAGATAGCTTACAAATAGTAAACACCCTTCACAAAATATACTCCTAGACATAACTTTTACGTGCCTTGATAAAAAGCAGCCAACCAATTTTGGATTTTGAATTTTAGATTTGTCAGGCTCACAAAAGGCACAATTTACATCAAAAATCTAAAATTTCCGCAATTAATGGTAAAACACTTAGAACCAGTAAACTCTTCACTGGTTAACGCCTAAAATTTGACAGACTTTCCTAAAGCCCAGTGCAATAATGGTGCTGGTTAAAACCATTCGCCCCTGGTTGATGGTAATAGGCAAACACTTTCGAGCCTTCGGGTAGCCCTTATTTTGATAATTTTACTAAGTTCTGCAATACAGTTTTGGAGGTTAACCTCTTAATAGTTTTGATTACCTACAAGATTTGGGATCTCGTTTGGTAAATTGAAACTTAAAAACATTCAAGGTCAGGTATGAGTACAAATCTATTTCTTACAGTAGCCTACAATGAGCTAATTTCTCATCAGCAGATAGTGATAGATTTGAACCTCTCTAAAATAAAAGCTTAATAAAAAAGTGACAGTTATTCAAGCTTTATTTTTATCCACTGCTATTTATTTAAAAATAATCCTACATTTAGTCAAGAGTTTTTACAAAAAATATGATATTTTTGTAAAAACTTGACAATAAATTTATATAAATTTCACAATTAATATGTCTCAAAAATAAATAGGTCTTTCTTAAATTTTTGTTCAAAAGATAAGCTAGAATTTAATTTTTTTATCAATAAATCCTAAAAGTTATTTAACTTATTTTTTGCTAACAACTGCTTGCTAAAACTGCAATAGTTTCATAATTTTATAGCAAGTATACATCTGTCCATAGTAAGAAAACTATGTAAATTACTATCTGCCATATTTGGCATTTCTGTATCTACCTTGAGAATGAAAATAATTTAGGGCGCAAAACATTACAGAGAACTAAGTCACCATTAATACAGTAATTACATACGCTTGGTTACCTGTTTGGGTGTAAAAGAAGAAGAGTTAGTGGAGAGTGACTCCTTTCCCAATACTTGTCGGGTTTTGGGGAAAAGGGTAAAGGGTAAAGGTTTTTTCTTTCCCTTTTCCCCTTCCCCTTTTCCCCAAACCAAATTCCGAGTTCAAAATGCAAAACCCGAGCACTATTGCCCCGATACCCTAGTAAAATCCACACTAACCAGTACTCAGGCTGTAAACAAAATAATCTTCTTCATATCAGGAAATGACTCAGAACAATTTGTAGTAACAACTAGAAACTAAATCAGGAACCGAAACCTCTGGAAATTCCAGGGGTTTTTTCTTTAATAAACGCTTATATGTGTATGAGCAAAGTCATCCATATATTTTGAAGATTTGTTAAGCAGGCGATCGCCAACAACAAGCCGTAGCGTATTTAAGCGATAAAGCAGCAAAAATAGTCACAACCCCCTAGTCAACTGGAGTAAGCTAAATTTAGGTTTGAGCTACTGGGAGTGGAGATGATGTTGTTGGAACTAAAGCGCATCCATGTTCCACCGGGACAAAGAGTACTACTGCAAGATGTAACCTGGGAGGAATTGGAAACAATTCTAGAGGAATTAGGGGAACACCGTGCAGCCCGAATTGCTTATGACAGCGGAATATTAGAGATTATGGCACCACTGCCAGAACATGAATTTGACAAAGAAATTATTAGCGATTTAGTCAAAGCGCTTCTCGAAGAATTAGATATTGAGTTTATCACTCTTGGTTCTACGACATTCAAAAACCAAGCAATGGCTCAAGGTATAGAACCTGACCAGTGTTTTTATATAAAAAATGAATCAAAGGTTCGCGGCAAGAAGCGACTAGATTTAACAGTAGACCCACCTCCAGATTTAGCTTTAGAAATTGACATTACTTCTCGGACTCATCCCAATATTTATCAAGCACTAAAAGTGCCTGAACTTTGGCGTTTTGAACAAGGAAAGCTCAAAATTAATATTTTGCAACATGGCCATTATGTAGAGTCTGTGCAAAGCTTAAACTTTCCTTCATTCCCACTAACCGAGGCTATTCCCCAATATCTTGAGCAAAGCTTAACAGCAGGCAGAAATGCAACACTTAAAGCTTTTCGTGCTTGGGTAAAAAAGCAGATATACAGGATTTACGCACAGGTAACGGAAAATTGAACCACAGAGAACGCAGAGGGCACGGAGGAATAAGAGTTTCAGAGAGTTTTTGCGTAAGTCCTAATATAGTAGGGAGCAGGCAATAGGCAATAGCTATTCAAAATATAAAAAATAGGGTAGCAACTGATGTGCTACCCCATAAATCACCTGTATTCTCTTCTACAAAAGTTTCAGGTTATAAATCCACGTTAATTAGTAATGATTCAAGTTAATACCAGCTTCTTTTGCCATTGCTTCTATCCCTTTGGTTTCTAGGGATTTGATTGCTTTAGTAGAAAGCTTTAATTTCACCCAGCGATTTCCGCTTGGCCACCAAACACGCTTTACTTGTAGATTAGCGTACTGAAGGCGTTTATTACGGCGGTGGGAGTGGGAAACAGAATAAGCGTTATTTGCCTTCTTCCCAGTTAATTCACAGCGACGAGACATAGCAACTATCTCCAGATTGTTATTTTAATACAGCCTTTCCATTTTAGGACTTAGACAACAGAAGTGGAGAAGGGAATGGGGAGAAGAGGGGATAGGGAAGTGTGGGGAGTGTGGGGAGTGTGGGGAGAGAGGGGGGAAAGATTTCTTCACCATCTTCCCACACCTCCCTCTCCTCCCACACCTCCCTCTCCTCCCACACCTCCCAGACCTCCCTCTCCTCCCACACCTCCCACACTCCCTGCTTGCCCCATGCCCAACTACTTATTAGCTTGTTCCGTCAGCTTAGTAAGTACTTCATTCGATCGCTCAACAAAAGATTTCATTCCGTCAGCGTCGAAGCCTTTTTGTGACATCAGCGCTAAATCGTAGACGTGTTGGCAAATCATTTTTACTAACTGGTCTGTAGGCGATTGACCATCGCCTTGAATAATACTACCTTGGCTCAGATGCGCCAGATTTTGAATCAGTGGATGAGCAGTATTCACCAGCAAAATGTGGTCTTCAGGAAAATCTACTGTCTGCTGCTGCATCATGGCGTTCATTTCCCGCAAGCGGCGGAGAATTTCTGGTAAAAGCACCATCGCCGGTGGTGTTCCTTGGGGATCGTCTGATTTTAAGGCTTCGGTGCGGATGTTGACTTTGGGTTTATTGAGGGATTTCTCAAATAACTCTTTGATGGTCTCGCTGCGGGTTTTGTTGGTTTTGGGATCGACAATTTCCTGAGCTTTGTCTTGTTCCAGCAGAGTATTGTCTAAGTCGGAGTCTACCCGCGTAAACTTCACATCATTGTATTCCCGCTCTAGGAAATTAATGAAGTGGGTATCGATGAAGGAGTCCATAAACAAGACTTCCAAGCCTTGATTTTTGTGTAATTCTATGTAGGTAGCTTGGCTTGCTTCATCGGTGCTGTAGAAAACCCGATTTTCGTGGCGTTCTTTGTTGCGTTCTAAGTATTCTTTCAGCGTCGTGTAAGGACTGGTGGATGCTGAGTTTTCTGAAGCAGGAGTGACATCTTGCCAAGCATCGCCTTCCGCAGATTGCACTTCAACTGCTGGAGTTTGGGCAGCAGGTTGTTCTGCCAGCTTGGCTGTAGTACGAAAGATGATGATGTCTTCGATTTGTTTTTTGAATTTTTCGTCGTTGAGGACGCCGAATTTCACAAACGTGCCGAGGTCTTTCCAGACGCTAGCGTATTGTTCGCGGTTGTCGCGGAAAAGTTCTTTGAGGCGATCGCCAACTTTTTTGGCAATGTAATCGCCAATTCGCTTGACAGTGCGATCGCCTTGCAATGCACTGCGGGACACGTTCAACGGAATATCGGTGCTATCAATCACACCCCGCATCGGCATCAAAAATTGCGGGATAATTTCTTCGCAGTTGTCGCTAACAAAAACTTGGTTGCAAAATAGCTTGATCTGCCCTTTTGTTACATCTACATCCGGTCTCATTTTGGGAAAATACAAAATCCCATTGATGATAAACGGATAGTCAGTATTCAGATGTACCCACAACAGTGGTTCTTCTTGGAAAGGATACAGATAGCGGTAAAACTCTAAGTAATCTTCTTTAGTCAGGTTACTCGGAGACTCTCGCCAAGGTGCTTTTTGTCTATTTAATACTTCCCCATCCAGCTTAATTGGTACTGGCATGAAGTCGCAGTAAGTCTTGACAAGATTTTGAATCCGTGCTGATTCGAGAAACTCTTCCTCTTCTCCTTGCAAACTCAGAGTAATAGTGGTGCCGCGAGTTGTCCGGGATGAATCTTCTAGAGTGAATGCTGGAGAACCATCACAACTCCAGTGAACCGCCTGCGCTCCTTCTTGGTAAGAAAGAGTATCAATTTCTACCTTTTGCGCCACCATGAACGACGAGTAAAAGCCAAGACCGAAATGACCGATGATCGGTTGGTCGGATTTGCCTTGATACTTATGAATAAATTCTTCAGCGCTAGAAAAGGCGACTTGATTGATATATTTCTTAACTTCATCGGCAGTCATGCCGATACCGTTATCAGAGATGGAG
This sequence comes from Nostoc sp. DedQUE12a, assembly GCA_034530795.1. Lineage (GTDB taxonomy): Bacteria > Cyanobacteriota > Cyanobacteriia > Cyanobacteriales > Nostocaceae > Nostoc. The sequence goes on from JAVRCH010000082.1 coordinate 124,302, forward strand.
AGGGTCTTGTTATTTTTGTCAATGGCAATTACGATTTCTGGTTCGCCTATGTCTCCGGTGTAATCTCCGGCGCGGGATACCATTTTCAGCTTTTGGATGGCGTCTACAGCGTTAGATACCAGTTCCCGCAAGAAGATTTGGTGATCTGAGTAGAGGGACTTCTTAATGATCGGGAAAATATTCTCAGTATGAATACTGATAGTGCCTTGTTCTAACATGATTAGTAAACTTTGATGTTAGTATTCTGAAATGATGATATCGCCCTCTGCTTTCAGGGATAAACCCGGAGAATACATGAGAGCATGATACCAATTAGGATTTTAAAAGCATAACTTAAGCGATCGCTGCCTTGCTTGAGCGTTGTTTGCCCCCATCTGATGATTCGGATTTCCCTACCCCCGACTCTAATTTCCCAAGGCATCAAGAGTGCTGAGTTAGGAGGCAGGAGGCAGGAGGCAGGAGGCAGAAGTTCTTTAATGCAAGAATTTTGAATTGATTTGTCTTTCTCACCTCCCCATCTTCTCACTCTCTAAATACTGTGAGAATTTTTTTCTAACACCAAAAAATAATGGTATGGATAGGTGGGATCGATATATTCTTGTTTGACAGTTAACCCAGCTTTCGCAACAGAATCTAAAATCCGCTTCTTGGGATATCCTTTAAGACCCATTTCCCAGTAATGCTCATCACATACTGGCGTTGTACTCCAGAATTTTGGCACATTCAGTAATAAATGCCTTGGTCTACCTGAGAAAGAAGTTTTGATTTGCAATGACAAATATTGAGTGCAATAAGGAATTGAAATCACCAAAAATTTCTTTGTTGCAATGCCAAGTTTTTTTAAGGCTTGTTCTGACTGTTCATAGGGGAAATGTTCCAGCACTTGAAACAAAACGATCGCATCAAATTTATCTTTTGGCAAATCAAAATCTGTGGTCAGATCCAAAATCATGTCTGGCTTGAGATTGGGGTCAACATCAGCGGTAGCGACGTTGTATCCATTGTTTTTTAAGAGGTCTGTTAATAGCGAATTAAAAATCCCAATTTCCAAAACATTTTTTACCTGATTGCCCAGCGAAAAAATTAGACGTAACTGGTGGTGGTAACTAATAAGGCGATTTTTTGATAAATATTCGGAATTTCTAATATCTAAGGAGGTGATGAGTTGCATAGATAATGCTTACCTAAACTGATGGAGTGACAAATGCACTGAGCATACAACTACAGGATTCCCAGAAAAATAGCGAAAATAACAGCACTATGATTTTGAGCGAAATAGTTCTATGACCATAAAAGTTTGTACAACAATTACTTAGGATTGCAACATATACTAGTAACGCAGAAGTGTTGAATGTTAAGAAAAATCCGATAAAAATAACCCAAAATATGGTAATTTTGGGCGAAGGCTTAAAATATATTAGTTTGATTGTGATTATAAATTCATTTCCCAAAATTGTCAAAGATATCCTGAAAAGCC
>JAVRCH010000083.1:0-70642 GCA_034530795.1 Nostoc sp. DedQUE12a
CAAACCTTAGTCAGTGGCGGTGATGACGATACGATCAAAATTTGGCGGCGGGGAAAGTGAGAGAGATAGGGAGATGACGAAGTGTGGGGAGTGTGGGGAGAGAGGGGGGAAAGATTTCTTCCCTATCCTCCCACACCTCCCCCCCCTCCCACACTTCCTGCTTGCCCCATGCTCTATGCCCACTACCCCATCTCTTCTAGCCTTTTGATAGAATTGCGATCGCTCAAAAATTGTCACAATAATGGCGGCAACCGTTATTTTTGACCAATAAATAAATTTATGGGCTTTGGTATAGGCGATTTATTTTGGATTTTTCTTCTTCTTACTTCTTTGCAACCCCTTTGGCAAAAACGCCAAATAGAATATCGACGCTTGCGTGCTTTACAGGAATTCCAGCAGCAACGCAAAAGTCGGGTGATTTTGTTAATTCACCGCCAAGAGTCCATTAGCTTACTGGGAATTCCCTTATCTCGCTATATCACTATCGAAGACTCAGAACAGATACTGCGAGCAATTCGTCTCACTCCCCCAGATGTGCCAATTGACTTAATTTTGCATACTCCTGGTGGTTTGGTTTTAGCTACAGAACAAATTGCTAGAGCATTAATTCGCCACCAAGCAAAAGTTACAGTCTTCGTACCCCACTACGCCATGAGTGGTGGTACCATGCTAGCTCTTGCTTCTGATGAAATTGTTATGGATGCCAACGCCGTTTTAGGGCCAGTCGATCCCCAACTCGGTAACTTCCCAGCAGCTAGTATCGTCAAAGTAGTCGAAGATAAACCCATCAGTGAAGTTGATGACCAAACTTTAATTATGGCTGACCTCGCACGCAAAGCAATACAGCAAGTACAACGCTTTGTGCGGACTTTGCTCAAAGACAGTATACCTAAACAAAAAGTTCAGCCAGAAAATATCGAATCGATTATCGAAGCCTTAACAACTGGACGCGTTACCCACGACTATCCCATCACTGTTGAGGAAGCTACAGAAATGGGGCTGCCCATAACCGTCGGACTGCCCAATTCTATTTATGATTTGATGGATTTGTACCCACAGCCACAAGGAGGACGACCCACTGTCCAGTACATTCCTATGCCTTACAATGACCGTAGTCCAGCTCTACCTGTGCCCAAAGGCAGACCTTTAGAAGAACCCAATAATCTGTAATTCGTAAATTGATAAGGTAGGGGATTTAGACCCCAACTAATTCAAGACCACCAAATCAGAGATTTTGGTAGAGGACTCAAACCCAATAATTACGAATTAGTAATTAATTGAGAAGCCTACACTTCCCCAAAGGGAGGTGTAGGAAATGTCACAAATTAACAACTACGAATTATCTTGAGTTGAAGCTTCGAGGTAGAAATTTTTTGGTGGCAATTAAGGTGTAGATGTAGGTGAAGCAGTTGGTGTAGCAGTTGGCGTAGCAGTTGGTGTCGCTGTTGGTGTCGCCGTCGGTGTAGCAGTTGGTGTCGGACTCGGTACACTTCTGGGTTTAGTCGTCGGTTTAGCCGTCGGTGTTGGTGATGGCTTAGGAGTTGGCTGACCCACAAGTGCTTTTGCTTCTGCATCCAGTTTTTGCCGGAGTGCTAAATTAGCAATTCCGGTTTCTTGCAACTGATTTTTCTTTTGGTATTCCTTCACCGCAGCTTCAGTCTGAGGGCCATAAAAATTATCGCGAGGAAGCGGAGGATTAGGCTTCACCACCGCATTCAAATTCCCTTGCAGAATTTTAACGATGTTAGCAGCATAAGCTTGGGTTTGTGGCCCCGCTATGCCATCAACTGGTTTTAGCCTATAACCAGTCTGAAATTCACGAATTGCTTTTTTGGTTTCCTCGTCCGTCAACGGCGTATTTGTTACCTTGACGTTGTACCCTAATCCCCGCAACACAGCACGAAATTGCTGTGGCGTATAACTACGTTGAGGGGCTGCAAAACTTGTGTCTACAACTACTATGCTAGCAGTTAACAAGCAGGTAGCAGCAAAAGTCGCGCTTGATTTTCCAAACCCACACCACATAAATGAAAACTCCTTTGGGTTAAATCAGCAGGATTATAGACGTTAACAGCTGCATTTTAAGTTTCTTTAATAACTTTTTTCGTAATTGTTTAATGATTTTTGAATAATTTGTAATTTATGTTTGTCAAACTTAACTGCAAATACAAAAGCTAATCTGTGTCATCCATCAAAAGAAGTATCTTATATTAGCGAAGATAATTGGTTGCCGAAATTTGGTAGTCAATAAATCAGAGAGTTGATATTGGAAATCACGGAAAAATGTATAATTCAAAACAAAAAAATGAAAAATATAAAAACTTCTGATAAGCGAAATCTTTGGTTTGAAAGATTTATGGCAATCCTGGCCACGGTAAATTTAAGTTTAGTTTTGTTTGATTTAAGTTACGTACATTGGCGGGATTTATACTTACAAAAACTTCCCCAAATTGTCCAAATTTATGACCCCATCAAAGGTATTGAACCGCATCGAGAGACGAAAAAGTATCTAGAAACCTTAGACGCATTGGAAGAACAAGTCAGCCAAACAGGATTACAGTCGCCTGAAGTCAAAAGCAAACTAGAGGAAATAACTCGTCTTAGCAACGAGATGATTGACACTAACCCATTTGCAGGGGCGAATAAGAGTGGTACCCTAGAAAAAATCAAAAATCGGATGCGCGATCGCATCGACAACGAATCTGCAAAACAGTCCTTTGCCATTTTTTGGAGTCAACCGTACTTAATCCAAAAAGGCTGGCTTCCAGAAATTAATTTTTTCAACCAGAGAATCCGCCCTTTGATTGCCACTAACTACTACCGCCGAATTGGCGAAAGTGGCGAATTTATCGATAATTTCTGGATTCTTGACTCAGCTTTTGTAATTTTATTTGCTGTAGAATTGCTGGGGCGTACCTTTTTAATCAGACGCCAACATCGTGGTTTCAGTTGGTTAGAAGCATTATTGTGGCGTTGGTACGACCTATTTTTATTACTGCCATTTTGGCGATGGTTGCGAACTATACCCGTATTAGCTCGCCTCGACCAAGCACAGTTATTAAGTTTGTATCCAGTGCGCCGACAAATTAATCAGGGAATCGTCGCCAATTTTGCCGAAGAACTCACAGAAATTGTAGTGGTGAGGGTAATCAACCAAGTTCAGGGTTCAATTAAGCGGGGTGAATTAATTCGCTGGCTGTCGCAACAAGAGAATGTGCGTTCCTACATAGATATTAATAATGTCAATGAAATAGAAGCGATCGCAGGCCTTTTGGTAAAAACAATTGTTTACCAAGTGCTACCCGAAATCCAACCAGCGATCGTTGCCATTTTGCGTCACAATATCGAAACTGTCATCCATCAAGTTCCCATTTACCGCAACCTCCAGAACCTCCCAGGCGTCGGGCAAGCCCAAACCCAACTTAGCGAACAACTAGCAACCCAAATCACAACAAATCTTTATAAAACTTTAGTTAGTGCTGTTGAAGACCCTGTTGGTGCAAAACTCACCAGTCAACTAGTACAAAGTTTTAGCGACGCCTTGACAGGGCAAATCAAAGAAAAGCACTTGCTTGCAGAAATTGAGAGTTTACTTTCTGACTTCTTAGAAGAAATCAAACTCAACTATGTTCAGCGTTTGTCCCAAGAAGATATCGAGCAAATCATCGAACAAACCAGACAGCTACGAACACAGGCATCACTTCCAGCAGTACTTGATAAAAACACCACTTTTCCAAGGAAATGAAGAGCTGAAAGACAGCAAGGCAGGAGTACAGAGGCAGGAGGCAGAGGAGATAGAGAAATGAATTCCTCACTCCTAACTCATAACTCTTAACTTTGAGCGTCAACACTCAACAGTCAGCACTCCCCCCAATGCCCTACTACAAAAGAAATGCGCTAAACTCGAATTAGGGCGAACCTGTATTGGTTCGTCACAAGACTTCTTGGAAGATATCCCTATCGCAGGAAGTGGGTCGATGCCCACTTTTTTTATTGAATTTTCTCATGGCTCATCCCTTAGTACCAAAAATTATTGATTTGGCAACACCAGTAGCAGAAGAACTGGGATTAGAACTAGTGGGCGTGGTTTTTCATACTAACCAAAGTCCACCAGTACTGCGGGTAGATATTCGCAATCCTCAGCAAGACACTGGGTTAAATGATTGTGAGAAGATGAGCCGTGCTTTAGAAACCTCCTTAGATGCTGCGGAAATCTTTCCAGATGCTTATGTCTTGGAAGTGTCCAGTCCTGGTATTTCGCGGCAATTGATCACCGACAGGGAGTTTATCTCTTTTAAAGGATTTCCCGTCATTATCTCCACTTCCCCACCTTATGAGGGACAACAAGAGTGGACTGGTCAACTGATTCGCCGGGATGAGACAGCAGTTTACTTAAACCAAAAAGGTCGTGTAGTGGAAATTCAGCGCTCTCTAATTACTAGGGTGCAGCTAGACGAACGCCGATAAACAAATGACTAGGGACTAGCGATTAAGAACTGAGGATTAGGGATTGAGGATTAGGGATTAGGGATTAGGAACTGGGGAAGCAGAGGAGCAGGGGAGCTTCAGGTGCAGAGGGGAAGTTGCAGTCACTCTTTCCCATGTGCCCCACTCCCTCCGCCCCCTGCGTCTTACCATGTCCCATGCCGCATACCCCAATCCCCAGTACCTAATCCCCAGTCCCCAATACCTAGCCCCTAATTTTTACAGGAGATTGCTTATGTCAATGGTTACTTTACCTGGATTAAAAGAATTAATTGAAAGTATTAGTCGCGAGCGTAATTTACCTCGTCTTGCAGTTCAATCAGCTATTAGAGAAGCACTACTCAAAGGCTACGAACGTTATCGTCGCGCTCAAAATCTAGAGCGCAAACAGTTTGACGAAGATTATTTTGAGAATTTTGAAGTAGAACTGGATATAGAAGAAGAAGGATTTCGCGTTCTTTCCACTAAAACTATTGTTGAAAAAGTCAGTAATACAGACCATCAAATTTCTCTAGACGAAGTTCAACTAGTAGCTCCCGAAGCACAGTTAGGCGACTCCGTAGTACTGGATGTGACACCAGATCAAGGAGAATTTGGTCGCATGGCAGCTATGCAAACCAAGCAAGTACTAGCCCAAAAACTTCGGGATCAACAGCGCCAGATGGTGCAAGAAGAGTTCCAAGATTTAGAAGGAACCGTTCTGCAAGCAAGAGTCCTGCGGTTTGAACGTCAATCAGTAATTTTGGCAGTTAGCAGTGGTTTTGGTCAGCCAGAAGTGGAAGCGGAATTACCAAAGCGCGAACAGCTACCCAACGATAATTATCGGGCAAACGCCACTTTCAAGGTATATCTCAAAAAAGTTTCCCAAGGTCAGCAACGGGGGCCGCAGTTACTAGTATCGAGAGCCGATGCTGGTTTGGTAGTTTATCTGTTTGCTAATGAAGTACCAGAAATCGAAGACGAAGTAGTACGGATTGTTGCCGTAGCTAGGGAGGCAAACCCTCCTTCTCGTTATGTAGGCCCCCGGACTAAAATAGCAGTAGATACTCTCGATCGCGATGTAGACCCAGTTGGTGCATGTATCGGAGCTAGGGGTTCGCGAATTCAAGTGGTAGTCAACGAATTACGCGGTGAAAAAATAGATGTAATTCGCTGGTCACCAGACCCAGCAACATATATCGCTAATGCCTTGAGTCCAGCACGGGTAGATGAAGTCCGCCTCATGGATCCAGAAACCCGGCAAACTCACGTACTAGTGGCTGAAGACCAGCTGAGTTTGGCCATTGGCAAAGAAGGACAAAATGTCCGTTTAGCAGCACGCCTGACGGGCTGGAAAATTGATATCAAAGACAAAGCGAAGTACGACCATGCCGGAGAAGATGCTAAATTTATAGCTTCTAGAGCGAAATATCAAGCAGAGCAAGAAGAGGATGAAGATGATGTTGATTTTGAAGAATTAGAGTCGGAAAATCAAGACGACTTGGAAGAAGAACTAGATAATGATACTTTTGATGCTGAGGATGAAGAATAATTTCTCAATTTTGTTAAATTTTGTTACTGTTGATTTTAATCCCAATCTCAAAGATTTTTTGTTGAAAACGAGTTGGTATAAGTAAAAAATAGTAATAACGAACTTCTTTCTACACGGAAAATGCTGAACTGAGATCCTAACAAAACTGATGAAACCAAATTATCGGCGCTGTATTAGCTGCCGCAAACTAGGTTTAAAAGAAGAGTTTTGGCGGATTGTACGCGTCTTTCCTTCGGGAAAGGTACAATTAGATCGGGGCATGGGGCGTTCCGCCTATATTTGTCCTCAAGCGAGTTGCCTACAAGCAGCTCAAAAGAAAAATCGACTAGGGCGATCGCTACATGCATCAGTGCCAGAAACACTGTACCAAAGCTTGTCGCAACGTCTAGGCAGCAATAATACCCAAAATCAAATTTAATTATTTGGAACAACTTAGTAGCGTCATCAGTAGAGAAATTGTGCGAAAGTCGAATTAGTCGCGCCTTTTTCATATTCTCTGTCGAACGCTAGGGTTAGTGCCAAAATAGTAAATGGGTGTAGAAAGCATTCGGCTCTTTTATCAAAAGAGAGGCGGAGCGACACTACCAGAACAAATGTACTCGCTTGTGTTGTGGAAGACTCAGAATCAGCAAAACAAAAAACTACAAAATGGCAACCTGGTAGCGCTCAGGCGCAGTTCGGCGTCAAGGGTTCCCATAAAAATCTTTTATTTAAAAAATTTTTATGGGCATCTCTCAACCATCATTCCTGGTGGGGATGCCATCATTAAACCGAAACATCTCTCTTTCCTGATTGGAGGCACCGGCAAAATCACCAAGGGCAACCTAAAAACAGTAATCAAAGGATGGAGATGTCGCAAACCAGGCAGCCATCCGCTAAAACTGTAAATTAAAGGGGAAGAGTGGATGAACAACGGCAAAGTTAGAATCTATGAATTATCAAAGGAATTGAATTTGGATAACAAAGAGCTATTAGCAATTTGCGACCAGCTCAACATCGCGGTCAAAAGCCATAGCAGCACGATTTCAGAATCCGAGGCAGAACAGATTCGTACTGCTGCCGAAAAACTCGCAGCGACAAATGTGACGCCTAAAAAGGAACCAGGTACAACCAGCCATAAATCAAATTCACTACCAAACGGCGGACGTAACCGACCTGCTGCACCCCACAAACAGCAAATTTTGGAAATACGCAAACCGAAAATATTGAGAAATACTACCTCCAACGCCTCAGAGGCGTCAGTTGCTACCAATACCCAAGCTGCTTTGTCTGAAGCTAATCCTCCCTCACCTCCACGGCCTTTCGCTACACCAGTCTCACCCATGAAGCCGACGGCACCAACTCGACCCGTACCCCGGAATCAATCTGAGACCACAGAGCAACCTCCTGTCAAAGATTTGGAACAAATACCTCCTCCAAATCAGCCACAGGAAAAAGCAGTTGTCCAAAAAGCGGAAAAAGTAATTCCATCCAGACCGAAACCGGAGAAACCTCAAAAACCGCAATTAGTTGCGCCACCGGCAAGACCAGCGGCAGAAGAACCACAGGTAGCTGATCAGCAACCTCCGGCAGACAAACCGATCCTCAAACGCGAACGTCCACGGCCCACAGAAGGCGATCGCGACCATCAAGTTATTAAGCCAAAAGTCGCTAAGCTGCCAACAGACCAGGCCTCGCCAGCGGCACCACAAAAACAGCCTCGTCCCACTACTTCACCCGGCAAACCAGAGCCAAGGGGAAGTCGTCCATCAGCGCCATCACCAATAGGAGACGGGCAACGACCAAGGCCTGCACGTTCTGGTGAAGCTGTAGCAGCAGCAATGCCAATTGCTACTCCACCAAGACATTTGTCAGCAATAGCGGCGAAAACTGAGGTATTGGGTGAGGAGCCAATCGCCCCCGATCTCCTGGATTTAAAACGCCCAACTCCACCCCGACCAGCCAAAGGCGGCAAAAAGTGGGTAGAAGAAGAAATCATCGACGAAGTTAAAGAAAAAGCAGGCAAGGCCGGCGTTAAAGGCAAGCGAAGCAAGCCAATACTTCTGGATGATGACGAATTTGAAGACGATTTGCTGGATGATGACGATCTAGACGCACCAGCCACCGTCCAAGTCAGCCTTTCCATCGCCCGTCCCCCCAAACCCAAATCGGCTCGGCCCGCACAAGCCCCAGCGGCAGCCTTGGTTAGTGCCCCAACAGCAAGAGGTAAAAAATCTACTTCTAACCGCGACCAAAACCGTCGCCAAGAAGTCGAAACCAAGCGCGAACGTCCAGAAAAAGTTGTGGTGACAGGGCCAATGACTGTCCAAGAATTGGCTGACCTGTTGGTTGTTGCTGATACAGAGATTGTGAAAATCCTGTTCCTCAAAGGCATGGCAGTCAGTATCACCCAAAATCTGGATATTCCAACAATTACTCTGGTAGCAAAAGAACTAGAAATAGAAGTTGAAACTGCCGAACCAGAAGCAGAAGCTCGGAAAGTTACCGAAATGGTCAGCGCTGAAGATATGGAAAATCTCCATCGCCGTCCGCCAGTGGTAACAATTATGGGTCACGTAGACCACGGTAAAACAACTCTACTCGACTCGATTCGTAAAACCAAAGTAGCTGCTGGCGAAGCAGGTGGTATTACCCAACACATCGGTGCATATCATGTGGATGTGGTACATGAAGGCAAACCACAACAGATAGTCTTCCTAGATACCCCTGGTCACGAAGCCTTTACAGCGATGCGGGCACGAGGAGCGCGGGTAACAGATATTGCTGTGTTAGTAGTAGCTGCGGATGACGGCGTTCGTCCCCAAACCATCGAAGCTATTAGCCACGCCCAAGCAGCAGGAGTGCCAATTGTCGTCGCCATCAACAAAATTGATAAAGAAGCTGCCCAGCCAGACCGGGTAAAACAAGAACTCACTCAGTATGGCTTGACAGCAGAAGAATGGGGCGGCGACACAATTATGGTGCCGGTGAGCGCTATCAAAGGCGAAAACCTAGATACGCTCTTAGAAATGATTCTCTTGGTAGCAGAGGTAGCAGAACTATCTGCCAACCCAGACCGGGCTGCAAGAGGAACTGTCATTGAAGCACATCTGGATAAAGCCAAGGGAGCAGTTGCTACCCTGCTGATTCAGAATGGTACATTGCATGTAGGAGATATGCTAGTAGCAGGCTCCGCCTTTGGTAAGGTGCGGGCAATGGTGAACGACAGAGGCGTCAGAGTCGAAGCCGCCTCTCCCTCCTTTGCTGTTGAGGTATTGGGCTTAAGTGATGTACCAGCAGCAGGCGACGAATTCGAGGTCTTCGAGAACGAAAAAGAAGCCAGAACCCTAGCAGGCGATCGCGCCGACAAACAACGGCTATCCCGCCTGTTGCAAGGACGTGTCACCCTCACAACCCTCTCAGCTCAGGCACAAGAAGGCGAGTTGAAAGAACTCAACTTAATCTTGAAGGGAGACGTGCAAGGTTCTGTGGAAGCCATTGTGGGAGCGCTCAAGCAAATTCCGCAAAACGAAGTTCAAATTCGGATGTTATTAGCTACCGCTGGGGAAATTACCGAAACAGATATCGACTTAGCATCAGCTAGTAACGCTGTAATTATTGGCTTCAACACCACCTTTGCCAGTGGCGCAAGACAAGCCGCCGATGAAGCGGGTGTAGATGTTCGGGAATACAACGTTATCTACAAACTCTTGGAAGATATCCAAGATGCCTTGGAAGGTCTTCTCGAACCAGAGTTGGTGGAAGAACCCTTGGGTCAAACCGAAGTCCGCGCCGTCTTCCCAGTCGGCCGTGGTGCGGTTGCTGGTTGTTACGTTCAATCTGGCAAACTAGTTCGCAACTGCAAAGTGCGCGTGCGACGTAGCGGTAAAGTGATCTATGAAGGCGTGCTTGACTCCCTCAAACGGATGAAAGAAGACGCGCGCGAGGTCAACGCTGGTTATGAATGCGGTGTCGGCATTGATAAATTCAATGACTGGGCTGAAGGTGATATCATCGAAGCCTATCAAATGGTTACCAAGCGCCGTACTCTCACCTTAACTAGATAGTGCTGAGGGTAAAATGGTTAGAAGTTAGGAGTTAGGAGTTATGAGTTAAAACTCTCTAACTCCTAACTCTTAACTTTTAGCTCATAACTTTAATATATGGCTTCATTTCGCTCTGAACCAATTTTATGGATTCACGTCGCCGGATTAGCGACGTTACCTATTTTTTCAATACTCTGCTTATTGTTCCTGTCTGTGGGTGAGCCGTTTTTGCCCGTCTGGATGGAACTATTCTTAGTAGCCGCCATTGGTGTTGTGCCGCTCCTATGGATGCAGCTGCGTCGGCCCTTTTATATCTTTGGTCTTTTGGGAATAGCCTTAAAACCAGAAAATTTGACAGAGCGGCAGCGAAAAATTCTTTATTTAACTAATACAAAGTTAAATCGTATCCTAGCCCTAGTGACAGCAGTATTGTCGATTTGGGCGTTGTGGCATATATATCAATTTGCCCCATCAGTAGCAAATACAGCTAAGTTTTTACCGCAATGGCGCAGCCTGGGTTTAATACTTGCCGCCTTAGCCTTTTTAGCGAGTAATTTATTTTTACAAATACCCGTTAGTGTCATGCGAGTTTTAGTGACTAATGACACAGAATTTGCGGCCATAGAACCGTTATCTTTAGAAAAGATTAAACAAGATTTTACAATTTTAGGCGTGCGGGTTAATCAAATGTTACCCCGATTGTTTGAATCTTTGTTTGCAAGAAAAATAGATTCGCAGCAGCCCCCAGAGTAAATATTATTTTATTTGAAGTGGCTAGGAGCAGACGCTCTGAGGCGGAGGACGCGGGGACGCGGGGACGCAAAGAAAAACTAATGACTAATGACTAATGACCAATGACCAATGACTAATAACAGAGGAATGAGGAATTATGGCTCAAATTCCAGCTTATAGCGATCGCCAATTTTCTGCTGATAGTGAAATTTGGTATAGCCTCAAATGTGCTATTTCTAATAGTTCCGGTTTTCAACGCTGGCAACTAGAACGCGGCGCTCAATTACAGGAACTTCGCTTAGAACAGCAGGTACAACGATATTTACGAGAAACTTTAGAAACTTTAGCTTATTAGATACTCAATAAATCTTGTAAGTAACGAAGTTGGTGGTAGGCGTTGTCCAAGCCATCGCCACAGCTTTTAGTCATGATATCCCAGCATAATTAATTCCGAAATCCAGCTATAGTACTTTGACCCAGTAAGGAATTTAAACCCTTGTCTGGTTAATGGAGACTTTAGCTGGATTTATGCTGTGCTGTACTATTAGCAATACTTGTCGGTTAAGGGGAAAAGGGAAAGAAAAAACCTTTACCCTTTACCCTTTACCCTTTACCCTTTACCCTTTACCCTTTACCCCAAACCAAATTCCGAGTTCAAAATGCAAAACCCGAGCAGTATTGGTACTATTAGGACTTGAAAAGGCTGATCCTCCACTCCTACGGAAGTCAAAAATCAGATCCGATTGCCATAGTAAAATTTTCTGAATTAAAGTATATAACTTATGTATAAGTTCTGTGATTTATCTCAGGAATTTAGCTGAATCAGTGCTAATCATTCGGTATAGTTTTGCATGGGTTTTATAGCAGCTTACAAAACTGCTAGCTTTAACCCTTGTTCGACATACCGTAATTCAGCACATCACAGACTCAAAAATGAAACATCGGGGTTTTCAGACTTCTCCAGCGAAAACTTTTCGCTTTCTTTCTGGCAATCATCTCAGATATAGTCTACGCATGGCAGCCGGACTAACGGCTTTGTTAGTTGTTTCTAGTGGGTCAATCGTACTACCTGGTGAGGTAAATGCTGGTGCTACTCACTCAGAAGGTATTGCCCCAATCACAGCGCAAGTTCCCACCACTGCAACAGTCATTTACGTTAATCCTACAACTGGTGCAGATAACGCTGGTGCTGGTACTACGGCTAATGCACCTTACAAGAGCATAAGTTTTGCTCTTAGTCAAGCCCAACCAGGGACAACAATTCAGCTTGCACCTGGAAATTATAGCCAGGAAACTGGGGAAACCTTTCCCATCTTGCTGAAACCAGGGGTGACACTGCGGGGTGATGAAGCTACTAGAGGTCAGGGAATATTAATTTCAGGTGGAGGTTTCTACACTAGCCGCACCTTTGCCAGACAGGACATTACCATTCTTGCTGAGCAAAATACGACTATTACAGGGGTCACTGTCACCAACCCAAATAGCCGAGGTACGGCTGTGTGGGTGGAATCAACGAATCCCATCATCAAAAACAGTACTTTTACTAACAGCATCCGAGAGGGCGTTTTTGTCACTGGTACAGGCAACCCCAAAATCGAAAGTAACATCTTTGTACAAAATAAAGGCAATGGGGTTTCAGTTGCTAGAGCTGCCCAAGGAGAAATCCGCAGTAACTTATTTCAGGATACTGGTTTTGGTATCGCGATCGGTGGCACTTCTACACCCTTAGTTGTAGAAAACCAAATCATCGAAAACCAAGACGGTCTTTTTATCTCAGAGTCAGCTAAACCCGTATTACGTAAGAATGTCATTCAAAACAATAAGCGGGACGGTATTGTAGCGACTGTTAGTGCTTTACCTGACCTTGGTACCAATGAAAATCCTGGTGGTAATCTGATTCGTAATAATGCTCGTTATGATGTCAATAATGCTACTAAAACTGGTACAATTCTCGCTGTTGGCAATGATATCGATCAAAAACGAATTGCTGGTTCAGTAGATTTTGTTGCCGCAGTTGTTGACGTACCCCCAGGGGGAGCTGTCGCCTTTAAAGATGTGCCAGCAAATTACTGGGCAAAAGTGTACATCGAAGCCTTAGCTTCCCAAAATATTATTGCTGGGTTTCCTGATGGTACTTTTAAACCCAATGAACCTGTAACCCGCGCTCAATTCGCCACCATTATCACTAAGGCTCTGACACCACCAGCTAAACGCCCAGCTATTAAGTTTAAGGATGTAGCAAGCAATTTTTGGGCTTTTGCTGCTATTCAATCTGCTTACCAAAGTCAATTTGTTTCTGGTTATCCTGATGCTACTTTTAAGCCACAGCAACAAATTCCTAGAGTGCAGGCCTTAGTCGCTTTAGCCAATGGTTTAGGCTTAACTGCCAACGATCAGAGTATTCTATCGTTTTACACTGATGCCGGCCAGATTCCTAATTATGCGATCGCCCCTGTTGCTGCTGCAACTGTACGACAACTAGTAATCAACTACCCGACGACTAAACAACTTAATCCTAATCGTCAGGCGACTAGAGCCGAAGTTGCTGCCTTTGTTTACCAAGCACTTGTTAATAGTGGACGTGCCCAACCAATTCCTTCATCGTATTTGGTAACGGTTCAATAGACTTCTTGCAGAAGTCGGGAAAAGGGTAAGGGGGAAAGGGTAAAGGGATAAGAAAAAACCCTTTCCCTTTTACCTTTACCCTTTCCCCCAAGAGTGCAAAACTATTTTTGCAAGAGGCTCCATGAAAAAAATTCACAACGAAAGAATGAAAATATTTCTTTCCTAGTCACCAGTCCCCAGTAAAGAGTCCCTATTTTCAAGGCAGGTCTAATAAAGAGTGCTGAGTTCTGAGTACATACCAATAAAGGCTTAATTAAAAGCGCCAGACTAACAAATTATCAGTCTGGCGCTTCCAGTATTGTGAATTTTATTAAATCTCAGGTCTTGAGGTATAAAATTTGGGGTCTTTAAATATAGTTGACCCCATTTGAATGAAATTGAGTTTATGGTCAGGGTCTTTATATTGGCTGACCCCGTTTTAACGATTTTTAGTTTCTCAGAAATTTTTACTTTTTGAGATTTTGTAATAATTTCTTTATTTTTTCTTTCCTGATATTTTAATTCTTATCAAAACATTGAAGAATATAGACATATGTAAAAATACCACCACAAAAATTAACAATCCAAATGAATTCAGGAATTAGTATTTTTACCAGATTTGCGGCTTTCTTGGCGACGCTGCTCCCAGCGCCAAAGAAAAACCATCAAGGTAACGATTCCTATTTGGAGAGCTAAATTCGGCAAAGCACTGTCAATATCGCGTCCTGCAAGGACTCTGAAAAAAAAGATGAATGCCCCAATTAATCCAGAAGCACCAAAAGTAATATAGAAAAATTGTCGCAAGCCGCGATAAGGGGCTGCCATTTCTGCTTTGAGGCGGTTATATTGTTCGGGGCTAAGGCGATTTTTGGGATTTGGATTTACCATAGGTGAATCATGCTATACTATTCGATTGTGTACGCCGATGTGGCTCAGTGGTAGAGCAGCTGATTCGTAATCAGCAGGCCGTGGGTTCAAATCCCATCATCGGCTTTTATCAAGTATTACTAAACACTAAAGTTTGGCATAAAGCAAGCATTTAGCCAAATCAGTAGACTTCTTGCAGAAGTCGGGAAAAGGGGAAGGGGAAAGGGGGAAAGGTTTGGTATTTTCCCTTTCCCCTTTAACATGAGTCCCTTTTCCCACAAGAGTGCAAAAAGTACTTTTGCAAGAGACACCATGAGCTGCGCTCAGAAGGAACAATAAAAATCAATCTTCTCATGCCCAATGCCCAATGCCCAATGCCCTATTTTCAAGGCAGGTCTAGTGTCAAAAAATAGTATAGCTAGATCGATTAACGATGGTGAATCAGGCTAAAAAATCCAAAAAATTAAATCTCCAACTGAGTTTCGCAGAAGGCTTTTAATAAATCAATACAATTAGCGATCGCTCCTAAATGAGCAATTTCATAACCGTGGGTATTTTGAGTAGGAAATGCTAAACAAGCAGCACGTCCAACATGTCCAAATTTCATCGCAATTGAAGCATCGCTACCAAATCCACTCAGAGTTGTAAACTGAATTGGCATATCCAACTGCTTAGCACATTGGCGTATTTGTCCATTTAATCCCTCATCATATATTCCATAAGCATCTTGAGATAAAAGTACAGGAATTTCCCCATCTTTAACAGGATATTCCTCAGATAATGGACAAATTTCTAACGCAATTAAGGCATCTAAACGCTGATTTTGAGTAAAAAATAAGGCGCCAATTGCCCCGACTTCTTCTTTTGCTGAAGCCACGAGATAAACATCGACAGCTGGCTGTTTTAGACTTTCAGCTAAAGCTAACAAAATGGCAACAGAGGCTTTGTTATCTAATGTGTAACTGCCAATATGATCTTTTAATCTAATTGGCAACTTGCGATGTTTGCCAATCACCATTCTCGTTCCAGGTCGAATCCCAGCAGTTTCTAGTTCAGCCGTAGTGCGTTTGGTTTCAATCCAGGCATTTTCCCACTTGACGCTAGTATCTTCTTGCTGGACTTTTTGCGGAGATTCGTGGGAAACGTGGCGGGAACCAAAGCTGAGAATTCCGCTAATGGTTTCATTGTCTCCTAGTAAATCTACCACGCCTTCACCGTAAATCCAGGGAAAAGAACCGCCGAGTTTGCGGACTTCAACGCGACCTTTATCGCCGATATTTTTAACAATCCCACCAATTTCATCTTTATGGGCTGTAATGGCGATGGCTCGGTCTAGACTTCGCCCAGGAATTTTTGCAATAATGTTGTCGGCGCGATCGCACCAGACTTCTACACCCAGTGCTGTAAATCGTTGGATTAACAACTGGTTAATTTCGGCTTCTGCACCACTAGGAGAATGATGCATCACCAACTCTGCAATAATTTGAAATAAGCGATCGTAATCCCACATTAATAATATTAGTTGTCAACTGTATGAGACGATTGTGCGCTAGAAACCAGACCCGCAGTCGTAAGTGCCGACCTTTTTTGCTGGCGCTTGAGTACTCCTACTGTACCGAAAGTACCAACTGCCAACAATGTCCCCAACTCTGTCGAAGGTTCAGGAACAGACTTAGCCTCAATCGCCGCCAGTGTAGTGTCCGCTATCACCTGATGAGTAACGGTGGTTGGGTGGTAATTGCCCCAGATGAGAAACTTATTGTTGACAGGGTTACATATATCTAACCGAGATCGACAAGATTCCCTTACATTCGTAAAACCCAATTCACTTGCCTGATTAAATTAAAGAATAAATATCAACAGGAGTAATCTTTCATATTTGTTATACCTGTGAAGATTTTTAATACGTTTAAAAATCTTCAAGGGCGATAATGTGACAACTTGTTTTTTGGCTTACTTCAAAACTAGGCAACTCTGTTAAGTTTCTTTACTTTATTTTACTTAACTATGCCTTAAAAATTCATCAACCACAGATAAAAATGCTGTAAATACTTAAAATACTTAGATTTACATTAGACCTCTTGCAAAAAACACTTTTGCAAGAGGTGGGAAAAGGAAAAAGGTTAAAGGGGAAAGGAAAATACCAAATTTTTCCCCCTTTCCCTTTCCCCTTTCCCCAACTTCTGCAAAAAGTTTATTATCTTTGATAAAGTAGGCAATAACTTTAACTTTGCTTTAATTTCAACGCATCAGCCGCTGAGACCCCTTCACCTTGAGTTCCGAAGTACCACAAAGCTGTAGCAGCCTCAGCACGAGTTACTGGTTTTTTGGGTTGAAACAAGGTCGTATAGCCAAATACCCGCCGAATATTCGATTGTTCCGCATTTTGAAAATCAGCCAAAACTGCTCTTAAAGCCTTAGAATCAATTCGGCCTGCGTCTTGAAAACCCCAGGTTTGTTTGACAGCATCCAAGTTAGCAGAGGGTAAGGCTTGGCGAGTATCTAAAGGTAATTTCCACAGCAATAACACCTCCCGTGTTAAGGGGGCATCAGGACGAAACAAAACAGCTGTAGAATCTCCAGATAAAGGACTGGGAATTAACCCAGCCTCAGCTAATCCCTGAATTGCTGGAAAATCAGGGTCTTTTGAGGATACATCACTAAAAGCTGGTTGAGTGCTTTCTGCTGCCAAGCGAATTTGTTTAGCTGAATTGCTGGCATACATAGCATTATTAGCAGCAATTAGCCAACGGGCGTATTCGCGACGTGTAACGATTTTACCAGGTTCAAATTGGTTAATTGCGGCAGCAGAATTACTCTTAGTTGTCTTTGGTTCTATAGACAAAACACCTAAAGCAGCTAAATCTTGAATGTGCTGTCGCCATTCTTGTGGTGCTTTATTGAGATCGTTGAATGTCTGAGATTCACGTGTGGTTGTGGGAGTTGTTTGGTTATTAGTTGTGGTTGGTTGCGATGCCGAGTTTGTAGTTGGTACAGGGCCGATGAACTGCGGATCTCCTGCTTGGGGAACATCCTTACTAGTGTTATTAGCATTTGTACTTGGAGTAGGTTGTGCTGTTGGAGTACTACTATTTGGTACGTACTCAATCAGTAATTCTGTAGCTGTTTGGGGTTGATTCGGTGTGGCGTTAGTAACTGATTGAGGCTGAATCGAAACTTTCAACAGTGAATTATCACGACGTGCCTCAAAAGCACCTACTCCATCATCTGTTGGCTGTTGCGAAATTTGCCAGTTATTTGTTTGCAACTGGTTACGATAAAAGCTAGCAATTAAGTTGCTAGGATCGGAACTCAACCAGCGAGTTGAGACTTTGTTTTCGGAATCGCTAGCAGGTGTAACTTCCTGTAGTTTGGCATTGGAATATAGTGGAATATCTTTAGGGAAATCAGCTGGTAACTGAACTGTTGAGTCGTTTTGCTGTGCTTGTGGTTGGTTAGTCTGAGATTCTCCAAAGACAACCGGATTATTTTGCAGTCTAGGATCTGCTGCCAAAGACTCCTCAAGGTTTTTGGACACTGGACTGTTAGCACAGGCTGTTAACGAAGTGAATAAAACAGCCAAACTCAGAAATACAGCTGGACGTTTAGCAGGAAGCACAGGAAATCACAAATTGAGTTTCAGTTCCTACCCTAGCGCAAACTGTCCATTAAATGGGAATGGGGGATGGGGGGACGCGGGGACAGGGAGACGCAAAAACATGGAGAAATCTCACTGCATCTTCTTCTCTCACTGCATCCTCTTCTTTCACCCCGTCACCGCGTTCCCCAGTCTCCGCGTCTTCTTTATTGAGAATGTCTCAAAAAATTAGTAAACGGTAGCAGAAGCTACCGTGTTGTCTTCGTTTTACAGCCATTAGGTTTTGATAATTCCCATGCTTATTTATAGATTTCCCTAAAATTCTGCGAAAGTAACATTTTTGGGAAAAAACATAAATAAACCCACAATGGTTACCATACAGGAGTTTTTATGCTGTAAATACTCAAATTTTAGAATGGTTATTGAGATTTTTCGTTACTAGACAGGATAATTGATTGATATCTCATTAAATAACAATCTAGCAACCAAAAGCGTCAACCTACGCCCAAATGCACTAATTTGATGCGATCGCCAAACAACTGAAGTGGTAGACTATGAATAAGCCCCCCTTAGCCTCATCAAAAAAGGGGAATCAATGAAATTGGCTAACGCTGGCTTAAATATCGATTCTGAAGATTATTCATCTGACGATGGTAAGCTGGATAATGAAATGTCTGAAAAATGCCAGTGTTGAGTAATTCCAGGGACTTAGCGTAAGTTTTTAGTTCTTGATGGTAGGGGTTATGTAAAGCAGTTAACTGGTTTTGGATTTTGGATGGAAACACACCACGAGGCTAGCGCGCTGCTGAGGATTTTGGATTTGTTTCACTCACTAGGGGTGAGGTATGTAGCTTGCTAAAAAGCAGCAGTGCTAAAAAATCTAAAATCTAAAATCTAAAATCTAAAATTCCTAGTTAAATGTCGTAGCCGTTTGGGTAGCATCTAGCAATGATTCTTTACCAAGAGTGCTACTTATGCTCTAGTGAAGAGTTTATTGGTAGCACTACATAGGCGGCACATCACCCCCGAACGATTAAACAAACACTTTCTCCTCGCCACTCCCGTATGTTTCTCAAAAGCCTCAAAAGTAGTGAGTGCTTCCTCTTAAAGTGCGATCGCTGGTATGTTATCCAAAGCTCCTTCAAAGCAACCCAACCTCTATTCTTTTGGAATAGCAAAACAGTTGTTTGAGAAAGACCCCCAACACCCCGTCCTTGGCAATTTATGAAGGCAGTAATTACTATAGACTATTTGCCAATCCTACTGTTGATTGGATAGAGGTACAAAAGATACTTCTAGGACTTACGCACAAAGTTTGTCTATTGAGACTGGGTGTAAGGATTTTAGTCACCTACACCCTCATACCCCTAGACCCCTTAAACCCTTGATTTTTCTTTTTCATGCGTAAGTCCTAACTTCATCGAACGCACTGGCAGTTGAAAAAACTACACACTTGGTCTAAATAGTTAACAGCTACCTGATAGATCGGATACAATTAGCATCTACGTTGGGTTCAGTGTTCCCTTGTTCAAAACGACTAATCATATTCACATACTGCTGTACTAGCCAATTTGACATAGTATTAAATTTTTGACATGCTGATGCTGAAAAATTTGGGTTCAAGGCAAATTAAGGCTTATATTCAAGGAATATGAGTGTTTCTTGAAGATGAAGTCAGCCAAAAGAAGGCAAAAGGCTCAAAAATGTATATCTTATGTCAAAAATGCAGATCTGATATGAGTATGAAAAATCTAAAATAGATATTAAATTGAAGAAAAACGAACGACCATCGACAACCATTAGTCCATTTTACTTTTTGTAAAGCGTCGCCGGGTTGTTACCAGTGCTGAAACACGATTACATGCAAGTTTCCCAGGATCAGCCTATTTATTCTGAGGCTCCACTCCAGCTGCTACTTTTTGTCGATGGACGCCCAAAGTCCCGACAGCAAGTGCAGCGAATACGTGCTTACTTAAAAGAGTTGCAGGCTGAGTATAGTTTTGAACTGCAAATGATCGATGTTGGTCAACAACCTTACTTAGCAGAACACTTTAAATTGGTAGCAACACCAGCTTTAATCAAAATCCATCCGGAGCCACGGCAGGTTTTAGCTGGGAGTAATATAGTAGCGCAATTGAAAAACTGGTGGCCTCGCTGGCAAACCGCCGTAGACACCTATTTAAAATTACAGGAAGACTTACAAGAACGTATAGACGATAATGGTCGGGTGAGCTCACCCAAATCTACAATTCGTTCGGTCGCCGTTTCTGCTGAACTTATTCGCCTCTCAGACGAAATTTTTCGCTTGAACCAGGAAAAAGAAAACCTTCAGGAACAGCTACAGTTTAAAGACCGAGTGATTGCTATGTTGGCACACGACCTCCGGAATCCCCTAACTGCTGCGGCGATCGCCATAGAAACTCTTCAATCTAACTACAATGTAGAAACAGGCGAATTCCAGCGCCTCAAACCGTCGATGACGGCACATTTATTAAAACAAGCCCGCGGTCAAACTAAAATTATTGACCGGATGATTGCTGACCTTTTGCAGGTAGGTCGTGGCAAGGACACAGAGTTGCCTATATTACCACAAAAAGTAGAACTAGGTAAGCTGTGTTTAGATGTACTAGAAGAATTGCGCGATCGCTACACCGCAAAATGCCAAGAGGTAGAAACAGATATCCCCAAAGACTTGCCATGCGTATATGCTGACCCAGAACGCATCCGGCAGGTGGTAGTAAATTTGTTGGATAATGCTATAAAATATACACCCAAAGGCGGGAAGATTAGCATTGCTGGATTACACCGCACCACCCAGAAAGTTCAGTTCAGTATTGGTGATACTGGGCCTGGTATTCCTGTAGAAAATCGCGATCGCATCTTTGAAAACCACTTCCGCCTGCAACGGGATGAAGGTACAGAAGGTTACGGCATTGGCCTTTGTTTATGCCAACGCATCATTCGAGCGCACTACGGTCAAATTTGGGTAGACTCTGCCCCCAATAGTGGGGCATGGTTCCACTTCACACTACCGGTTTATCCTTCTTAGTGGGGACTGGGCATTGGGCAAAGGGGAAGGGGCAAAGGGGAAAGGGGAAAAGAAAGATCCCTGCTTTTACCTTTTCCCTTTTACCTTTCCCCAAGGCGTTGCCACCTCCCCCAGTCCCCAGTCCCCAGTCACCAATGCCTAATGACTACTTGAAACAAAGCGATCGCGCCCCCCAGCTTTTGCTTGGTAGAGTGCTTTATCTGCCCGCACAATTAAATCTAAAGGTGAAGATTCCCAAGTCGGGACAACAGTTGCTACGCCCATACTGAGGGTGACGTACCGACTTACCGCTGAACCGTCATGAACAATTTGCAAATCTCTGACTGCTGCTTGCATTCCTGCGGCAACATGAACTGCACCAGAGGCATGTGTATATGGCATAATCACAGCAAATTCTTCGCCACCATAACGGGCTACTAAATCCTGATGTTTTTGTGCCTTTTGGCTTAAGACAGTACCCACCTTTTGTAAACAGACATCGCCAGCAGGATGACCATATTTATCGTTGTAAAATTTAAAATAGTCAATATCACATAAAATAAGTGACAGGGGGCGTTCCTCCTGTGCTAAATTAATCCACTGAGTATTAAGATAATCGTCAAAACGACGACGATTCGGTAAACCAGTTAAGCCATCGACATTGGCAAGGTGCTGCAAAGCTTGGTTTGCTGCTTCTAGCTGTTTGTATACTTGCGCTTGCTGTAGTAATCGGCGTAGCCGTTGGCGCAATACAGGCCAATGAATTGGCTTAGTAACATAATCAGTTGCTCCTGCCTCAAAAGCACGGTCTACAGATTCCTCATCGTCCAAGCATGTGATCATCAAAATGGGAGTTCGCTCCCAGATCTTAGAGATTACAGTATTACCTAGCACAGAATCAGTATCAAAGGTTGCCAGTGCTGAGATCAGATTATTTCTAGCAATTTGAAGCAATTGTTTACAGCAAGTAAAGCCATCCATTACGGGCATTACAGCATCCAGCAATACTATATCTGGTTTAATAGTCTCATAAGCATCTAAACATTGCTTACCATCATTGACCTCGACCACTCGGTAACCTTCTTGCTCCATAGCTTTACGCAGCAACACTCGAATGGTCTTGTCGTCATCAGCCACTAGAATCAGTGGTGGTTGCTTAGAAAGAGAAAATGGGCTTATGCCTGACATGAGTTACATTCTACTTGCGAGACTTTCCTGAAAAAAGCTGAGCAATGAGATCGCATCGGAGCGATCGCTGTTTCGATCAACGCCAGCATTTGTAGCAAGGGTATGTTTGGCTTGACAATCAACTGTTTTTTGAGAATAGACTGCTCAATATTATTGAGCCAAGCAAGCGGTAGATAACTAATTTGCATATACAATCTATAATTAGAACTTAAAGGCAATTGCTACCTTTTTGTTCCCCTATCGTTATGGAGGAAATGTTACTGTTATATTTCCCCATTATTAAAGTCAAATTGCAATTATCTTGAGAATTGTAAATCCATACCTTAATTATTTAATTTTGTCGTTCGTTTAAAAACGTAGCTAGATAGACCAAACTAATTGGCAACCCTGAGTGAGAATATAGCTAATACTAATATCACTTGAATTCAACTAATTGAGTCTATTCCTCAACGATTGGAGTGATTTAGTAGAATTACATAAGATTGATATTCCAATATATAGAAAGCTTTATTCTTTAATTAATTATTCTTGAATAAATCAGTAAAAATTCTTATGCTTGCTTATGAATTTAGGATACTTAGAATACTTAGCTAAGTTGAAAGCCAATTGAGTAATTAAGATTTTATAAATACAAGTAATAAAAAATCTGAAATGTAATTTATTAATGTAAAAAATAAAATTTATAATTACATTAAAATCAAGACACCAAAATCGACTATTCGATAATTGGTTACAAAAAATTGATGATTTTATTGCTGTATCAATTATGCTTTTTATACAAAATTAACACTATTCCTTTGCAAAAAAAATCAAAAACCATCTACATTCACTAAAATTTAAAAATGCCAAATCCATTAATGTATCAACAGGATAATTTCGTTGTTCTAGAAACCAATCAACCAGAACAATTTCTGACATTATCAGAGTTATTAGAAAAACTTAAAACAACTATCGAGCAACTTCAAATTCAAGATTTGCCACCTGACTTGCAAAAATTTGATACTGTCGAGGCCCAAGCACAACATTTAATCGACACCAGTTGTGAATTAGATATTGGCCCTGGACAATATTTGCAATGGTATGCAGTTCGTCTAGAAAAGTAATACCATTTTGGATTTTAGATTTTGAATTGGGAATCGCTTTGTGTGTATGAATTGTATGAATTAGGTGGGGAACAAAGAAAGGGGCAGAGGAAGAAGAGGAAGCAGAGGGGAGAGTAATCACTCCCAGTCCCCAGTCCCCAATCACCAATATTATTGGCTATTGACTATTGACTCTTTTTGAGCATTTTTTATTAATGCTACTTCAATTTTATTTTCAGATGGCTGGGTTATTTGAATTTCAACTCCAGGCCCGAAATAATTGGTCATCTTTTCTTGTTTTTTTTGCCATAAGTCAATTGGTATTAGCGGTGAATCAAATTCTAAAATTAAGGTGTAACTTCCATTGACTTCTGTTTCTCGTAACGCTGTAACTATTGGTCGTTCTTCATCGCTAGGACTCAAACCCAAAAAATCAAGTGTTGTATCAAAATGGGCATCTTGACCATAGCAATATCTGGTAATGTCTTTGCGAATTTTATTTTGAGTTACAGTTGCTTGCTGCTCACGCAATTTTAATGTTGATGGTGACGTAGGTTGGCTAAAGGGTATTGGCTTGAGTTCATTAGCTTTAAGTGCCAGCCCCCCCAACAATAGAGGAATCCCGTAAAAAAATCCGACAAGATTGAGTGTCGCATTATCAGCAGCATAGGCAACAAAGCCAATGACGGTTAATATGCTACCGATAGTTAAACCGAGTGTTCCCAAAGAGATTTGGCCTAGCATGAGCTTAGATAAGTATAAATTGCTAATATTTCATACTATTTCTAAAAATCTTGGCAACAAATGAATTGCCTGTAGGGGTTTACAGTTGTGTACTGGTGTCAACTTAAGCTCAAAGCTATATCAGACAGGCGTCTTGCACATCCCTCACACCCTCATCCCCTAACCGCTTCTCCCACAGGAGAAGGGGAATTAAATCTCTGGCTCCCCTCTCCCCTTCGTGAGAGGGGCTGGGAGTGAGGGCAAAACCTTGTCACAAAGCGGGTTTCACGTTAAGTTAACACCAATGACAGTTGTGTGCCCCTACCTACGTACTTGTAGTAGGAGTTTTATGAAATAGTATTAGTTTTATTATCATCGGCTATGAGTCACAAATTAGGAAAGAGTATTAACCCATCTTGCTTGCAGCATTCTCAATGAGTCATACCAATTTTGGATTTTAGATGCTACAAAGCTGTCCCAATAATTTAAAACAATACTTCCTATGCCAATTTGGTGTTAATTAGCCCGCAATAGCCCAAGTCCACTGATAGTAAGTTGTGGCCAAGTATAGTAACTTGGGCTGGGAGTAGGAAGTAATAATAGTCTGTTTGCTAGCAAAAAACCTTTGCCAACCGTCTTTAGAAGCAAATACGCTTGGGTTAAACGAAGTCAAACCCAGCCTACTTAGTGTTCCAGAATATTAGATTATGAGTTAAGTTTAAACTTAAAGGTACTTAACACGAAGAAAAAATAATGGATCTACAGACTATAAAAGAACGAATTGCCGTAGTGCAAAGCAAGCGGGACTACTTGCTGAGCCTGCTGGAACAGCCAAACTTGGGAACTTTAAGAATTGACGTAAATCAAGCTTTGGAGGAACTAGATGAGTTAATTGATGAATTTAGACGCACGGTTCCGGAAACAGAAGTATAGTTAGGGAATTCCAACAAATAAAAACAACTACTTGAAGTTGCTGACTGATGACCGTTGATTGGTAACAGTAGGATATTTTTTTATTTGGAAGCCCCTTAAGGCTCGTCATTAGAGTAGAAAGTATCAAAAACTGCGTCGGTGTAACCTTAACTTCAGGATATACCGACGTTTCTCACTAATATAATGTTTTCAAATCCCTGCAATTGAGCTAAGCCTGGGTTGCTAATACAATACATTATCATTTACTCTGTGACTGTGCTATTTCCTGCACGGTCACCTAACTGCCTCACCAAAGCAATAAGTTCGGAGGTAGGTACATCTTTTTTACAAACATTATCAAAGCTGGACATTTTTTTTGTCCCTTGAAAACTTACATCCTCTACTGAAGAGTAAGCAAGGATTTGAGTGTTAGGAGATATAGCTTTGATTTGGCTAGATGCACTCCAGCCATCCATGACGGGCATTTGTAAGTCTAGAACAATTACATCAGGCTGCCAACGTTTAACCATTTCTATAGCTTCTTGACCATTACTGGCTAAGCCTACTACTTGGATATTTTCCTGGCAAGAAAAAGCCAATTGTAGAGTTAAACGAGTAAGTTCGTGGTCATCAACTACTAGAACGCGCAAGGTAGAAAACTCACAGGATAACATTAACATTGAGGGATAAAGACAAAATTATTTACAATAACCCCTCTAGTTTATGGGAATAAGTGCCAGTACTTACTCTATCCTATGGTTGAATAACTTCTATAAACCTATGACAAATAACTTAGATAACTTTTCAAAAAATTAAAATTTTGTAAAAAAAACTAAGTCGATCTAGTTTTGACACTCCCCACAGCTAGAAGCTGGCGGATTCTTGCTTGATAGGGATTCAAAATAGGTAGAAGCTAGCAGTTTGCGCCCTCTGATTTAGAGTCAAAATATGGAGAACTTAATCTTTTTTATCAATCAGGTTTGAGGCTACACCAGTTGAGCGTAAGGCCATATTGAGCAGAGTTTTTTGAGAATTAGCTTCTGGAGAATCATCATAGGGACGCCGTTGAATATAAGTACCATCGGCTTGTAATTCCCAAGCTTGGCGATTATCTGCGAGCATAATTCCCAAGATTTCTTGCAAGTCTTTAGCAATATCTGGGTCTTTGATTGGGGTAATTACTTCCACTCGTCGGTCTAAGTTGCGGCGCATCCAGTCGGCACTGCCAATATAAATTTCTTCCTCTGTATTGTTATGAAAATAAAAAATCCGAGAGTGTTCTAAAAACCGGCCTACAATGCTGATTATGTGAATGTTTTCACTAATGTCTTTGAGTCCAGGACGCAAACAGCAAACGCCCCTAATAATTAAATCAATTTGTACTCCGGCGCGGGAAGCTTCATATAAAGTGGCGATAATTTCTGGATCGACTAAGGAATTCATTTTTGCAACAATGCGCCCAGAAAACCCATTTTGAACATTTTCGATTTCCCGACGAATCAGTGCCAAAAAACGATCGCGCATATTCACAGGTGCAACCAGCACCTCTCGATAAGACTTTTGCCGAGAGTAGCCTGTTAAGAAATTAAATAAATCTGTGATGTCAGCACCTACTTCTTCACGGCAAGTAAACAATCCCAAATCTGTATACAACCGTGCAGTTTTCGGGTTATAGTTACCAGTTCCAATATGTACATAGCGACGCATCCGGTCTTTTTCTCGTCGTACCACCAAGACGGTTTTACTGTGGGTTTTCAGTCCCACTAAACCATAAACAACATGAACTCCAACTCTTTCTAATCGTTTTGCCCAGTAAATATTATTCTCTTCATCAAACCGCGCTTTTAATTCCACCAGCACAGATACCTGCTTGCCATTTTCGGCGGCGGCGATTAATGCGTTAACGATGGGCGAGTCGCCAGAAGTTCGATAGAGAGTCATTTTGATGGCTAGCACATTCGGGTCATAGGCGGCGTAAGTAATAAACCGCACCACCGAGGCAGAAAAAGATTGATAGGGATGGTGTACTAACAAATCTTTTTCACGAATTACCGCAAAAAAGTCTTTTCCTTCGTCTGTTTCCAGTGCATCTGGGTTTAAACTCGGTTCTCTAAGACGTTGCAGGCGCGACGGTACAACAGATTGACGTGGTGGATCTTTGAGTTCTGGTAGTGGTAAGGACATAAAAGACATCAAATCCCGCAGTCCCAAAAGACCATCTACTTCATAAACATCACTGTCTGTTAATTCCAAGTCGTGCAATAATCGCGATCGCACTGGTTCAGGAGTTTGGGATTGAATTTCTAGCCGCACTGGACTTCCACCCAGCCGCCGTTTTCGCAGTTCTTGTTCGATCGCTAATAATAAATCATCTGCTTCATCTTCTTCTAAAACTAAATCAGCATCGCGGGTAATGCGGAACGGATGATATTCTTGAATATTCATCCCTGGAAATAGGGATTCCAAATTATGAGCGATCGCTTGTTCTAAAGGTACCCCAACCCAGTGAATCGGTTTTTCATTTTCTGAGGTTGCTAACTCAGGAGGTAACGGTAAAAATCGCGGCAGAACGTTAGGAACTTTAACTCTGGCAAAGAATTCTTCTTCGGTGTCTGGGTTTTTCACCACAACTGCCAAATTCAGACTGAGATTAGAAATAAAAGGAAATGGATGACTGGGGTCAACAGCCAGCGGAGTCAAAACTGGAAAAACTTGTTCTTCAAAATAGCTGTCGAGATGATTCCGCTGTGTCTGATTTAAATCTATATAATTCAGGATATGAATCCCATGATTTGCTAATAGCGGGCGGAGTACTTGCTCAAAATGTTGATGCTGTTTCTTTACCTGGGGAATCAGGGCAGACTGAATATCGTCTAGCTGTTGTTGTGGTGTGCGACCATCGGGAGTTAACAGGCTGACCTTCGCTTCAACTTGTTGCTTTAAAGCAGCAACCCGCACCATGAAAAACTCATCTAAATTAGAACAGAAGATTCCTAAAAACTTGAGGCGTTCGAGAACAGGAGTGCGATCGTCACAGGCTTCATGTAAAACTCTGCCATTAAACTCTAACCAGCTTAACTCTCGGTTAAGATAATATTGTGGATCGTTAAGATTTATCGGAGTAGTGCTTTTTTTAGATTTCGCCATAATGACCTAAGGGCAGGCAGATGTAGCCATTTAACTTGGGGATACTAAACATAGTAAGTTAAATGGTGCTTGAGCGTTACGCTCAGGCAACAGTTAGTAATAGCTACTTTTAATTATGTAGAATATTGGTATTTCGTAGGGTCGCACAGCTGTGCGCCCCTAAAACGTAATGTCTTAGAATTCAAATCATTGCCCACAGCATATTGCCCATGAAGATGCACTCAAGATTTAGCAAAGATATGACATGGCTAATTTGGAAAATTTATGAGTAATTATTAAGGGCAGTTTACAAATAATTTTAGTATTAAAGTAAGTCTAAAGTAATACCTTTAGAGCTTTTTTGATGTAGTTTTCCAAAATACAAATTTTAGTAAGGATTACCACAACTGCTATACAGACATTGATTAGGCAGAAGCTTTGCTGTATCTCTTACCTGATTGAGCCTTTGTTGCTGGCATTCAGATCTACACTCAGAATTTTGTTTATTAATTTTTTTAATTTCTGACCACCAGTATTTTGAAAAAATTCAGTGTTATCACTGAAATGTTTATGGAGAGCAATAGTTATATTGAAAACGCAAAGATGAATACACAAGGAGCTTGTGAATCATGAAACTTTCTACAATTATCAAAGGTAGTGTTTGCGTATTAGGTTTAGTTGGTGTTAGCAATTTCTTTGCTGCACCTGCAAAAGCAGATCAAGCTGCTGCTCGTGGTGCGGTTACAATCGTTAGACCATCAGGTTCTTCTATCAGCGTTAGTGGTGAAGTAGTTGCAGTTCCAGGTGCGGACTTTAGCAGTGTTACCGTTGCCATTACTAATGGTGCTAATCCAGGTACAAACACAGAAACACTTGATGGTATCACAGTAACCCCAACTGCGGGTGATGGAACTGCGACAGATAACAGCACAATCGAAGGAGCGATAGCTACAAAGATTACTGACGGTACTATTACCACTGTTGAAGACATAGCAGCTCTTGTCAGAGCCTATAGTGCTGGCGGTCTAGAATAGACTGATTGCTAGCTCAGAGAAAATCACGATAGTGTAAAAACTCATCGGCTTTTAGTCTAGACGCTTTCACACTTTGCCTTGATTTTCAATGTCTTTTTGAGTTTCGTTTGACAAAGCATTGCCAGTAGTAGAGATAAAATCATTGTGCATCCCCACGCTAGGCATTTGCATTGAAATACTTGGTAATACGCAGATTAATTCCTTGACTCAATCTCCTTTACCTATATCCATAGTCTTAATGCGAGATAAGGTAAACAGGAAGATATAACAGATTTAAGAAAAAATACAGCCCCTTGAATGTAGTTTAGGGGCAGTATTTCCAAACTTATTCACAATATTACCATATAAACCCGGTTTCTCTAAGAAATCGGGCTTTTAATCTTTGTTTAAATAGATACTTCACGAAATCTTCTTAATAAGGCAAGAGGCAAGAGGCAATAGGCAATAGTCAATAGCTAAAAGGCAATAGGGACAAGACAATAACGCAATGATTACTCTTGCCTTTTGCCCTTTGCCTTTTGCCTTTATTGCCTAAGTGTCAATCGTTATACCAAATTTTAGTAGTCTAGCAATCAAATCTTTTGGGAAGTTACCGCTATATTTCTCATGCCAATTTAAAAAAGCATGAGGAATAAATCACACATGTATAGCGTATTTTGCCAACTATTTGTAACGCGCAAAAAAAGCATTTATTTGCTGGGCTTTATCAGTTTAGCTAATTTTATTGCAGCCCCAGTATATGCACAAGAAGCTGTAGCGCGTGGTGCTGTTTCTATAGTTTCACCTTCTGGCGCTTATCAAAGTGTTAGTGGCGAACTGTTCTTGCCTGTTAGTAATAATGTTTTAAATCCTGGCACAAGTACGACTCTAACAATCACGCCAACTTTTACAAATATCGGAACAATTAATGAAAGAATAACTTCATTATCTCTCACAGTAGGAACAGCAACAGAAGTAATAACAAACAATAATAATTCACTTTTGAATCAAACTGTAGAAACAGTCAATAATCTAACATCAATTCCTAATGCAGCATCTCTGATTGAGACAACTAACGGCACTAATGGGTTAGGGGCTTTAGAATAGTTAATAACTATTTAATGTTATGGCTGCATCTACAAATATCAGGAATTTTGGGGAAAGAGGCAATAGGCAATAGGCAATAGGCAAGGGTTGATAGGTTTTAAGTTTCTAGTTTTTTGATAAGAGAAATAATCATTCTAGTTTCTTCTTGGAGATATTGAATAATCAATTCTATATCTTGGAAATTACAGAGTCCTACTCTCTCCGATAGTAGTAAGTGAGTTTTTAATTCATTAATTGAGCCTTGACTGATATTTAAAAATCTAGAATAGTCTCTAGGCGATCTTCTTGCATAACCTTCTGCAATATTAGCCGGAATAGAAGCTGACGATCTTCTAATTTGTTGAATCATTCCATACAGTTCTTCTTTTGGAAAGCTTTTAGCGAGGAAATAGCATTTTTCAGCTATATCCATACCTTTTTGCCAAATTTGTAAATATTGGAAGTCTTTAATATCTGACATATATTTTTAATTTTTTTATACGAATAAGCTTTTATTTAGAAAACTGAACTTATTGACGTTGCTAGGTAATACTCAATAAACAATAGAATAAATATTAATTTACTCTTGCCTCTTGCCTTTTGCCTCTTACCTCTTGCCTCTTGCCTCTTGCCTCTTGCCTTTTGCCTCTTGCCTCTTGCCTAAAATCGATAACCGCCTTTAATTTGCATATCAAACCCATTTTCGCCCGTACCGATTAGAGACTCTATAAAAATATTATTATCGGGAAACTGATGTCTAAAAATTAATCCGTAATTTATCCCAGAGACTCGGCTATTTAAGCCGACATTTCTCGTGGCATAATTTTTAACATAAGCGCCAAGAGAGAAATTTGTACCGAGTCTTTGTAAACCCTTTAATTCATAAAAGAAATTTTCACCAAATTCTAGGTTTGTATTAATATTTAAACCTGTGCTAGTACTAAGTTCACCACTAAACAAGCCTAATAATTCACCATTGCTATTTTCTTGAATATAAGCGATCGCAGGCGCTAAAGAAAAGCTTAAATATTTTTGTTGACGATTAAAGTAATAACTTAAGACAGCGGAGACAGGATTATTAGCGTTCGATGCACTATTCCAGTTAATTTGTAATGACGGTACGTGAGTATTGATAGCTACTGGTTTTTTATTTGAATCTAACTGGACATCAGTTTTAATCTGGTTAACCAAAGCACTAACATATATACCTATAGATGGTTCTGGTAATCCTAAATTATTATTAGAAACTCCTGGTGCTGATTGAGCATCCACATTAAACCAAGTTCCCAGGCTAGCGCTATAGTTTAGATCGCCACTAGAACCCGCAGCTAATAATTCCACTGAAGGTAAAGAAAGATAACCATTAAAACCGTTAAACCTCACACCTATAAGGTCAACTCTGGTAAGTTCAAAATAATCGAATGCCAAATCAAATGTCCGGACAGGAAGTGGCACTATAGTATTATCTGCCGAACTAAATTTTTGTACAAATTGTCTGCCTTGGGAATTAGTTAAAATAATTTCAGCAGCACTAGATTCGTTAATGGGATTAATAGCAGTATTATTCAAAGGAATTTGATTTCCTATGAAAGTCAAAGGCCCAAATCTTTCATTAGAAAGTCTCAGGGTTGAAAAGAATGTATCACCTGGATCTAAAAGTTCAATATCTCTTTGTAAAAATTGAACTGCGCGTTTATGGTTTCCTGTTCTCAGTTCCAAAATACTAGAATTTTTGGGAGTAATTTTACTCTCAATTGTCATATTCCCAGATACTTGTTCCAGATTACTTGCTGCATTAGAATAGGCTAAAGTACGATTAAGTCTGTTATTAATTTGTCTTCTTTGATTTGGTGTTGACTTTGTATTTAATTCAGCAAAGCTTTCTCCGTTTTTAAACCTTTCTCGCGCTTCTTTTAAACTTTCGTCAATATTATCTATTTTAATAAATTTAAAAATTCCACCTAATGCCAGCCCTAAAGTAGAATTAACTGTTTGTATGCCATCAATATTAAAATCACTAAAATTAGCTGTAATCGAGAATCCAGGACTAGCAAAAACATTGGAGTAACTGGCACTAATTTTTTCTGCATCGTATTGAATAATGGTGCGGTTATGAGGATAGCTAGCATATAACCTGTGCCAATCAGAAGTTCTTTGTGATGCTTGGGATACAATTTCAAATTTTGGGTCTCTTTTGCCGAAAGATACCCAAAATAAAGAATTTAAATAACTTAAGTCTCTCTCAGTTTCTGTGAGGTAAGGATTGACTGCTATATTTAATAAATCAGGATTACCAAATCTACCTCGCTGGGCAATCTTAACACCTGGTAATGAAGAGACAGGAGCAGTAAAACCAAAACCTTCACCTGTTAAAATATCACCCCAAAAAATCCCAGCTGCTTCTAGAGCAGAATTAGGAATAATTTCGCCTCGTTTGAGTTGAACATTACCTCCATCTAATAGCGGCTTTAAATTCGTAGTCGGAAAGGCTTGTATAATTCGAGGAGTATTAGTAGCATCTAATAAATCAAATAAAGCTTCGCCACCTTGATTACTCAAAGTCGAACCACTACCAATCTTTGGGGTAGGATTTCTCAAAATTGTGACGTTAGGATCTTCAGGATTAACTCCGCTATTAATTATCACTCTACCAGCAGGTACTCCTTCAGGATTAATTAGTTGTCCTGCTATAGAAACTATAGAAAAATTATCAACTCCGACTTCGCCGATTAATTCGTCAAAATTGACAGGTAAAGTATTCAGAGATTGTAAACCCCAAAATGCTTGGGTTGATGTCATGTTTTGGGTACTGTAATTTTCTGAAGCTCTACCTTGGTAAAGAATACCCGCTTGTGTACCTTTGGTTTCAATTACTAATCTATTGTTATCGAGAACCCAGTAAAACTGGTCAGATTCGGGAAATTTTCCATAGGTAAATTTTTCAATAATCTGATTATCTTCAGAAAATCTGATACTTAAATCTGTATCTATATAATTTTCGTCTTTATTTGGTTTAAATAATTGAGGTTTGAAAGTCAGGTTATCTGTAGGATTAGTAATCCAAGGATACCTATTGGCACTTGAAGTCAGAGCATCAATAATTATTTTCTTTTGAACTGCTTGTGGTTGTTTTTTTGTTCGACGTAGTTTTTCTATTAGTATTCTTTGCTGGAGTGTATATGGTTTTGGTTGATTTGAATTTGATGGTTTAATTGTATCTGGTGTATCTGGTTGAGGTTTTTCTTCATCTTCTTCGGGTGGCTTGGGAGGTTTGTCTTTGTATTCTTCAATTGGGATAACGTCAGCTATGATCGTTGTAGGTAAGTGTTTTGGCTTGTCTAAATTAGATTTAGCGTTTTTTAAAGCTTGTTTTAAAAGTTCTTGATTTTGGGAGTTATTTATTGCATCAGATTTGATTAATGGTCTGTTAGGATTAGCAATTAAATCAACATTATTTTGATTTTCTATAATGATGGCGATCGCAGATATTTCAATACACACAATTCTGCAAAAAATCGTTGAAGATAAAAAATATATCCCTATAATTTTTAGCTTTTTTTTGAATCTCATTAGGGAGATATTAACAATTGGCTGAGTTGATTTTTTCAATGATTTCACAATAAAAGATGTTTGCAGTTCAAAGTATTTGACATTGGTTAATGTTGGGAATTAATAATTATTTAAAATTCGGATTTATTATTCGTTGATTTGATTTGATGCATTCAACAGTTTTGCAGTAAAAATAGATACTCGAAAAAAAAGTTGATTTGTTATCCTGCCTGTAAAGAATAAAATAGGATTCAGCAGATTTACTGCAACAAGAGTGTAATTCTTGAGCAAAAATTCAACCTCAGCAAAATCACCAAAACTCAGATATTTAGGTAGTTTTTAGCCGTATAAATACGTAATTTGAGGATATTCAGTCAACAAAATGGAGTAAAAAATATGTTTCAGGCTACTCGCCGCCGTCTAGCAATTTGGTACACCACGGTAACTGCGGTATTACTACTACTGTTTGCAAGCGGCGTTTATTTATACGTCCGCAGTACACTGATTGAGCGAATTGACGATACCCTTAACCATGTAGTGGAAATAGTAGAGCGATGTTTAACATCAAGCCCCTGTGCATCTAGACTCATAGTTGAGCCAGTCAATTCCAGCACTGATAAATTTCTGATGAATGTAGAGGCTAGTTTCCCTGAGAATGCCAACAGCGTAGAAGATGACCACATCGACCTAGAATGGTTTAATCCCACTGGTGAATTAATTTGGTCAACGCTATCTGAACCCTTAAACATTCCCATTCGTGCCAACCGCACTGGTGAAACTGTTCGTGTAGTTAAGGGAGAGAGAGGCACACAGGGAGATGGGGACAAGAGGACAAGGGGACAAGGAGACAAGGAGACTCTTGAAAATAACTCCTCGTCGCTCTTAACTCCTCACTTAACAGTCAACAGTCAGCACTCGCCACTCCTATTGCGACAAGTCACACAACGAGTGGAAGTGGGACGGCAAGTATTAGGATATCTGCGTGTTAGCCATCCTTGGTTTGAAGTTACTAAGCCCAGTCGGCAATTAATTTTTGATTTGGCATTGGGTATTGGGTTAATGCTGGTTTCTGTGGGAGCAAGTGGCTGGTTTCTTTCGGGTAAAGCTATGGAACCAGTGGGTGAGTCTTATCAACGTCTCAAACAATTTACTGCTGATGCTTCCCATGAACTGAGAAGTCCCATAACTTTGATTCAAACTAATGTGCAAGTCGCCCTTGCTGACTTGGAGTTAGCAGAGGTAGAAACTACTACTTTTGTGCAATATCGCCAACAGTTAAAGATGGTGGAACGGTTAACACAGCGTTTAGGTAGGTTAGTCAACGATTTACTCTTTTTAGCAAGACAAGATAGTGGTATCAGCAAAGATGCCTTTGCGGCTTGTCCCTTGGATGCTTTGTTGATGGAAGTACTTGAAGAACAACAACTACTATTTCCTGAAAAACAAATTGCTTTGACTCTAGACTTAGTTGACCCTCCCGCCTCGGAAACTAGCCCCAAATTACTAGAAAATTGGTTTACTCTTGTGGGCAATTGGGATCAACTGGTGCGACTGTTCACAAATTTGATTGCAAATGCTTTGCATTACACCCCAGCAGGCGGACAGGTAAAAGTAGAATTGGCACGGATAGAGGGAATAAATCGCGTTTCTGGGCGACGTTACAGCAACGGCCAATTGCAAGTTAAAGTTAGTGACACCGGAGTTGGAATTCCACCAGAGGCGCTACCACGCTTGTTTGACCGCTTTTATCGAGTAGACCCGGCACGCACTCATAGCACTGGGAATAAAGCTACAGCCAGCGTTACAGGTTCAGGATTGGGATTAGCGATCGCTGCTGCTATTGTCGAACATCACCAGGGTCATATTCAAGTTGAAAGCACCCAAGGTATTGGCACCACGTTCACTGTGACTTTACCAATAACTGTTGAGTCTTAAATTCTCTATTCAATAAATTTGCTTTGATTTTTGTTTCTTGTGACAGATGTAAATATTTAGCTTTTTCACTAGCAGCATCTGGAAAACCAGAGCAATTAACTAATACGAAAATACCCAAAGTAAAAATAATCAAAGTTTCTACAATTTTTGAATGGTTGAGCTTTTCAGCCTTCAGAAGTAAATTTATGTCCAAAAATATATGATTTTCGAGTCTAGAGTTAGATGTAAAACACGTAAATATTAATTAATCTAAAAATGTAATTTAAGAATTTAAAACTCAAAATTCAAAAGTCAGAGTTGTTAAAGAACTAAGATTACATACCGAATTGATATATTTATCTTTCTAAAATCTGACAAATCTGAATTCTGATACCTAAATTCTTAACATTTAAAAGTTTTCAAAATCAGCCAACCTAAGTCTTTCTAGGAGTTAATAATGGTTAATAATTATCCAATTTTTCGCAAATCTGCTGAAGTTTTAGGTGCTATTTGTGGAGGATTGCTGATTACCCTGCCAGCAATTCCTCAAGCAGTGGCACAACAATCTACTCCCCGCGTTAACCCTTGTCCTAGTATTTTCTACGAAGAACCACATAACTCTCGCGTTGTAGTACCGCAAGGATGTCCTCCCAACGCCCTAACCCAAAGACTAGCAGCTCAAGGGCTTGTTCCCGTTCCTGCAACTCCATCAACAGAACAAGCAAGATTAGGTGTCGGTGGTGAAGAGTCTCCAGTACCATCACAACCAGGTGTCATACCACCAAGTCCGGTTCCACCAACTCAAGGGCAAGTACCTCCTACCTCACCACAACCAGGTGCTATTCCCCCAAGCCAAGGACAAGTACCTCCTACGTCATCAGAACCAGGTGCTACCCTACCTGTAGAACCAGCACAAACCCCCAACACTACCATCGCCCTCACAAATAGTAGAGTTGATATCAAGTTGGTGAATGACACTGCGGCTAATGTAACTTACCAAGTCATAGGCGATACGGCACCACGATTGCTACGAGGTAAATCGAGTGTCACACTCCAACGCGTAACTGTACCCGTAAGCGTGACATTCCAACGAGAAGATGGCGGACAACTGACGGTAACTCCACAAACCTCATCAGAAGCAGGAACCTTAGAAGTTACATTTAATGAAACCGCCGATGCAAGTCAAGGTAGAAGTGCCTTGAGAATTGAGCAAAATGGTTCAGTATTCTTTAATTAAAAGAATGTGACTTCGATAGACCTCACCCACTCAGCCTCCCTCTCCTATCAGGAGAGGGAGGAGTAAGGAAAAATTAAGCTTTTTGCTCCCTCTCCCTTCAAGGAGAGGGGCTGGGGGTGAGGTCAAAATCCTCTACATCGAATTCACGTTAAAAGAGAATTCAGAATGCAATCAGTGGGGATTTAGACCCACCACTGATGCAGGAATGCTTCACCGCCTGAGCATTTTAGTCAGTTTATCCAGCAATAGCACTTCTTGTTTGCTGTCTTCTAATTTTCGCGCCAGTATAATCGCTCTTTCGTAAAAATTCCGAGCAGTTGGGTAATTACCTAACTGCTCGTATAATTGAGCATAGGATTCAAAAGATTTTAATTCTTCTCGGACATTTTGTAATTCTTTGGCGAGTATTAAACGCTCTTGTAATAAATCAAAAGCGCGTTCGTGGCGACCGACAGCACTGTGAGCTGTAACTAAACCATCAATTGCTCGTAATTCGTTAGTGCGATCGCGATTAATTTTAGCAATCTGCATCGCTGCACCATAAGTACCAATGGTATCTTGATAATTTCCCGATGCTAGATAAGCCTCACCTAAATTATTTAAGGTGTTTGCCTCACCTATGGCATCACCACTTTGACGCCGAAAAATTAAAGCATTTTCATATAATTTAATTGCCTTGTTGTAATCTCTCAACCTCGCTGTGACTAATCCCAAATTACTCAAAGATAGTCCCTGACCTTCAATATTTTTGACATTCTGAGCAATTGTCAGTGCCTCTTGGGCAGTTTTACCAGCAGCGACAAATTCTCCTTCTTGCAACAGAAACGTAGCAATATTATTCAGGACAAAAATCTGAGATTGAAAATCTTTAGTATCACGAGCGATGGCTAATCCTCGCCGTAAAGCATCTTCCGCTTCTTTTGGACTACCTAGCTGGATATAAGCCTTAGCAAGCAAATTATAAGCCAAACCCTGGGCTTTCAGGTCGCCAATTGAGTGGTATAGTTCTAACGCTTGTAAGCAAGAGGCAATTGTTTTGTTGGCATATCCAGAAGCGTATTGTTGTTCGCCGATACGCAGCAAACTGTCTGCTTCATCTCTCGATTGTCGCCCAACGGAACTATTTAAAGGACGGTGGAGTTGTTCGGTAATATCAACCGCATCCGCCGCTATGGGAGTCAGTAGAAAAGTAAACAATAAAAAGCCGAAAATTACTTGGCGATGAAAAATCCCAGTTACATCAACTAAGTCTGCCTTGTGCGTTGAAAATACAAGCTGTTGTCTCATAAAACTTACCCATCAAATTGCAGGCTTAAGTAGAAGGTCTAAAGTGAAGTTTTAATTTTAAATTGAAGACAACTAATACTCGCATTTATACGTAAGCTAAGCTTGAGCAAAATCTTCACCAAGATAAATAGCACGAATATCTGTAGGTAATTTGTCCTCTAGCATACGATAGCCTTCTTGGAGAAAATTGGCTACTTCGTTAGGAGCGATCGCTTCTCCTTCAGCTTGCAAATAAGCAGCAATTCTAGTGTCACTCCAATGAAAAGTTTGAGACATCAACACAATTAAGCGCAGAATTGGAGGTAATTGATCTAATG
The DNA here is from genome assembly GCA_034530795.1 of Nostoc sp. DedQUE12a. Classification (GTDB taxonomy): domain Bacteria; phylum Cyanobacteriota; class Cyanobacteriia; order Cyanobacteriales; family Nostocaceae; genus Nostoc. The sequence continues at coordinate 38,305 of JAVRCH010000083.1, forward strand.
CTTGTTCTACATAGCACCATAACGGCGGCGAAGTTGCCTCCAAAGAATAATGGATTGCTTCTGTGGGTGGTACTCTAATCTCGTTAATACAGAAAGCAGTCATGTTAATTAACCAATTTTGCATGGTTAAGGTTTCTTGGTTCGATTCACCACGAGTTAAATTTAATCCGCCGAGTTCGTAATAGATATGTCGCCAAGTGAGGGCAAACAGATAATCTGCTTGCACAGGCGATCGCGCCGAATGCCGAATTAAGGTATAGACTATGGGGCTATAGCGGCAAAAAATCACTGTAAAATACTTGCCAGCATCGGGATGCTGCTGAAACAGAGTCAGTAATTCATCGTCACTATGATGAAACAGTGACTTAACCAGGGGGTGATTAGCTTCAGGAAAAGAAGGAATTTGCATCAGCCTTGAGATTGATAGTTGTTAAAAATAATTTTGGCAATTGCACTCTTGTAGTTAATCGCATAATATCTTGGTGTTGCTCAATTTGAGCCTCGACTCAGACTAGTTAAATATTGATAAACTAAAAACAAGGACTTGATTTTAGTCTTAATCGACAATCATAAAAGCCTCTCCCTTATAGAATCCTTATTTTTTCATGGTTATAGCAGTTAGCGTGATATCGTTCCTTTTCAGTCCCCTTACTTTAGCCTCCTTTTTGCCCTCCCTGCCTTTGGATAGCCTCTTCTCCACCCAAGGGATCATGGTGATGCTGTTGGCAGCTTACGCTGGTGCCATGTGGATGTTCCTCACCAGTGCGCCAAAAGTACACACTGTGATGGTGTCAGATTTGGAGATTGCCCGACAGCTGTATGAAGGGCTGCTAGATTTACCAGCAGCGGAAGTGCCTTTGCACTACTACTACAACTACGAACAAACTATAGGTGCAACTGGAATCGATCCGCTTTATATGTCTACCTCACCGAGTTTGTCTAGCAAAGCGATGAATAACGGCAGTGAAGGACTGTGGTATCAATTGAAGAAAAATACCCAGCTACACGTGATTACTGGTGCAAGTTTAGGTAGCAAAAATCAGCAACGTCACGTCTGCTTTGACCACGAATGTCTGGAAATGATTTTAATGCGAGTGGAAGTGCGCGGTTTAAAATTCAAGATTCGTAACAGCAAGCCCCTGAATTTTTTGGTCAAGGACTATGAAGGCCGGATTATTGAACTAGCTGAAGTAGCGAATTAATTCTTCAAAATTTTAGATGATTTCAAATTGGGTGGGGCGATTCGCTTCACTCAATATTTGTTTTTGGATTTTCGATTTTGGTACAGCGTTACTACAAGCAGTGTAAATAAACTACGCGATCGCTCAGAATCTTCAAAGGCTTTTTTAAATCTATTTAATATTACTTAAATACGCTGTTATCAGATGTTCATATTCATATTCTGTATCACCAAATTCTTGTTGCATATTAATTTCAATAACATTTAGTAATGCTTAATCAAAAAATTATGCAAACTTATCCAAAAATTCTTCAGCTAAATCCGCCAGCTAAATTTCATCAAATTCATCACTTATTGCCAGTTGAATAGTTCTTGAATAACCCGCAGTTAAACCAGCCATTATCTAAGCTTAATCTGAATCAAATGAATTACCTGTGCTATTTGGGGCCCTTGGACACGTCGTCGCAGCTAAATCTCATGCCTCTTGTGAACTACAGAAAATAATTTTTAGTAGTCGAAGAATGGAATAAGATTAGGCAATAAATTTTTGGCTGGTGTATTAGGGTTTGAGGTGTTGAGAGTTTTAGTTATACGTTACTTACACCTACAATCCGCCATCAAATCAAGATATGAAATGTCTTACAGTTATTATTTTTTCTAACTGTAAGATTTTCCTATATGAATATTTGATTATGGCTTTGGTGATAAAAATTGGCAATTTAAAGGTTAATTGAGTGAGGCGATCGCCTGATTAATTATTACCTTAAACCGTGGCAAATAAAAGCAGCCCAGTAACGAGGATCTGAAAAGGGAAATTGCTCTATGGAATTTTCTACTACCTCAATTTGATTTTTAAGCTTCTGGTACTTTAGAAATTTACGAGTCCATTTTAACCGCTCTACTGAACCCCGCTCGTATTGAGATCTTTTATTCTGTGCTTCTTCAAATTGAGTTTTTGCGTGATTGTATAGTTTTTTAATATCCTCACACGTCAAGAATTCCTCTTTTTTAAGTTCGCGCAGTTTGGTTTGGGCTTGCTGCAATGCTTGAGGACGATTTTTACCTTCTTGTCGCTGCTGGTAATAGAAGATAGAAAATATTGCTGTTGCTAAGTCATCTACTATCCATAAACTACTAACAACACTTCTAGCACCTGCACACAAAAAACCTGTAGCAAGAGTAAGAATATCATCAGTCAGGGATGGAATACCCAGATTTGTCTCGCAGCAAGAGAGAAACACTTCTACAAGTTGAGGTAAACGCCAGCTTGGAGTCATCAATTGCCCCAAGGTGATGCTGCTACCATGCGCTAATTTTAACTGTGATTCTAAAGGATTATCGAGTCGAGATTGGGCATGGTGGCAGGAATGAAGTACTTGAACTTGTTGTGCTAATTGTCGATAGTTCTTAGTAGTGGCTTGACTGCTGCCAATTAATCTATTTTCTCGTGGAATATTGTATATTTTGGCAAGTTTTTCGCCTTCAAATCTGGCACAGGGAAGGTCATCTTCAGCATCTTCCACAGTGCCATATTGTAAAGACATTTTATCTACAGTGTCACGTTGTTGACAAAATTCTAAAATTTGGCAACTTGGGCTGTAACGAATCAGAAATTTATCTCCTAAATATTCCTGATATTCTCCTGTAGGCAAAGCAATGAAGGGAATCTGATGAAGTAACAGGTGAGGTACTAAAATTAATTCTTTTATTTCTTGGAGATGTTGAGATATCAGTTCAGAGATTTGTAGGCGTTCGGCTAATTCGTGGAGAACACTGGTAATTTGAGTTTCCCATTTTTTGAAATCATTCATATAAGGCAATAACCAATTCTGGTTAATCCAGCCTTGTAATATCTCTAACCCTTGTCCTGTGCAGGTATGGAGAGCAATTTTGTTTTTCTGCACAACAAAAATATAAGTGTCGCTGTTGGTGGTGTAGAAACTGAGAATAGCTGTATTGGGTTGGTCAATTAGCTTTTTAATTTCTGATAATTTGAGGGGGTTAACTTGAATTTCTCCAGCTAACACCGGATCTTCGCGTCTGATATTTTCCCAAACTTGTTGTTTTTGGATTTCTAAAGTGGCGATCGCCTCATTATAAGCTTGCAAAGCAGCACGTGTTTCATTACGATTATTTTCAGATTTATGGCGTTGGCGTTCTTGCTCAATTTGTTGTTGCAGTTCTTCGTATTCCTGCAATAATTCTTTAACTTTTGGGGGGATTTCTTCGCCTTGAGAGAGGTTGTAGCTTGCCATTAAGTCTACAAGAAGTTTAGAGCGCGATCGTTCTGAATATTCAAAGCCTTTTTCTATTTGTCCAGCATTGATGCAAGCTTGCACCATGTTTTGATAAACATTAATAGCTTGTTCTAAAATTTCCTGACGACGCGATTCCGATTTTGCCCAAGTGCGACTGGTTTCTACAGCTTCGATCGCTAGGCTATATCCTTCGATAGCTTCTAACCAACGCTTCGCGTTTGTAGCAATTTCACCTAGTTGGTTAGAAGCTGTAAAGCACTGTGAAGGAAAGGCTGTAGCCGTCAAAATTTCTAGGCCAAACCGACAACAAGCTATCGCTTTATCAATCTTTCCTAAATGTGTATACGCAATGGCCAGATTATTTTGGTTTTTAGCCCAATAATCGGGAAAATTATCATGGGCAAAAACTTGGAAAGCTGCTTCATAATATTGAATTGCTTTATCCAAATTTTCTGCTTTGTTACCTATTCTCCTTTGGCTGTAGACAATACCCAAATTTTTTTGAGCCATTGCCCAATCCATAGGAAAAGTCTCTTGACTGTAAATTTCTAAAGCTGCTTCAAAGGCTGCGATCGCTAGTTCCTGATTTTCTGTATAGTTGATGTATGGAGGCTTTAAATATGCTATTCCCAAATTGTTTTGGGTCTTAGCCCATTCTATAGGAAATGTTTCTTTTGTATAAATCTGCAAAGCATCTGTATAAGTTTGAATACCAGTTTCCAAATTGACAATTTGATTATCCTGAATTCTCTCACGATAGGCATTCGCTAGATTCATTTTTGTCTGTGCCCAATCATCAGGTAAAGCCTCACGGGTGCGGACTTGCAATGATGCTTGAAAGCAAGCGATCGCCATTTCCAAGTTCTCTGCGCGATCGCCATGAATTCGTTCAACAAATATAGCACCTAGAGTATTGAGACTATTAGCCCATAATGTTGGAAAAGACTCTTTTGTGTTAACTTCTAACGCTGAACTAAGATACACTAAAGCCTGGTCTAAATTTTCTGCTTTATCACCCTTAACCCTTTGAAAATAAGCTTCTCCCAAATTGTGTTGTAGCTTTGCCCAGTCTTTAGGAAATAATTCGCGGGTGTGAATTGGTAAAGCAGCCTTTAAAAGACTAATTGCCTGTTCTAAGTTATCAGCTTTCTCTCCATAAATACGGGAAATGTAAGCCCGTGCCAAATTATTTTTGATTGATGCCCACATTTCGGGCATATCTTCACGCTTGATTATTTCTAAAGCTTCATGGCAAGCTGATATTGCTTTTTCTATATTCTCGTGTTTATATCCGTATATTCGGCTACTATTGGCTAAACTAAGATTGCATTGTATTTCTGCCCATAATAATTTTGCCCACTTAACTTTTTTCTTACTTATAAATTCAGTACAAATTTCCCATCCATTTACAGAAATTTCTAAATTTAGTGCTTTATTACCTAAAGGAAAGTAGTAAATAATCTCACTAAAGCAGCAAACTCCTCTTACTAACAACAGTCCTTTTTTAAAATTAATTTTAGACAGAGTATCTGGTATTCTTGTCTTAAGCCAATTAAAAAATTCAGAATTTAATTTATCTAGATTTGCTTCTATAAATGAATATGCAATCTCATATCTACCATTCTTTATACTTTTATAGCTTATATCTGATGCTTCTTTTAGAAAAAAATAAAATTCAGTATTGCGGTTATGTTTAACTTTTTTAGATTTGGAATTACCGAATCTTTTTCCCATTTTTATTTACTTAATCTCTAGTTATGCTTGCCACAAATTTCCGCCAAATTGTCTAGCAATTCTTTAGCTAAATCCAACAACTCAGTTTCATCAATTTCATCACTATTTCCGCGATTACTTTCTGCAATGCCCACACTACCCGCTAATACATTTGTGACAGCAAAAATCCGGTCTTCATCTTCAGATAAACTCAGACATTGTTCCAACTCAACAGCAATCTCTTGGAGCGATTTATCTTTTAGCTGCTTTCTAACCTTTACCGCTACCAAGTCATCACTTTGCAGGAAATTAGTTACTAATTCTACAAAACTTTGCTGCCCATCTTCGTCTTCTCCCCATGTTTCTAGCCAATCTTCATCAACATCATCACAATATAAATGGGCGGCTTCAAGCCCATATTTCATGATGTCATCCTGCACTTTTTGAGCAGCTTCTACAGCTTGTAAAAAGTTGTCTAGTCTCTGTTGACGGTCAGATTGTTTTTCCTGAACCATAAGGACTCACTTTGTTAAGTAATAACGTAGCTATATAAATCCAGTAAATGAAAGTGACCGAAAACTATAAATTAAATTTTAAATAACTACCTATACTGAGATTATCGCTGTTAGATAATAATATGTTGACTATCTGATTCACAAAATCAGTTGTACCGGGATTGTAACTTAAAAATAATCCTCTATCTATTGCCCAAAAAATTAGGGTATTTTCCCATTCATTAAACTTATCTTGAGAAAACTCCTCTGAGACGCTAGTAAGTTGAATACATAGTGGACTCTCTTGCGTACTGCTAACAATTATATCAGTTGCCATAGACAGGTCTGCAATATAGCGTTGTACAATTGTCCCGCCACAATTTTTAATATTATTAGCAATATAGTTAATTAATTTGGCATCATCCTGATAGAACTCTCCCGCCATCAGTTTCCGTCTCCAGATATAAAATTTAGGGTCGTTTTCACTCAACCATTTAGGAAATAAGTACCCATACCAATATTTTAAAGTTGGATTCAGCACTGTTAAAGCTGATTGCTGCTCTTCTGAAGAAGGTAATGATTTAAGTCTCAGCCAAACTTCAGCATCTTGGAGTATTTGTTGCAAAAACAGGATGACAAATTTTTTAGCAGTCAAAGAACCCGGTTTGATATCTTTCACCCAGCGATTTATCTCTTCTAACCTTTTCGCTAAATCAGGATCTATAGCAGATGCTTCCTGTATGAGTAATCTTAATTGTTGTTTAATTTCTTGGGCTTGCAAATAACGATCGACCTCAAAACTGGAGTTAGTCGCTGGAATTTTTAAGATTATTTTATCAGTCTAAGTGATAGGTGTAAAATTCCCCGTCTTGAGATTGGAGATATACCACCAAGCTAGACTATAGTCTGTGCCAGCCTAAATATCTGCCAATCTCTCCAGCAATTCTTCAGCTAAATCCAACAACTCAATTTCATCAATTTCATCACTATTTCCGCGATTACTTTCTCCACCTGTCAAATTACCAGCCAAAAGATTTTTCACAGAAAAAAGCTTATCTTCTTCTTCAGATAGACTTAAACATTTTTCCAACTCAGCCGCAACTTCTTGAATTGTCCTTGAACCTAAACGTTCTCTCACTTTCACTGCTACTGCATCGTCACTTTCTAGCAATTTTACCAAAGCTGTTCTCAGTCCATCATCTTCAGTAGAAAACTTCTCAACGGCTACACGTACATATTCTCGCACGCTCATGTTTGCCGCCAATGCCTTTTGGAAAACTACATCTGGTACATCTACTAGCAATACACCTTCGTTATCGCTGGCTTGATATAAATCATCCCCTTGTTTGACGGCTACCAGCAAATCTGCGCCCAACGCGTGTAAATAGTGCAACACTGATTCCAATTCATGCTCTTTTAACGCCGACTCCAATTTAGACACCGCTGCTTGCTTCACTCCCAGCTTTTCTGCTAGCTGTGCCTGAGTCAATCCTGCTTTATTGCGTATTTCCCGCATGGCATCGGTAAGATAAAGGCGCAGGTACTCTAACTTACCCGCCAAAATCACCTCTGGGTCATCGCTTACTTTTTGCTGCAACCAAGCTTGAAAATTAGGCTTTTTCATCATTCCTCTGCTGCAATTCACGTAATCTCACTCTTGCAGGTTCTTTGTCTCTATCTTTGATAGCGTCGTCATACTTTTTCATAAAGGCGTACAGCACCACGAAACGCTGAGGAGTAGCAGCCGTTAAGATAAACCGTGGATTATGTTCGCTCTTGGTCATACGTAACTCATACAGATCGTCTTCCAGCTTCTCAAAGATGTCGCTGGTAAGTGATGCGAGTCCTTTGTTACACAGGTAGCCAAGATTAACTTGCAGACGCCTGGTTTCGGAAGCACTCAGTAATGGTTTTGGTGGATTTTCTGGTTGCTCGTCTTCCGGAATCATCCTGATGAAAAAAGCAAGCAAGTCTTTGGGGATTTCCCCATTGACATCTTGATAAAGTTCCCAAGTCCAAGTCACTTCCTACCTCACAGCATAATATTCTTTATAAAGAATGTCAATCATATTATTCTTTGTAAGGAATATCATATAGTAAAAGTAAGTGCAAGTTAGGTAAGAAAAGAAATAGTCATAAAAATGGTGCGTTAGGCTTTAGCCTAACGCACCCTAATGTTGAATGGTACTTACTGTCTCAACTCAGTTGTTCAAACTTAAATTTCCCCTTAATAAACTTGTTAAAATATTGACCTTTGGATGGTGCATTATCTAAGCCTTCTTTGACATCAGGAGGGACTTTGAAATACTCGTAAACACTTCCGCTATCAAATTCAATAGTTAGTGTTTGAGTTTTTTCATCGTGGGTAAATTGCTTAATAACGCTGCCTTCAGGCTTGAGTAGGGGGAAGGCAATTACATCTCTAATACTGGGAGAATCAGTTAGTAACATTACTAAGCGATCGATTCCAATTCCTAAACCACCAGTAGGCGGCATACCATATTCCAAAGCTGCCAAAAAGTCTTCGTCTACACCATGTGCCTCTAAATCACCAGCGGCTTTTCTAGCAGATTGCGCTTCTAAACGTTCTCTTTGGTCGATGGGATCGGTAAGTTCTGAGAAGCTATTACCAGTTTCTCGCCCTACGATGAATAACTCAAATCTTTCCACCAAACCAGGTTGAGAACGGTGGGGTTTTGCTAAGGGCGAAATTTCTACTGGATAATCAATTACAAAGGTAGGCTGAATTAAATTGGCCTCTACTTTCTCTTCAAAAGCCAAATTTAGTAACTTACCAATTGATTGGGCTTCATCTACATCAGGAATTCCAGCATTTTTACTTGCTGTTTTTGCTTCTTCTAAACTTTGGAAAGAATTGAAATCTAACCCTGTAACCTCTTTAACTAAATCGTGCATTGTCACCCGACGCCAAGGCGGTGTTAAATCTATAGATTCGCCTTGGTACGTAATTTGCAGCGTGCCGAGTACCTCTTGGGCAACAGTGGTAATAATCCCTTCTGTTAGCGCCATCATATCGTTGTAGTCGGCGTATGCTTGGTAGATTTCAATAGTTGTAAATTCGGGATTGTGTCGAGTCGAAATTCCCTCATTACGGAAAATTCGCCCTAATTCAAACACCTTTTCAAAACCACCAACAATTAATCGCTTCAGATGGAGTTCTGTGGCAATTCGCAGATACAACTCCATTTCTAAAGTGTTGTGGTAAGTGATAAACGGACGTGCATCTGCACCCCCAGCTTCACTTTGTAAAACAGGCGTTTCAATTTCTAGAAAATCCCGCTGTTCCAAGTAGCGACGAATACCGGCAGTGATTTGGGCACGACGGCGGAAAGTTTGCCGCACTTCCGGGTTAACAATCAAGTCAACGTAGCGCTGACGGTAGCGCTTGGCAACATCCGTCAATCCATGCCACTTGTCGGGTAGAGGCAACAGCGATTTAGTCAGGATGGTGTATTGTTTGACGTAGACAGATAACTCGCCCTTTTCAGTCCGTTTGATAGTACCTTTGGCTCCCAGGATGTCACCTGCATCTGTGAGCTGTTTCAAGTGATTGAATGCATCGGCATCAATATCTGCCATGCCTTCTTGGATGCGATTTTTCTCTAAATAGAGCTGAATCGTGCCGGTTTCATCTTGTAAGGTGAAGAAAGCCAATTTACCGAAGACGCGACGCGCCATAATGCGTCCGGCTATGGCAACTTCTAAATCAACTTCTTCGCCGCTGGCTAAATCGGCAAATTGTTCTTGCAACTGCGCTGCGTGATGGGTGGATTCCCAACGATAGGCGTAGGGATTAGTGCCTAACTGCTTGAGCTGGTCTACTTTTTCCAGCCTTGCGGCACGGAGATCTTCTTCCGACATGGTAACGAACTAAAGAGGGCAAGATTAATTATAGATGCTGCAAAAGTTGGCAGTGAGAGATAATCGCCTAAAACTCATGTGCGTAGGCGTAGCCCACCGTAGGTATCGCCAAACCAAATACAATGACACAAACTAGAGTCCGCTTGTGGAATATAGATGAATATCACCGAATGCTTGAGACGGGTATTATCGCAGCCGATGAACGGGTGGAACTGATAGAAGGGCAAGTTATCCCCATGAGTGCCAAAAATCCGCCACACGCTGCGACAACCCTATGTGCATCTGATTATCTCAAGCGGCTGCTAGCAGAAGTCGCCCTAGTTCGCGTACAAGATCCTATTCAATTAACCCAATATTCGGAACCTGAACCAGACATTGCTGTTGTCCGAATTGATGCGCGAAAGTATATTAATCATCATCCTGCACCAAATGAAATCTTTTTAGTCATTGAGGTGGCGGATACAACATTAGAAACAGATCGCAAACAAAAAGCGCCTCTTTATGCTAAAGCCGGAATTGCTGACTACTGGATTTTAGATGTGAATCAGCGTCAGGTTTATGTTTTCCGGGAACCTGGCTTAGAAGGCTACAATCTAGAATTTATTTTGCCAGAAGATGCAACGTTATCGTTGATTGCATTTCCAGAAATTGAAATTCAGATTAGTCAACTGTTTCCATAAATGTTGGCGATCGCCAACATTTTACTCTACAACTCAAACCTTTATTTTTGACCTAGTTGTAGCGAATAGCGAGATAAAATCGCCTTCATTTTCAAGTTAGTAAATTTTAGTATTGCGTCCACTAATTCTTGCTGTTCTGGTTGTAAATTGAGTTTTTTTAAAGCTCCATCGATATCGTTACCAGCGCGGAGATTGCGAGCAAGTTGGGCACGCTGAGATGAGTTTAACACTGCATGAATTTCTTTGTTTCTTCTCTGACGTATACCCTGGAGTTGTTGGCGTTGTTGGGGAGTTAGGTTAATCTCTGAAATAGAGGTAGAATCCCTGGCAGCTTTAGTAGTTTTGGCGACAATAATACTATAAGTATTCAGTTGAACGGGTGCAGCTAAGGCAATTCCCTGCATGAATAGAATAAAAGCAAGGATATTAGGTAACACAAAAAGCCGTTTTGTCAAGTGAATTGCCATATTGAAAAATGCTTAATTTAATACTCGGATATGGGCATGGGGATTGGGGCATTGGGCATTGGGCATTGGAATGGGGAGGTGTGGGAGGTGTGGGAGGATGGGGAAGAAATCTTTCCCCCCACACTCTCCACACTCCCCACACTCCCCACACTCCCCCATCTCCCCAGTCCCCAGTCCCTAGTCCCCAATCCCTCTTACGTATTATCAGGCCTTTTCATTCTGTTAATTTCCCGTTGTAATTCTTCAATTTTGCGACGCAAAGCTTCTTTTTCATTTTCGGAAGAATCTGCGGGAACATTTACGGCTCCTGAGGCGGGCGATCGCTGGTAGTTTCCTCGGCGAATTTGCTGATATTCTTCTGATACCGCCCACTGCTGTAAGTAGTGCAAGCGCTCCACAGGAAAAGGATGAGTTGGCATTCCACCTTGAAACCCAGTGTACATTAAGAATTTATACACTTGGTTGAGTCCATCTTCATCTAGTGCTTGATAATTTTCAGACTGCTTAATAAATTCTTGTAAACTGCATTCATTGGCATATTTGATACTACCGCCCGTGACTTTCATCATCGAAGTCATTACAGGATTTAAGTCATCTATAACTAATAAAGCGGCGCGATCTGATGATAGCTCGGCTTTGCGTCGCCATTCGTAAAAAGCCAGCAACAAACCTTGACTAACGAAATCACCAATGCCAAAGGTTAATTCCCCAACTCTAGAAGCGACACTCCTCGCCCATATCGCCATTTGAATTAAAATAGTATGACCACATTTAATGTGCCCCAGTTCATGGGCTAGCACCGCCCTAATTTCGACTTCGTTTAGTAAGTCTAATGTACCTGTATTTATGACTATGTAAGGATGCTCTTGTCCAAGTGCGTAGCTATTAGCTTGGGAATTTTGCTCAACAAACAGTGCGGGTTCTGGATAAATGTCCAAATCTCGCACACATTCCCGAAAAATCTGGTAGATGGTGGAATATTGGCGCGGCCCGACTTGGATGGTGTTGCCCATTAAATAAACTAACTGAGGGCGTTCAGCGAAAAATTCCACAAATTTACGGGCTAAAAAATCAAATCCCGGTAAATTACGTAAAGCTTGCTCAGCTTGGCTATCCAGGGGATGCCTGAAGGCTTCGCTGGAAATTCCTGTGTAGGTTGGCATAATTAGGTAATTGGTGATTGGTCATTAGTCATTGGTCATTGGTCATTGGTCATTAGTCATTAGTTTTAGACAAAGAACAAATGACAAAGCCCAAAGTTAAAAGCTAAGGCTTACTTATATTCAGACGCCAGTTGCTATCCTACGGTAACGCTCAGGGCGAACAAGCTCAAAGATCCGTGGAATGCAGTGGCTCAACGGCAGTTCCTTTAAGCGGGGGAACCCCGCCACCGGACTGCCTGAACTTTGTAAGAGAAGACAAATGACAAATGATAAATGACAAAGGACAACATAATAGAAATGGGGCTTTATTCGTAAAAGTCACTTTGTTATGGGATTAAAAGCGTGTGATTGAGGCAGAAGTTCATTTGTCACTACATAACTTTTTGCGATCGCAGGCGGGGTTCCCTTCCTGGCCCCATCATTTGACGATGGCACGGTTGGTAGCACGCGCCTTGCGCCTTGAACGTAGCGCCCTCATTCAAGTGGGGGCTGTTTGTGGCTATCAAGGACGATATCGTACCAGTTTCGTAGCATCAGCCCTGATGTGGCATGGCCCTGTAATTATTGTTGCTCAAGAAGCAGTGCAACAACTTCTGTTGCGGGTGGAAATTCCCCGTTTACAGCAGTGGCTACCAGCCAACAAACCGATTAGGACAGGTGACGCATGGCCTGATGCCCAGTTCCAAGGGCTACTGTTGACCTCCCCAGAAGCTTGGTTAAAAGAACAGTTGGCTCATGGCGATCGCTTTCCCCCAGGTATTCCTACAATTATTGATGGTGTAGACGATCTCGAAGATTGGGTGCGTCATCAGCTCGCCCAAGAAATTCAACCCCATGATTGGGATCAACTCATGTTAGCTTGCCCAAACCAAGCTGAAGCAATTCGCGAAGCAAGGATACAACTGACACACGAACTTTTTCAGCATCCTGCTAATCCCTATGAGTGCTATCTCATCTCTGGACTAGAAATAGACATTTTAAACCGTCTTTATTCTACTTTAGACCTAAGTAATCTCCCTGATAATTGGAAACATTTCTGGCAACAGTTTCAAGCCCTCGACGAAAGCCTTTCCCCTTCTGCTTCCCCTGACCCCCCTGCACTCTTCTGGACGACTATTGCCCGTCGCCAAGGTTTATTTTCTTTACACTACGCCCCAATGGAATTAGGGAAAATACTTTCCCCTATTTGGCAGCGACAACCAGTAGTTTTAATTGGCAGTGCTATAGAACCAGAAACAGAGGCTCCGCTTTTCCGCGAGCGTTTGGGTTTGGAAGATGTAACTTGCCTGAAATTTTCTTCTGAAAGTCAAGCCGAAGCAATTCAACTGTATGTACCCTATAAGTTACCCTTACCTAATACACCAGAATTTCAAGCGGCGTTTATTCACAAAGTCCGCACGCTGGTTTGTCTAAGTGCTACAGCACCAGGATTAACGGCGATTTTGGTGGGCGATGTCCCACTCAAGTCCCAAGTCGGGACAATTTTGGCCTCAGAATTTGGTTCGCGGGTACAGGTAGAAAAAACTTGTTTAGATGAAAATGGTATTTTGGTGAGCGGTTGGGAATTTTGGCGAGAACATCAGCGAGTCTTGCCTGCACCCCAGCTGTTAATTATTGCGACTTTACCGCTACCATCTTTGGAAAATCCTCTAGTAGCTGGTAGGGTAGCTCGTTATAAGCGATCGCATCAAGATTGGTTCCGTTTATACTTATTGCCAACCGCCTTGAATGAACTACAACGAGCGATCGCTCCAGTGCGAGAAAGTCAAGGTATTGTAGCTTTACTTGATAGTCGTGTAGTTAACCGCAGCTACGGCGCCCAAATCCTTGCTGCCTTAAGTCCTTTAGCACGCATTAACTATCTCGATCCCAGTCTGTTTTCTAATACAGATGAGGAAAATTCTGCATAAGGGCATTGGGCATGGGTTATTAATTCTTATCCCTCACTTTCTGACTCCCTCATCTCCCTCATCCCCATGCCCAATATTAATTGTCTATAACCACAATTCCTGGCAAGATAAAGTTAGAGCCAAAGTTGATTTCAATTGCTAATTATGGGTGAAGCAAAACGTCGGAAAACCGCACTAGGGGAAGCATACGGTCAAGAAAGTCGCGTCTTGTCTTGGGTTCCCATCACAAAAAGCCAAGCGGAATTATTTGTTGCTTGGACTACTCGCGGTGCTTGGATAGGTATTGGTTTGATGGTTGCAGCATGGCTAACCATTCGTTTTATCGGCCCTGCTTTTGGTTGGTGGCAAGTGGTTGCTTAATAATTATTGAGTGTTTTTAACACCAGCTAAAATTAATGCGATCGCCTCTTGAGAGTGCTGTTCTAACATTACTGCACTCAAAAGTCCTCTATCTTGAGGATAATGCTGAGCATTTCCAATGCCAACAAAGTAAAACAAACAAGTTCCCATAATATTAATCGCTGACTGCAAGGGATCGAGTTTGCGAAACGTACCTGTGGCGACTCCTCGCTCTAAAATTTTGACCAATATTTTGTCAATACTCAAAGAACTACTGTGTTTGTAATATTGCCCTTGATTTTGCACTGCTTCGTGAAACATAATCAACGGTAAATTAGGATTGCGCGATACACAATTGAGCAATGCTACCAGAAATGTCTCTAAGGCAACTTCCGGAGAAAGATCGTCTAAATCTAATTGTTGAGTAGTTTGCAAAAGGTCTGAGTGCGATCGCTCTAAGACAGCCTGATATAATCCTTCTTTGTCCTGAAAGTAGTAATAAATCATTGACTTTGCCACGCCTGTTTTCGCAGCAATTGCTTCGGTTCTGGCTGCGGTTAGGCCATGCTTGGCAAACTCTTCTTGGGCTGCTGCTAAAATCACAGCTTGAGTTGCCTCAGCATCTCGAACCTGCCTAGTATTTAATGATTTTTTACCTTTTGCTTGACGTGCCACGAGATTTCTAATTGAGCAACAGACTTGTCATATCATCTTTGGTAAAAGAGTTATATCAGGGAACAGGCAATAGGCAATAGGCAAGAGACTGGAAAATTTTTTGTGTACGGGTTTAATGCTTGGCTTAGCCCTAATACGAAATCCAAAATCTTTTCATCGAAAATTGTCTGACTTTGTTTTCCATAGAAAAAGCTCAAGCATTGCTGCCTGAGCTTTTTCCAGAGTAAATTAATTTACTGGTGTCTAAATTAATTTAGTAACGGTTACGGTTGTAGCCACCACCGCCACGGTTACCACCACCGAAGGAGCCACCTCTATCTTCTCTGGGCTTGGCTTTATTAACTTTCAAGTCACGGCCCAGCCATTCAGCACCGTCAAGAGCTTCAATGGCAGCTGCTTCTTCAGCATCTGAACTCATTTCCACAAAACCAAAGCCACGTAAGCGACCTGTTTCACGGTCTGTAGGCAACTGAACGCGCTTTACAGAACCATATTCTGCAAAAACAGCACTCAGAGCTTCTTGTGTAACTTCATAAGAGAGGTTACCTACGTAAATTGACATGAAATATCTCCAAAATCATAAAGTATGCAGAGATTTAGATTTCGGAGAGAAGTCTGTAATACCACAAGGAAAAAGCCTGTCAATACTAAGAACAAACACTGTCGCCGAATTAATTCTCATTTCACTCCCTATGATGACACAATAGTCAACCTTCTGGGGGAAAGGTTGAAAAATTTTTATAAAAATTTATGTTAGCTAGCTCAATAACCGTATCGGAGTGGGGAGATGAGGGAAACAAATGAATTCAAAATTCACGCATTCCCTCTTGGAAAGTTCTGCTCGGAGGTTTCCTTCGCTCAGACTTTCCGCAAAATTCTTGCATTAAATAAATTCTGACTTCTAGCTTGAAAATGCTCCTTCGATGAGTATCTATATATATCCGTCTCACATCACATTTTCATGCATGGCGGTGAAATTTTTTTCATCGGGACTGCCTCCTAACTTGAAAATACTACTTCGACCAATATCGATGTAGATATCTCTATACCCTGATGCCCCTGCCTCCTCTTTTCCCATGCCCAATGCCCAATGCCCAATGCCCATACTTCGGCTGCGCTCAGTACAAGTGCTCAATGCCCAATGCCCAACTAATAAATATTTACCTTTTGAATTCAGTTGACAAACTACGGTAAATACTAGTATTTTTAGTTGAATAGAGTTATGATTTAAAAACAAGCAAATCTTTTAATACCACCCATATTTAAACATGGGAAAAAAGTTTCATATCTTCGGTTCAAGCCAGTTTTCTCCTATGGGTAGATTACAGAAAACTGAAAACTATTTATACTAAGTTTATAATTGATTAGCTGCAAGAAGATTGTCTACCTCTGCATAAGAAGTAGCGTGGTGAGAATTGTGGAATTTTTATGGGAAAACAGAAAGTTTCTGTGTTTAGAAACTTTTTGTTAGAGAGCTTAGTCATTCTCGCCGTTTTTTATTGAAAATATCTCTCAGAATTACTTGGGAAAACACGGCTGTTTAATCCCAAAGGCTCCCCCATAGGAGAAAACTAGATGATTTTGGACATAAATAAGCCGCACAAACAGGTGAAAATGACAGATTCCGTAACCAATAACCAGCTAATTAATATCAAGTTACATTCAGTTGCGAAAACTCAGGTAGCGATGCCTGCGGCTGGCTGTGCCAACGCAGATGTCAAAAACAAACTTCTGGCAAAAAGCAGTAATGCAAAAAGTGGGAAAAGGGAAAATTTTTTTGCCTCCACTTCTTTGAGGAGTTTATTGATACCCTGTTTAGTTGGTATAGGCCTACTAACAGCGAGCTGTGGGTCGCTACCTAAGGAATCAGCAAAGGCACAATCTCAGAGTCCTGGTGGACGGGCAAGGGGTGGTGCAACACCTGTAGATATGGCGATCGCTCGAACAGAGGTGCTGCAAACACAACCAGAATATACAGGTAACACAACACCCTTTCGGATAGTGTCACTGCGATCGCAGGTTGAAGCACGATTGTTAGCTTTGAACCTAGATGTGGGGGATACAGTTAACCAAGGCCAGACTGTGGGGCAATTAGATGATGCCCTGTTACTAACAGCCTACAAACAAGCAGAAGCCGAACTTGCAGCCCTGAGATCAGAAGTAGTCAGGGCAACTACCCAAGTAAGTAATGCCCGTGCTGACGTGGAACGAGCGAGGCTAGAAGTAGTGCAAGCTCAGGCAGACTCGCAACGGCAACAGAAACTATTCCAAGCTGGAGCGATCGCTCAACAAACTGCCGAACAAGCGCGTACCCAGGCACAAACAGCTGCCCAAGCATTGCGGGCGGCTCAAGAGCAAGTCCGTACAGAACAGCAAGCCGTCGCCGCTGCCCAAGGCAGAGTGTTAGCCCAACAGGCTTTGGTTGCAGAAGCCAAAGAACGCAGATCTTACGCTCGGCTGACATCCCCCATCACTGGAGTAGTTACAGAAAAAGTCACAGAACCAGGCAATCTTTTGCAAGCAGGTAGTGAAGTCTTAAAAATTGGCGACTTTAACCGTGTGAAAGTCGTTGTCCAAGTTTCCGAATTAGAACTAGCACAAATTCAGGTTGGACAATCTGTAAAAGTCCGTTTAGATGCTTTTCCCAATGAAACATTAATTGGTAGAGTGACGCGGATTTCTCCAGCTGCTGATGCCACAGCTCGTTTGATTCCTGTAGAAGTAGTAATTCCCAACAGTGATGGGAAAATTGGCAGCGGACTATTGGCGCGAGTCAATTTTGAAAGCCAAACAGCGCAACGGGTAGTCGTGCCGCAAACAGCTATTCAAAAACAAGCTCTTCAGCAGAAAAGCAATAGAGCAGACACACAAAACAAAACTGGAACCTTATTTGTTGTCAGTGATGCACAAGGCAAAGCAAAAGTAGCGGCGCGTGCTGTCACCTTAGGGAAAAGAGCTGATGGCAAAGTGGAGATTTTGTCTGGCTTGCAACCGGGGGAACGCTATGTTGTTCGTAGTGGTAAGCCCTTAAAAGAAGGTGATGCTGTAAGTCTCTCAATTCTTTCAGAAAAACAATAGTAGGGTGAGCAATAACCACCATACCGATGAAAAAAGTACTTAGTAGTCAGCACTTAGGACTTAGCACTTAGTATCATGCAACAAGCAAATAATAATGGCAATAGCGGATTTAGTCTGAGTACGATCGCTATCCGCCAACACATTGGTACACTCATGCTCACCGTGGCAGTAATTGTCATTGGGATATTTTTTCTCACAACTATCCAAGTCGATCTCTTACCGGCAATTACCTATCCACGAATTGGCGTTCGGCTAGAAGCCCCCGGTATTTCCCCAGAAGTAGCAGTAGATGAAATCACCAGACCTTTAGAAGAAGCTTTACGGGCAACCGAGAATGTAGTGCAAGTTTTTTCCCGCACCCGCGAAGGACAGGTGAGCCTAGATTTATACTTCCAGCCAGGGGGCGATATTGACCAAGCCCTAAACGATGCGACTGCTGCTTTTAACCGAGGTCGAGGACAACTACCAGATACAATAGAGGAGCCACGCTTATTTAAAGTCGATCCCTCCCAATTGCCGGTTTATGAATTGGCACTGACATCTGCTTCGTTGCCAGGTAAAGATTTACGCGTATTTGGTGATGAAGAGTTAACACGTGAACTCAGTGTTGTGCCGGGAGTCGCCTCAGTTGATGTATCTGGTGGTGCCCAAGAAGAAGTACGGGTGCTTGTTGACTTAAACCGATTGCAAGCTTTGGGTGTGGGCTTAAATGATGTATTAGATGAATTAACAGCCCGTAACCAAGACACTTCTGGCGGTCGGATTCTGGGACAAAATTCTGAGCCATTAACTCGGACTGTAGGACGCTTCCAAAATGCTAGTGAAATTGAAAACCTCTCCTTGGAAGTTTCCTCTTCTCCCAGTACCACTAATACTTCCACCACTACTTCCACCACTGCTTCCACCACTACCCCTGCACCTTCCCGCCGTGTCTACTTGCGAGACTTTGCGGAGGTAATTGACGACACAGAAGAACAGCGACTATTTGTTTACCTCAATCGTCAACCTGCTGTGAAAGTTTCAATCCAAAAGCAGCCTGAGGCCAACACAATTACCGTTGTCAATGGTGTTAAGCGGCGAATTGAACAATTACGGCAATCAGGTTTAATTCCAGCAGACATGACCTTGAGTCCGACCACAGATGAATCTGTGTTCATCCGTAATTCTTTAAATGATGTCATCTTTTCGGGGATTTCTGGAGCATTGCTAGCAGCAGCAGCAGTGTTATTATTTTTGGGATCGTTTAGGCAAACATTAATTATCAGTTTGACGATTCCGCTATGTACTCTGGCTGCGATCGCTTTGATGAAAATCTTTGGCTTAACTTTGAATGTTTTTAGTTTGGCAGGTCTGACATTAGGAGTCGGTCAAGCAATTGACACATCAGTTGTGATCTTAGAGAACATCTCTGAAAGAGCAGGCATGACTCCCAATCAGAAAGAGATGGAGGCAGAGGGACAGAGGAGAAATTCAAAATTCTTTATTGACACTGCCATTAATGCTTCCCAAGAAGTAGAATCTGCTTTAGTTGCTGCCACAGGTGCCAACTTAGTTTCTGTAGTACCATTCCTGTTAATTGGCGGCTTTATAGCACTACTATTTAATGAACTAATTCTGACAATTAGCTTTGCAGTTGCAGCCTCCCTAGTTGTTGCGATTACAGTAGTGCCGATGCTGTCCTCTCGACTTTTAGGAATTTCCTGGTCTAGTCGCATCAGTGAATTTTGGCTGCTTAGACAGTTTAATCATCGATTTGAAGATGCTACGCGGGGATACAGTAACTTTTTAACCAAAGTTTTACGCTATCGTCTCCTGGTAGTAACTGCTGCTTTACTAATTTTAGGTGGCAGTAGCTTCTTCATGTTTGGTCAAATTCCCCAAGAAATTTTACCCCGCATCAGTACCGGACAAGCTAGCTTGAGAGCGCAGTTTCCTCCCGGTACACCTTTAGTAACTTCTGAAAAAGTTATGCAAATTGTCGATGACATTTTGCTCAAACAACCAGAAACCGAGTCTACTTTCACAACCGTGGGTGGTAATTTATTTGGCAGCAACACTACGGAAAATCCTTTACGTGCCAGTAGCACTATCAACCTAAAACCAGGTACAGATGTCGAAACCTTCGTCAAAAAAGTAACTCAGGAATTTAACAAACTCAACTTAGCAGGAATTCTGCTACGCCTCAATCCTGGTCAGGTGCGGGGTTTAATCTTGAGTAATTCTCCAGTGCAAGGCTCAGATCTTGACGTGATTTTGCAAGGCGAGAATGAAGAAAGCTTAACGCAAGCAGGCGCCCAAGTATTGGAAGCATTACAGGAAAGGGCACAATTAGCGACATTCCGACCAGATGCCGACCCCCGACAACCGGAAATCCAAATTCGCCCAGACTGGGAACGGGTTTCGGCTTTAGGATTGAGCGCTCAAGAAATTGGTGCAACAGTCCAAACAGCAATTGAAGGTTCAGTTCCCACGCAAATTCAACGCGGTAATCGTTTAGTTGATGTGCGGGTGCAGCTGAATAAAGAAGCTATTCAGCGTCCTTCCCAGCTAGAGCAATTACCGCTATTTACAGAAAATAATCAACTAATCCGCCTTTCAGATGTTGCGAACATTCAAGAAGGTCAAGCGCCTGGTGAGGTGCAACGGATTAATCAGCGCCAAGCTTTTATTGTGGCAGGCAATCTCAGCGAGGGAGCTAGTCTTGGTGAAGCCTTAGCAGAAGTCAATGAAATACTTCGGGACGTAGACTTACCTGATGGCGTCTCAATTGTGCCTAGTTCTGCTCAAGAAACCAATCAGCAACTTCAGGATGCTTTAAAAACTTTGGGAGCGTTGGCGACGTTCTTAATCTTTGTTGTGATGGCGGTACAATACAATTCGCTGATTGACCCATTGGTAATTATGTTCACCGTACCACTGGCATTAGCTGGGGGACTTTTTGGACTTTACATTACCCAAACTGCAATTGGCGCAACTGTAATTGTTGGTGTCGTCTTGCTGGTGGGAATTGTGGTAAATGCAGGGATTTTAATGGTAGAACTGGCGAACCAAATTCGGGAAGAAGTTGGTTGTACTCGCCAAATTGCCATTATGAAAGCCGCCCCTCAACGCTTGCGTCCAATTATCATGACTACAGTCACCACTATTTTGGGACTGTTTCCCTTGGCATTAGGTATTGGCGAAGGTTCTGAGTTTTTGCAGCCTTTAGGGATTGTAGTTTTCTTTGGGATGGCGATCGCAACAATGCTAACGTTGTTTATCATCCCCTGTTTTTATGTTCTACTCCACGATTTGCTGGGCGGAAATTGGGCAAAGCCGATGTTAATCATGTTGCGTGGATTTAAGAAAAAACTTATTTCCATCACTGATAAGCATTAAGATGGCATCACATATTTTCCAAAAAAACTAAATTTTTTACCGCCTACATATTGAAATTTAAATCAATTTAATGTGCCAACGAAAAAAAATATCGTTGGCACATTAAATTTTAGGCCTTGCTGAATTGCGATTTGGTATTTTAAATTTTTACCAGTTCAACTCTTCAATTACAGCAGTTTGCAACTAAATGAGGTACAGAACCAAGGATTCACAAATCAAATTATTCTTCTGCCTTCTGCCTCCTGCCTTCTGCCTTCTGCCTTCTGCCTCCTGCCTTCTGCCTCAAAACCAGTGACTTTGTACTTCATGCAAAAGAAAACTGCTGTATGTAGTTACTTTTAATGAAAGTTAATCATATAGTTGATTTTTCATGGCACAAAATAAAATTAGTCAATCAATATGAAAAGAGTGTAGGAGCAATACGGTTCGGTTAAAGGGGAAAGGGAAAAGGGAAAAGGGTAATTTCAAACTTTTTCCCTTTTCCCCTTACCGTTTTCCCAGCCCACATCAGAGATGAAAAATGCTTATCCGAACTGTATTGAGTGTAGGAGTACCCTAAAAACAGCGTCCTTTAAATAAAAGCATTGGCTCTATGAACACTAATTTTCCAGCATTAGAAACCTTACGGCTCTATCTGAGAACGTTAGAACAGAATGATTTTGAATTCTTTTATCGCCACTTTTCAGAGCCTCAGATTAATCGATATCTTCTAGATGAAGATCCCATTACATCCCTTGAACAGGCTCAAGAAATCCTCAATTTTTATGTTACAGGGCAATTAACAGATAAAACTTATACACGTTGGGTTCTTGTCACTAAAGCTGATAGACAACCTATTGGCACTTGCGGTTTTCACAAATGGAGCCATCGCAACCACCGGGCTGAGATTGGTTATGACCTAACACCCTCGGCTTGGAGACAGGGCTATATGCACGAGGCACTGTCAGTAATGCTAAAGTTTGGGTTTGAGCAAATGGAGCTAAACCGTGTTGAAGCCCTGGTATATCCTGAGAACATCGCTTCACTCAGGCTATTAGAAAAACTCCATTTTCAAAAGGAAGGTCTGCTGAGGGGCTATTTCTGGCAAAACCATCAGTTCCATGACCACTGGCTTCTGTCTCTGCTCAAGAATGGCAGGCATCACATCTGTAAATTTAACGCAGCACATCTTGTGGTCTTGGTTGTTGACTTTTGACGGTTAACAATCAGTAGCCAACGAACCTCATGAGTAACTATGCAATTTAAAAGCGTAATAGTTTCACTTATAAGTATTATTACTCATTGACAAATTTTCCATAATTGCTATACAAGCTCTAACTTATATTTTTCATAAAGATTACGTGAAATTACTAGTAATAGTGATAAAGCAATATAAGAATTGCTTTATAAATCAACCTATGGGTAGATATCAAATAAGTAAACAAACGCAGATTAACTGTTATTTAAGTAGCAAGTAGATAGCAGTTGAAGCATGAATCTTAATTGTTTGATTTAACTCACCCGGTATACATAGCATTCTCTCAATCAATATAAAGAGGACGTAAAATGGCTAAAATAGCAACCAAAATAGCCTTGTCTATTCTAGGAGCAGCAGGAATTAGTTTTTTGTCTTTGACACCAGCAAGAGGCGTCATCTTCGTAGAACCCATCGTAACCACTATAAATGACGAGGTATTTGAAACCAGACCCCCAAGAACCCTTGGAGCAGATATTCTCCCAGGGCAAATAATAGAATATGGTGTTCCAGATCGAGCGAATAACTTGCTTAATGGTACTGGTAATGATATAGGCAGCTTGGTCTTTGACTTAAAAACGCTTTTCTATACTAATCCGGATTCTACTCCAGCATTTGATAATGAACAGGTGCAGTGGGGAGACGTTGATGGAGATGGCAAAATTGGTTTCTCTAGTGTTCCTGAACTCAAGGATATCTTTGCAAACGTTACCGTTGAGGACAACATTCTTACTTACAGTGGTGGTGTAATCCCAGACGGAACCATATTTTTCAATCGCTTTTCTACCCAGCCCAATTTAGCGCCGGGTGAGGGCATCATTCCAGCGATACCAGAAGATCAAGAAAATAAAGATGGGCCTATCAAAGTGGCTGCTTCTTACACTGCCATTCCCGAACCAACTAGTGTTTTAGGTATATTAGTGTTTGGCGCTTTGGGCGTAGCTTTAAAAATAAAGCGATCGCTACACTGTTAATGCTTTAACTCACGATATACTGCTAATGTTTCCTGATGGACACGGGCAACACTTAACCGCTCCAGGTTTTGATTTGCCCGATTTTTCCATTCTTGCAGCATCTCAGTATTACTCAGTAATTCCACTAACACATCAGCCAAAGCATGACTGTCTTTTGCTGGCACCAAAAGACCTGCTTGACCATTATCCAAAGCTTCGGGAATTCCATCTACTTGAGTACCAACGATAGCAATTCCAGCTTCTCTAGCTTCTGAAAGCACCAAAGGACAAGGGTCGCGGTGAGAAGCAAGCACAAATATATCGCAAGATTTGAGGTAGCGTTGGGGTTCCGGTTGGAACCCTTCAAAATGAATGCGTTCTGCCACAGAAGTTGCTTTTGCCTGTGCTTCAAATAGCTGTTTATCAGGGCCATTGCCTACCAAATAAAGATGCGCTTGGGGAAAATCTGAGGCAATTTGCTCAAAAGCAGCGATTAACTCAGCAATTCCCTTCCGTTGATACATGCCAGCGACAGTGGCGATCGCTGGACGTTGTAATGGTAAAGTTTGATAATCTTGTATTTGTCGGGTGCGGGGACTACCCAGCGTTCCATTGCACACTAGCCGCAACTTCTTTTCTGGGATACCGCGCCGTACCATAGAATCTCGCACAGCCTGACTGACAGCAATTACCCTGTCAGCTAAACCCATCAGTAGGCTAGCACGTTGAAATTCATTGTGTACCGTGGAAACTAAAGCATAACGATTTTGAAAAATGCGTGCAAGTAAGACTCCCGTCATCATGTGTGCATGAACGATATCGGGTTGGAATTTTGCTGCGATCGCTCTGTAACCAATAGCTGCTTTAATTGTATTTATAGGTTTGCGAGTTTGGTCTAGTTCGTAATGTTTCACACCAAACTTTTTTAGTAATATTTCGTATTCACCACCACCAGAAATAACTGCTACCTCATTACCAGATTTTGCCTGTAAGCAAGCCAAATCCACAGCCACATTCACAATACCGTTACCTATTTCTTGAACGTGGTTCAAAATATGTATAATTCTCATAATTTTGGAGATATATATAAAAAATAAAGACAAGTAACCGAGTATAAATAAACATAATTACTGAGTCTTCAAAGACAACTTAAAATTAGCCAGTAGCTTGTAAAAATCACAAATTACTACTGACCAATAGCTCATGTCTTCAGCTACTTAGCTTTAAAGACTTATTCAGTAACGGTTTAATAAATCGGGATAAAAGAAGAAAAGAATTAGGTAAACTCTGGGTAATACCCTTTCCAAAAATTATCGCGCTGTGCCAGTTGCGTAAGTCCTGTTAAAGCTAACACTAGAGAACTAGAAGAACTGCGAAAATGGGCGTGTTCTGGAGGTGCAACATAGGCTGCACCAGAAACAGAAGCCATACTTCCCCGATCCGCTCGTTGGTAAGATTTGGGAACCATTGGATTTTATAATGAAATATGGACAATAAATTTTCATGAGGTCAAAAATATGACACACTCTTCACCAGAAAGAATTGTCAGACGCGGGAGAGTATTTCCGGAAATTCAATGGACAGAAGCACAAAAAGCTCAAGAAAAAGCCAGAAGACAGGCATTTTACGAGCGTTGTTGGGTGATTTTTGAGCGTTTAAAACCGGAAATACTAGATGAATACTATGGTTGGTATATTGCCATTGAACCTGATAGTGGGGATTATTTTATTGATCGGGATCAAGAGGTAGCAAGTAAAATGGCCAGAGAAAAATATCCTAATGTGATTCATCATATTTTTGGCATTAATGAAACCGGAGTTAGTGGCAGAATATGATTGAGGGGAGATTTGGAGATAAAGGTCAAGTTTACTTTGAAATTGATTTACAGCAGATTTCATTTGCATGAGGTACAACTTGAATGGTTTTGAGGCAGGAGGCAGGGGGCAGGAGGCAGGAGGGAGAAGAAAAATTTTTATCTTTGACTTCTCTAGTTGTGTACCTCATTTAGTTGCAAACTGCTGTAATTGGAGGGGATGACTTCAACTTGACTGTAGAAACAATGTTAGATACAGGATTTACTGAATTTTTAGCTATGAACAAACAAGATGTCCAAAGTCTTGATTGGTCTTTTTTGCGCCAAAATAAATTAAGAACTGCTCAAGGAGAAACTGAATTTGATGTTTATATTGGTAGGGTAATAATAGATGCTCAAGAGTGGGAAATTCCTGTATTTGCTGGAGATGAAATTCAGGAAATTTTACTAGGTTCTCGATGGCTGAAATTATTTATATTAGTCGCTAATTATAGTCAAAATATAGTAAGTTTAGAGTGGAATTTAATCAAGAGTTTCTACATAGATAATTGCTATGACTCCTGATTCCTTGAGTTTGGTTTAATTCTTTAAAAAATCGCTCTCACTAGGACTGTGCCACAAGCCTTACGGAAGATAGAAATCAAAGACATAGTACATAAATACTAGGAAATAGCGATCGCGCTGTGCCAGTTGCGTAAGTCCTGTAATTATTTAGTCAAATTTAGAACTTACGCATTGACAAAAAATAGTTGACTTTTGAATTCTGAATTCTTACGATTCAATCAACACAAATTTACGAACTTGAGAATTGTTTCCCTGAGTGCGGCGCGATAAAGCAGCACTTACCAAAAACTTCCAAGACTGAGGAGAAAATGCAGACGGTTCAATCATTGAAAGAAAACTTTTAATATTTTTTTGCTTGAGTGCCACTATACTCCAATGTAGCTTTAGGTAATTTTTGATATCCTGAAAACGGGGGATTTTGACGCGATGTTCTTCATTTACTAAAGCGTAAATTTTCTCCTTCATTAAAATATTTGTCGCCAACCGCCGAGATAAAGAAAACTTTTGATTATAAGCACCAGGCCAGATAGTCCGGTAAGCAAGACACTGATTTAAGAAAATAGCATCACCAAATTGAGCAACCTTAATCCACGAATCGATATCATCACAGTTAGCATCAAGTGTAGAGTCCCAACCACCAGTTTGCACAAAAGCATCGCGCTGACAAGCTACTTGTGCAGGCGTGCCAAAGGGTACAACTTCTAAGAGCATACCGTAGTGAATATCAGCTTGGGGAATATAAAAAGCTAAACCAGGGCCAACTTGGGGAGTGCGGGAAAGTTCAACTTCATTGGCATCTACCTGAGCCGCCACACAAGAGCAGATTACAGCATCGGGACGAAGGGCGATCGCTTTAGTTATTTCTTCTATACAATTAGTAGCTAGATAGTCATCATCGTCGAGAAACTTAATCCAATCGCCAGTAGCTTTGGCAACCCCAGCATTTACCGTCGCTGCATGACCAAGGTTCACCTCATTACGATGATAAACAACTTTATCGCCTAAGCTTTGGACATAGTTTTGGGTGTCATCACTAGAACAATCATCAGCAACAACCACCTCACACTCGATTGTTTGGTTACAAGCCGAATCAATTGCTCTTTTGAGCAAATCCAAACGATTATAAGTAGTAATGACGACGCTAAATTTCATAAATTCATACCTGTGATACAGCATTTTGCAATATAGCTTCCCTTTGGAGGCTGTTGTATCAGTGAAATTATCAATCTCCAACAGCTAGACTGAAATGGGATTGTCGATTTATAATTGACGATTGTGAGTTTTTTAAGCGCAGACACGAAAGAATATGAACGCTCAAGAGATTATCCGCTCCATTGAAGCGGAACAACTAAAATCAAATCTGCCCGATATATATGTGGGCGATACAGTAAAAGTGGGAGTGAAAATCAAAGAAGGCGATAAATACCGCGTACAACCCTACGAAGGAGTAGTGATTGCCAAGCGCAATGGTGGCATCAACGAAACTATTACAGTCCGCAAAGTCTTTCAAGGCGTGGGTGTTGAGAGAGTCTTTTTGTTGCATTCTCCCCGGATTGAGAGCATCAAAGTCATGCGTCGCGGTAAAGTACGCCGTGCTAAATTGTATTATCTACGCGATCGCGTCGGCAAAGCAACCCGGATCAAGCAACGCTTCGACCGTCCTTTGTAGTTCTTCTCTTATTAAAGTATGGGAGAAATCTCAAGCCTCAAGCGGCATCTGCCGCTGACTTGTTTTCTCAATGAAATTGATGTATGATAAAAATCTCAATCTTGCGTTAAACTAAAATTTAGTTCAGCGCAATGACTGAATGAAAAACAGCTTGTGCGCTCTTAGTTCAGTTGGTAGAACGCAGGTCTCCAAAACCTGATGTCGGGGGTTCAAGTCCTCCAGGGCGCGCTCAAGAGCAAAAAACAAAGCCCGAAATAATTACGCAAGCTGCTAAAATAGCAGTTAGTGTTAATAGTTTCGGGCATAGCTATTGCATTTGCAGCTGTTTTGCTTTCAGTAAGTGAAATAGAGTCGAAGCTGCAAACCAAGACGACTAAATTTTAGATTTGAGATTTTGGATTGAGAAGAAATCTAAACATCTAAGATAAATGGATAACCCAAAATCTCAAGTTGAGCGTCCTTAGCCCAAATTTGGGTAAATCCAAAATCCAAAATTGAGTAACAAACGGGGGAGAAACGGTCGTGGCCAAAAAAAATGAAGCAGAATTGCCAGAAACCACAAACGGGTTTAGCTTCGGCAACTTCATACAAGGAACCAAAGAAGAACTCGAAAAAGTAGTTTGGCCTAGTCGCAAACAGATAGTGAGCGAATCCGCCGCCGTATTGTTAATGGTGGCACTCTCGGCATCTTTGATATACTTGGTCGATGGATTGTTTGCTTGGGCAGCAAAACAGGTGTTCTAATGAGTTTTGCAACAGACGAACCGCGCAACTCAATGTTGCAGTCAGAGGAAACAGCAGAAACAGCAGAAACAGCGTCAAAAGAAGCACGTTGGTATGCCGTACAAGTTGCCTCAGGCTGTGAAAAGCGTGTTAAGACGAATTTAGAGCAGCGCATTCAAACTTTTGATGTCGCTGATAAAATTATCCAAGTGGAAATTCCCCACACACCAGCGGTCAAAATTCGCAAAGATGGTAGTCGCCAGCATACAGAAGAGAAAGTTTTTCCAGGCTATGTGCTGGTGCGGATGAAGATGGATGATGATACTTGGCAGGTGGTACGAAACACATCCCACGTGATTAATTTTGTTGGTTCAGAACAAAAACGTGGCAGTAGTAAAGGCCGCGGACACGTCAACCCCATACCACTGAGTGCTTCAGAAGTAGAACGCATCTTCAAACAGACGAGCGAACAAGAGCCAGTCGTTAAAATTGACATGGCTACTGGTGATAAGATAATCGTGCTTTCTGGCCCATTTAAGGACTTTGAAGGCGAGGTAATTGAAGTCTCTCCAGAGCGAAGTAAGCTTAAAGCGTTGCTGTCGATATTTGGTAGAGATACACCAGTAGAATTGGAATTTAATCAGGTAGAGAAACAGAGCTAAATACAAATGGCGAAGAAAGTAGTGGCGGTCATTAAACTGGCCTTAAATGCTGGAAAAGCCAACCCAGCACCGCCAGTAGGCCCCGCCTTGGGTCAACACGGCGTCAACATCATGATGTTCTGCAAAGAGTACAACGCCAAAACAGCAGACCAAGCTGGAATGGTGATACCCGTAGAAATTTCGGTTTTTGAAGACCGGAGTTTTACATTTGTACTCAAGACGCCACCAGCGTCAGTACTGATTCGCAAGGCGGCGAAAATCGAAAGAGGCTCGAATGAACCCAACAAAAAGAAAGTTGGTAAAATCACCAGAGCGCAATTGCAAGAAATAGCCCAAACCAAACTTCCCGACCTCAACGCCAACGACATCGATGCGGCAATGAAAATTGTGGAAGGAACCGCTAAAAATATGGGCGTAACGGTAACGGATTAAAAAAGTTATGAGTTATGAGTTATGAGTTATTGATATTTAACTCCTCACTCCTCACTCCTCACTTTTTACTCCAAAATATAAAATTTATCGGGGGAGAGGCAAGGCTTCGGAATGACCCCAGGAGAGAAAAATGACAAAAAAAGTATCGCGTCGTTTGCAGGCGCTACAAGCAAAAGTAGAAGATAGAGATTATCAACCCCTAGATGCTTTAGCACTGTTAAAAGAAACAGCAACAGCTAAATTTCCCGAAGCCGCAGAAGCGCATATCCGGCTAGGAATTGACCCGAAGTATACAGACCAACAGTTGCGGACAACGGTAGCACTGCCCAAAGGTACAGGACAAATTGTCCGAGTGGCGGTGATTGCTAGAGGTGAAAAGGTAACAGAAGCAACAAACGCTGGTGCTGATATCGCAGGTTCGGAAGAACTAATTGACGATATTCAAAAAGGCATGATGGACTTTGACAAGCTGATTGCCACACCCGATGTCATGCCACAGGTGGCGAAGTTAGGTAAATTGCTTGGGCCTCGTGGTTTGATGCCATCACCCAAGGGTGGAACCGTGACATTTGACATCGCAAGTGCGATCGCTGAATTCAAAGCTGGTAAATTAGAATTCCGGGCCGATCGAACTGGCATTGTCCATGTTATGTTTGGTAAGGCAACCTTCTCGCCTGAAGATTTGTTAGTCAACCTGAAGGCGTTGCAAGAGACAATTGACCGTAACCGTCCTTCAGGAGCTAAAGGTCGCTATTGGCGGACATTTTATGTATCTGCTACTATGGGGCCATCGATTAAAGTTGATATCAGCGCCCTACGAGATTTAAAACTAAGCGAAGCAGCATGATGAGAGTTAGGAGTTATAAGTGATGAGTTATGAGTTTTATTCGTAATTCCTAACTCCTGATTATTCACTCCTAATTTTAAATTAAATAGTCAAAGCCGGAGACAGCAGGTGCTAACAGCTTAATATCCTGCCGAGGTGAAAACTCTAATTGCCAAAATTACCACCGATAAAGGTGTGATAACTATGGCGTCAGGAGTCTTACTAATCAACCCCGGCTATGTCAGCTGGGGTTTGTTGTTTTGGATTTAGTTGAGAAAAACGCAAAAGTAGGAAAATCGCTGATTGTTTTGAGGAGGTGAGATTGGAATGGGTAGAACGCTAGAAGATAAACAAGAGATCGTAGCTGAACTCAAAGAAACTTTGAGCCAGTCAACTCTGGCACTAGTAATTGAGTATCAGGGGCTAACGGTTGCTGAAATTACCGACTTACGGCGGCGGTTGCGTCCCAGTGGCACTGTTTGTAAGGTAACTAAAAATACCCTGATGGGCATTGCCATTCGAGATCAGGAAAAATGGGAGCCATTATCAGAACTGCTCAAAGGTTCTTCAGCTTTTTTGCTAGTCAAAGAAGATTTTTCATCTGCTATTAAGGCTTACCAAGACTTCCAGAAAGCCACCAAGAAGACAGAACTTCGCGGCGGTGTGATGGAAGGTCGCCTACTCAAAGAAAACGATGTTAAGGCTTTAGGTGACTTGCCATCTAAGGAACAACTCATGGGTCAAATTGCTGGGGCGATCAATTCTTTGGCGAGCAAAATTGCTGTGGGTATCAACGAAGTTCCAGGTTCGCTGGCTCGTGCTTTGCAGGCTGTAGCCGAAGCAGAAAAAGGTGGTAGCACCGAAACTACTGCTGAATAAAGTTAGTGGTTCATGATAATGACCAATGACTAAATAAATAATCAAAAATTACAGGAGTTATATCAATGTCAACTGCAACCGATGAAATTTTGGAAAAACTCAAGGGTCTAACTTTGCTCGAAGCTGCTGAGTTAGTTAAGCAAATTGAAGAAGCTTTCGGTGTTAGTGCTGCTGCACCTGTTGGCGTGGCGATCGCCGGCCCTGGCCCAGCCGCCGTTGCTGCTGAACCAGTAGAAGAAAAAACTGAGTTTGACGTGATTCTCGAATCAGTTCCCGCTGATAAGAAGATTGCCGTACTGAAGATTGTACGTGAATTGACCGGTCTGGGTCTGAAAGAAGCTAAAGACTTGGTAGAAGCTGCACCCAAACCAGTTAAGGAAGGTATTGCTAAGGATGCTGCTGAAGATGCTAAGAAGCGCATCGAAGAAGCTGGCGGTCAGGTGAGTATTAAGTAGTTGCAATTAAATTACTAGTTTTCAATCGAGAAGCCTGAATCATTCAGGCTTCTTTTTTTGCTCTGCCATTTCAGAATTTCACACTGCGTTGGGACAATTTATCAACTACAGAGGTGCATTAAAGCGACGAGATCCAGAGCGCATTTTATATTTAGCAGTAACTTTGACAACTTATAGAACATTTTTTCAACTTGATTTTCCCCGTGAAATGGTAGAAGAAAATCAAGACAAAATGATTGTTTACGATGCTAAAAATGAGGTGATTGTTGAATGGAAAAAATAGTACGATATCGTGAAATTGTACAACAGATGCTTGCAGAGTATGGTAGGGAAAAACCTGCTTATGGGAATATTGAAGTTGAGACAATTTTTGACACAGAACGCGACCATTATCAAATTGTTTATTTAGGCTGGGAAGGTCAGGATTGGGTACACAGTTGTATCATACACATTGATATTAAAGGTGGTAAAATTTGGCTGCAATGGAATGGTACGGAAGATGATATTGCAGCAGATTTGGTGAATGCTGGAGTTCCAAAGGAAGATATTGTTTTAGGATTTCAGCCACCATTTATGCGGCAGTTTACGGAATATGCTGTGGGTTAATGTCACTGCCTCGTAAATTATTCAGTGCGATCGCCTTGATAGCATTGAGTGAAGTACCCGTCAGCAATGGAGCGAGGGCGATGTACGCAAGCGTCACACAACCACTGACTTTTCAAGAGTTTCTTGTCTGGGACGATGATTTTTGCAATGAGTCGCTGATAATCCAATACGGTTCACTTAAGGGCAAAACTCTTGTTTTACGAACCGCAGAGGCGCAGCGGAAAGTCTGAGCGGAGGTTTCCTCCGTTGGCGCAGCCCGCCGCAGGCATCAGAACTTTCCAAGACAGAGAACACAGAGAGAAGAA